>NZ_JABFNS010000003.1 GCF_013116825.1 Myxococcus xanthus
GGGCGGCCTCGGGGGCGGGGGGCTCGGCGCGTCGTGGAGCCGTCAGCCGGGAGATGAGGCCCTCGGCGCGGATGCGCTTGGTGGACAGCTTGCGCATGGCCGCGATTCGCTGGCCATCGGACGAAAAGAAGTCGAGGTCGCTGTGGAAGAGGTCGTCCGCCACCAGTCCGGTGCTGTCCTGCCGCACATGGACGAACACTCGCTCCCCGGGGGACGCGAGGGCGCGGAATGACTCGATGTGGATGGGAATGAAGGGCTGCAGGGCCATCTCCGGCCGCTGCTGGATGTAGAGGAAGGGCAGCAGCGTGGCGCTGTCCAGGAAGACCGGGTGGAAGTGGAAGTCTTCCAGGTGGTCTCGGGCCGGCTCGCTCAGGTGCAGCGCGCCGAGGACGCCCTCTGCATGGAAATGAAGCGTCCCCTGGCCCTTCATGAACTCGAAGTGCTCGATGGACGCCCCTCGGGCGTAGACGTACGCGTCGTCCACGTCCGTGGTGCGGGACGCGTGACGCACCACCGCTTCGAGCTCGATTCGCCCCGTCAGCGGCGCCTCGACGAAGTGGACCTCGCAGCGGAAGTGCTCCGTGCGCTCCTCCGAAGCGTCCGTGCCTCCGGCGGAGACGGGGTGGCTCTCCGCCTCCACCTGCCAGCCGAGCGTGTCCGCGCCCTGCCGTGGGAGGAATCGCAGGTGGACCCTCCGGTCGCTGTGCTCGGTGGTGGCGACAGGCTTGATGAACAGGATGTTGCGAAGCTCCACCTCGCGGGTGTCGACCCCGTGGGCGCTCAGGGCCCGGAGCACCAGATCGAGGAAGACGACCCCCGGCATGATTCGCACGCCATGGACCCGGTGGTCCCTGACAAGCGGATCGTCATTGCAGACCAGGGTGCTGCACTTGAACTCTTGTCTGAGTGGCTTCACGAGATGAAGCAGAAGCACATAAATGAAGCTGAATCCAAATGTCTACACTGAAACAGCGAATGAGTGTTTTAAGAGGCCATGCTCCGCTGGGTTGCATGTTAATCGCGGAAATTCATTTGTTGGTGAATGCGCCGCACTATGGCGGCCGTTCCCTGACATCTGTGTCGTGCTGTGGTCGGGATGTTCTGCCAATAGTGAATTGGCGCTCCCGGAGGTCTCTTGTATCGCGGCCTTGGCCGCGCCGTGTTGTGGCATTGGATGTTACAAGTTTGAGCCGTGGTGTGGGAATGTTGCGTGTTGCATTTGATGCTACAGATTGGCCGGTGGATTCTCACTAGGTGAGAATCGGGGCGCTGGAGAAGGGGGGGGCGGGCTCGTGCCCCCCAGTCGCCTTGGTGGGGGCCCCAGGTTCGCGCCCCCGGGCGCCCCGGTGCCCTCGGTGGCATTCCCCCTGGACTTGTCCGAACCGCTCTTCCGCGCGAGCCCCACTCCTGCCTCGTCCGGGAGGGGCGGACCTCAAGGCGGCCATGGACGTGCGCGGTGGCCCCGCTGTGTCCAGGCTGTCCGGCGCCCTGGAGCGGCTGTCGGCGAGCAGGGCGCAGGGCGCCGCCACCGCCTTCGAGGCCCAGCCCACGCGGATGACGCTCGCGGCGCTGCTCACGGCGCGGAAGGCGGCGGAGGCGCGCTCGCCCGGGCAGAGGGGCGCTGGGCGACAACTTCTGCCCGGTGAGGACGACGTCCCGCATGGTGCGCCCGCCGTCGCTTCGGCAGGGGACTCTCGGTCGTATGACGCGGGCATCCGGGCTGCCCTGCTGGGCGGCGCACGCAACCCCGTGACGCCCATCCAGGCCGTGCTGGAGGCGAGCGTCGAGGCTCAGGTGCATGGCCGTGAGCAGAGCCGCTGGCGCTCACGGCGACGGAGCCTGCTGCTTTCAACGCGGGAGCTGATTGATTGGCGAGGCCATATGTCTGACTGGGCTGTGCACCCCGGGGCGTACGAAATCCGCGTATCGCCAACGACTCCGGCGCCCAGGTCGATTGTCAGACAAATTCGCGGTCGTGGTTTTCCAATCGCATTTCGCGAGGAGAAGTCCATGGCGAAATGGCATCCCATGGTGGGGGAGTTGGTTGGGCTGTTCGATGCCAATGGTTGGGGGTGTGGCTTTAGTAGGGTTGTTACACATGCATGGCGGTGCCGCCAATGCCTCTCGAAACCGCAACGTGAACGACTGCATGGATGTCATCGCTGCGCCAGTCGGAGGCGACTCCCAGGGCCGCCATCGGCTGAAGCCGCACCGCAGGTTCGATGCGGGGAGTGCACTCCCGGTGGTGGATGCGTTGGTCGCGCCGGGGGCACCCTGCAACCGCGCCGGTGTCTCGTCAGGAATGCTCCGTCGTGGGCCGGCTGAGGGGGCTTCGGGGGCCGAATCGTCGAGGCGTTTCTTCCCAGGCAACCGGTGGTGGCTGGCCCCTGGCGCTCTGGGGGGGCAGCGCGCGTGGCCTGCGACGCAGGCACTACTTGATTCCCGCCCGGTGGGATGCCTACTCCTAGCGCCGTCGTGGACTCTCCTTGTCGCGCACGCGACCCTCTGAGGCCCCCTTGAACTCGAAGAAGCCCGGCCGTAACGACCCGTGTCCCTGTGGCAGTGGCAAGAAGTACAAGGTCTGCCATGCTGCGGAGGACCGGGCCCGCGCCGCGCCGCCCGCCGCTCCCGCTTCGTCCGCGAGGGCGGACCTCGAGGCGGCGATGGAAGTGCTGGGCGACCCCGATGTGTCCCGGCTGTCCGGCGCCCTGGAGCGGCTGTCGGACCTGATGACGGACTGGGGCCCGGCGTCCGGCCTGCGCTTCGACGTGAAGGGCTTCTCCGAGCACGTGGGGAAGGAGCTGGCCCGCCTGTCGGAGACCACGGAGCAGGACGCGGCCAGCGCCCGGCGTGAGCTGCTGGTGGGCACGGTGCGCGAGTTCGGGACACCGGCCTTCCTGGCATCGCTCGGCGCCGCGCTGATGGCGAAGATGTCCACGCCGGGACTGTCCGCCGAGGACCGGCGGGCCATTGGCGTGGGGGCGCTGCTGGCCTCCGCGTTCAAGCGGATGGGCAAGGCCCGGCCGGAGGACATCCCCGTGCTGGACGTGGTGTTCGACGTGCAGTTCCGCGAGTGGAGCGCCAGGCACAAGGAGCTGTCCCAGAAGTACGAGGCGCTGGTGAAGGGCTTGGAGGAGGAAGCCTTCTCCGACGAGGCGAAGGCCGCGCTCCAGCAGGCCCGGGGCGGCGACGTGGGCGCGCTGCTCAAATACGTGCAGGAGGACCCGGAGCTTGTCGAGCGCATCGCCCGCGAGGCCAAGGAGCGGGCTGTTCGTGTGGAGTCGTGGCTGCGGTCCGCGACGTCACCGGCCGTCTTCTCACCCGAGGAGGAGCTGTGGCTGACCTGCGCGCTCTGGGAGCCGATGCAGGCGCTGAAGTCCCTGCCCACGGGCGCGGAGCCCTCGGTGCGCCGGGACGCGGTGACGGCGTTGATGCGGGCAGTGAAGAGCGCGCTCGACGAGTCCTTCCTCTCCGGGCTGCTCGGCAGGCTGCGCGAGAAGGCGAAGGACCCAGGGGCGGATGACGCCGCCCGCGCGGCGTACATGGACGCCGCCATCGCCTTCGAAGCGGAGCCAGCGAGGATGTCGTTGGCCGCGCTGCTCACTGCGCGGAAGGAGGCGGAAGGGCGCTCCCCCGAGGAGATGGTGGCGCTGGCCGACCTCAAGGCGCTCACGGCGTGGACGCCGGAGGCCTTCGAGCCCTACCGCGAACTGCTGGTGAGCATGGGGCTGCCTTCCGCCGCCGCGCTTATCGAGCGCTGCCAGGCGTGGCTCAAGGACCACCCGGTGACGCTTCGCACCGAGCAGGTCTGAGGCGTTGCTGCGTCACGATGCCTCGGGCCGGCACGGCGCGGGGCGTCCACGGGACGCACCTTGTTCACGTCGAGCATGTTCTGGGCGCGCTGGCATGCCCCGGCCGCCTGAGACCGTCATCGGCCGCGGAAGGTCGCGGGCCGGCGTTCGAAGTGGGCGGAGAGCGCCTCCTGGACGTCCTCGGTCGTCGCGAGCTGCTGAATGGCCGGCAGGAGCTTCTCCGCCGCGGCGCGCTCCCCTTCGAGGACGGCCGTCCGCGCGCTTTCGAGGGTCGCCTTGATGGCGAGGGGCGGCTTCGACGCGATGCGGGCCGCGAGGCCCATCGCTGTCTCCATCAGCGCCTCGCGCGAGACGACACGCTGCACGAGCCCCAGCCGGTGCGCTTCACGCGCGTCGAGCGCATCGCCCGTCAGCAGGTACTGCATCGCGTTGCCCCAACCCATGGTCCGCACCCAGCGGGCCGTGCCCCCGCCGAAGGGGAAGATGCCCCGGTCGATTTCAATCTGCTCGAAGGTGGCGTCCTCGGAAGCCACCGTGATGTCGGCCGCGAGCATCAGCTCGATACCGAGCGTGAGGCACTTGCCATGCACCGCGATGATGAGCGGCTTCGTCCTCGCGGGGCCATGCGTGGCCCACGGGTCGATGCCCGCCGCGCTGAACAGCGTCTGGGCGTCACCCAGCCTGGGAAACACATCCATGAGGTCGAGCCCCGCCGTGAACACGGTGCCGTGAGCGAAGAGCACGCACACCCGGACGTTCTCGTCGGCCTCGGCCCGTCCCAGGGCACCCGAGAGTTGCTCGATGAGCGCGATGTTCATCGCGTTCCGCTTCTCAGGGCGGTTCAGTCCAATCTTCCGCACGAACCCTTCGGTCTCTTCCGTGATGAAGTTGCTCATGAGTCCCTCGTTGGGTGGTGGAGTCACTTCGTCTGTTGGAGCCAATCCGCCGCCTCCACCCAGACGGCCTCGGGCGTGCTGGAGCGGAACCAGCCGAAGTGGCCGATTCGCTTCATGCCGAGCTCCGCGGGCGTGCGGTGCAGGTGCTCGCGCGTCGCGTTCGGGTAGTAGTCGAGCAGCGCACGCGCGGCGGCCTCCGGCGCGATGGCGTCGTCGGAGAAGCTGTAGAGCCGTATTCGTGCCCGGACCCGGTCGTTGTACGGCCGCAGCGGCGCACCGTCGTCATCGGAGACGTAGTGTGGGCTGCGGCACCAGCGCGCCCACTGCTTCGCGATGCCTCCTGGCAGGTCTTCCGAGCCCACGGCGCGGCCCGGGAAGTAGCCCAGCAGCGCGACGGAGGCGGGCAGCGCGACGTACCAGATGGCGGCCAAAGCCAGCCCTTGGCGGAGCGGCCAGTGTCGCCACCAGCCGTGCTGTGAGCCAATCAGCAGCACGGCCTGGATGCGCGAGGTGTTCTCCGCCAGCCCCAGCATCTGCCCGCCCGCCGAGTGACCCACGACGGCCAGCCGGTGCGAGGGGAACCGAGCCGTCACCCAGTCCAGCACCGCGGGCATGTCCAGTTCGCCCCAGTCCTGGAAGCGGGCCTGGTTGCGCAGGGACGCGTCGACGACCGACTCCCCCATGGTCCGGTAGTCATACGTGACGACCGTGAAGCCACGGCCCGCGAGGAACCGGGCGAAGGCGTCGTAGTACCTGCGCGGCACCGCCGTCGCGGGATTGATCTGGACGACCACGCCATTGTCCTGGAGCCCCTGGTACACCGTCGCGGCCAGGGGGAGCCCATCCCGGGCGGGAATCCGGACGGTCTCCGTCGAGGCCGTCGCGACGGGAGAGGGCAGGGCGTCATCCCGCATCATGGCACCTTCCGGGAGGGGGCTGTCTCCGGACGCAGGCATCGCCAGGCGGCATCTGCGAGCACCTTCTCGATGCCGGCCTTGAGCTCCACGTGACCGTTGGCCCAGGCGCGCAGCAATTCCTGGGCGGGGCCGAGCAGCAGCGGCATGTAGACGGCCGGAGGCAGTGGCAGCAGCTCGCCCGCGTGGGCATGGGCCTTCATCCGGCTGAAGCCTTCCCGGATGAAGTCGCCCGTCGCGGATTGGATTTCCTGTTCGGCCGCGGCCACGGCTTCCTCACGGCGCATGCGCAGGAGATAGCGGGCGGCCTCCGGGTGCTCCCGGGACCACGCGATGTGGTGGGTGACGATGGTTCGCACGAAGGCTTCCGCGTCGTGCTTCCGCTCCAGCCGACCCCGCAGCGACTCCTGATGGAGGCGCAGGCAGTCGATGTAGAGCGCCACCGCGATGCCCTCCTTCGCACCGAAGTGGTGGTAGACGCTGCCCACGCTGGCGCCGCTGACCTTGCGGATGTCCTCGATGGTCGTCGCCGCCCAGCCCAACCGGGAGAAGCAATCCAGCGCGGCGTCCAGGATGGCGCGACGGCTCTGCTCGCCAGTCGCGCTGCGGCGTTTACGCTCCATGACTAGAATCTGATTCTAGAGCCAGATTCTAGTCAAGCGGCCGGCCGGGCCGGCCCATGTTGTCTGGAGGTCAGAACGCTGGCGCTGGCGTTCCTGTGTCTACAGGGTGGCCGCGCGGACGAGCCGCAGGACGACCGTGAAGTGGAGCCCCGCGCCGACCAGCGTCAGGGCGTGGAACAGCTCGTGGTAGCCGAAGACGCCGGGCCGGAGGTTCGGCCGCTTCAGGGCATAGGCGAGGGCGCCCGCCGTGTAGGCGACGCCGCCCGCGAGGATGAGCGCCAGGTTGCTGCCCGTGAGGGCTTGCCGTGCTTCATCGAAGTACGGCACCAGCGTCCAGCCGACCGCGACGGCCAACGCCGCCGTCACCACCTTGGGCGCCTGTATCCAGAACAGCGACTGAAGGACTCCGGCGAGCGCGCCTGCCCAGATGAGGAGCAGCAGGCGGTTGCCCGCGGCCCCGGAGATGCCCAGCAGCGCGACGGGCGTATAGGTGCCCGCGATGAGGATGAAGATGGAGGCGTGGTCCATCCGTCGCATCCATGTCCTCCCCCGCGTGGACCAGTTCACCCGGTGGTAGGTCGCGCTGACCGAGAACAACACCACCAGGCTGACGGCGAACACGGCGGCGGCCGCCGCGGCCCGATCGGTCGGGGCCATCAAGACGAGCACCAGGCCCGCCCCCAGCGCACCCGTGGCGGCGAACTGATGCAGCACACCCCGCAGTTTCGGCTTCTCCGCGGCCTGGGCGCTCAGGACCGGCCCCGCGATTCATTGACGGCGAGGACGTTGAGCTCGGCTGTGTCGGGCAAGACGGCTCGGCGAGAGACGGGATACATGAGGGGCTCCAACTCCACCGGAGAGTTACCAGTTGGTAGGTTCCGGTCGGGTAAGTTACTGTTGGGTAGGTTAGAGGTCAACGTGGCGACGAAGAAGCGACTGTCGGGTGCCGACCGCCGGGTCCAGTTGATGGCGGTGGGGCGAGGCGTGTTTGCCTCGAAGGGTTACGAGGCGACCTCCATCGAGGAGGTGGCTCAGCAGGCGGGCGTGTCGAAGCCCATCGTCTACGAGCACTTCGGCGCGAAGGAGGGGCTCTACGCGGCCATCGTGGACCGGGAGATGGATGACCTGGTGACGCGCGTGTCGGAGAGCATCGCCTCGGGCACGCCCCGCGAACGGTTCGAGCGGGCGGTGCTGGCCTTCATGACGTACGCCAAGGAGGAGCCCGCGGGCTTCGCGGTGATGACGCGCGATTCACCGCTGGCGGCTGGACGGCGGGGCCTGACGCGCGTCATCGACGACCTCGCGCTGCGGGTCTCGGACATCTTCAAGAGCGAGTTCGAGCACGCTGGCTACAACCCCAAGGTCGCGCCCATCTATGCGAACGCGCTGGTGGGCATGGTGACGCAGGTGGGGCAGTGGTGGGCGGAGGATGGGCGCTCCTTCTCGATTGACCACGTCGCGCGTCACGTCGCGGCGCTCGGGTGGATGGGCTTGCGGCACCTGCCGAAGGAGCCGGCCGCTTCGAATGGGCGGCGAGGCGCGAAGCGACGCGGTGGCTGAGCCCCGCGGCCCGGTTCGAGCATGGGAAACTGGTGGAGCGCCTCGACTTGGTGGATGGTCTCCCCATCACCGTGGACTCCTTCCTCCGTTCACCCCTCCGCTGGCTCTGGCTGCGCTGGTTCTCCATCTCACCGGCGACGCTGCTGGCGCTCTCCTTCGCGGTCCTCATCGGGGTGGGGACGGCGGGGCTGCTCTGGCTCCCGGCGTTGTATACGGGCCCGCGCCTGGGCTTTCTCGACGCGCTCTTCACCATGACCAGCGCGGTGTGCGTGACGGGGCTCTCCGTGGTGAACACCGCGACGGCCTTCACCCGCTGGGGGCATCTGTGGCTGCTCGTCTTCATCCAACTGGGGGGCCTGGGGCTGGTCACCCTCACCACGCTCGTCATCGGCGCGTTGGGCCGGCGGTTGTCCCTCCGCAGCGAGGTCATCGTCGGTGCGCCCATGGACTACACGCACCGGCAGAACGTGCTGTCGCTGGCGCTGCGGGTCGCGCGCTTCACCTTGGGGGTGGAGGCGCTGGGGGCGTTGCTGCTGTGGCTGTTGTGGCTGCCGCGCTTCGGCTGGAAGGAGGCGGCCTGGCACGCCGTCTTCCATTCGGTCAGCGCCTTCTGCAACGCCGGGTTCTCGACGTTCAGTGATTCGCTGGCGGGCTTCAACCGGGAGCCCCTCACGCTCCTCGTCATCTCCTTCCTCATCATCATGGGGAGCTTGGGCTACCTTTCGAGCGAGGAGGCGCTGCGCTGGTGGCGCAGCCGCGACCAGCGCTCCCGGCGGATGAGCGTTCACACCTTCGCGGCGCTGCTCGTCACCGGGGTGTTGCTGGTGGGCGGCACCGTGCTCTTCGCGCTCTTCGAGTGGCGGGGGGCGCTGGCGCCCCTGGGCTACGTGGACCGGGTGGCCAACGCCTGGTTCATGTCCGCCACGGCGCGCACTGCGGGCTTCAACAGCGTGAGCTACTCCGAGGTGAGCAACGCGAGCGGTTTCTTCACCATCCTGCTGATGGTGGTGGGGGGCAGCCCTGGCTCCACGGCCGGGGGCTTGAAGACGACGACGCTGGCGGTGCTGGGCGCGCTCGCCTTCACGCGCATCCGGGGCCGCCGACACGCCGAGTTGCATGGCCGCGCCATCCCGGAGGGCACCATCGAGCGCACGGTGTCGCTGGCCCTCATCGCCTTCGGGGTGATGACGGCGGCCGTCTTCGTGCTCTCCTTCACGGAGGGGCGCGGAGCGGAGTCGGTGCAGGCCGCGCGCGCCAGCTTCCTTCCCGTCTTCTTCGAGGTGGTCAGCGCCTTCTGTACGGTGGGGCTGACCATGGATATGTCGCCCAGCCTGAGCGTGGCGGGCAAGCTGCTGATCATCGGGCTGATGTTCGTGGGACGGCTGGGGCCGCTGTCCTTCTTCGCCGCCCTCAGCCTGCGCGCCCGGACGCACCTGCGGCACGTGCGCCCCGCGCAAGAGGACCTCATCGTTGGTTAAGGAGCACGGATGAAGCGCATCATCGTGGTGGGTCTGGGCAACTTCGGCTCGGTCATCGCCGCGCGCCTGCATGAGCAGGGGCATGACGTCATCGCCATCGACCCGCGACCGGCGGTGGTCGACGCCCTGGGCGCGCGCGTGTCCAAGGCCATGGTGGGAGACGCCACGCAGCGCCAGGTGTTGGAGGAGGTGGGCGCGCGGGGGGCGGACGCCGCCATCGTCTCCACGGGAGAGGACCTTTCGGCCAGCATCCTCGCGCTGCTCGCCCTGAGGGACTCGGGCATCCAGGACATCTACGTGAAGGTCCGCTCGGATGACCATGCGCGCATCGCCAACGCGCTGGGGGCCACCGAGAGCATCTTCCCGGAGCGGGAGAGCGCCCTGGGACTGGCCAGCCGCATCACCAGCGGCCGCCTCCTCCAGTACGTGCAGCTGGGAACGGAGTTCGGCCTTCAGGAGATGCCCGTGCCGGAGGCCTGGTATGGCAAGAGCCTGCGCGTGCTCGCCCTGCCGCAGCGCTACCGCGTGCACGTGGTGGCCGTGCATGACGTGCTCCAGGACCGCATGCTCCCGGTGCCAGACCCGGACCGGCTGCTCACCCCGTCCGACGCGTTGCTCGTCGCGGGTGAGCCCTCCGCGCTCGAGGCAGTGGCCGCGCTGCGCTGAGCTCGTGGCGTGGACGGCTCGGTCCTTTCGCCCGAAACGCCCGAGCCCTTCTCAATGACAACTGGCGCCACCGGCGTTCACGCTCACCGCGCGGTAGACGAGCACCGCCGCCGCCGCCAGCGGCACCGCCCGTTGGAGCAGCAGGGACACCCACCTCGGGCGGTGCTTCCACAGCGCCGCCTGAAGCTGCGCCCCCAGCAGGGCGGGCAGGCCGCCGAGCGCGAACGCGGCGAGCACCAGCGCTCCGCCTCCGAACGAACCGCTCGCCAGCGCCACCGCGAAGACGCCATAGAGGAGGCCACAGGGCAGCAGCGGTGTGACCGCACCCATTGCGCTCGCGCGGCCCGTCCACGAAAACTTTGCGCCCCAGCGCGTGACATGCCGCGCGAGGTTCTCCATGCCCGGCAGCGGGCGCAGGCGCTTGCCCAGCTCCAACGCGGACGCGACCAGCGCCACCGCCATCAGCCAGGGAAGGTAGGGGCGGGTGGAGACCGCCAGCGCCTGGGTGACGCCTCCACCCAGCATGCCCAGTGCGCCGCCCACGAGGGCATAGGCGCCCAGGCGCGCGCCCTGGTAGGCGACGACGGCTCGGCGGCGCTCGGGCCCTGGCGCGCCGGGCAGACCCGCGCAGGCCAGCGGTCCACACATGAGGAGGCAATGCACGCTCCCCGTGAGCCCCACCACGAAGGCGCCCAGTGCGCCGGCGATGACGGTGGGTTCGGAGGTGTGCAGCAGCGAGGCGAGTGCGGCCGGTTCGGGCGACATGAACGCGGTGCATCGCAACAGGCATGCCGTTCGCAAGGTGACATCGTGAATGCCTGCCTCCACGACATCGGAGCCTGCTCCGGCCGCCTGTCTCCACTGCGGCAGCCCCGTTCCTCCGGGAGGCGCGGCGCGCGACTTCTGCTGTGTGGGGTGCGAGGCCGTGCACGGCCTGCTCGTGGAGCAGGGGCTCACGCGCTACTACCAGCTCGCGCAAGGAAAGACGGCGCCCGCGTCTGAGCCGCGCAAGGAACGCGCGTTCGCGTGGCTGGAGCCGCTCATGAGCCGCGCGGAGTCGACGCCGGGCCCCTTGTGCGCGCTCGAACTGGACGTGCAGGGCATCCACTGCGCCGCATGCGTGTGGCTGATGAATGAGCTGTTCCGCCGGCAGCCGGGCGGGGCGGGGCTGACGGTGGACCCGGCCCTGGGCAAGGTGCGGATGCTGTGGCGGCGCGGCGCCTTCGACGTGGCGGAGTTCCTTCGCGGCGTGGAGGGCTTTGGCTACCTCTTCGGCCCCAGCCGCAAGCGCTCGGAGCGCACGAGCCTGGACCTGCCCATCCGCCTGGGCATCTGCGCCGCGCTGTCGATGAACGTGATGCTGTTCTCGGTGAGCTTCTACGTGGGGCTCACGCCGGAGGATGGCGATGTCTTCCGTCTCTTCACGCGGCTGAGTCTGTGGCTGTCGTCCGCGGTCGTGGTGGTGGGGGGCTGGCCCTTCTTCCGCTCCGCGCTTCAGGGCTTGCGGCGCGGCGTGCTGCACCTGGACCTGCCCATTGCCCTGGGCATCCTGCTGGTGTTCGGCATGTCGCTGGCGCAGGCGCGCGGAGGGCGCGGCGACCTGGCGTACTTCGACACGCTCAACACCTTCGTCACGCTGATGCTGGTGGGACGGTGGCTCCAGCAGCGGGTGTTGGAGCGCAACCGGCGCTTCCTGCTGGATGACGACGGGGCGGAGGGGCTCTTCGTGCGCAGGGAAGAGGGCGCGCGGCTCGCCACCGTGCGCGCCGCCGAGGTGGCCGACGGCGACGTGCTGGTGATTGCGCCGGGAGACCTGGTGCCGGTGGACGCGGTGCTGCTCGATTCGGGAGCCCGCGTGTCCACGGATTGGATTACGGGCGAGCCCGGCGAGCGCGCGGTGGGGCAGGGCGGTGCGTTGCCCGCGGGCGCGTTCAACGCCGGGCGCGAGGCCGTGCGTGTCCAGGCGAAGCAGGCGTTCACCGACTCTCCGCTGGTGGCGTTGCTCCGCCGGGCGCCCACGGACGTGGGGGGGGCCGCGCTGCACACCCGCTTCTGGGACCGCGTGTCGCGCCGCTGGGTCGTCACGGTGCTCTTCGTCTCCGCGTTGGGGCTCGTGCTGTGGTGGCCCGCCGGGCCGGACAAGGCGCTGGAGGTGGCGGTGGCGCTGCTGGTGGTGACGTGCCCGTGCGCCATCGGTATCGCCACACCACTGGCCTACGAGTTGGTCCAGGCGCGCCTGCGCCGCGGCGGCTTCTTCATCCGGAGCACGGACCTGCTGGACCGGCTGCCGCGCGTGCGAAAGGTGCTCTTCGACAAGACGGGGACGCTGACGCTGGGGCGGCTGGAGTTGGTGGATCGCGCCGCCGTGGCGGGGTTGACGCCCGCATCGCGCGACATCGCCTTCGACCTGGTGTCGCGCAGCAACCACCCCGCCAGTCGCTGCCTCGCGGCCGCGCTGACTCGGGAGGGCGCGCGCTTCAACCCGGAGGCGCGTGTGTCGGAGTTCGCGGGCCAGGGGCTCGAGCTGAATCGAGAAGGCGTGCGCTGGCGGTTGGGCCGCGCGGACTGGGCCACCGAGGCGCGTGCGGTGGAGACAGGGCAGCCGGACCACGAGCCCACGGATGGCGCGTCGCGTGAGTGGGGCAGCCCCGCGAGCCGCCACTCCAGGCCGAGTGGGCGTGTGGAGGTCCTCCTCTCCGGTTCGGGCCTCGCCGCGGGCCCGGTGCTGACCCGTGACGGCGTGCCCGTGGCCTTCTTCCAGCTCCGGGAGTCGGTACGTCCCGACGCGCGCCGTGAGGTCCAGGCGCTCCAGGGAGAGGGCCGCGAGGTGTGGCTCATCTCCGGGGACAGCCAGGGCCGCGTGAATGACATGGCCGCCGCGCTGGGCATCCCCACCCAGCACACCCTGAGTGGTCAGCGTCCCGAGGACAAGGCGGAGGCCGTCGCGAAGCTGGACGCGGCGGACACGCTGTACCTGGGCGACGGCGTCAACGACAGCCTCGCCTTCGAGCGCGCCCTCTGCGCGGGTACGCCCGCCATCGACCGGCCGGTGATGCCCGGCAAGAGCGACTTCTTCCTCCTGGGCGAAGGCCTGGGCGCCATCCGCGAGGCACTGCGGTTGTCGGCCCGGTTGCGCCAGGTGGTGCGCCGGCTGCTGGTCCTGGCGGTGGGCTACAACGTGGTGGCCGTCGCCGTGTGCCTCGCGGGTTGGATGACGCCCCTGCGCGCCGCCGTGGCCATGCCCGCCACCAGCCTGGCCACCGTGCTCTTCACGGTGTGGTGGCTGTCCGCCTCACGCGAGCGCGCCGCCGCCTCGCCCACGCCGCCGCTCCGGGAGGTGCCGGCATGAACGTCCTCGTCCTCCAGGTCTTCGTGAGCCTGATGCTCGTCGCCAGCTCGGTGCTGCTGTTCGTCTACAGCGTGCGCCACCGCGACCACGAGCACGCCGACCGGCTCTCGCTCTTCCCGCTCGAAGACGACAGCGCCGCTCCGGCGCCGCGTGCTCCCGAGCCTCCGCCCTCCGCTTCCCAGGAGTGAAGCCGTGCATCAGCAACGAATCATCTATGACGACACCACGGTCCGGCGCTTCATCATCGCGTCGGTGCTGTTCGGCATCGTGGGAATGGCGGTAGGGGCGCTGGCGGCCAGTCAGCTCGCCTGGTGGCAGGCGAACCTGGGCATCCCCTACACGACCTACTCCCGCCTGCGCCCGCTGCACACGAACGCGGTCATCTTCGCCTTCGTGGGCAACATGATGTTCGCGGGCATCTACTACTCCACGCAGCGTCTGTTGAAGACGCGCATGGCGTCGGACCTGCTCTCGAAAATCCACTTCTGGGGCTGGCAGCTCATCATCGTCGCGGCGGCGATTTCGCTACCCCTGGGCTTCACCACCTCCAAGGAGTACGCGGAGCTGGAGTGGCCCATCGACGTGGCCATCGCCGTCATCTGGGTCGTCTTCGCCATCAACTTCTTCTGGACGCTGGCGAAGCGCCACGAGAAGAACCTCTACGTCGCCATCTGGTTCTACATCGCGACCATCGTCACGGTGGCGGTGCTGCACATCGTCAACAGCCTGGCGCTGCCGCTGTCGGGGATGAAGAGCTACTCTGTCTTCGCGGGCGTCCAGGACGCGCTGGTGCAGTGGTGGTACGGCCACAACGCCGTCGCCTTCTTCCTCACCACGCCCATCCTGGGCATCATGTATTACTTCCTGCCCAAGGCGGCGGAGCGGCCGGTGTACTCGTACCGGCTGTCCATCATCCACTTCTGGGCCCTGGTCTTCATCTACATCTGGGCCGGCCCGCACCACCTGCTCTACACGGCGCTGCCGGACTGGGCGCAGTCGCTGGGCATGATTTTCAGCGTCATGCTGTGGGCGCCGTCGTGGGGCGGCATGCTCAACGGCCTGCTCACGCTGAAGGGCGCCTGGTACAAGCTGCGCGAGGACCCCGTCCTCAAGTTCCTCATCGCGGGCGTCACCTTCTACGGCATGGCCACCTTCGAAGGGCCGCTGCTGTCCATCAAGTCGGTGAGCGCGCTGGGCCACTACACGGACTGGATTGTCGGCCACGTCCACAGCGGCGCGCTGGGCTGGAACGGCTTCATGGCGGCCGGCATGTTCTACTGGCTGGTGCCCAGGCTGTACGGCACGAAGCTGCACTCGCCCAAGGCGGCGGACGCGCACTTCTGGCTCGGGACGGTGGGCATCCTCCTCTACATGGTCTCCATGTGGATCAGCGGCGTCACGCAGGGCCTCATGTGGCGCGCGGCGAACCCCGACGGCACGCTGCTCTACCCGAACTTCGTGGAGACGTTGCTGGCCATCCGGCCCATGTACATCGTCCGCTTCGTCGGCGGGTCCATGTACCTGGTGGGCTTCATCATGATGGCGTGGAACCTGTGGAAGACGGCCCGCGCCGGCAAGGCCGTGGACGGGGAGACCACCGTCGTGGTGGAGCCGCCCGCGCCCACACCCGTCGCCGAGCCCGTCCCCGCCAAGGCCCCGACGCCCGGCTGGGTGCAGGTCGTCACGGGTCGGCCGTTGGTATTCGCCATCGCCATCCTCACCGTGACGATGTTCCTCGGCTGGGCGAAGCCGGTCCGCGCGGTGGTGCTGATGGGCGCCATCATCGCGCTGGGCGAGTTCGCCTGGATTGTCACCCGCAGGGACCGTGAAGCAGGCCGTCCGTCGTGGTTCGGCCTCATCGAGGGCAAGCCGCTGGCCTTCACCGTGCTCACGCTCATCGCCATCCTGATTGGCGGTGTGGCGGAGCTGCTGCCCACCATCATGCTCAAGCAGGCGGTGCCGGCGCACGGCCAGGCGCAGGAGCCGTACTCGCCGCTGGAGCTCCAGGGCCGCGACCTCTACGTCCGCGAGGGGTGCTACACCTGCCACTCGCAGATGATTCGCCCCTTCGTGGCGGAGACGCAGCGCTACGGCGACGTGTCCCGCGCGGAGGAGTTCATCTACGACCACCCCTTCCAGTGGGGCAGCAAGCGCACCGGCCCGGACCTGCACCGGCTGGGCGGCAAGTACCCGAACCTCTGGCACTACACGCACATGATGGACCCGCGGGCGACGAGCCCCGGCTCCAACATGCCGCCGTACCCGTGGCTGGCCGAGCAGCGCATCGTCGTGAAGGACGCGCCGAAGAAGTTCGCGCTGATGCAGCGGCTGGGCGTGCCGTACAGCAACGCGGACGTGGACGGCGCCGAGGCGCGACAGAAGGCACAGGCGGAGGGCATCACCGCGGACCTGGCGGCGCAGGGCGTCCAGGTGGCGTGGGATTCGGAGATGGTGGCCATCATCGCCTACCTCCAGCGCCTGGGCCGTGGGCCGCAGGACCTGCCCGCGTCGCCGGAGAAGTCGCCCGCGCCGCCGAACCGTCTGCCTGCCGCCACCATCGCCAGTGAGGAGGGCCGCTGATGTACAAGCAATTCTATCAGGGGATGTCGCTCACCGAGCTGCCCCTCTTCGCCTTGGTCCTGTTCATCGCGGTGTTCCTCGGCGTCGTCGCCTGGGTGTTCGTGGCGCGGCGCAGCGGGGACTTCGACGCGCTCGCGCGGATGCCGCTGAGCGAGCAGGGGGAGGGCCGTCATGAGCAGTGAAAAGCCGCTGTTGCACTCCGTCTATGACGGCATCGAGGAGCACGACAACCACCTGCCCAACTGGTGGCTGTTCATCCTCTGGACGTCCATCATCTTCAGCGCGGGGTACTGGTTCTGGTACCACATCGCCGAGGCGGGGCCCGGACAGCTCGGTGAGTACGTCGCCGAGTCCGCGGAGGTGGCGAAGCGCGCGTCCGGAAACGCGCCAGCGTCTGACGGCATGCTGCTCGCGCTGGCCAAGGACCCGGCCTCCCTGGAGAGCGGAAAGCAGGTGTTCCAGGCGAACTGCGCGGCGTGTCACGGCGCGCAGGGGCAGGGCTCCATCGGTCCCAACCTGACGGACGCGTATTGGATGCACGGTGGCGGCCCCATGGCCATCCACAAGGTCGTGGCGGACGGCGTGGTGGCCAAGGGCATGCCCGCGTGGGAGCGCACCCTGGGCGCCGAGCGCGTCAAGGCCGTCACCGCCTACCTGCTCACGCTCAAGGGCACCAACGCGCCCGGCGGCAAGGAGCCGCAGGGCGAGCCCGAGCAGCCGTAGCCCACGGAGAGGACACAGTCATGTCGGCGGCACCGCAGCGGGATGGCCCGCGCATCGACCAGCTCACGTCCATCCACGCGGATGGTTCGCGGCTGGCGCTCCACCCGGCGGACGTGCGCGGCCGGTTCATCACTCGGCGGCGGGTGGGCTTCGCGGTCCTCATCGCCATCTACCTGGCCCTGCCACTGGTGGAGGTGGGGGGCCACCCGGCGGTGCACCTGGACGTGGCGGCGCGCCGCTTCTACCTCTTCGGGGGCACGTACAACGCGCAGGACTTCTGGCGCGTCCTGTTCCTGCTGACGTCGGTGGGCTTCGGCCTGCTGTTCTTCACCGCGTGGCTGGGGCGCGTGTGGTGCGGCTGGGCGTGTCCCCAGACGGTGTTCCTGGAGGCGCTGTACCGTCCCATCGAGCGGTTCTTCGATGGCCCCCGGGAGCGGCGGCTGAAGGCGGCGAAGGAGCCGTGGACGCCCGCGCGCGTGGCGCGGGCGGTGCTCAAGCATGGCGCGTACGTCGCGGTGTCGCTGCTCATCTCCCACGCGGCGTTGAGCCTCTTCGTCTCGGCGGGCGGGCTCGTCGCGATGGTGGCCGATGGCCCGGTGGCTTCGCCAGTGGCCTTCACGTGGGCCATGGTCGTGACGGGCGCGCTGTACTTCAACTTCGCCTGGTTCCGTGAGCAGCTCTGCGTGGTGGTGTGCCCGTATGGCCGCCTCCAGTCCGCGATGCAGGACCGGGACTCGCTCATCGTCGGCTATGACACGCGGCGCGGAGAACCCCGGGGGCGTCTCATCAAGGCCGCTCCGGGTGTCCCGGCCCCGCCTCCGCGCGGCGACTGCGTGGACTGCTTCAAGTGCGTGGCCGTGTGCCCCACGGGCATCGACATCCGCAATGGCTTGCAGATGGACTGTCTGGCGTGCGCGCAGTGCGTGGATGCGTGCGACGGCGTCATGGACAAGCTGGGCCGGCCGCGTGGGCTCATCCGCTATGACTCGCTCAACGGATTGGACGGGCAGCCACGGCGGGTGCTCCGGCCCCGCTTGTTCATCTACGGCGCGTTGATGCTGGTGGCGGTGGTGGGCCTCACGCTGAGCCTCGTGCGGCGCGTGCCCTTCGAGGCGAACCTGCTGCGCTTCCAGGGCATGCCCTACGTCGTCGAGCAGGGCACGGTGCGCAACCAGTTCGAGCTGCACCTGGTGAACAAGAACCCCTCCGAGACGGTGCTCACCATCCGCGTGGACAGTCCCGTGCCCGCGAAGGTGGTGGTACCCCAGGCGCAGGTGACGCTCGCCTCGCTGGAGAGCTTCCGCGTGCCGCTGTTCATCACCGTGGACCAGCGCGGAACGAAGCTGCCATTCCACTTCACCGTCGAGGTGGCCGACGCGGCCTCCGGTGAAGTGAAGCGCATGGAGGCCCGGTTCCTGGGTCCTGCCCCCACGGGAGGGTAGGGCATGCTTCCCCCGGTCGGGGGCGCCACGGCGCAGGGGTTGCGCCGTGGGTGGAGGGGGCCGCAAGGCCTGCGTGACTTCCACCGCATCCCCGTCCTGGATGATCCTGGCACGAGGCTTGGAATGGTGAGGCGGTGAGATGGAGCCCCCCCGCCAGGAAGTCCCCACGCCACCCGAAGCCCTGCTGCGCCGGTACGACGTCTCCGGCCCTCGCTACACCAGCTACCCCACGGCGCCCGAGTGGCGGAAGGACTTCGGTCCGGAGCACCTGGTGGAGCGGCTCGAGCATGCAGGCTCCCGGGAGCGCGCCGAGCCGCTGTCGCTCTACGTGCACTTGCCCTTCTGCCGCAGTCTCTGCTGGTACTGCGGCTGCAACGTCGTCATCAGCCGGGACCGGGCCGCGGCGGACCAGTACATCGACCATCTGGAGATGGAGCTGGACCTGGTGGTGCAGCGGCTCGGCTGCCGGCGCTCCTTGTCCCAGATTCACTGGGGTGGAGGGACGCCCACCTTCCTGGATGAGCGGCAGCTCGAACGGCTGTGGACGGCGCTCACCCGTCGCTTCCGCATCGCGTCGGACGCGGAGGTGGCCATCGAAATCCACCCGGCCGTGACGACGCCCGGCCAGCTCACCCTGCTGCGGAGCCTGGGCTTCAACCGCGTGTCCATGGGTCTGCAGGACTTCGACGCGCGCGTTCAGGAGGTCACCAACCGCATCCAGTCCCCGGAGGAGACGCGGGCGCTGCTGGAGCACGCGCGGCTGCTGGGCTTCAAGGGCGTGAACTTCGACCTCATCTACGGCCTGCCGCACCAGGACGCCGAGGGGTGGGCCCGCACGCTGGACACCGTGTTGTCGATGCGGCCGGACCGGCTGGCCGTCTACTCCTTCGCGTTCATGCCCGAAGTGCTGAAGCACCAGCGGCGCATGCCCGCGGAGGCCATTCCAAGCGGACGCGCCAAGCTGGAGTTGTTCCGCTCCGCCTACGCGGCCTTTGTGTCCGCGGGCTACCGGCCCATCGGCATGGACCACTTCGCGGTGGCCGAGGACGAACTGGCGCGCGCGCAGGCCGAGCGCCGGCTGGGCCGCAACTTCCAGGGCTATACCGTCAAGGCCGCGTCGGATGTGGTGGCCATTGGCAGCACCGGCATCAGCGACGTGGATGGCGCGTATGCGCAGAACGTCCGCGCGCTGCCGCGCTACTACGAGCGCGTCTCCCAGGGCTGCCTGGCCACGGAGCGGGGCCTGTCGCTGACGGCGGACGACCAGCGCCGCCGCGCGGTCATCACCCGGCTCATGTGCAACTTCTGGGTGGACCTGGGGGCGGATGGCGCTGACTACTTCGCGCCGGAGTTGGAACGGCTGCGCGCGTTCGAGGACGACGGCCTGGTGACGCGCACCGGCTCGCAGCTGGAGCTGACGCCCATGGGGCGGCTCTTCGTCCGCAACGTGGCCATGGTGTTCGACGCGTATCTCGCGGGGACGGAGCGCCCCCGCTTTTCCCGCACGGTGTGAAGGGGTCGGTCATGGATGCATTGGACGTGTTGAACCAGGAGCACCGCCACATCCAGCGCGTGCTGGTGGTCCTGGACCGGGCGGTGGCGAAGGGCCGCGATGGGGAGTTCGTCTCGGCCTCGCTCTTCCTGCGCGCCGCGAACTTCTTCCTCACCTTCGTGGACGGCAGCCACCACGCGAAGGAGATGGTGCTCTTCCAGACGATGGTGGCGCACCGGCTGCCGCTGGCGCCGGGGCTGCTGGCCCAGGTGTCCGGCGAGCACGGCACCGGCAGCGAGCACGCGGTGGCCATGCTCTGCGCGGCGGAGGCGATGCTGCGTGGCGGGGAGACGGACCCCGCGCGCATGCTCGACGCGGCGGATGACTGGTTGCGCCTGTACCGGGGGCACACCGCGGTGGAGGAGGCGCAGGTGTTTCCCATGGCGCGGCGGCTGCTGCCCACGGGAATCCTGGACCGGATGCGGACGCGCTTCGCCCGAATCGAGGCGTCGCATGGCTCGCTGGCGGAGGCCGCTGACGCCATGGAGCGCGCCTTCACGCCCCCCCCGGCGGGACGTCTCTTCCCGCGCGGACCGGTGTGCTCGTTCTAGAACGCGACGGGCGCCGCGGAAGCACTTCCCGCGACGCCCGGAGTCCCGCTGTCTGCCCGCGCGGCTCAGTCCTTCGAGAGAATGCCGTCCAGCCGCTTCTTGTCGCTGGAGAAGGAGAAGTGGCTGTAGAGCATGTGGCCGTTCTGCGGGTCCAGGATGTACGGCTCCAACTCGCGCACCACGGCCAGCTTGTCCTGGGTGAACTGGAAGTTGCCCAGGAGCTGGCTCACCTGGGAGACCAGGAAGTAGTGGTGCTGGGCCGCCGAGACGAGCACGCGCATCTTGTCCTCGGCGAAGGTCTGCAGGGAGATGGAAGAGTGGATGCGGCGCAGCTCACTGTCCGAGATGGGCCGCACCATCGGCTGCGGGGGCGGCATCGGCGGCGGCGGCGGCGGGAAGACGGTGGCGAGCAGCGGCGCCCTGTCCACCAGGTCCTGCACGGCGTTCAGCGTCTCCTTGGCCTTTCGGAACTTGTTGCGCTCCTGCCGGTTCATCCGCTGCTCGGCATCCTTCAGCAGTTGCTCCAGCCGGTCCAGGCGCTCGTTCAACTCCTGCCGGTCCACCACCACCTGGCTGCCGGTGTGCTGCGGCGGGTAGTTGGGATGGTGCGGATGGTGCGGCTGCGGCATGGGCTGGCCCGGCGGCGGGCTGGGCGGACGGCGCATCTCCGCCTGGGCGTGGGCGTCCAGGGAGGGAAGGGCGAAGAGGAGAGCGAGGGAGGTGATCAGGGCCTTCATGGGGAGCGTCCTTTCATGTGCTCGAAGCATCCGACGCGCCGGGGCCGGTTACATTCAACCGGACGCGGTAGGGCGTGCAGCCTGCCTCCGGACCACGGAAGTTCCCCCTGGAGCGGCCTGGGCCGTCCTCGCGCCGCCGTGCGTATCCCATGACTCCCGGGGGATGGGTAGCCCCCCTGTGTCTTTACCTGAGTCAGGGAAGCGCGGTGCGCTTGGACTGCACCTCGCCGTCCGGCGACATTTCGTAGACGAGCGGCACCCCGGTGGCCAGCTCCAGCCCCACCACCTGCTCCCCCGTGAGGTTGTCCAGCCGCATCACCAGGGAACGGTTGGAGTTGCCGTGGGCCACCACCAGCACGTTCTTCCCCAGGCGCAGGTCCCCGGTGATGGCCCGCTCATAGAACGGCAACACGCGCTCCGCTGTCATCGCCAGGGACTCGCCGTTGGGGGGCGGCACGTCGAAGGAGCGGCGCCACTCCTTGATTTGCGCGTCCCCCCAGCGCTTCGCGGCGTCCGCCTTGTTGAGCCCCTGCAGGTCGCCGTAGTTGCGCTCGTTGAGGGCGGCGTCCCGGATGGTGGGGACCTGCTGTCCCAACGCGTCCAGGAGGATGGACAGCGTCTCCTGCGCCCGGATGAGCGCTGACGTATAGGCGACGTCGAACTTCATCCCTTTCAGCGCCTCCGCCGCGCGCCGGGCCTCCTGGCGCCCCTGGTCGGTGAGGGGGACGTCGACGAGGCCGGTGAAGCGGTTCTCTTGATTCCACAGCGACTGACCGTGTCGGACCAGGACGAGGGTAGGCATGGCCTCCAGGTAATCCCGAAGCCCGGGGGCGGCCAGGGGGGGACGTGTCCACCCGGGGCCAGGCGTTCCAGGCTCCACAGTCTCGCGCTCCGTTCAGGCTGCTTCTCGTGCGGTGCCCCTGGTGGAGCCGGGGCCCATCACGGGGGCCTGGAAGAGGTGGTCGCCGCGACGGGCTGGGTGCGGACGCTGGGGGGCGTGGACGTGTACCTGGCGGTACGGGCCCGAGTGCCGGGGCTGCGGCGGGCGGACCTGGGCGCTGGGGAGGGAGGCCGGAGCCTCAGCCCTGGAGCATCCGCGTGAAGCGGCGCTGCATCTCCTCGGGGGACACGTTCTCGATGCGGGCGTTGAGGGCCCAGCGATGGCCGAATGGATCTCTCAGGTGCGCCGAGCGTTCGCCGTAGAACTCGTCCTGGATGGGGCGCTCCAGGGTTGCGCCCGCGTCGATGGCACGCTGGGCGGCGGCGTCCACGTCATCCACCCGGAGGTTCAGCGAGCACGTCGTGCCCCCGCGGCTCTGGGGGCCCAGGATGTCGTACTCCGGGTATTCGTCCGCGAGCATCAGCGTCACACCGCCCAGGTCCATCTCCGCGTGGCCCACGCGCCCGCTCGGCTCGGTGAGCCGGTACTTCTCCTGTGCGCCGAAGGCCCGTGTGTAGAAGTCGAGCGCGGCGGGCGCGTCCTTCGTCACCAGGGCCAGGGAGAGGCGGGGGCCCTCGGGGAGCGTCGTGGCGGAGGAGGACGGGTTCTTGTCGTTCATAGAGTATCTTTCTGGGTGGGTGTGGATGCCAGGAGGATGCCTCCGCCGCGCTCGGAGGGATTGGACGAATTCTACTTAGGCTCCGTTTTCGCTAGCCGGGTCAGTTCGCGGTCCAGGGCGCCTGCGAACTGCTGCCGGTCCTGTGCCGAGTAGCCGTCCGGGCCTCCGGTCATCACGCCGCTCTCCCGGAGCTCCTGCATGAAGTTCCGGACGGAGAGCCGCTCGGCGACGTTCTCCTCGGTGAAGACCTCTCCGCGCGGGTCCAGCACCACGACGCCCTTGGGCACGAGCAGCGCGGCGAGCGGAATGTCCTGGGTGATGGCCAGGTCCCCCGGCTGCGCCTGCTGGGCGATGTGTCGGTCGGCGACGTCGAGGCCCGCGCCCACCTGCACGCTGGAGACGTAGGCCAGCCGGGGCAGGGAGAGCGCGTGGTTGGCCACGAAGACGGTGTGGACCTTCACGCGCTGACCAGCACGCAGGATGATGTCCCGGACGGGGCCCGGGCAGGCATCGGCATCGACCCAGATTTTCATACGGACGCGACTATCTCAGGAACCGCGCGCGGACTCACCCACGGCGCGCCGAGCGCCCGTACCTTCCGGCCCAAGGCCCAGCGCGGACTCCAGGCGGGCGCGGTGGCTGCACCCGGTGCGTACGGCTGTTCTGTCGGTGTCCAGGACCAGCAGGTTCTCTCCCTGTGACAGCGTCTCCAAACTGGGCGACAGGGATGCCTTGGACGCCGGTGGGGACGAACGGCCCGGGGACGGGGACAAGCCGTGAGAGGTAATCCCTTTGGGGCGTCAAGACGCAATGTGTTGTTCAGGATGGAAGGCGTCGGCCGGGGGCTTTGTGGAAGGACGGGTGGTCGCATCTATGATGACGCCCATGCCTCTATTTTCAATGCGTGTCGTCATTCCAATCATTGCCATCGCCCTGCTCACCACTGCTTGCGGTACCGAAGCCACCGGGGAATGCCAAGGCACTCTCCTGGGCACCCGTGTGAAATGGCCCATTGATGGAGAAATGTCCCGGTGGATCCGCAATGGCTCCGGCGGGAATGGGCAGCACGGCACCTGGATTGTTCTGCGCTACGAGCCCAGGGGCGCCGTGGGCATGACGAGGTTCGGCGTGGACATCCGGCTCGTGAATGGGGCTGTCGTCAGCGGCGGGCCGGCGACGGTGGCGTTGACCAACGAGGACGGGCAGCGGCTGGTGCCGGCTACGGACTCGCTGGTGGTGGACTGGCTCGCCAGCGTGGCGACACACTCGACGACGGGCTATCCCGAAACGACGGGCGCGCCGGTGGCGGGCTCGGTGACCCTGGACGCGGTGAATGATGACCTGGCCGCGGGCCGCTATGTCTATCGTTACAGGGATGGCAGTGAGCTGACCTGCACCTTCAACGTGCCATCGCCGGAGCGAGCCGCTGGCTTCTTGGGCGGGGACTACGAAGACGATGATGATGACGATTGAACCCTGCTCATGAATCGCGCACTCGCTCGTGGTGTGTGTTGTAGGGTGAGCACATGAACAAGAACACGGGTGGCTGCTTTTGCGGAGCGGTGCGGTATGAGGTGAGCGCGCCGTTGACGGCAGTGACGTACTGCCATTGCTCGAAGTGCCGAAAATGGCATGGGCACGTCGGGGCCTACACGGCCGTGGACCGGGATGGCTTCCGGCTCACGGAGGCGCACGGCCTCAAATGGCACACCGTCTCGCCCACGGTGCGGCGCGGCTTCTGCGTCGAGTGCGGTTCCAGCGTGCTGTTCGATGAAGCGCCTTCCGCGAAGATGTCGATTTGCGCCGGGACGTTGGAGTCGCCCACCGGCATCCGCGAGAAGGCGCACATCTACCTGGGCAGCAAGGGGGACTACTACGACATCACTCCGGGCCTCGTGGAGTACGACACCTTCCCTGGGAAGTGACCCGTCGCGGTGAGGTTCAGGGGGCTCCGGCCGCCGCGTCGATGGCGTCCAGGGCCTCCACCCGCAAGCGCTCCTCCGGGGTGAAGGCGTCGAACAGCAGCCGCTGCACGGCGGCCTGACGCGCGGCGGGGTTCGGCTCGGACTGGCCCAGCGCCTCCCGGCGGGAACGGAACTCCGCCAGCCGCCGCTTCCACTCGGCCTCCTCGCGGTCCATGGCCTCCAGTCGCTCGGTGGCCTCCGCGCCCACGGTGGCCAGCCGGTGCTGGCGCAGGTCCTCGGCCGACGCACCGGATTCCACCAACTCCCGCTCCACCGCTTGCTGCCGCAGGGGCCGCAGCGCCTCATCGCGGCTGGCGCGGTATTCCACGGGGAGTTGTTCATCCAGCGCGGCGATGCGGCGCTCGCGCTCCTCGGGCGACAGCGTGGTGTCCTGCTGGAGCTTCATCCGCTCCACTGACACCGCGTCCACCCGCTCCTCGTCACCGAAGAGTCCCTCCGCCCAGGGGCCCAGGTGCTCGCGGCGCAGCTCGCGCAGGGACTCCAGCCGCGCGCCCACGTCCAGCACCGCGCCCCGTTGGTTCGCCGCGAAGGTTCGTGCCGCGTCGCGATACGCCAGGTAGTCATCCAGCACGCGCACGGCTTCCTCCATCGCCGCGGCTGGCAGATTCCTGGCCCGCAGCGAGGCGAGGATGCGCTCGCGGATGACGGGAAGCCCTTCCTCGCCCATCGCGGAAAGGTAGTAGTCGAACAGGCGGCGCAGGTCCGCCGACACCACCAGGTGACCCGACGCATCCACCTGCGCCGAGCCATCCTCCTCCGTGTCCTGGAGCGAGCCCGGCATGGGGGGCAGGGCGGGTGCGGCGGACGGGGTGTCCGCGGGCGACGCGCCGGGCACCGCACGACGCGGCGCCGGTGTACCCACGCGCGGCGCGGTGGGCATCGGCGGTGGGACCGCGGAGACAGCGGGCCCGGGCGGCGTAGGCGTCGCCCGGGCCTTCCACCATGAGAACACGCCCGCACCCAGCAGGGCGCACAGCGCGGCTACGGGAATGACGGCGCGGTTCTTCATGGCGGTCCTTCGCGCGCGGCCGTCTAGAGGCCGAGCCCCTTCAAGCGGTTGGCATGGTTGCGGAACACCGTCTTCGGGTTGGTGAAGAAGGCGGTGAGGCCCAGCACCTGGTTCACCTCGTCCAGGTGGTTCATGTCGTAGTTGTCACGCAGCACCGTGCCGAAGTGCGAGCTGCACTTGCCGACCAGGCCGTCGTTCGCCTCGCTGTAGAAGAACGAGCTCAGCTTCATCGGGTAGTCGGACGCGTCGAACAGGTTGGTGAATGGGTCCGTGCCGGACCAGGAGTAGTAGCGCTGGCCCTGCGTGCCTGTCGCGGCGCCCTGGCCACAGCTGGTGGAGGGGATGCCCGCCGGGTACTTCTGGTTGAACGCCGCCGTGCCGGACCTGCTGAGCGCCGCCAGCGCGCCAATGGCGTCCTGCGGGTTCGTCTTCCCCGACAGCAGCCCCAGGACGGTGCCCAGGCTGTTGGCGAAGTAGGCCAGCACGCTCTCCGTGAAGGAGCCGTCCCGGAGGTTGGCGCGCAGGTGGTCCGCCAGGTCCGCGCCCTTGTGCGGAGAGCCCACCGTCGTCACGGACGCCACCAGGTCCGGGCGCACCGCCGCCACGTAGCGCACGTCCAGGCCGCCGTGGCTGTGGCCAATGAGGTTCACCTTGCCCTTGCCCGAGCGCGCGACGATGTCCTTCACCTGCGCCAGCAGCGCCTCGCCTCGCTGCTCCGTGGTGTTGAACTGCGGAACGCTCGTCACGTACACCGTCGCCCCGCCCGCGCGCAGGTCGGAGCCGATGCCGTAGAAGTAGTCGTAGACGCCAAACAGTGAGTCGAAGCCCGCCATGCCATGCGCCAGCACGATGGGATAGCGGGTCTGCGTTTGGGTATTCGCGAGCGCGGGTTGCGCCCACAAGCCAAGTGCCGCGACAGCCAGAACCAGTGTCCGGACAGCGTTTCGCATGAGGAGGGGCTCCTGTTCGGGGGACGGGTCCACTGCGGATTGACCCGCGAATCAACGCGTAGGCCAATCACAGAACAGAATCAAGGCGCCTCCCGCATTATCAGCAAACCGGGTGAGCCCAGCTGTCGCATGTCCTTGCTGTGTTGCGTCAAGGATTCGCAGCGCAGTGCGTTGCGCGGAGCCGGCGCTGACGTTCGAAGGGCTTACGCCCCGGGCTGCGTGGCGGGATTGCCCGCGGGCGGGAGGAAGCGCGCTTCGTAGTCCGCGAGCAGCTCCGGGAAGACAATGCACTTCTGCGTTTCGGGATACACGCCGGTGGAGTAGCGGATGGCGGCGTAGCCGAAGATTTCCGTGAACAGCGCCAGCTTCGCCTCCGCGGGGGCCCGGCGGACGTGGTCATGGAAGGCGAGCACTTCTCCCTCCAACGAGAAGGGCCGCGCGTACATGGCATGGGGAATCACGTCATGGACGATGCGGAAGACGCAGTTCTCCTCCGGCGTCCACAAGGGATGCTCGCAGTGCTCGGTGTTGATTTCGAGCTGCCCCCGCTCCAGGTCCGCGACGATGTCCTCCGGGCCTGAGTAGACGGTGCGCGTCGAATAGCGGATGGACAGGCAGGGCCGGACGGCTTCGTAGACGTCGAAGGCGTGAGCCAGCAGGGCTCGCCAGGAGCCGCTGCATCCCTCATCAAGGTGCCGGGCGTCGGCTGCATAGGCATCCGTCACCCGGGTGGCGAACGCCAGCAGGGCGGCGGGTTGGAATGCGCGTGGCGCTGGGTCCGCATAGGCGGTGAGCGGAAAGCGTGCGTCAATGCGCTGGCGCAATTCGTTCAGCAACGTCATGGAACGACCCCCGTGACGGCCATTGGAGCGCGTGGCCAACCTCTCCGTCAACAGCGCAGCCTTCCCCGAATGGGCTTGTTTGTCGCGCCTCATCCCTTGTGGAGAAGTGTGTGGGGTCGTTAGAACTGAGAGGCTTCCAGGTCCCACTTCCACCTAGGGCGTCTCTCTCATGTCGAGCACTTCCTCCGCCGTCTCTCCGGCCTCCACGCAGTCCGCCCCTGCCGCCAGGGGATGGATGCTCTGGCTGGGACGCATGTTCACCGGACTCGTCGTCGCCACGCTCGCCTTCAGCGCGTCGATGAAGCTGGGGCAGTCACCCGAAGCCATCCAGGGAATCGAGAAGTCTGGCTACCCTGGCTCGGTGTTGCTGGCCATTGGAATTGCCGAGCTCGTCTGCATGGTGCTCTACGCGGTGCCACAGACGGCCGTCTTGGGCGCCATCCTCGTCACGGGCTACCTCGGTGGCGCCACCTCGACGCACGTGCGTCTGTCCGAGCCGTTTATCGCCCCCATCCTGGTGGGCGTTTTCGCCTGGGCGGGCCTCTTTCTGCGGGACGCGCGTCTCCGGGCCTTGCTGCCCCTGCGCCGCTCGCCCTGAGCACGCGCCACGGCTCCTCTCCCGGAGCCAGGAAAGGCAATCGCGTGTGGCGGACTCACCCCGGCATCGGGCGCCGAACCTATGCCTCCGACGGGAGGAGGCGGGAGAGCAGCTCGAGCCCTGGGGCTTGCAGGGGGATGCGCCCACGGAGCGCGGAGAAGAAGGACCAGCCATGGTTCGCCAGCAGCACCACGCCCGCATCCGCCCCGGCGGCGAAGCCCATGAAGCCGGTGTAGCCCCGGATGACGGAGGCGCGCCACACCACCGGCTGACCGCGCACCTGCGTCACGCTCCACCCGAGCCCCATCTTCCCAGGGTTCGCCTCCGCGCGCGGCACATGGGTCATCTGCAGGGCACGCACGACGCCCGCGTCGCCCCGGCCGAGGTTCGCATCGAGGAAGCGGAGCAGGTCCGGAGCGGTGGCGTAGGCGGCGCCAGCTCCCGGCAGTGCGGGGAAGGTCCATTGGGGGACGGGTTTGCCTCGCGCCGTGTGGCCGGGCGTCAGGCGCGGCTCCTGCTCCTCGGACAGGCGCAGCGTGGTGTCGGCCATGCCCAGGGGCTTGAAGAGCAGGTCCCGCAACGCGTGTCCGTAGTTGAGCCCCGCGCGCCGGGAGAGGGCGTGGCCCAGCACACCCATCCCCAGGATGGAGGGCGCATAGCGGCGCGGCGGCGGCCATTCCGGCTGATAGGTTTGGAGGAACTCTCCGAAGTGTCTCGCGTCGTAATGGCCGAAAGGGTCCTCCATCGTCTGGGCGTCCTGCTCCAGGTTGGGAGGCAGGTGGGGCATTCCCGAGGTGTGTGTCGCCAGCTGCTCCAGGGTGATGCGGCCCGCCGTGGCGTGCGCGAGCAGCGACCGGGGAATCACCTCGGACAGGGGTATGTCGAGCCGTGCCTTGCCCTGGTCCACGAGCAACGCGAGGAGGGCCCCCGTGAAGACCGGGGTCAGCTCGCCCAGCGCGAAGAGGGTGTTCTCAGAGGGCGGCGCGCCCTTGCTCCGCAGCACTTCGACGTGATGCACGCCTCCCAGGGTGATGCCGGCGCACAGGGACGCCGTGCGATATCCGCGCACGTAGGCGCGGGTGGCATCATGGAGCAATTCACCGGGGGGCGGCTTCGGCACGGAACGCATGGCGGGCCTTCTACACCATGTGTCCGGAGCGGCCAGGGAGGGCCGGCGTCGGAGCGTCCGCGCCTTGCTGTCACACGCCTGCCTGGGAATTGACGGAATGTCATTCGCCCGCCGCGCCGGAGCCGACCAAGTGCGCGGAATCTTGGGAATGAAGCGTTGGAACGGCATGTGTAATGGCTTCCTGGCAACAGGAGGTCCACGCCATGCCCGTTTGCCGTCCGCCCGTTTCCCCTGGGTTTTCCGCCACGCGTCACTTCGTCGAGCGCAGCTCGCTTCGGCAGCTTCGTGACGATGTGCTCGACTTCATCCTGGAGTTTGGCATCCGGACCCGGGCGACGGGCATGACGCACGTCACGGTGCTGGAGCGGGAGCTGCCTTGGGCCTGGCGGAGCCTGGATGTGGCACGGCAGGCGCGAGGGTGGATTGTCCTGCTCAATGACGAGGAGCGCCTCATCACCTGCTACCGGCGCGGCGATGCGAACCGCTTCATCCGCCGCAAGCCCAAGCACCGCATGTCTGGCGTCCAGCTTCAGGGCCTCTGAGCGGGAGGCGCTCACGCCGCGCGCAGCAGCAGGAACATCAGCATCGCCAGCAGCGCCGCGACGCCCACGGCCAAAGGGCCCAGCGGCGCCCGCTGGGTCAGCAGTCGCCTCGCGGAGATGGCGCTGTCGGGGCGGTCCTGGATGGCCTCCGAGAGCAGGCTTTTCAGCAACCGGCGCAGGTGCCGGGGCACGCCCTGGGGGAGTGGCTGCGTCTCTGGCAGTCCTCCCGTGAGCGCCTCGTGCAGGACGCGCCCCAGCGCATGCAGGTCCGACTGCGGGACTGCGCGGCCCCACTGTCGTTGCTCGGGGGCCTGGTAGCCATGGGCACCGGGCGGCACGAGCGACAGGCTGAAGTTCGTCAGCATCGCGCCGTCTGTCGCGAGCAGGACGTTCTGGGGCCGCACATCGCCGTGGACAAGCCCTGTGTCGTGCGCGGCGCCGAGCGCATCGAGCAGCCGCAGCGCCAGCCGCTCCACCTCTTGGAAGGGCAGTGCGTTCACCCGGTCCAGTCTGGTCTTCAGGTCGGGCGCAATCACGGGCTCCAGGGCGTACCAGCAGTGGCCGCGCTCCTCGCCCACCGCCAGGACACGGACGATGCTTGGGTGGCGCAGGCTCCGCAGGGCCTCCGCCTCCTGGTGGAAGCGCGCTCGCGCCTCCGCATCCGCTGTCACCGAGGAAGACATCACCTTCACCACGCATGGGCCCACATGGCCTTCCGCTGCGTACAGCCAGCCGGTGGCGTCGGTGCCCAGGCGGGAGTTCAGCTGGAAGCCCGCCAGGGATTCACCCGTGAGGTCCGGCTCCTGCGGTGTGCTTCGCGTCTGCGCGCCGGGCGTGAGGTCCGCACCGCAGGCGCAGGCGGCGCAGGTGCGTCGCGGACCTGCCTCGGCACCAGGGTGGGGCGTATGACATGTGGGGCAGGTCGGGTTCAAGGGGCCGGGCCGGGGCGATTCTCCGCCATCTTCCGGGCCGTCCTCGCCGTCCGCAAGCGATGCTCCCGTGTGGCGTGGCGGGGACGGTGCCCAAGGCCGTTGACTCGCCCCCCGCGTTGAGGGACGGGAAGCGCATGGCACAGCAGAAGGTCCAGGTTCCTCGTGAGGCCGCCGGTGAGCGGCTCGACCGCTTCCTGTCGAAGCAGGTCCCAGGCCTCAATCTGGAGCGGGCCCGGGCCCTGATTGATTCGGGCGCGGTTCGCATCCGGGGCAAGAAGTGCCAGCCCACGCGCAAGCTGTGGGGCGGCGAGGAGATTGAGCTCGAAAGGCCCGAGCCTCGCGCCGCGCCGATGGCCGCTTCTGAGGGGCCGGTGCTGCCAGTGCTTCATGACGATGCGGCCCTGGTCATCGTGAACAAGCCTCCGGGTATCGTGGTGGAGCCGGAGGGGCGTGCGGCCTCCGTGGTGGGGTTGCTCGCCGCGCAGCGGTCGCCCTTCGATGTGGAGGGCCTGGCCCAGCCAGGGGTGGTGCACCGCCTGGACCGGGAGACGAGTGGCTGTCTGGCCTTCCCACGCACGGACACGGCCGCCGCCGCGCTTCTGCGCTCCTTCCAGGAGAAGCGCGTGGACAAGCGTTACTGGACGCTGGTGCTGGGACAGCCGCCCGCGCGGGGACGTCTGGAGGGGCCCTATTCCAGAGATCCGGCGGACCCTCGGCGCTTCACCACCCGCGTGCCCTCCGCGCGTCGCGCGGCGCTCTCCTTCGAGGTTCGCGAGCGCTTCGCGGATGCAGCGTTGCTGGAGGTCGACCTGGACACGGGCCGCACGCACCAGGTTCGCGTTCAGCTCTCCGAGGCCGGGTTCCCCGTGCTGGCGGATTCACTCTACGGTCCGCCGGAGGCACGCGCGCATGCCGCGGCGCGGGCGTTGGGCCGGCAGGCGCTGCATGCCTTCACATTGGCGCTGCCGAGCCCCGCTACGGGCCAGCTTGTCCGCGTCGAGGCGCCATTGCCCGAGGACTTCCAGCGAGCGCTCACGGTGCTGCGTGGTGGGTGAGCGCGGTCATCCTTAGAAGCGCACCTGGAGCAACAGGTTGCCGCCCACGATGTCCGGCGAATCCCAGACGACCACCGCTGCGCCCGTGTCGCCATCCGCGTAGGTGGTCTGGTTCGGATCGCGTGTGTAGAAGAGCTCGGCCAGGACACCTGCGACCTCGCCCAGGTCCCACCGGGCGGTGGCCTTCGCGGTGAGGATGGGGCTCCGGTCTTCACCCTCCGGCAAATAGGAATACAAGGTGGTGCCCCGAATGATGAGGGGGTTGATGCGCGGCCACATCGGCATGGAAACCATCGACTTCAGTGTGGCCGGGGCGGTGACGCGGACGAGGAAGCCGGGCGTGAGCCCCCAGTCTTGGAAGAAGTAATCCGCCCCGACCGTCGCGGACAGCTCAGCCAGCGCCTCCATCTGTTCGAACAGGGCGCTTCCCGTCGGGAAGAAGCCCGGGTACGAAAGCACCATGAACGAGGGCGTCCTGTAGTACGCGAGCGCGTGAAGCCGGAGCTGGTCCCACTTGAAGCGAGTCACCAGCGCCGCGGCGTGCGCTGCTTGCTTTCGCATGGCACCTGGCACGGGCGACTCACTGTCGATGAGCTGCTGGGAGACGTAGCTCCCTTCCAGTGCGACGTGGGCTCCAAAGCCACCGGGATAGACGTCGGGGGCGAAGAAACGCTCGAAGAAGGTCGGGTCTCCCTCGTAGAGCGCCAGGTCGACGTTCGCTCCGACGGGGACGCCATGGCGCCACATCACTCGCCCGGACACGCCGCGCGTATAGATGTCGCCCTCCGAGCCCACGATGTAGGGCAAGCTCCCGGGGCCCAGGTCGAGGTTCGCGGCCCTGGCTTCCACCCGGAAGGCCGGGGAGAGGTTCACCCCTGCACCCACCAGGAGCATGAGGCGCCGCTCCAAATCCTGGGTCACGCCGTTCTGCATGCTGGGGAGCTTGGCGGCGACGAAGGCATCCCATCTCCGCCGCGACAGGCGCAGCTCCACGGCGGGTTCGCCGTCATCTCCCGAGCGTGTCATGGACGAGATGCGTGCCCATGCCACCGGGTTCTCGTAGCCCATGTGCAGCCGGGTGGCGCTCACCGGGAACACCGTCAATGCCAGGCGCTCATCGGGCGCCCAGGAGGAAGGCCGGTACCGGAGGCCGAAGAAGCTGGCGTTGTCCTGAAGAATGGTGCCGGAGACGGCGACCGGATTGATGAACAGCGACAGCCCTGCTTCGGCGCGCAGGCCGGACGCCAGCTCCGCCGTGCGCGCGTCCAGCGCGACGTGGAACCGCGTGGTGGCATCAGGGGCGCCGAAGTCGGTGTCTCCCGCGAGGAAGGACAGGCGCGTCTGGAGGAAGGAGCCTTCTGGCGCAGCGGGCTCCGTGGAGACTGGCTCCGGGCTCTGTCCCAGAGCGATGATGAGCGAGGCGGCGAGGAGCGAGGACGTCATGGGCACGCCGACATAGCCCAATTGCTGACATGTTGGCGATGTCACGCCTCGGGCCCCAGGAGTTACTTCTTGGGGCGCTTGAGGAGCGCCGCGCACGGGTCCTCCATGGGCATCGCCGGCGTGAACCAGACATAGTCGAAGGGCAGGGATTGCGCGCCGAAAGAGGCCGCGTAGTCCGCCGGCTCGCGCAGCTTCGGGTCGACCTCCAGCAAGCCCACGGCGCGCACGTCCTTGCCGTGCGCACGGGCCGCGAGCTGCGCGGGGACGCCCCGGTCCGTCCGTGCATGGCCGTTGCCGGTGATGAGCACGCCGCCCTGGCCGGTGTCCGCGTTCGACAGCCGGTCCGCCAGGTGCGCGTCCCGTGCACGCTGGGCCTGCACCATGGGGCCGAGCATCTCCTTGGGCAGATGACCGCAGTGCGCCTCGTCCTGCTCCTGGCGCATCGCCTGCTCCACCGGCTCAGGCAGCGGCGTGTCCAGGGACAGGCGCTGGCGCAGTCCGGGGGCCAGGGCCTCCGGGCCGCGCATCACCAAATCCCGCACCTGCGAGCGCGGCAGGTTGGCGGCGACGATGGGAAGCCCCGCCTCCAGCCCGGCCGCGAACACGGGCCGGTACAGGGCCCAGTCCGGCCAACCACTGCCCGCCCAGTTGACGGCGAGCGCGAGCGCATCCGCGTCGCGCGGAGCCTGCGCCAGCGATGCGTCCACAGCGGGCTGTTGGCCCACGTCCAACATCTCGAAGGCCAGCGCGGGCTTCTTGTCGCCCGTAGCCAGGGCCTGGACGAGCCACGCCTGGAGCTGGTGGTGGTCGGGCTGGTCATGGCGCTCGCCCAGCACCACGAAGCGGGCCTGTGTGAGGGCGCCGCGAAGTGCCTCCGCGTCCACGAAGCGAGCGGCCTTCACGTCCCAGATGCGGCCGGTGAGCGGGTGCTCACGGTGCAGGGGGGATGTCCATCCTCCGGGCATGGGGGACTGGGACCCCTGGGACGTCGCCGCCGGATGGGGGCGCGCTGCGCCAGCGTGCGAACAGGCGGTGGTGAACAGCAGGGCGGCGGCGGTGAGGAGCGTGCGCATCACGCGCTCCATTCATCCACAAGGCAGGCCGCGTGGACTACTCCCGGAAGTGGCGAGGTGGTGGACCGGTGACAACCGCTGGACGTGGACGCCCGTGCGCTGACGGCGCGCATCCCGGCCAGGCGGGCACTCCGCCTGGCCCGGGACGGTCCTGCTACTTCGAGTCCACCACGACGACCATCCACCGGTCCGTGGCGTGGTCGATGCGGATGTTGGCGGCGCCGGCCTCCTGGAACTGCTGGATGATGCCCTCCAGGAAGGTGAGGTGCTCCTTGGGCGCGTCCACGAAGATGTTCTTCGGGCCGTTGCCCTTCGCCTTGGCCTTCTTGGCGGGGGCGCCGGCCGCGCCGTTGATGGCCTCGGGGGCCGCGGCGGCGGCCTTCAGGCGGGCGGCGGCGTCGTCCACCGTCGCCTCGGTCTCCTCGGGCTCGGGCTCGGGCTCCACTTCCGGGGCGGGGGCGGGCGCGGCGGCGGCGGCCGACGCGGCTTCGTCCTCGGCCTGCTCGCGGAGCTGGTTGAACGTCTTCATGTTGATGGTGCCGCCAAACTTATCCTTGAAGGACTCCAGCGCCTCCTTGCTGCTGATGTCCGGCTGCTGGCGGAAGAGGTCGAGCAGAAACGCGTGGCGCTCCTGGGTCTGCTCCTGGGTTGTCCTGGCCATCGTCTACGTACTCCTGGGTGTGTCGCGATGTCGCGAAAGGCGGCGCACCCTATCCGGAGCCGTGTAGCGCCGCAAAGGGGGCCTGGGCCTCCCCTTCGCGGGCATGACTCGCGTGCCGAGCCACACGCGCTGGACGTGTGGTCTCAGTGCCGCGGCGGCGGCGGCGCGCTGTGGTCGCAGTGCAGCAGCGACGGCGGGTCGAAGCAGGTGAAGCGCTGGTTGTCGAGCCGGCACACGCCGTCCGGCGTGTTGGCGCACTGCACCTCGGTGCGCGTGGCCTTGCAGTCATAGCCGCAGGCCATGTCCTCGGAGGCGTTGAGGCAGCGGGGCGCTGGCGTCTCCGCGCCGTACTGGTGGATGACGGCGTCCGGCGGGTCCCAACAGGTCAGCTTGTTGAAGTTCGTGGAGCAGACGCCGTAGGGCGTCCGGTTGCAGGCCACCTCGCCGTTGAATTGACGGCAGTTGTAACCGCAGGCCACCTGGCCCCGGCTCTCCTTGCACTCCGGCTTCGCGCTCGTGGTGGGCGGGTGCTGGATGGCGACCAGGGGCGGGTCCCAACAGTGCACGCCTCCCGCCAGGACCTCACAGATGCCGTAGGGCGTCCGGGCACAGGCTGTTTGGGTTCCGGTCGTCTTGCATTGGTAGCCGCACACCGAGCGTCCCTGGGAGAACACGCACTGCGGAGGCGGGGGGCGGACCACGGGCTGTTCCGAGGTCGTCACGGGAGCCGTGGCGAGCCACAACGCGGAGAGGAGGCTGAGCATGGTGGGAGGCCCGACGAAAATCGCGGCGGTTTATTCAAACCGCGCGTTCGGGCTCCCTGGGCCCAGGGCGCTCAGCGGGCGCGAGGCCCACCGGGACGGCGCGCCCGGGGACGCGCGGTTCCATTCGGTCCGGTCCGGGGCGCGGCCTCGTGACGCGGCGCGGAAGCCCCCGTGTCGCGCTCGGCACGCTGCCGGCGCGCGGCCTCCCCGGGCGACTCCGGCGGGACGAGCGCGTGGGGCCCGCGGCCGATGAGGTCCTCGCGGCCGGCCAGCTTCAGCGCCTCGCGCGCCAGCGGCCACTGCTCCGGGTTCCAGTAGAGCAGCAGCGCCTTCTGGAGCCGCTTCTCGCGCAGGCCCTGGGCCGTGTAGACGGGCTCCATCTTCAGTGGGTCCAGCCCCGTGAAGTACATGGCGGTGGCCATGGCCATGGGGGTGGGGATGAAGTCCTGCACCTGCCGGGGCCGCTTGCCGTTCTGCTTCAGCCACAGCGCCAGCTCCACCATGTCCTCCAGCGTGGAGCCCGGGTGGCCGCTGATGAAGTAGGGGATGTCGTACTGCTCCTTGCCGGCCTCTTCGCTGGCGCACGCGAACATCTGCTGGAAGCGCTCGAAGCTCTCGATGCCGGGCTTCTTCATCTTCTCCAGCACGCGCGGGGAGACGTGCTCCGGCGCCACGGACAGCTGCCCACCCACGTGGTGCGCGGCCAGCTCCTTCACGTACTCCGGCGAGCGCTCCGCCAGGTCGTACCGCACGCCGCTGGCGATGAAGACGTGCTTGACGCCGTCCTCCTTGCGCACCTCCTGCATGAGGCTGATGAGCGGCCCGTGGTCCGTCTGGAGGTTCTCGCACACGCCCGGGTGGACGCAGGACAGCTTGCGGCACCGCTTCTCGATGTCCTCGCTCTTGCACTTGAGCTTGTACATGTTGGCGGTGGGGCCACCCAGGTCGGTGATGGTGCCCCGGAAGTCGCCCATGCGGCGCAGGGCGCGGACCTCGCGCAGCACGCTCTCCGCGGAGCGGCTCTGGATGACGCGACCCTCGTGCTCGGTGATGGAGCAGAAGGTGCAGCCGCCGAAGCACCCGCGCATGAGGACGATGGAGTGCTTCACCGTCTCGTAGGCGGGGATGCGCTCCCGGTACATCGGGTGCGGCACGCGGTTGAAGGGCAGGTCATACAGCTCGTCCATGGCCACGGACTTGCCTTCGCCGCCCGCGGTGCCCACGCCGTCCTCCAGCGGGAGCGCGGGCGGGTTCATGTAGATGGCGCGGTTGCCGTGGCGCTGCGCCAACGGACGCGCGTTGCCCGGGTTGGTCTCCATCTGGAAGTCGCGGCTCATCACCGCGAAGGCGTGCTTGTCCTCGATGACCTGCTCGTAGGACGGCAGCACCACCGTCTTGCGGTCCACCGCGCGTTTGGCCGGGTCCGCCTCCAGGGCGCGCATCTCCTCGTCGTTGATGGTGTACGCGGTGCCGCGCACGTCGCGGATGTCCTGGATGCGCTCACCCTGGCGCATGCGGTCCGCGACCTCCATGATGGGGCGCTCGCCCATGCCGAAGACGAGCAGGTCCGCTTTGGCGTCGAAGAGGATGGAGCGGCGCACCTTCTCGCTCCAGTAGTCGAAGTGGGCGATGCGGCGGAGGCTGGCCTCGATGCCACCCAGGATGATGGGGACGTCGGGGTAGGCCTCACGGCAGCGCTGCGCGTAGACGATGGTGGCCCGGTCCGGCCGGCAGTTCGTCTGCCCGCCGGGGCTGTACTGGTCCTCCGAGCGGTTCTTCTTCTGGGCCGTCAGCCGGTTGAGCATCGAGTCCAGGTTGCCCGCGGCCACGCCGAAGAACATGCGCGGCGGCCCCAGCGCCTTGAAGGGCTCGGCCGAGTGCCAGTCCGGCTGGGGGAGCAGGCCCACCTTGAAGCCGCGACCCTCCAGGAAGCGCGCGATGAGCACCGGCCCGAAGGCCGGGTGGTCCACGTACGCGTCCCCCGTCACGATGATGATGTCGCACTGCTCCCAGCCGCGCGCCTGCATGTCGGCACGGGTGGTGGGCAGGAAGGGATGGGCGTAGCGTGTCGAATAGGCCATGTCGGTGAGGGGCGGGGGGCTTCCACCCGGAACATCGGGAGGACGCGGAAGCAAGCCCGGCTGGAGAGGGTGTACACCGGGGCGGCCTGCCTTCCTACCCACCGCGCATGCACCCTGGGTGTGGCGCATTGACGGCGATCCAAGCCTCCCCTACCTTGGCCGGCCTCTTACATGTGGCGACCTGTTCGGGTGGGCAGGTCATGAAGTGTAGGTTTCGCGAGTGTTCGCCATGGCAGCCGCAGCGTCTTCTCCAGCCCTGCCGGAGGTAACGGCCCCGCGTGGCACCGGTGGCCCAGGGCCGGTGCGCGGCGAGGTGTGGAGGCCGCGCGTCCGATGATGCGGGGGCCGGAGGCGGGACGTGCGGGCGAGGCGGCGGAGCCCGGAGATGGGGGCTCTCAGTCGCCTGCGTCCACGCGCGAGCTGCATGTCGAATACGACGATGCGCCGCCGCCCGAAGCCGCTCCGCCCCGACGGGTGGGGGCCGTGCCGCGCTGGCGCAACACGTTCCAGGCCCCCGAGCCTCCACGTGAGGAGGACGTGGCGCTGCGGCGCACCGAGAACGCGGTGCGGGTGGAGCCGCCCCAGGCCCCCGAGCCCACCGAGGCGAAGGCGGACGTGGCCCGGGCGCCGAATCCGTTGCTGCTCGTGTCGCGGATGGCGCGGGGACGGGAAGGCGGAGAGGACGTTCCGTCGCGCGATGTCTCCGCGCCAGAGGACGTCAGCCCCGCGGAGCGCGAGGCGATGCGCGCCGCGGTGGCCACCGGGAAGCGCCGTGAGCTCTGGGCTCCGCCCGCGTATCTGCCGGAGGACCTGCGGGAGGCGCTGCTGTCCGAGCGCAGCCAGTACCGGGCGCAGCTGCTGCAGGACGTGCGCGGGGTCAGCCTCCAGGGACCCGGGGTGCTGTCGCTCATCCCGCGTCCGGCGGCGGACCCGGACTGGTCGGGAGGTTCGGTGCTCGGCTTCCAGGGGGAGGAGTGCGTCTTCGGCGGAGACGTCGTCCACCTGGACTTCGAATCGGGGCGGGTGTTCGCCGCGCCCAGCCACGGGGATGACGTGGACCGCCGCGCGCTGTCCGCGGACCGTTGGTGCTACCGGCCCTATGACTTCGCCGAGGCCCTGTGCGCGGCGGCCTCTGCCTACGAAGAGCGGCAGGATGCCCTCTCCGAGTCCCTGCGCCGCGCCTGTGGGGAGGCGCCTCCCGTCACGCTGACGCCCCAGGATGAGGCCCTGATTCCGGCAGACCGGCTGTGGCGCCAGCCCTGGGGCTGCATCTGGGGACCTCCCGGTACGGGCAAGACGACGGCGGTGGCGGACCTCATCGCGCGGGCGCTGCGCGCCTTCCCGGGCGAGCGCATCCTCGCGGTGGCGCCCACCAACCGCGCCGCGGACGAGCTGGTCCTCCGCGTCAGCGCGCTGCTGGAGCGCGAGCCCATTCCGCTGCGGCCCCTGGCGCGCAGCATCTTCCGTGGCGGCACCGGCGCGAGCGAGGCGCTGGTGAAGCTGCCCACCGTCATGCTGGAGGACACCAAGGGCGGCAAGCTGCGCGCCAGCATCGAGGAGCGGGAGCGGGAGCTCATCCTCCAGCGGGTCCGGGGCGGCCCCGCCCATGAGCTGGCCAAGCTCCAGGCGGAGCTGCGCGGGCTGCGCGGCAAGGTGAAGGACCCCACGCTCAAGGAAGTGGAGAAGGGGGACTGCCCGCTGGTGGTGGTCACCGTGCACCGCGCGTTGCGTCTGGTGTCGGAGCTGGAGGGAAAGCGGCACTTCGCGCGGTTGGTGGTGGACGAGGCCGGCATGGTGACCCGCGCGGCCACCGCGTTGATGGGGCCGCTGGCGGAGCGGGTGACGCTGGCGGGTGACCCGAAGCAGATTGGCCCGGTGAGCCGCGCCGCGGAGGGCGCGGGCAAGGGCACGCAGAAGTGGCTTCGCGGCAGCGGGCTGTCGCACCTGGAAGACGCGGTGAGGGACGCGGCGCGCGCTGACGTGTTGTTGCTGCGCACCCAGCACCGCATGCACCCGGACATCGCGAAGGTGGTGAGCCACTTCTGCTACGGCGGCGCGCTGGAGGACGGCGACGTCGTCAAGCAGCGCGCGGAGCGGCCCGCGCCAGTGGCAGCGTTCCCCTCGGTGCGCGCGGGCTGGGTGGTGCTGGACGGCCTCACGCGAGATTCAAAGCGCCTCACGCACGGCCGCGGGGAGACGGGCTCCGGCTACCAGCGCGAGCTGTCCGCCAACCTCGCCGTGTCCCTGGCGCGCGAGGCGGTGCGCTCTGGCCTCAGCGTCTTGTGTGTCACGCCCTACCGCGCGCAGGCCGCGCTGCTGCGCCGGCTGGGCAATGCCGCGGGCCTGCGCGGGGACGTCTTCAGCGCGTCCACCATCCATCGCCAGCAGGGCACCCAGTACGACGTGGTGCTGGTGGACACCGTCGCGGGAGGCAGGCCCTTTCCGCCTCACACGCTGGTGCCCATGCTCAACGTGGCCGCCAGCCGCGCGAAGGACTATCTGCTGGTGCTGGCCTCCCGCGACGAGGCGCGCGCCGCCACCATCCCCCAGCGCTTCCTGTCACTGCTGCCGCGCCTTCGTGTGCACCCCGGTGAGCCGCTGCGCCTGGAGCCGCTGCCCATGCCGCAGCGCGCGCCGCCACCACCACCCCCGCCGGTGCCGGTGGACCTGGGCGCGGAAATCTCGGGCGCGCGGCCTGGAAAGCCCCTCTTCACGCACGAGCAGGTGTCCCTCTTCGAGCGCCGCTTCGACGACGGGCACCACCTGGTGCGCGGCGTGGCGGGCAGCGGCAAGACGTACGTGCTGGCGCACTGGGTGGCGCGCTACCTGCTGGAGCACTCCGAGGCGCAGGTGCTGGTGTCCTTCTTCAATCGTGCGCTGGCCCCGCTGGTGGACAAGTTGTTGGTGGAGGCGCTGGCCCAGCGCGCGGGCCGCCTGCGGGTGCGCGAGCTGCGTGCACGGGTGACGGTGCGGCACGTGGGGGCGCTGCGCCGCCATGCCCCCGCCTCCTTTGACGGCGTCTTCGTGGACGAGGCCCAGGACATGGACGCCAAGGCGCTGGCCATGCTCCACACGCTGGTGCGTCCGGACACGTTGCCGGACGGGCGCGAGGTGCGCTGCTTCCAGCTCTTCATGGACGACTCGCAGAACGTCTACGGCCAGGTGCCCATCGACGCGCTCAAGGAGCAACTGCCCGAGGGGCTGTCGTTCCGAGGACGCACCCGCGTCCTCAAGGAGACGTTCCGCGCCACCCGGGACATCCTCGATGTGGCCTTCAACGTGGTGCTGGACCCGCTGCGCCAGCACGCCGCGGCCGAGCCCGGCATGCGTGAATACATGAAGGTGGGCGAGCTGGCGCGCGAGGGGCTCGTCTGGCTTCCGGAGGAGACGCTGGAGGGCCTCTTCCGCGTGCAGTCCACCGAGCGCGGCGGCGTGCTGCCCCAGGTGCGCGGCTTCGCTTCCAGCGCCAGTGAGGCGCGGCAGGTGGCTCGCGAGGTGGCCCGCCTCATCCGCGAGGAGGGCGTCCACCCCAGTGACATCCTCGTGGTGGCCCCCGTCATGCCCTCCCAGTACACGGAGGCGCTCAAGCGCGCGGGTGTGCCCGCGGAGGCCTACGGAGGCAAGGGCGGGCGCAACGTGACGGACTTCCGCGTCAGCGGCGTGGACCACGTGCGCGCCACCACGGTGTTCTCCTGCAAGGGGCACGAATGCCCCATCGTCTTCTTCGCGGGGCTGGATGCGCTGGACACCGCGGAGCAGTGGATGGCCGGTGCCCGCGAGCGCTCGGCCCGGGAGAACGAGCGCATCCGCCGCGCCATGTTCTACGTGGGCGCGACGCGCGCGATGAAGCGGCAGTACCTCACCGGCGTGAAGGGCGCGCGCTTCCTCCGCGTGGCCGCCACCTACGTGGAGACGTTGAGCGGGCTCGTGCCGGCGGCTCCGTCCCCCGAGGGCGCCTCGGGGGCGGACGCGCGGTAGGCCCACGCGGGCCGTTACTTCGCCGGGCGCTTGAGCGCGGGCACGTGCACCTGGACACCGGCGCGGCGCGCCGTCTGCAGGACGTTCACGGCCAGTTGCTTCACGTAGCGCTCCGTGATGGCGATGCGCTGCTTCTCATCCTTGATGGGGTTCGGATCCCCGGACGTCTCATGCTTGGGGTCGATGGCCAGGTCCACGCAGCCATCCGGCGACGCCAGGGTTTCCCGGCAATTGACGGACATGGCGACGGTGACGCGGCTAGTGGGCACGAGGGCCGCCTGTACGGCCTCGCCCGTGGACTCGGTGTCGAGCGATTGGGGGGCAGCGACCGCGTATGCACGCTTGCCATCCCGTCGCTCCACCACGGTGCCCATGCGCGGGTCCACCACGTAGGTGGAGCGCCGTTGGGGACTGCCGGCGTCTTGCAGGGTGACGAGGACGTAGGTGCCCGGGGGAATGTCCTCCGAGGGGGTCCAGTCCGGCGTCTTGCCCGTGTGCAGGCAGGCCGAGGTCAGGAACAGACACGAGAGAGGGAGGAGGTACTTCTTCATGGGAATGAACTCACGCGATGGATGAGGCGAGGGGATTACTCGAAGAGGAGCACCTGCTGGACCCAGGCGCTGGCGTGGCGCCGCAGCCATGCCTGACGTTCGTCGCGCAGGGCCACGGCCGCGGGGATGCCGTCGCGAATCCGCGCGAGGACGGGCTCGAAGAACGCGTGCGCTTCGTCGTCGGGAATCTCCTGCGTGGCGGCGAGGACGGCTCGCGCTCCGGATTCGATGAAGGCCAGCGGCAGTCCGAAGTTCTCGTGCAAATACGCGCTGGTATGCCCCGCGTAGCAGGCCGCGAGCAGCACCACCGGCCGACCCCGCAGCCGTTGTCCCTTCAGGTCGCCCGTGGTGAGCGCGAAGCGGCCACCCGGGGCCTCCGGTGAAAGCACGAGGACGGAGGCGTCCGCCACCGACGGGTCGATGATGCCGTGCGCGTGGACCTGCACCTCGGTGGCCTCCCGCATGGCGGCGAGGACGCGCGGCGGCGTGGCCGCGGCGCCGCGGAGCAGGGTGAGGTCTTCGCCCGTGTCGCTGGCCGGGTCCCACGCGCGCAGCGTGGGCAGGTGGAGCGACGCGGGCGCCAGCACGTCCGTCACGATGAGCCGCTGGATCTTCGCTTGCGACGGCGGCGAAACGGGCAGGCCGCTCACCCGGTAGGACCAGGCGATGTCGGGCGGCAGCAGCCCCGCGCGCCCCTGCACCGGCGGACGCGCGAGGACGTCCACGCTGGGGCAGGCGCGCAGGGCCTTCACCATGGCGTCAGGCACCAGGCCATCGACGCCCTCCAGCGGCGCCTTCCGGCCCGCGTCATGGTGGCCCAGGATGCGCCCCTCCGAGTCCCGGGCCACGACGAAGGTCCGCTCGTCGTCGACCGTGACGCCCAGGACGCAGCGCTCCGGCGCGGGCATGGCGCGCTCCTCGGCGAAGAGGGCCAGCCCCTGCGCCAGCTCGCCCGTCCGGCCCGCGTCGAGGATGAGTGACGTGTAGCTGTAGACGCGGGCCTTGCGCGCGCTCACGTTCGCCGCCGGCAGCATGGCGGCGTTGGCCAACGCCTGCCGCAGCAGCGCCTGTCCCCGGCGCGCGTCCTGCTCCAGGTAGAAGCGTCCCTCGATGTGGCGCAGCAGCGCGAGGTCCCCCGCGTCCTGCGTGCCCGAATCGCGCAGCGCCGCCAGGCCCTGCTCCAGCAACCGCGTGTCCTCCGGCTTGCTGAAGGGCGTGCGGGCCAGGTCGGCCAGCAGGGCCAGCCGCGCCATGGAGGGCTTCTGGCTGCACTGGATGGCCCGGTCGAGCAGCTCCCGGGCTCCCGCCACATCCAGCGCGCGGTGGTGCGCGAGCGCCAGGCTGGTGAGCGCCACCTCGGAGTCCGCGCAGCCCTCGGGCGTCTGGAGCAGCAGCTCCTCCACATAGGCCCGGGCCAGCACCAGGTCTCCCTGCGTCCGGGCCACCTGTCCCAAATCTTGGAGCAGGTTCCGCTGAGAACCCCACTCCCGGCTGTCGCGCGCGGCGCGCAGCGCGCCCACGAAGCGGGCGCGTGCATCGACGGGGCGGTGCAGCCGCGCCATCACCAGTCCCAGCTCCCGCTGCATCAACATGCACCGGTACTGCTGCTTGCCGGAATCCGTGCACGTCTTCACCGCGGCCTGGAGCCGCTCCCGCGCGCGCTGCGGGGCATCCGCCAGTGCGTCCGCCCGGGCCTGCCGCTCCTCGGCCAGCAGCGCGAACCACGGGTCCTTCGTCTCCAGCGCGAGCGCCCGGTACTCGTCCGGGAACTGGCGCGGGTCCGCATAGGCGAGCGCGCCCAGCAGCAGGTCTTCCTGCCGGGCCTCGCGCAGCCGCGACAGGAAGGACTCCAGCGCGGGGCCCTTCACCTCGCCCCGGGTGAGGCGCGCGTACTCACGGGCCAGGGAGGCTCGCGCGGAGAAGTCCCGCCGCGCGGTGCGGCGCAGGGCATCTTCCAGGTGCGTGCCGTCCTCCTTGCGGTCCAGCGCCACCGCCAGGGGATGCAGGGACTCCACGCGCTCGGGCGAGGCCGCGGCGCGCAGGGCGTTGTAGAGGCACACGCGCGCCATGCCCGGCAGGGCCTCCGCCTGCGCGGTGGAGAGCGGCGCACCCCCATCCACCATGCGCTGGCAGTCCTGGCGCATGCCCTTCCAGTCCTTCCGCTCCTGCTCCGCCGCGCTCCGCAGCGCCTGGGCGCGCTGGGCGGCCTCGTCGCTCCAACCGCGCTCGCCGAGCCGCGCCACCTGTTCGAAGGACTCCGCGGCGCGCAGTGACAGGCCGAGCCGCTGGAGCGCCAGCGCCTGGTTCCAGAGCGCCTGGGCATGGCGAGGCTTCCGCTTGAGCGCGCGCTCCAGCAGGACGAGCGCCTTCTCCGGTTCATCCTGTTGGAGCGCCAGGGCCGCGCGGTCCGTGTCCAGGTCGGCGGAGGCGGGCAGCTTGTCGAGGAACGCGGAGGCCTGGGCCAGGTCACCTCGCAGCAGGAAGGCCGAGGCGATGCCCCGGTGGTCCGCCGCTTCCTCCAGCCGGGCCAGCTCGCGCAGCGCCAGGGCCTGGGGCCGGGCGCCCGCGCCGCTGCGCATCACCTGGTAGGGCCGGTGTCCGTCCGCGCCGGGGTGGGTGAGGCGGACTTCCAGGGGCCGGGTGGCCGCTTCCGCCAGCCAGAGCCCGGGGGCGGAGTCGGTGGGCTGCGTCTGGGGCACCAGCACGAGCGCGGCCAGGCCCGCGGCGAGCGCGAGCGGCACCACCATCAGCCAGGACTTGTTCCGCCAGGTCGAAGGTGCGCCGAGCCGCTCCGGCCCCGGGCTGTTCAGCGCGTCGTCCGCGAGCAGCTCCAGGGCGACCAGCTCCTTCATCCGCGACTCGCACGCCGCGCAGCGGGCCAGGTGGTGGCGGAAGTTCTCCGCGTCCGCGGGGAGCATCTCCCCATCGACGAAACGCTCCAGGTTGTCGCAGACGCTGCTCATGATTCAGCCATGCCTTCGTGCGAGGCGTCCTTGCCGCCCAGCAGCTCGCGCAGCGCCTGCCGCGCCTCCGTGAGCCACCGTCCCACCGTCCCTTCCGTCGAGCGGAGCTGCTGGGCAATGGCCCGATACCGCAACCCCGCGACGTGCAGCCGGTAGGCGTCCCGCAGGTGCGGCGGGCGCAGCTGGTCGATGGCCCGCTGGAACTCGTCGCGAGACACGCGTTCCCACCGCTCCTGGGGCGCCGCTTCGCCTTCGGCGTCCAGGTCCTGCACCAGGCGCAGCATGGGCGCGCCCATGACCTCGGTGCGCCGCCGCCGGCAGTGGTCCAGGAAGCGGTTGCTCATCGTGGTGCTCAACCAGACGCTCACCGCCCCCGCGTTCTCCGCCATCAGCTTGTCGAAGTGGCGGTAGGCGCGCTCCAGCGTCTCCTGCACCAGGTCCTCCGGGTCGATGGCTCCACCCGAGCACAATCGCCGGGCGATTCGAACCAACGCCGGACGCCGTGCTCGCGCGAACGCGTCGAATTGACGGCGGTGCCCATCGCCCGGCGCGGCGGGGCTCTCAGTTGTCCTGCTCTCGTGTCGTTCCACCGGTGGGCTGCTCCCTGCGCACGGTGAGAACGGGCCGGGGAAATTCCCTTCGGTGAAATCGGACAGTGCGACGCGTTTGTCGGATGTGGGAGGTGCGCTGATGTGGGGCGGGCTGGGGCGCTGTCAGGCGTCGTTCGCGCCAGGGCGGAGGGCGTTGACGGTCTCCAGGGTGGGCACCGGCACCTCCAGCCGGAGCCGCTGGGGGCCACCGACGTCCGCCATGAAGGACAGGCGCCCGCCGTAGCGCTCGAGCAATCCGCCCACCACCTTGAGGCGGTCGTCGGCCAGGATGCCCGCGAAGCGCTCGATGAGCGCGACGGCCTGGTCCGCCGGGAAGGACGGGTCGGCCACCTGCACCTTGAGCACCATGGACGCGGCCGACATGCCGACCTCCGCGTTCACGCCATCCGGCGCTTGCCGGAAGGGGGCGTAGAGGCACGCCATCGTCTCGCGGTGCCGCAGCAGGCCCTTGAGGTATGTCACCAGCTCCGCGTCGTCCCATGGCTTGCTGATGAACCGGCAGATTTCGCCCTCGTTCACGGAGGCCACCACGGACTTGAAGTCCGCATAGCCGGAGATGATGAGGCGCAGGGCCAGCGGATGGCTGCGTTTGATGCGCTGGAGCAGCTCGCTGCCCGTCATTCCTGGCATCCGGAAATCCGTCAGGACGATGTCCGGGCTGAACCCTTCCAGCCGCTCCAACGCCTCGTTGCCATTGAAGGCAATCTGGACCTCGAATCCCTCTCGCTTCAACAGACGCTGCAGCGCGCGTGCGATGGGCTGCTCATCGTCGACCACCAGAACCTTGAACGCATCCATGACAACGTCGCTCCTCGGGCGCGCACTCTAGACCGGGCACCTACGGAAAATCCCAGAGTCTGGAAAATGAATGCCGGGTCATGCTCGCACCTGCGACAGGGTGGGTGGGATTGCTTCATCCCATTGCGCCCGGGGTTCATTTCAACGTCAGCAATGCACCCACGGCCATGAGCGTCACGCCCACACCCATCCGCCAGGTGAGGGGCAGGCTGAGCTTGTCCAGGGGCGCCACGCGGGAGCCGGGCCCGAGCTGGAGCGCGCGGAACTAGGCCAGCCACGAAAGGCCAGTGGCCACGCCGGAGAGCACCAGGAAGAGGAGCGTCTTGCGGTTGATGGCAGGCAGGGCGTGATGCTCCCCGCGCGCCAGGAGCGACTGGCGGTGGGGCGGCTCCTGGCATATGGCGGGGAGCCTTACACATGCCAGAAGGAGCCCGTCACTGTCCCAGGCAATCAGGCCTTCATTCCTCCTGCCCTCCGTGCTGGCGCTGCTGGCGCTGCTGAGCGCGTGTGGCGCGGAACAGGACTCGGGACTGGCGCGGGTGCGCCGCACGGGGGAGCTGCGGTGGGGCGCGGATGCCCAGGGTGGAGAGCCCTACGCGATGGAGGACCCGGACGCACCTGGGGGCATGCGAGGCTTCGAGGTGGAACTGGCGGAGGCCCTGGCGCGTGAGCTGGGGGTTCGGGCCCGGTTCGTCCAGAACGACTGGTCCAGCCTGGTCCCCTCGTTGGAGCGCGGCTCGTTCGACGTGGCGCTCAACGGCCTCGAAGTCACGCCGTCGCGCTCCGGGCGCATCCTCTTCACGCGGCCCTACTACATCTTCCAACTGCGCTTGCTGGCGCGGCGGGACGATGCGGCCGTCACCGGGCTGGACGCGCTGAAGGGCCAGCGGGTGGGGACGCTGGCCAACTCCCTGGCGTGGGACCTGCTCCGGCGCAGCGGCGTGGAGGCGGTGCCCTACGAAGGCGTGGAGGAGCCCTACATCGACCTGGAGCAGGGGCGGGTGCGCGCCGTGTTGATGGACGACATCATCGCGCAGCGCTACGGGCAGCCACGCCCAGGGCTCCGGGTGGTGGGCGACGTGGGGGACGGCTACTACGCCATCGCCGTACGGCCCGGTGAGGAGGACCTGCGAGAGGCGCTGGACACGGCGCTGAGGAACATCGCTCGCTCGGGCGAGCTGCGCGCCATCTTCCAGCGCTGGGGCATCGACAACGCCGAGCAGCAGCGCATGGTCGACTGGACCGACGCGCAGTCCCGCGAGGTGCTGGCGCCCGCGCAGACGGCGCGCATGGGCTGGGGCCAGTGGGTGCTGTTCCTCCAGGCCGCGGGCGTGACGCTGCTGGTGTCCGTGGGCGCCATGGTGCTGGCCATTCCCCTGGGCGTGGGGCTGGCGCTGACGCGGCTGTACGGGCCTGGCTGGGCGGCCCGGCTGTCCACCGGCTACGTGGAGTTGTTTCGCGGCACGCCGGTGCTGCTTCAGCTCTACGTCCTCTACTACGGGCTGGCCGGAGTGCTCCGGTTGGACCCCATCAGCGCGGCCATCCTCGGGCTGGGCTTGAACTACGCGGCCTACGAGTCGGAGGTCTACCGCGCGGGCGTGCTGGCCGTGCCGCGAGGACAGCTGGAGGCGGCGATGGCCCTGGGCATGCCCCTGCGGCTGGCGCTGCGGCGGGTCATCCTCCCCCAGGCCTTCCGCGTGGCGCTGCCGGGGGTGGCGAACGACTTCATCGCGCTGCTCAAGGACAGCTCCTTGGTATCTGTCATCTCCGTGGTGGAGCTCACGAAGCGGATGACGATTACCGCGGTGGATGTTCGAAGCTGGCTGATACCTGGCGCGTTGTGCGCATTGATGTACCTGGCAATGAGCTATCCCTTGTCCCGGCTGGCGAGGCACCTGGAAGCGAGGCTGGAGCGCGGATGATTGAAGTCGAGAAGCTGAGCAAGCGCTACGAGGGGCGGCCGGTGCTGGAGGGCATCAACGCCGTCTTCTCCCCGGGCGAGGTGACGGCGTTGGTGGGCCCCTCCGGTGGAGGCAAGAGCACGCTGCTGCGGTGCCTCAACGGGCTGGAGTCCTTCGACGCGGGCGTGGTGCGCGTGGGGCCGGACACGCTGGTCCCAGGCGATGTCCGCGCGCAGGGCGAGAAGGTGCGCCGCATCCGCCGCCGCGTCGGCTTCGTCTTCCAGCAGTGGCACCTGTTCGCGCATCGCACGGCGTTGGGCAATGTGACGGAGGCCCCCATGCACGTGAAGGGCATGGGCCGGCCAGAGGCCAACGAGCGGGGCCGGGCGTTGTTGGCGAAGGTCGGCTTGTCCCACCGCGAGGACGCGTACCCCTCCGAGCTCTCCGGCGGCGAGCAGCAGCGGGTGGCCATTGCCCGGGCCCTGGCCATGGAGCCGGAGGTGCTGCTGATGGACGAGCCCACCAGCGCGTTGGATCCGGAGCGGGTGGGGGCGCTGATTGATTTGTTGGAGCAACTGCTCGCGGACGGCCTCACCCTGGTGGCGGTGACCCACGAGATGCGCTTCGCGTACGAGTTGGCCTCGCGCGTGTTGGTGCTCCACGGCGGGCACATCATCGAAGAGGGCCCGCCCGCCCGGGTGCTCGCCAATCCACACCATGAGCGCACGCGTGCCTTCCTGGGGCTGGGCCGCGTCCCCGCGCTGCGCACCCTGGGGGCCTGAGCGCCTCACTGGCATCGCGGCCCGCCCGCCGGGCATGCTGGCGGACGGGCCGGGCAGAACCGGCGCACTGGCGGTGTTCCTCGCCGCGTCCCGCGAAGGAGAGGCATGCGTCGAGAGGTCCAGTGGATGGAGTGGGGGCAGGGGCGGGGGCCTCGGGTGCTGCTGCTGCCCGGACTGGGCGCGCGTGGCACCGGCTTCCAGGCGCTGGCCCACCAGTTGTTGCCCTGGGCCCGTCCCATCCTGGTGGAGTACCCCGAAGGTGAGGCGGCCGCGTGCGGCGCGGGCGCCTTGGCGCGGCAGGTGCTGCGCGCCGTGGGGGCGGTGGACGCGGTGGTAGCCAGCTCCTTCGGAGGCATGGTGGCCGCGCACCTGGCGGCGGCTGGCGCGGCGCGAGGCGTGGCCTTCCTGGGCGCCTTTACCCGCACGGAGCACCTGGGCGTGCGCGGGCTCGCCATTGGCATGATGGGCCCCATCGCCCGGTGGGCCCGGCCGGGCGCGGTGGCGGCGGGGCTCGCGGCCTGGACGCCGGTGTCATTCTCCCGTGTGCCCGAAGTCGTGCCCACCACGGCGCTGGAGCGCAGCTCCACCTGGCATCGCGCCCTGGCCATCCGGGGCGAGGCGCCCCCACCGGAGCTGCGCAGGCTGCCCGTGTCCTGCCTCTGTATCCAGGGGACGCGGGACGTGCTGGTGCCGCCGTCCACGGTGGAGCGCCTGGCCGCGTCGCTGCCGCCGGGAACGCCCCGGCACCTGCTGCGGGGCGCGGGGCATGTGCCCTACTTCACGCACCCGGAGGCGTGCGCGGGGCTCCTGCGGCCCTGGTTGGCGGCCCTGGACGCGGCGGCGGCGCCCGAATTGGAGAGCAGCGCCGCCTGACGCAGTCCGGCAGGGGGGGGCGGGGCTCTGTCGGGCCGACAAGGGGATGTACGGATGGCGCGGGGATCGCTACCTTTCGGGCGCCAATGCAGAACCGTCTCACGCGATTGCTCGTCACCCTCTTCGTTGTCTCCGCGACGCCCGCGCCCGCTGCTTCCGTGCAGGAGCCGTCGCCCTCCGCCGTGGCGCCCACGGCCGTGCCGCCGCCCGCCGCGGCACCGGAGGCCCCCGCTCCGTCGCCCGAAGTGGCGCGCAAGCACAAGGTGTTGCTGCTGGGGGACAGCCTCATCGCCACCGGCTTCGGGGAGTACCTCCAGGCCCAGTTGGACGCGCACCCGCGCATCCAGTCGGCCCGCCGCGCCAAGTCCTCCACGGGCCTGGCCCGTCCGGACTTCTTCGATTGGATGGACGTGGGCCGCGAGGAGGTGGAGCGTCACCAGCCGGACGTCGTCGTCGTCATCCTCGGGGGCAACGACGGGCAGTCGCTCCAGGACACCCAGGGGGGCAAGGCCATCCACTGGGGACATGCGGGGTGGGAGGCCGCCTACCGTCAGCGCATCAATGACTTCCTGACCGTGCTCTCCTCGCCCGGCCGGAAGATTGTCTGGTTGGAGCTGCCGGCCACGGGGCTCAAGCGCTTCGAGCAGAAGCTGCGCATCATCCGCGCCCTCCAGCGCGAGGTCATCTCCTCCCGGGAGGATGCGGTGCACCTGGACACGCGCCCCTTCTTCACCGACGCGAAGGGGCGGGCGCTGCGTCAGGCCCACGTGGATGGCTTCCGCAAGCCCATGCGCCTGCGCATGGCGGACGGCGTGCACTTCACCGTCGCGGGCGGCCGTTACTTCGCCAACAAGGTGTACCCCGAGGTGCTGGGCGTGCTGGGCCTGCTCCAGCAGGGCTAGCGGCGCGGCGAAGGCCGCATCAGCGCGGGCCCAGGGCGGTGATGAGCCGCTCGGCCTGCTCGCGGATGTCGCGGTGGGTGCTCGCCTGGCGTGCGTGAGCGCCTGGACCTTGTCGTTGTCCGCCAGGGCCAGCGCCAGGTCGAGATGACGGAGTGAGCCTTCGTCCCACTGCGCGCGCGAATCGAGCTCCACGGGCGTCCAGGTGGGATTCAGTGCGAGGGTGGGGCCGAGTCGGGCGAGCCGGGGTGGGGCCTCAGCCGGCGGACGGCGCGCAGTAGGAGCTCCTCGTCCCGGGGGCTGGCCAGGAAGCCGCGTGCGCCGAGCTCGCGGACCCGGTCGAAGCTCTCGTCGTCGCTGCCGTGGACGATGAGGGCGCCCTGGATGCGGACCTCCCCGGCCAGCAGGCCCTCCATGGCCTGGAGGGGCGCGAGCACGACGTCCTCCGGCCCGGTGTGCAGCACCTCCAAGGGGGTGGCGGTGCGGGCCTGGAGGCCGTTCCTCGCCAGCAGCCGGGTGATGAGCACCGCCGTGACGGGCGGCCAGCCATAGAGCAGCAGGGGGCCCCCGGGCGCGAGTGGGGGGGGCGCGGGCGGCTCGGCGGGCGTCTCGATGCCATAGAGGCCGGCCAGCGCACGGGCCAGCGCCGCGTCCGCGGCGATGTGCGCTTCGACGCGTGGCATTCCGGACACGGCGCGGACGGCGTCCACCGCATCCAGCGACACGGGGGCGGGCAGCGCGATGTGGAGCACTTCCCGCTCACCCTGGTCCAGCAGCACCTTATCGATGCGCAGCGGGACGACCCGATACTGGCGCGCCACGCGAGCGGGGATGTGGTCCAGCAGCCGGGTGTCTGGTGGGGTCCGTTCCAGGTCCACCGCGTCCACGCCGAACTGCTCGGCGAGTCCGCGAAGCACATCGGCTTCGGAGCAGAGGCCCTCTCGCACCAGCGCCCGCCCGAGCGGGACATGCACCTCATGGTGATGCACCAATCCCACCCGGAGCTGGGCGCGGTTGAGCACTCCCTGCTCCAGGAGAATCTCGCCGAGCGGACGTCGTGAGCCGGTCTCCATGAGAAGACATGAAGTCTTCACTCGACGCCCCGGTCGGCGAGAGGCGCCCCGCCGAGGGCTCGCCAGGTCGCCTGCCTTGCTGGCGGGGCTTAGCCGCGCGAGGCGAAGTGCTGCTCGTAGGCCTCGGGCTTGAAGCCCACGAGGACGGTGTCACCGGTGACGAGCACGGGGCGCTTCACCAGCTTCCCATCCGCGGCCAGCCACTCGACCAGCTCCGCGTCGCTGGCGGCATCCACCTTCGCCTTGCCGAGCGCGCGGTAGCTCTGGCCGCTGGTGTTGAGCCACTTGCGGACGGAGACGCCGCTGCGAGCAATCCATTGCTTCAGCTCCGCCACGGTGGGCGGCATCTCGACGATGGGGCGCACCTGGTGGGCAATACCCTGCTCCTGCAACCACTTCAGCGCTTTCTTGCAGGTGCCACAGCCCGAGTATGAGAGTACGAGGACGTCTTTCGCCATGCGCGCGCTTGTAACAGGGCACCCGCGTCCCTCCCAGCGATGAGTCCGCGGGTCGTGCGGACCCGGTTTGCGAGCCGCCAGCAGCGCGTGTTAGCGCGACGGGACATGAAAGCCTCCCGCCTCCCGCGCTCGCTGTTCGCGCTCCCCGTGGTCCTGGTGCTTGCTGCCTGTTCGTCGGGGCCCGATGACAGGCCCTCTCCCGGAGACGACGCGGGCACGCCAGACAGTGGCACCGATGCGGGCACGCCGGACGCGGGGCCGGACATCGAGGTCCCCGAGGATGGCGGCACGATTGTCAGGGGGACGTTGACGGGACGGCTCACGGTGGAGGGCTCGCCGTACCGGGTGGAGGGGGATTCAGACGGGGTCGTCACCATTCCCCGCGGACAGGTGCTGACGGTGGGGCCGGGCGTCATCCTGGACTTCCGTGGCCGGCCGGAGGTGTCGGAGCGGGACGTGGATTCGGACGCCCCGGACAATGTGATGAACCACCAGGCGGGCCGCGTGGAGGTCCGCGTGTACGGCGCCATCCAGGTCCGGGGAACGGCGGATGCGCCCGTGCTGCTGACGTCCACCAACCCCCATGGCTGGTGGGGGATGAACTTCTACGGCGCCAACTCCGTGGGCTCGGGTGACCCGGTGTTCGAGCACATGATTTTCGAGAAGGTGCGCAAGAACCAATACAACAGCGACCGCGATTGGACGCGTGCCGCGCTGTGGGTCTACTACCCGGGCGCGGTGACGATTACGGATTCGGTGTTCCGTGACAACGAGTCCTCCGCCAACTGCGGCGCGTTGGACCTGATGTTCACCGACGGTTCGCGAGTGGAAAACACCGTCTTCGAGAACAACCGCATCCGTGAAATCGACCGCTTCGCGCAGCCGGGCACCTCCTCGATGGCCGGCGGTGGCGCGGTGTGCATCACCCACGGTCGCAACACGGTGCTGCGTGGCAACACGTTCCGGGGCAACTTCGTGCAGGCCTTCGGCGGCTCGCTGACGAGCGACCTCTGGGAGCGGCCCATCCTCACGTGGCCCAACCCCCAGGGCATCTTTGACCTGGGCGGTGGTGCCGCCATCCACTACTTCCAGCCGGACAATGACCTGCTGGAGGGCAACGTGTTCGACGGCAACTTCATCCCGCTGGGCCCTGGCGCGGCCGTCCAGTTGGAGGACATCGGCGGGACGCGGACCGTCGTCATGCGAGGCAACCGCTTCGTGAACAACCGGGGCGGGGCCGGAGGTGTCATCACCTGCAACCGCGGGTCGAATACGGGGGAGCTGGTCATCACCCGCGACAACGTCTTCACTGGCAACACGGTGAATGGACAGCCGGCCACCAACATGACGGGCGACTGCGGCGTGGTGACGCAGTAACGGTCCTCACGGCGAGGCGAAGCGGACGCCCGCGCGGCTCAGCAGCGGGTCGTCCGCCAGTTGCCACAGCGCGACGGCGTGGTTCTCCTGCCGGGTGCCACCGAAGTGCAGGCCGAGCACTGCGTGCGTCTCCAAGTCGACGATGGGCGAGCCGGAGCTGCCGCCCAACGTGGAGCAGTCATGGGAGAGCTGCTGCCGGGCCGGGTCGAGCGAGAGCAGCTCGCCGGGCTGGAGCCGCTTCACGCCGAAGGCATCCGCGAAGATGCGCAGCAGCACCTCGGGCGGCGTCCGGCTGTGGTCCTTCATGGGGTAGCCCACGCAGTACAAGGCGCGGGAGTCCGTCGCGTCCGGTGCTTGAGTGGCGAGCCGCAGCGGGGCGGGACGAAGCACCGCCCCCTTGGGCTCGCCCAGTCGCAGCAGCGCCAGGTCATGCACGGCGTGAACCGCCGCGACGCCTTGGATGGGGAAGGTGGCCTGGGCATCGCGCTGGTGCTCCCCCAGCCAGTCCACCCGAGGCACCACGCCGAGCCGCAGCACCCACCTGTCCGTCGCCTGCCGACAGAAGTGCTGCGCGACGTGACGGTTGGTCATCACCAGCGTATCGGTCACCAGGAAGCCCGTGCCGAGCATGCCGCTTCCGGCCAACTCGATGCGTCCGGTGGCGTCGATGGTCCGCTCGATGTCCTCGCGGTGTTGCTCCAACATCTCCCACCCCACGGGCGGCGCACCGAAGCTGCCGTTCCGGATGGCGAGGGCAGGGCGCCCGAAGAAGGCGACGACCGTTTCCAGCGCCGTTCGCTCGGTTTCGGAGAGGGGTGAGTCTTCCCCTGAGTGCTCCAGCCGTGCCAGGACCTGAGCGCCCGTCGTCAGCAAGTCACGTAGCTCGTCGCGGAGAGCATCGGCAGTCACCTTGCCGACGACGGAGGTGGGCACGCGCCAGGAGGGGGGGAAGTGCGTGGCGACGAGCGCCTCCACACCCTCGGGGTGCAGTGCCTCGCGGACCTTCGGCAGGTCGCGGAGGGTGCGGCGTGCCAGGTGCAACGGCTCACGGTCTTGCTGGGTGGCGCTCATGGAGACGTCGTGCCTCACGGCGTCGGCAGGTCCGCCAGGGGGACCGCTGGGAGAAGGAAGGTGTCGCAGATGGACTGGACCGGTGCGTACTCGCGCCGTCCGCGCATGAGCGTGCAGGCCTGTCGCAGCAGGTCGTCCGGCCGGAGCGAGAAGACATAGGCACCGTCCGAGTCGAAGGTGGCGACGCGCGTGCCCGTCTCATCGGGCACCATCTCCAGGCCGGAGCGGGAGCCCTGGTGCAACTCAGCCACGTGCCGGCCATCGGAGGTTCGCCAGAAGTGGAGCTTGCCCGACGTGTCCGAGACACCGAAGCGCGCTTGGGCATGGCGGACCTTCACGTGGATATCCGTGCGCACGTCGATTCTGCGCACGAGCGCGCCTGAGTTCGGGTCGAGCAGGTGGATGGCATCGTCTGTCACCGCGACGAGCCGGGACGTATCCGGAGAGAAGGAGAGCGCCTTGACCTTGCCGTCGATGGCCGCCAGGGGCTTCTTCTCGCCGTTGGTGGCGTCGAAGAGGTAGGCCTGTCCCATCCAGTAGACGTCGGGGTGGTTGGCGACCGCGAAGTACTTGGAGTCCGGTGAGAACGCCATGACGGCGGCTCCCAGGCTCGTGGGCAGTGGCGCCAGCTTCGTCCCCGTGGCGCTCTCCCAGAGCGCGGAGGACTCGGGCACGTTGGAGATGGTGACGAAACGCTCGCCGTCCGGTGAAAACGAGGCGCCCTGGGATGTCATCGCCGAGGTGGCCAGAGGCGCTTCCCGCGTCAGCTGGCAGTCTCGGGCGGAGCCCAGGTAGACGGAGCGCTCGTCCTCAATCGCGAAGTATCTGCCGCTGGGGGCGAACTCGACGAGGGCGCTCTGGGAGAACGACCTCTGTGTCTGACACGCGCCCTCGCCAGGCACCTCGGTCCGCTGGAGGTGCGCACGGGTGCGAGGCGACGCCAGGAAGCTCTCGGTGGCGGTGTCCTCCGTGGGGGTGACGTGTCGCCATCGCCAGTGCGCGGGGAGCGAGGTCAGGTGGATTCCTGCTTCGATGGGCGGCGGCTGTGTGCGCGGTCCACGACTCGCCTGCGCCACGTCCCAGAACCGGACCTTCACGCCGCAGCGGACGGCGAGGAGCTGGCCGTCCCGAGAGAAGGCGCCCTCCAGGGGCGGATACACGTCTTTGACGTCACACGCGCCCAGTGCTGTCTGGCTCGAGGTCTCCCTGTCAACGAGTGAGAGCTGGCTGCTTTGCGGCTCCCTCACCACCATCCAGCGCAGGTCCTTGGACACCGCGAAGCCGCCCGGCACGTACTCGCTCCAGGTGGAGATATCGATGCTCTTCCGCGTGAGGCCGGGTTCGGCCTGGACGAGGAGCGTGCGTCCATCCGGCGCGACCAGGGCTCGCTCCGCCCGGGATTCCAAAGGCCCCTGGCGGAACATCCAGCGCAGGGTTGCCTGGGGAACCCGGATGAAGGGATGGGGGCTCACGGGATTTTCGGCGAACTCGACGGCGCGCCGCCCGTTCTCGAAGAGGCGTCCATGGAGGGGAATGGGCGTCCAGCGTGTCCGCGCCCGGGGGGACGCCGCGCTTCCGGTGGCGTTGCCAGTCCCTCTGTCACAGAAGCGCACGGTGAGCGCCGAGGAGAAGATGTCGTCGAAGGCCGAGAGGCTGCATTCGTCTTCGAAGGACGGCATGAGCGCGTGCCCTTCGAGTTTCGTGAGCGGGCGATGAAGGTCCTGGCCCGAGGGCAGCTCCAGCAGACGGAGGCTGGCATCGCCGCGCCGGTCGCCGAGTACGGCAAGCCTGCTCGAAGGGGAGAAGGCGACCGAGGGGCCTGGGTCATGCGTCGTGATGCACCGGATGAGGCGCACATCGGAGGTCAGGTCATAGAGGCACGTGTGTTCTTCGCCGCCCACCCATGCGTAACGCGAGTCGCCCGACAGCACGGCCTGGGTGCAGGGCTCCTGGAAGGTCAGCTCGCGCAGTGTCCGTCCGGTGTTCGCATCCCAGAGCTTCACCCTGCGGTCGCGGCTGGCGGACAGCACGCGGTCGCCGCTGTCCGAGAACGAGATGGCTGTAATCCTGTCCTGGTGGGCATCCGGAATGGAGGGCACAGCGCCCGGGTGGCTCCACCTGAACAGGGTGCCTCGGCGCCCTCCCAGCCAGAGCGTTCCATCCCCAGGCGAGAAGCCAAAGGCGTGGGTGTCCTCCCCTGAAATGTCGGCGTACAGCGCGTCCGTGCATTCCACGAGCGCGCCTTTCGGGCACAGGTCGGTGGACTCGAACTCGCGCAGCAGGCTGGCGGTGCGGACATCCCAGAGCCGGCTGACGAACCGCATGGATGGAGTCAGCACGACGCCTCGTGTGAGGAGATGACGTGAGTCTGGAGAGAACGCGCCGACGGTGCGCGCCTCGAGCTCCGTGGACAAGGGGGCCGAGTAGAGGAACGCGGCGATGGCCTCGGTCAGCGCTTCGGTCACTTCGTCCTGGGCGGGGTCCGCGCCTGTCGGTGGGTTTCCCGCGAGTTGGATGGCCTGCGTGAGCGCCTCCACCTCGCGGCCAGGGCTCCGCGACAGGCTCACCACGGAGTCGGCCTGGGAGATGCGCAACTGCAGGGAGAGCTGCTTCGAGGTCGCGGCTTCGGCGGCCACGGCAATCTCAGCCGCATCCTTCGCGGCCACGGCCTGCTTCTCGGAATCCACCGCCCGGAGGTAGAACCCGCTCACGCCCAGCAGCGCGCTGACGGAGGCACCCAGGGCGAGCCACAGGTTTCGCCGCGTTCGCCCGTACCGGCGCCGCTCCGCTTCCTGGCCGCGCAGGACATACCGTTGGGCCAGCGCGCTCGTTTGCTGCGGATGGCGAGTGACCATCGCCTGCGCGTGGGTGAGCGCCTCGCCTCGCAGCAGCCGGTGCTCGGCCTCCTGGCGCTGCTGCGCGCGCTCCGCTTCCCACCAGCGCTCCGCGTCGGCCTGCACGGCTTCGTGCCACCGGCGGAAGGCCCGGTCCTCGGTGCGCAGCTTCACGAAGCGCTGCCAGTGCGTGAGGAGCGCGTCGTGAATCAGCTCCACCGTCTCCCGTTGCCGGTGCCCGTCCTGGGCCGTCACCAGGAGCCGTCCGTTGACGAGCACCTGGAGCACCGCGTCCACCTCGGCCTGCTCACCCAGGCGCCCGCGCAGCACCTCCAGCGGCACTCGGCGCCCCTTGTCCTCCAGGCCGCTGTCCGCCTCACCCAACTGCACCAGCTCCAGCAACAGCCGGTCCGCCAGCCGGCGCTCCGAGGGCTTCAGCGGTTCGTAGACACTGTCCGCCCAGCGCGCCAGCGAACCGAGCAGCCCCGCGCTGGCGTTGAAGGCCTCCAAGGTCATCGCGCCATCCCGCGACGCCTGCCACAGCTGCGTCAGCGCGACCTCCAGCAACGGAAGCACGGTGACGCGAGCGCCCGCGCCGGACTCCACGCGGAACTCCTCCTGCGCGGCCAGGGTGATGGAGTCCACCACCTCGGGTGGGTCGAAGCGCAGGCCCACCTCCCGGGCCGGGCTGACGATGATGTCCCGCAGCTCCGAGGGCGTCAGCACCGATGGCATCTGCACCCGGTGCTCACCGAGCAAGGTGCGCAGCCTCGGCGCGCGCTCGGACAGCACCGCGTCGAAGCCCTCGCGCAGCGCCACCACGCACGTCACGGGCAGTGACTCATCCGCGAGCGCGGAGAGCTGCTGGAGGAACCGTTGATGTTGCGCCAGCTCCGTGCTGCTTCCGCGAAGGAGCACGTCCTCCAACGCGTCGATGACCAGCACCAGCCGCTTCCCTGGCTCCGGGTTCGCGGCCCGCCACGCCTGGACGCGCGCGACCAATCCCTCTCCAGCGGGCAGTCCCGCGCCATCCAACGCGGCGAACGGCTCCAGCCCCGGGCGCAGGGCCCGGACGTCCCAGTGCTGGCTGCCTGGAATGAACGTTCCGTCCCGCAGCGCGGGAATCAGCCCCGCGTGGAGCAGCGACGACTTGCCACTGCCCGAAGGGCCGGAGACCTCCACGAACCGGGGCAGCCTCGCGAGCAGCGGCAGCAGCTGTTCGTCCAGCACCCGCCCGCGTCCCTTCCAGAAACGCGCGTCCGATTCACGGAACGACGCCAGGTCCCGGTAGGGGCAGTCCTCCGAAGCACGCAGCTCCGGACAGCGCGCGAGCAGCTGCTCCGTGGGTGTCGCGTACGCCTCCCGGGCCTCCGAGGCCACGGCCTTGAACCGGACCACACCCACCACGCGCCGCGTCTGCTCATCGAAGAGGGGCGCGCCGCTGAAACCCTCCCGGATGTCCGAGCCGTGCAGCAGCAGCTTGCGGAAGTCGCCGTCCCCCGTCGCGTAGCCGATGGTGCCGCGGGCCCACGTCCCCGTGTCATCGAAGCCCCGTGGAAATCCGAACGTGGCGAAGCGGTGGTCCGCGCTCCGCTCCGCACTGCCCAGGGGCAGCGGCGTGGATGGCCCTCGGAGCGGGCGCGTCAGCTCCAGCAGCGCGAGGTCCGCCACCTGCGTGGGGCTCGATGCATCGAGCCGCAGCCGCGCCGTGGCCTTCTCGTGGCTCTGCAGCACCTCCAGGCAGATGGCGTCGCGCTCGCTGTCGCTGAGCGTGTCGAGCACGTGCCAGCACGTCACCACCAGGCGTTCGGTGACGAGGAACCCTGTCCCGAGAACGCGCTGCCGATCCCGGCTCAACACGCGAACGACGCCTTCTCGGAGGTCACTGCCTTTCATGATGCGCGCGAAGCTAGCACGCGCACCCTGCGCTGATTCCAGGCGCACTCACGAGGTGGATTCCGTCTCCGTGAGCGCTTGCACGATTCGGCGGGCGGCCCGTCCCAGGGGAATGCCCGCGTGGTGGTGGAGCTGAGGGCGGAACGCGTGGGTGGCGTCACCGGCCAGCTTCAGGGCCTTCAGCTCGCCCCGGCGCAGCTCGCGGGTGGCCATGTATTCGGGCAGCCATCCGAAGCCCAGCCCCTCCAGGATGGCCGCCTTCTTCGCCGCGAAGTCATTGAGATGCACCGTGGAGCGTGCCTCCAGCTCACCGGTGCTGAGCTGGAGCCGAGGGTCCGAGCCGCGCACCGTGAGCACCAGGTGCTCGGCCAGATCCTCGTCCTTCAACGGTCCTCGCCGCCGGGCCAGGGGGTGGCCCCGGTGGGCCACCAGGATGGCCTTGAGCTCCGGCAGGCGGTACGTGCGCAGGCCCGGCACGGTGGGCGGCAGCAGCGTCACCATCAGGTTCGCCTCCTCGCGCACGAAGGCCGCCTCCACGCCGGAGAGGAACTCCGCGGAGATGTGGAATCGGGTGCTGGCGCCCTCGGCCCGCAGTTCCTTCACCACGCGCAGCAGGGGCTCGGCGGGGAAGATGCCATCGAAGACGATGCGCAGCGCGGGCTCCCATCCAGCGCGAATCTCCGCGCACGCCGCCTCCAGCTCGCGCTCGGCGGCCAGCAGCTTGCGGCAGTGCTCTAGAATCCGTTCCCCGGCGGGCGTCAGCCGGGTGCGGTAGCCGCGCCGGTCGAGCAGCGTCAGCTCCGTCTGCGCCTCGAGCGTGCGCAGCGCGTACATCACCGCCGTGTGTCCCTTTCGCAGGGCCTCCGCCGCGGCGGTGAAGGTGCCGTGGCGGGCGAGGGCGTCCAGGGCGCGGGCATGCTCCAACGTGACGTTCATGCCCGACATTGTGCAGTCTTCAGACAGACACAGGCAGTTCTCTGTGCTCGAGCCGCGTCCTCTGCGCTGGGCCGGCTGCTTCATGACGCATGACGCAGTGCGCCTTATGCCGGGTGTGCGGGCCGCCCTACAGTCCCTCACAGGGAGGTGCTCCGAGAGCACCCATCTCGACGGAGGGGTATATGACGGGAAAGCTGTCTTGGGCCCTGGCTGTGGTGTCACTGCTGGCCTCCACGAGCGCGAGCGCGCAGGAGGAGGCGCAGGCGCTGGAGTCCTCCGCGCGGGATGAGCGCAGGGGCCTGGAGCTCACCGTGGGCGTCGGCTTCCAGGTGGGCGCCGGCTACGTCTACCGGGAGGGTGCGGGGTTGGACCGGCAGGTCCGCGACCTGAAACTCAGCGACGCGGCCAATGGTGGCATCGCCTTCCTGCTGGAGGCGGGCTACCGCGTCAACTCGCGCTGGTACGTGGGCGCGTTCGGCCAGTACTCGCACGTGCTGACGAAGACGAACCCGTACACGTGCCCGGAAGGCTACGACTGCTCCACGTCGCAAATCCGCTTCGGTCCCCACGTGCAGTATCACTTCGCGCCGGACGCCTCGTTCGACCCCTTCGTGGGGCTGGGCGTGGGCATGGTCCTGCTCAACAACAAGGTCTCCGGTCCCATCACCCAGCCCGCGCCCGGAACGGTGGAGATTGACAGCCAGTCGCGCGGCCCTGAGTTCGTGAACCTGACCCTGGGTGGCAAGTGGCGGCTGTCGGATTCGCTGTCGTTCGGCCCATACCTGACGGGTACGTATGCCCGCTACACCACGCGCAGCGGCACCTCGACGGTGAACATCCCCGCCGTCAACCTCACGCAGGAGACGCCGCTGGAGCAGGTGGGTGATGGCCCCTATGGCTTGCTCATGCTCGGGGTTCGCGGGACCTGGAACCTCTAATCCGGAGTAGCCGGGTTTGTGTTTCACGCGCAGTCTCAAGTGACGCGGTGCCAACACGTCGCGTCACATGTTTCGCTATCAGGGACGTCGTCGTTCGGGATTCTCAACGCCTGCCGGCTGCGTAGAGTGCGGGCAGAGACATTCATCCCGAGGAGTCGCCCATGGTTCGTGGTTGGCAGCGGTGGAGCGCGTGCGGAGTCCTGGGGGGATGGGCGCTGCTGAGTCTTCCGGGGGTCTCAATCGCGAAGGCGCCTCCGTTGCAGCAGGTCACCAGCTGGGTGCACCAGTCCGGCGGCCCGCAGGACGAGCTGGCACAGGCCGTCACCACCTCCGGCGACGCCGTCTATACGGCGGGCTACACCAGCGGACAGCTCGGCGCGGAGCCCTCGGCGGGGGGGCAGGACGCCTACGTTTCGAAGTACGACGCCTCGGGCGCGCTGCTATGGACGCGGCAGCTGGGAACGTCCGCGAATGACCGCGCGCTCGCGGTGTCCGCGGATGAAGCCGGCAACGTCTACGTCGCGGGCTACACGTGGGGCAGCTTCAGCTTCTACGAGAACGCCGGTGGCACGGACTTGTTCGTGGCGAAGTACGACGAGAAGGGGGCCTTCCAGTGGGTCCGGCAGTTCGGCACCGCCACGGATGACTACGCCACGGGCATCGCCGCCACGCGGCTGGCGTCGCATGACGTCGTCTTCGTCAGTGGCTACTCTCTGGGGCGCTTCGATGGCTCGGCGCCGCAAGGCAACTACGACGTGGTGGTGGCCAAGTTCGACACGGGCGGCAATCCCTATTGGCTGCGCCAGTACGGCTCCGCGCGCAGTGACGTGGCGCTGGGCGTGGCCGTGAGCCCCAACGAGGACGTCTACGTCACGGGCTACACCTACGGCAGCTTCGACGGCGTGACGAACCCGGGCAACACGGTGGACCTGTTCCTGGCGAAGTACAGCGCCCTGGGAGAGCCGCAGTGGATTCGTCAGCTCGGCTCCTTGCATGACGAGTTCGGCACCGGCGTCGCGGTGGCGGACGACGGCGGCGTCTACGTGTCGGGCTACACCTCGGGCGCGCTGGAGGGGAGCACCCGCCTGGGCTCCTATGACGCCGTGCTGGTGAAGTACGACACCCAAGGCAACCGGCATTGGACGCGGCAGATTGGCACGGCGACCACCGACTACGCGCAGTCCGTGGCGGTGGGCAAGGAGGGCCGAGTCTACCTGGCGGGATTCACCTCCGGCGCCATGGGCGGCGAGCCGTCGCTCGGGAGCTCCGACATGTTCCTGGCCGCCTTCGACATCCACGGCACGTGGCTGGATTTCCGGCAGGTGGGCTCCACGTCGGCGGACCGTGGCACGGGCGTGGCCGTCGCGGCGGACGGCGCCGTCTATCTGGTGGGCTACACCTTGGGGCAGACGTCCAGCTTCCCCAGCGCGGGGGGCTACGACGCGGTGCTGTACCGCTTCCTGGATGGCGCCGCGCTGCCGGATGAGCCAGGGCCGTGGGGGCCCCGGTGGGACTCCAAGTTCCTCTGAGCTGTTCGCCGTCCAGCACGGGACATCGCGCGCGGAGGGAGGCGGCCACCGCGCGAAGCCGCGCTACGCTTCCGCCATGAGCCAGCAGGGCGACGGCGCGGCGAAGGCCCGCTACAAACAAGCGGCCGCCGAATGGGCGGTGGACGGCTTCGTCCAGCCGGGCATGTGGGTGGGGCTTGGCACGGGCAGCACCGCGGCCTTCGTCGTCCAGCGGCTGGCCGCGCTGCGCGCGCGGGGACGGTTGCTGGACGTCGTGGGCGTACCCACCTCGCGCGCCACGGAGGCGCTGGCTCGCTCGCTGGGCGTGCCCGTGTCGACACTGGACGCGCACCCCGAGCTGGACGTCACCCTCGACGGCGCGGATGAAGTGGCGCCGGACCTGTCCCTCATCAAGGGCGGAGGTGGCGCGCTGCTGCGCGAGAAGATCGTCGCGCAAGCAAGCCGGCGCGTCGTCATCGTGGTGGATGCGGGAAAGCTCTCCCCCGTGCTGGGCACGCACTGGCCGGTGCCGGTGGAGGTGGTGTCCTTCGGCTGGCGCTCCCAGGCGCGGTTCCTCGAATCGCTCGGCGCGCGCGTCACCGTCCGGCAGGTCGCCAGCGGCGAGCCCTTCCTCACGGACCAGGGCAACCTCGTGCTCGACTGCACCTTCGGCCCCATCGACGCGCCCGCTGCGCTGGCCGCGAGCCTGGGCGCGCGCGCGGGAATCGTGGGCCACGGCTTGTTCCTGAACCTCACCACGGACCTGGTGGTGGCGGGGCCGAAGGGCGTGGAGCACCGCGCGCGTTGATGTCAACGCGGTGTGAGCGCGCACCCAGAGTCCTGTCTCACCCAGAAGACAAACAGCGGCAACGTAGGCGACTGTGTGGCCTGTATATTCCGTAATCCTTGCATTCACTGGCGTTTGAAGCCAATTCCAGCGCAATCCCGCAGTTCGCCTGGACGCTCAGGGGCACTGAAGCGCCGCGCTAGAATCGTGACGGACCGTGTTGGTGAAGCGGTTAGAATCGTCTGCCAGCCAGCACTTCAGAGGGGGCCAATCTGGGGGTGGCTGGTCCGAGGGTGCCTTGCGTATGCGACTCTTCCGTTTCTCTGTTTCCGCGGCCTTGCTGCTGTCAGCAGCGTCGTGCTCTTCCGACAAGACCCCGCCAGGGGGGGCGCCTCCTGAAGTCGACGAGGCTTCGGCGACGCGTGTGCGACGTATGACGCGTGCGGAGTACGACAACAGCGTCAACGCCATCTTCCCCACGACGGTGCCGCTGGTGATGACGTATGCCTTCGCGCCGGAGGACACCATCCTCGGGTTCTCCACCCATGATCGGCTGCAGGTCACGTCCTTGCTGGCGGACCAGATTGACGTGGCCGCCAACAACCTCGCGGAGTACGGCAAGGTCCAGCTGCGCGCGGACTGGACGTGCGCGGCGGGCGTTCCGGAGCTGGAGTGCGCGGAGAAGTTCATCCGCGGCATCGCCTCGCACGCCTACCGCCGGCCCGTCACCGACGACGAGGTCGCCGACCTCCTGGTGCTGTGGCAGGAGTCGAGCAGGGGGACGGACCCGGGCACCGGGGCCCGCATGGTGCTTCAGGGCATCTTCTCCTCTGCCTCCTTCCTGTACCGCACCGAGCTGGGCGCGGAGGGGGCCGGCGCCAGCCGGGTGGTGCGGATGACGCCGCATGAAGTCGCCACCGCGCTGGCCTTCGCCATCACCGCAGGCCCCGCCGACGCGGAGCTGCTGGCCGCGGCCGAGGCGGGCCAGCTCGACTCTCCGGACGAGCGTGAGAAGCACGCCCGCCGGCTGCTGGCCACGCCCGCGGCGCAGCGGCACCTGTACCGCTTCGTCGAGGAGTGGCTGGGCATCACCGGCCAGGCCAACCTCACCAAGAACAACCAGGTGTTCCCGGTCTTCAGCGCGGCCTTCAAGGTCTCCAGCCAGGCGGAGACAAAGGCCTTCATCAACCACATCCTGAAGGAGCGCAACGGCTCCGTCCGCGAGCTGCTCAACGCCGACTACACCTACGCCGACGCGCGCATGGCGTACTTCTACGGCAAAGAGCCCTCCATGCCGGACGGCACGCTGGGCCGGCTGTCGCTGCCGCCCGAGCGCGCGGGCATCCTCACCCACGCCAGCGTGCTGGCCACCTACGCGCTCTTCGACTCCAGCTCGCCCATCCGCCGGGGCAAGTTCATCATGCACCGCCTGCTGTGCCGCGAGGTGCCGCCGCCGCCGGCGACCATCTCCATCATCCCGCCGGAGCCGGTGCTGGACCGCACCACGCGCGAACGCTTCGCCGCCCACACCAACAACCCGACGTGCGCGGGCTGCCACCGGACCCTGGACCCCATCGGCTTCGGCTTCGAGGACTTCGACGGCCTGGGCAAGCACCGCACGGTGGAGAACGGCCTGGCGGTGGATGCCTCCGGCGCCGTGGAGCTCTCCACGGGGACGGTCCCCTTCACGGGCGCCGCGGCGCTGGCGCGCGCGCTGGCGACCAGCGACGACGTGGGGGACTGCGTGCCGCTCCAGCTCTTCCGCTTCGCCATGGGACGTGACGAGACCCCCGTCGACGAGCACATGCTGGCCGACATGCGGTCCATGTTCCGGGCCAACCCGGAGTGGCGCATGGGCGATGCGCTCGTCGGCCTCGTGCGCTCCCCGTATTTCGTCCACCGGCGTACCTCTTCCCCCGAGTAGCCCCCATGCTCCGCGAACTTTCCCGACGCTCACTGCTCCAGGCGCTGGCCGGCTCGACGGCGGCGCTCCCCTTGGCCAACCTGCTCGGCACCACCGACGCCTATGCCCAGGGCACCACGTCGCCGCTGCGCTTCGTGGCCCTGTTCACCTCGCACGGCTGCCTCCCGGAGCTCTGGAATCCCCAGGGCTCGGAGACGAACTTCACGCTCGACTTCCCCAACTCCATGCTCGCGCCGCTCCAAGAGCACAGGAACAAGCTCCTGGTGCTGGACGGCCTGGACTACCAGGTACTGTACGAGCAGGGCCTGACGGGCCATGAGGGCGGCCCGGTGACGTTCCTCACCGGCAGCAAGGTCAACACCGGCAGCGGTGACCACCTGCCGGAGAGCGCCTCGCTGGACCAGGTGCTGGGCAACCACATCGGTGGTGGCACGCGCTTCCGCTCCCTGCAGCTCAACGCCTGGGAGCAGTTCGGCGGCCAGCACGTCTACAACAGCATCAGCTTCACGGCGAACGGCTCGCGCGTCCCCTTCGAGCGCGACCCGGCCAACGTGTACCAGCGCCTCTTCGGTGACGCGCCCTCGCCGACCGCCGACCCGGCGCAGGTGGCGAGCAGCCGGGCGCGCCGCAAGAGCCTGCTGGACTTCCTGATGAAGGACGCCGCGCGCCTGCGCAACCGCCTGGCGGGCGCCGAGCGCCAGAAGCTGGAGACGCACCTGGAGGCGCTGCGCGACATCGAGCGGCGCCTGGGGGCGCTGGCCGTGGACCCGACGCCGCTCCCCAAGCAGCAGTCCGGCGAGACCGCTTGCGGTGGCGGCGCCGCGCCGCCGTCCTACGGCCTGGGTGGCCTGGGGGACCTCAACAACATGCCGGCGCTGACGCGGCTGCACATGGACCTCATTGCGCGCGCCTTCGCGTGTGATTTGACGCGCGTCATCACCATGACGATTCCGGGGCCGTCCATGCCCTGGCTGCGCATCCACGAGGACACGCACAACGACATCGCCCACCTGCTCGACGTGCAGGATGAGCCCCGCCGGAGCACCATCCGCGGGAAGATGGTGCTGATTCAGCGCTGGTACGCCGAGCAGTTGGCCTACCTGATGACGCAGCTGGGCAACATCCCGGAGGGCAGCGGCACCGCGCTGGACAACACGCTCATCTACTGGGGCAACGAGCTGGGCGACGCGTCCGGCCACATGAACGTGCGCGTCCCCACCGTGCTCGCGGGCGGGGCGGGGGGGCGCTTCCGCATGGGCCGCTTCCTGCGCGTGCGCCCCGCGGGCTCCAACCCGCTGGGCGGCTGGACGGGCCCCGGCACGCCGCTGCATGGCGCCGTGGCGCACAACAAGCTGCTGGTCTCCATTGCCCGGGCCTTCGGCGTGAATGTGAATACGTTCGGCCACCCCGACTACACGGGGGAGCTGCCGGGCCTCACCTGAGCGGCGCTCGGGCTTGAAGTCCGGGCCCCGGTGGGAGCTGCGTGCTTCCGCCGGGGCCTTCGTGTTTCTTCAGGGCGCCGCGGTGTCCGCGCTGCGCCACTTGCGCAGCAGCTCGCTGGCGCTGCCGCCGCGCTCCAACTGCGCGTGGGTCACCGCGTTGGACGCGTCCAGGTGGATGACGAAGGCCAGCGTCGGCTCGCCGCGCAGGTGGTAGCGCAGGTCGGCGATGCGCACCTTCTGGCCTCCTTCTGCCAGCGGCTCCAGGTGGACGAGTGGGAAGCGGGCCCAGGCGAGCGCCTCGCGCACCGTTGGCACGGCCTGCACGTGCTCCGGCAGCGTGCTTCCGGTGGCTTCCGCGCGCCGGGCCTCCGAGGGCGGACCCGCCAGGGGGACCTCTCCCGCGGCGAACACGTCACCGGGCAGCGTGGCCACGTAGCGCCACGTGCTCACGGAGAAGGGCTGGGGAAAGACGCGCACCGCCTGCGCGGCGGGGTAGGCCGCCTCCACCCGCTGCGTCAGCACCGCCCAGGTGGCCACGCGGAAGCCCACGTACGCCACGGAGCAGGCCGCGCTCCACAGCAGCGTCCGCCGCCAGTCCGCGCGCCGGCGCCAGGCCAGGATGGCTCCGGCGAGCAGCGGCAGCGTCACCCAGGGGTCCACCACCATCGTCCAGTCCAGGCTCAGGCGGCTGTCGGAGAAGGGCAGCAGCACCCGCGTCCCCCAGCCCGTCCACAGGTCGGGCAGGAGGTGCGCGAAGACGACGGAGGCCAGGCTGGTGAGGAACACGGGCGCAAGCCGCGCGCCGCGGAAGCAGGCGCGGGCGGCCAGCGTGGCGGTGAGCGCCACCAGCGGCGCGGCGACGAGCGCGTGGGACAGCCCCCGGTGGGCCTGGAGCGCCACCGTCACCGCGTCGCCGCGCGCCAGCAGGGTGTCCAGGTCCGGCAGCTCCGCGGCGAGCACCGACGCCACCAGCACCGCGCGGTCCGTGGGGGAGGCGCGCTCCGGGGCGCTGGGGCGCACGTCGGGCCGGCGCATGGCGCCAATGGCGAGCCCGAGCAGTCCGTGGGTGAGGTTGTCCATGGCGTGGCTTCGTCTATCGCCCCGCGGGCCGCGTGGCCAGCGGCAGGGGAGACGCCACTCGCCCGGCTCCTGAAACGGCGAAGCGGGACGCCGGGAATCCCCGACGTCCCGCTCCAGGTGTGGCGTCACCGGGCCAGGCCCGGCGTCAGCGGCTGGCTACCCGCCCAGCGCGCCGTTGATGAGCGGCGCGACAATCTGCATGCCCGGGTCCTCGGCGTTGTAGCCGTTGGCGGGCTCGTAGATGCGGACGCGCTGGTTGCCGTTGATCCACCGCGACAGGAACGTGTCCATGCCCACGAACTCGCTGTAGCACTTGTACGTCTGGCCCCACGGGAACTCCATGTACTCGTACCAGTAGCGCTTCTTCTCCATCTGCTGGCAGGCGTGCGCGCCGATGAAGGTGATGATGGTGCTGCAGTGGCTGGAGTTGATGGCGCGCTCGTGCGGGATGAAGTAGCTGAAGTTGTTGTACTTGTTCAGCTCCGTGACCAGCGCGTCCTGGTCCTGCTTCCAGTAGCCCAGCACGGACTCCTTGTCGTTGGGCGAGTGGAAGCGGTCATACGAGAAGCGCGAGTAGTTGTAGTCGCGCGAGTAGCCCGTGTAGGCCAGCTGGTCGTTGGGGAACTCCTGCGCCACCATGCGGTTGATGGTGCCGAAGTCGCTCTGGCTGAACGTGCCCGGCAGCAGGGAGAAGACGGAGTCCAAATCCCAAGACTGGCGAATCTTGTCGTGCAGCGCGCGCGAGCGGAAGTTCGCGTTGGGCGCCAGGAAGATGGGGCCGGAGTCGTTGAGCAGGTAGCCACGCTCCGGGTTGATGGCCTTGCGCAGGAAGTAGTAGCCGGCCGACGTCGCCGTGCCACCCGCGCTGTAGCCCGTCATCAGCATCTTCTGGACGTTGGGGAACTGCGTCTTCGCGTAGTTCGCCACCGCCAGCGTGTTGTTGTAGCCGTTGTGGTGCCACGTCAGCGGCGGGTTCTGCCCCGTCGAATCGACGTAGGTGGCCACGTTGTTGCCCACGTGCACGTCACCGGTGCAGTACGGCACGTAGACGATGTTCCAACCCTTCGTCACCAGGTCCGTCTTGCTGCGCCCCGGCAGGCCCGGGTCCGCGCCGTTGACGAGCGGCGACACATACTTGGCCGTGAACTGGGTGATGTAGTCGTCGGCGATGCCGTTCGGATTGGCGGCGCCCAGCACGCCCGCGCGGCCGCTACACGTGTCGTAATCCCAGCACGCGCCGCCACCCTCGAACAGGAACATCAGGTTGGGCGAACCCGTGCGGTGCACCCAGAACTTGAACTGGGAGCCATTGCCACACTTGGTTCCCGGCAGCTCCACCTTCTGCCAGTTGTAGTTGTTTCCACCATCCACCAGCACGTCGACGATGGAGGACATCACCACCTCCGCGCGTGCGGCTGCGGGCACGAGCGCGGCGGCCGTGAGTCCAGCCAGGACAAGGTTCTTCATTCGGGGACCTCCAGGTTTAGTTGGGAAATCCGTGTATACAATGGCATTGCATCCGAGTCAGGAGGATTGTGGTTGTTTCACGTTTCCGACGAGAGGGACGCGGGTGCTGCATTGCGCCAAGGATGCGACGCATTGCGGCATTTGATGTGGTGCGTTGCGCTATCTCGCGGTGGGAGGTTGCCGCGCCCACTCCGTGCGCGGTATTCGGAGCGGCATGGCCGTGAATGCATGGAGAAAGGGCCTGCCCGGCCTTGTGGTGGCGACGGGCCTCGTGGTGGCGGCGCTGGTATACGCGCTTCGTCAGGAGCCGGAGCCGGTGACGCCGGAGTCTCCCGCCGTCGTCAATCAGGGCGCCGCGTCCATGGCGCCGCATTCCGGGGCGCGCACGCCGCCGCCTCCGCCGCGGGCCACGCCGCCGCCGTTGGACCTGACGCGGCCGCCCGAGGAAGTGCCGGACGATAACACGCCCAAGGTGCACCCGGTGGACCTGCAGGTGATTCGCGCGAAGCTGCCCGACAACCTCTACTGGCGGATGGGCGCGCCCACGCAGGACCCGGCGGAGCTGGAGCGCCGCGAAGCGGAGTCCCGCCGCTGGAACGACCTCTACGGCAAGGTGCTGTCCGCCGATGCCACGGTGGAGCAGATTCGTGAGTACTACGGCCACCGCCGTCAGGTGTCCGAGGACTTCATCACCTTCTCCACCGAGGTGTTGTCCCGGTTCGGTGACGTGCTGCCGGAGCGGGACCGCGGGCTCTACGAGCTGAGCATCAACATGCACCGCACGCGGCTGGCGGAGCTGCCGGCGCAGGAGCAGGACGCGCTGGACCGGCGGGAAGCCCAGGAGCGCCGCCGCGAGGCCTGGCGCCAGGGCCTCCAGTCGCCCTGAGCGCGCTCCCGGACGGGCGCGGAGACTGTTCATCTCCGGACAGTGTCTCCGCGGGCGCGCGCGGCACGCCGCGGGGGGGGAAGGGCGTTTCCCCCGCGCGGAGAGAGTGTCGGCTGCCTTGCAGATTTCCGGCGCGTGACAGTGGGGTGGGCGCGGCGGAAATGTTAAGCGGCAGGTACATCGCCTTGGCCCGTTCTCACACCGACCGCGTGGACTCACTCTCGACCGGACACGACCCTGGTGGCGCCAGCCACGGCGGGTCGGAGGCCAGCGGGCTGGATACCGCCCTGCTGGACCAGATGCCGGAAGCGGTCGTTGTCTGCTCGCTGGACGCAGTCTGTGTCCATGTGAATCCTTCCCTGGAGCGGCACCTGGGCCGGCCGCGCCAGGAGCTGCTCGGCCGGAGGCTCTGGGAGCTGCACCCGGAGTGGACGGAGCGTTCCTTCCAGGAGCGTTTCCTCCAGGTGGCCCGGACGGGCGAATCCGCCGAGTTCGAATGCCACGCCGAGCCCCAGGACCGCTGGTTCGTGAAACGGCTGTTTCGCGTCCATGAGCGGGTCGTCCTGTTCTCGCGGGACATCAGCGCGGAGAAGAAGCAGGAGGCGACGCTTCGGGCCCTCTACGACGAGATGCGCCGGGCGCAGCGGCACGCGGCCTTCCTGGCTCAGGCCAGCGAGGTGCTGGCGTCGTCCCTGGAGCACGACCTCATCCTGCAGCGCATGGCCCACCTCGCCGTTCCCATCCTGGGAGACGCGTGCTCGGTGGACCTCCCCATGCCGGACGGGCAGGTGCGCCGCGCCGCCGCCGCCTTCTCCAGGCAGGAGATGGTGGCGCCCGCGCAGGAGTTCCAGGCGCGCTATCCCATCCGCCTGGAGGACGCGGCGGGTATCGGCAAGGTGCTGCGCACCGGCGTCACCGAGTTCACCCCGGACTTCCCCGCCATGCTCGCCGCCACCCAGGGGGGCAGCTCGGCGTACCGGCGGGCCGTGGAGGCGCTGGGCATCAGCGCGTACATCATCGTCCCGCTCATCAGCCGGGGCCGGGTGCTGGGGGCGCTCACGCTGCTCAATTCGGAGTCCCGGCGCAGGTACACGGAGGCGGACGTGCGGCTGGCGGAAGACCTGGCCCGCCGCGCCGCCACCTCGTTGGACAACGGCCGGCTCTACACGGAGGCGCAGGAGGCCGTGCGCGCCCGGGACTCGTTCCTGTCCGTGGCGTCTCACGAGCTCAACACGCCGCTGACCTCGCTCATGCTCAACATCCAGGCGTTGCGGCGCGACATGGAGCCGCGCGCCAGCAATGGCCCCGCGTCACCGGAGGCGCTCTCCACGAAGGTGGTGGCGGTGCAGCGGCAGGTCTCCCGCCTGTCGAGCCTGGTGCGCGAGCTGCTGGACGTGTCCCGCATCACCGCGGGGCGGCTGCGGCTGGAGCGCGAGGACCTGGACCTGGCCGCGCTCACCCGCGAGGTGGTGCCCCGCTTCACCGAGGACCTGGCGCGCGCGGGCTGCGCGCTGCACCTGGATGCGAGGGACGCCGCCACCGGCCATTGGGACCGGCTGCGGCTGGAGCAGGTGCTGCAGAACCTGCTCTCCAACGCCATCAAGTACGGCAGGGGCCGCCCCATCGAGGTGCGGGTGGGGGCGGATGCGTCGCGCGCCTGGCTGTCGGTGAAGGACCAGGGCATGGGCATCCCGCCGGAGGGGCGCGCGCGTCTCTTCCAGCGCTTCGAGCGGCTGGCCAGCGAGCGGCACTACGGCGGACTGGGGCTGGGCCTGTGGATCGTGAAGCAGATTGTGGACGCCATGGAGGGCCGCATCCACGTGGAGAGCGTGCCCGGCCAGGGCTCCACCTTCACCGTGGAGCTGCCGCGCCACCCGGCGTGAGCAGGTGCGAGCGGACGCCGGAGGACACCACCCACAGCTGATGGGAGGTGCGCGTCACCGCCACGTGCAGGCGGCGGCGTGACTCGTCGTCCACCGGGTAGGCCCGCGCCGTCACGTCCGGGAGGATGACGTAGTCGAACTCCAGGCCCTTCACGCTGCCCACGTCGGTGACGTCCACGCCGGGCTCGAAGGTGAACTCGCCGTCGCTCACCAGCCGCGCCCAGGGCTGGTCGGAGACGACGCGGTAGATGGCCTGCGCGGACTCGGGGCTGCTGGCGATGACACCCACGGAGGCGTGGGGCTCGCGGGCCACGAGGTCCCGGAGCGCCTCGCCGATGAAGAGCTGCGCCTGGGCCTCGTCGGGGAAGTGGTGGAAGCCCACCGGAGCGCCCGCGCGGCCGGTGGCGGCTTGCTCCGGGGCCTGCGCGCCCAGCACCTGCCGCGCCAGCTCCACCACGGGCCGGGGGCACCGGTAGGAGACCTGAAGCCGGCAGGTGGCGGCGTCGCGGATGTTGAGCTCGTTGAGGACGGCGGGCCAGCCCGCGAAGCCCGCGTCCGTCTGCTGCATCTCGTCGCCGGCCAGCGTGCAGCTCTTGCCCTTGCCCAGCAGCTGGCGGACGGCGAAGAGCTCGAAGAGGGAGAAGTCCTCGGCCTCGTCCAGCACCACATGCGCCAGCCGCTCCAGGCCCAGCGAGGTGTGCTGGGCCTTGAGGAACATCAGGACGGGCAGGTCGTCCAGGTCCACCGTGCCGGCCATGGCGTCCGGCGTGTCGTCCTCGATGGAGCGCCCATCCACGGTGATGAGCCGCTCCGCGTCGGTGATGTGCTTGAGCGCCTTGGACAGCGGCGTGGCGAGCTGGAGGCGCGTGTGCTCCAGCGTCTCGTCGATGGCGGTGCGAGGAATCTCGCCCTTGGCGGCGGTGACGACGCTCTCCAGGAAGTGCCGGTCCATGTACGCGTCCGTCATCCGCGTGCGCAGCCGCTCCAGCGTGGTGCCCGCGTCTGTCTTTGGCACGCCCACCCGGGCGGCCAACGCGCGCCGCAGGGTGGGGTGGCGCTTGAGCCGGGACACCAGCGGCGGCGTGTCATTCCATAGCTTGATGCCGGGCACGTTGAAGGCGGAGCGCGCGCTGGCGAGCAACCAGGCATCCCGCGTCTGCACGGCCACGTTGCCCAGGCCCAGCGGCGCCAGCAGCCGGCGGGACAGCCGCGCCAGCCCTTCTTCCGGGACGATGAGCTTCATGCGGGCCTGGGGGAACGTCTTCGGGTCGTCGAAGGCCAGCTTCGCCAGCCGGTGCAGCGCCACGGTCGTCTTCCCACTGCCCGCGCTGCCCAGCACCAGCAGCGGCCGGTCCGGACCGGTGCTGAGGGCCTCGTACTGCTCGGCGTCCAGCATGGCGGTGACGCCAAAGGCATCCTCGATGTGCCGCGCGCCCTTGCCGGTGCCCAGGAACTCCGGCCGCGCCGCCGTCCCCGCGCCGCCCGACTGGAGCGTGGCGAAGTCGCGGCTCACGCTGCGCCATGTGCCGTCCGCCAGGCGCTCCAGCACCAGCGCGCCGGAGATGATGCGCGTCAATACGCCGCGCTCGATGATGACCAGCCGGCGCGTCTCCACGCTGCCCTCGGCGAGCCGTTCACCGAAGTACTCCTCGTAGTCGTCGCCTTCCTCGTAGCAATAGAAGACACGGGCCACGGGGGCGAAGCGCCAGTCGATGACGCGCACGCCGGCGCCCACGTCCGCGAACGTGGTGCGGCCCAGCAGGTAGTCGCGCGGGCCGCCTTCGCCATTGAGGCGCAGGTGCGCGAAGTAGGGGGCCTGTGGGTCCGGAAGCTTCACGCCCTCCTGGCGTTCCAGGAGGGAGCGCATCTGGTTCATCTGCGCGAAGATGTGCGGCAGGTCGGCCACGGCCGCGGTGGAGGCGTCGTCCCGCAGCACCTGCAACTGGGCGACAAGTCCCTGGGCGTCCTGTCCACGTGCGGACTTGCGCCGCGCGGCCTCCAGCGTGGACTGAACACGGGCCAGCAAGGCCTCTTCCTCGGCGATGATGGCGCGGGCATGGTCCGGCAGCGACGCCTCGACGTGGCTCATGCGCGGCAAGGTGAACCTCTGCACCGTATGCGTCAACCTGTTGTTTTTCCTGAGGGAAGTGCTGTCTTTTTGGTACTCTGTTCCAGAAAGGGATGGACATGCGCGGTGTGAGCCAGCGGCTGCTGCTGGTGGGGCTGGTGTTCCTGGCATGTACGGCCTCCGCGTCCCGCAAGGTCCTGTACGAGAAGGAATCGCCCTACACGCTCATCTCGGTGACGGAGGATGAGGAGGGGCGCCGGTACCTGGGCTTCGATGCCTCGGGGGCGTTGCAGAGCGTGGTCCGGCCGGGCAAGCCGCTGGACCTGGTGCTGCCCTACACGCAGGTCTCCATGGTGGGGCTGGCCTACGTGCCCGCGCCCAAGCGCATCCTCATCGTGGGACTGGGGGGCGGGGCCATGCCCATGTTCCTGCGCAAGGTGGTGCCCCGGGCGCACATCGACGTGGTGGACATCGATCCAGATGTCGTGGCGGTGGCCAGGCGCTACTTCGGCTTCCGGGAGGACACGCTCCTGCGCGCGCACGTCGGAGACGGCCGGCGCTTCATCGAGGCCGAGCGGCCCGCATATGACCTCATCTTCCTGGATGCCTATGGCCCGGACAGCATCCCCGAGCACCTGGCCACGCAGGAGTTCCTGGCGGCGGTGCGAGCGAAGCTGAGCCCCCAGGGCGCGGTGGTAGGCAACGTGTGGGCCTTTCCGCCCAACCGCCACTATGACGCCATGGTGCACACGTGGCAGGTGGCCTTCACGCAGTTGTATGAGTTCATCGTGCCGCAGAGCTCGAACCGCATCCTGGTGGGCGTGGCGTACGAGGAGAAGGTGGCCGCCAAGACACTGGAAGCGCGCGCGGAGAAGCTGGAGCGCACCCGGGGCGTGCCGTTCGATTTGAGCGGGCTGGTGGATCGGGGCTACACGGACGCGACGGAGCGGCAGCTGCGGGGCAAGGTGCTGAAGGACGCGGACCTGCCGAAGCCCGCGTCTGTGACGACGCCGGCGCAGGTCCGCTGAGCGCTCGTAGGAGGGCTCGGGGCTGCCTCACATCGACGTGTCTGCCTTCAGCGGTCCGTCCATGGGGGGGACCACGCCTTGGGATGCCGATAGCGGTCCTTTCGTGCGTCGAGGTAGGCGCGGAGCTTCGTGAGCGCGGGGTGCGCGTTGTCGCTACGCCAGACCAGGGAGTGTGGGTACACGAGCATCGGGTTGCGGATGGGAATGCGGCGGAGGTTGTACTCGGCCGGCCACACCAGCCGGATGTGTTCGCCTACGAGTGTGGCCAGGCTCGAGGAGCCGGCAATCACCTCCAGGAGCGCATCGATGCCGAAGTCGGGACCGAGGGTGTCGATGGTGAGCCCGAATCTCGCGGCGAGCTCGTCGTAGTAGGCGGCCCACTCTGTTCCTGGGGCGATGAAGGGCATCCACACCTTGTGCTTCGCGAGCTCGGCCGGCGTCAGCGAAGTCGCTGCGGCGAGCCTGTGCGTATGGCTCGTCAGGAGTTCCACGGCGTCGTCGAGAACTCGGGTCGCCACGACGCCGTCGGTCAGTTGTTGCGCGGGCCGGGTGATGGCGCGAAACGTCGCGTCAAGCGTCCCGGCCCGCACAGCGGCCAACGCGGTCTTCGCGTCGAAGAGATGCGTGACGACGTCAATCTCGATTTCTGGATGAGCGCTGTGGAAGTCCCGAAGGATGCGTGCGCTCCCGAGGTTCGGCTTGACCACGTCGACACGCAGTCGACGGCGGCCAGGGCGCACGGAGTCGGCTGCCCGCTCCGCCGCTTCGACGAGGCTGCGAGCGTGAGGCAGGAACACCTGTCCGTCGATGGTGAGCTGAACGCCGCGTGGCGTCCGGACGAACAACCGGGCCCCGAGGCTGGCTTCGAGCGCGGCGATGCGCTTGGAGACGGCTTGCTGAGTCAGTGACAGCCTTGATGCCGCCTCTTGGAACTGTCCCGTGTCGGCGACGGCAATGAAGGTCCTCACCCCATCGAAATCCACGCGGCCCCGCCTCCGTTGCTCCGTGTCGTCGGGGGAGGGTACCGCACGGGATTGGAGGGGGCCAGGGAACGGCACAACCCGCGGTTGTGTCTCAGGGGATATCAAGTTGTTTGATGTCTCAGCGATGCACTGGCTAGGGTCCTGTTCAACGGCACGCACGTCTTCGATGGCTGCCGTGACTCCAGGAGAACCGTTCCATGCATGGCGAGAAGCCGTTCCTTCCCCGGGAGGTGCTGATGGGCACCCCTGAATCAGAGGTCATGTTCAGCAACATCCGGCGAGCGATGCGCCTGGCCGTGGAATTGAACAAGCGCACCTTCGATGATGCCGAGGAGATCAGGGCGCTCTTCAGTGAGCTGACCGGCAGGAATGTCGATAGGACGTTTTCGCTCATCCCGCCGTTCTATACCGACCATGGCGTCAACATCCGCGTCGGGCGGAATGTGTTCATCAACCAGTGCTGCACGCTGATGGACATCGGTGGAATCGACATCGCTGACGACGTCATGATTGGCCCGAAGGTGAACATCCTCACGTCGAGTCATCCCCTGGAGCCCGCCAGGCGGCGTGCTTCCGTGGTCGCGAAGCCCATCGTGCTCGAGCGGAATGTCTGGATTGCGGCGGCCGTCACGATATTGCCGGGCGTGACGGTGGGCGAAAACTCGGTGGTGGGCGCCGGAGCGGTGGTGACCGAGGATGTGGCGCCGAACAGCTTCGTGGCGGGGGTCCCCGCCCGGCTGGTGCGACACCTGACTTGAGGGGCCGGGAGGCACGTCTCGGTGCCCCCTGGCCTCGCTCGATGTCACGCGTTGGCGATGGACTTGGGCGGCAGCTTCAGCACCTGCCCGACCTTGATTTTGTCCGGGTCCTTGAGCTGGTCCTTGTTGGCCTCGAAAATCTTTGGGTACAGCTTCATGTCCCCGTAGATGTCCTTGGCCAGCTTGCTCAGCGTGTCACCCGGCTTGACGGTGTACAGGCCATACGGCGTCTCGTGCGTGACGGTGAGCATGACCATGACCTCGTTCTGCCAGTTCGGATGTCTGGCCTTGATCTGGTCCCACATCCGGTCCCGGTCCCAGGCGTAGTCCACCGTCCCCTTGATGATGAGCTTGCCGTTCTCCTCGCGCGACTCGACCTTGGCGCCCACGTTCTTCGCCACGTCGAGCACGTCCTGGTAATCACTCTGCAAGGCCATGGTTGCTCCCTTTCGCCTGCGCACGCCGGAACGGGCGTGGTGCTGGGCGGGGCGCAATGTAGCCGCCTGACCCGATGTGCCCGTCGCGACTCGATGTCTCTGGGCGCGCGGATGGCGAACGGTCAACAGAGCCTGTCCCGCGCCTGTCTCGGATAGACGGCGGGCGGAGGGAGCGGCGCTCCTCCCGCCCCGCGCGTCAGCGCCATGCGTTCGGCGCGCGGTCACGGACAGTACTGCAGCGCGCACTCGTGCCGCTGGTCGATGCAGACCTGCGTCTCCTCGGGGTCCCCAAGGGCCTGACGAATGCAGACGGTGTAGGTGGCATGGCAGTCTTCACAGGTGGTCAGCGCCTGGACTTCGCTCCGTGCGCCTCGTCCGTGCCGGCGGGGCCGCTCAGTCCCGGGTCCAGGTCGCCACAGCCCGTCCCCATGAAGACCGCGGCCAGTGCCACACTCATCCACGTTGCTCGCATGATGCCTCCCCCGTCGCGGAGACGGTCCTGTTGCGTTGTGGATTGCCACGATTGTGGAGGTGCCTGGAGGTGGCAATCGCGCCAGGAAGTCCCGGCCCTTGGCCTGTCTTCCGTCGGATGGTATGAGCATTCCCTCCGTCTGGCCTTGAGTCCGGGGCCAGCGCGGTTCGTGCACGGTCTTCGCCTCGTCACTGTCGAGATTCACTTCCGCTCGGGGGAGGCGGTGGGGCGTGCCCCAGCGCGCCGCTCCCGGGTTCGTCCTTGGAGCTTGGATGTTTCGCCCGCGTGTCTCCCTCCCTTCCATCTGGCGGCCCCGCGCCGCCGTCGTCGCCCTGACGCTGCTGCTGAGCGCGTGCGCCACGCTGCCCCAGCGTGGGCAGATCGTCATGCGTGACGTGGCCTTCCCGCTGCGGGACTTCCGCTTCCCCTCGGGGCTCCGCGTGGTGGTGGAGCAGGATGCCCGCTCTCCCGTGGTGGCGGTGGTCGCGGTGGTGGGCGCGGGAGGCTCCAGTGACCCGAGTGGCAAGGAGGGCCTGGCGCACGTCGTGGAGCACCTGGCGTTCCGTTCCCGCCACGCGGGGGGGCCGTCGGTGTGGCGGCGCCTGGAGGCGTCGGGCGCGGGCTTCTACAACGCCTCCACCAGTTTGGATTACACGTCCTACGAGACGCTGGGCCCCAAGGAGGCCCTGCCCGCCCTCTTGAAGCTGGAGGGCCAGCGCCTGGCCGCGCCGCTCGCGGGTGTGAGCCCGGAGGTGTTCGCGGTGGAGCGCGAGGTGGTCCGCAACGAGCTCCGCCAGCGCAACGAGACGGGCTACGTGGGACAGGTCTTCAGCTGGTTGAACGCCGCGGCCTTCCCCGGCGGACACCCCTACGCGCGTCCTCTCGCCGGGACGCATGAGTCGCTGTCCGCGCTCAGCCTGTCGGACGCGCAGCGCTTCGCCCGGGCGCACTACCGCCCCGACAACGTCACGCTGGTCATCGCCGGTGACGTGGACCTGGCGGCCGTGGAGGCCACGCTCCGCACCAACCTGCCCGAGGCCTGGGTGGGCACGGGAGCACCCCTGGCGCTGGAGGCGCGCCTGTCCGCGCAGCCCGCGGCCCCGGCCACCACGCCCGCCCAGAAGTCGGTGCCTGTCTTCACTGCCGCCGTGCCCACGCCGGAGGTGTATCTGTCCTGGGTGCTGCCGCGCGGCTTCGACGAGGCCAGCGCGGTCCAGGACTTCGTGCGCGCCACCTTCGGTCAGAACCTCTGGGGCGCGGTGCGCAACGACGGCGACATCGCGGACATCTCCACCAACCTGATTCCGGGGACGCGCGCCTCGCTGCTGGTGGTGCGGGTGCGGCTCAGCCGGGGCGACGACCCGACGCGTTCGGCGGGGAAGGTGTTGGACCAGGTGCAGAACGCGTGGGTCCAGGAGATTCAGCCCGGCTCCGTGCTAGGCCGCGAGTTCGACTTCCAGGCGACGCGCCGGCAGGTGGTGACGGGCATGGTGCTGGAGTCAGAGGACCTCATGTCCCGCACCGAGCGCCGGGCGTTGCTCACCCACTTCACGCAGGACGTGCGCTCCTACACCCGCTCGCAGGTGGCGCTGATGGGGCTCGGCGGCGGCAAGGTGACGGACTTCTCCTACCAGTGGCTGCAGCGGGACCGGGTGCGAATGATTGTCGTCCGTCCCGGTGAGGTGCCGGGCGCGGCGACGGCGGCCGCCACGCTGTCCGCGGACGAGGAGCCCTGGACCACGCCCGCCGAGCAGGTGACGCCGTCCATGACGGCGGCGCTCGATTCGCCCGTGCAGGTGCTCAAGCTGGACAATGGCATGGAGGTGCTGCTCGCTCCGCGTCCGGGCCTCCCGGTGGTCCGCATCGGCGCGGCGCTGGGCGGTGGTTCGTCCCACGGCGCGAAGTCGGGGGTGGCGGACCTGGCCAACTGGGGCTCCTTCCGGGAGGCCTGGTTCGAGGGCCGCCCCAGTGACTGGGGTCTGCATTCGACCTCGTCGTTCCAGCGCGACCACCTGCGCGTCGGCATCTCCGGCACGGCCGGTAACGTCGGCAACATGCTGGCGATGCTGGCTGAGCAGCTCGACTCCACGCGGACCTCCGAGGACGTGGTGCGCTTCTACCGCGAGCAGGTGCTGCCCTGGCGCCAGGCGGTGGACTCGAATCCGGAGCTCCTGGCCGAGCGTCACCTCCAGAAGGCGCTGTATGGCACGCATCCCTTTGCGCGCGAGGCCACCAGCGCGGACCTGTCCCAGGTGTCCTGGACGGAAGCCGAGGCGTGGCTGAAGGACGTGTATCGCCCGGCCAATACGGTGGTCGTCATCGCCGGTGAGTTCGACGTGAAGGAAGTGGAGGGGCTGGCGCGCAAGTACCTCGGCGGTTGGAGCCGGGGGAAGGCGGCGCCCGTCGCCACGCCGGCCGCGCCTGAGCTGCCGGCGGCGTCTTCGGCGACGGTCCTGCTCTCGCCGCGTCCTGGCGCGAGCCAGGCACAGGTGCAGCTGGCCTGCCGGCTGCCCACGGCCACGCCCGAAGCAGAGGCTCGCTACGCGTTGATGGCGGAACTGATTCACAATCATGCCTCGGGGGAGATGCGCTCGCGCCGGGGGGCGACGTACGGCTTCTCCGCGCGGCCCTGGCTGGGGCGCGGCGGCGCGGCCCACCTGGTGGTGGAGGGCGCGGTGGATGCGCAGCGCATGGGTGAAGGCGTCAGCACCGTGAGGGGGCTTCTCTCGTCCTTCGCGAAGGACGTGCCCGAGCACGCGCTGGAGCGGGCTCGCAGGGGGATGCTGGCGTCCCAGGCCGTCTCCTTCATCAGCTCGGAGGCCTGGGTGAACGCGCTGCTGACCGCGCGCGTCCGGGGCTTCGAGCCGGACACGGTGACGCGCCGGCCCGCGCTGCTCCAGACGGTGACGGCCGAGTCGCTTCGGAAGGAGTTCGAGGGTTGCTCCCAGCGGCTCGTCGTCTCCATCACCGCGGATGAGGGCAAGGCGCGGCCCGTCATCCAGGCCATGTCCCAGCCGTAGCCCGCCACGGCCCCCCGCCTGCTGGCCGTCCCGCCTGGCGGGGGCTGTCGTCCACCTCCGTGTCCCTGGCTGCTTATCTTGAGGCCGCCGGGGACCAGCCAGGGGGCGACGCGGGCGTCGGAGCGCGCTGACGGTGTGTCCGTGGGGGCGGGGTCAGCCGAGCCGGTCCACAGGGACCAGCAACACGTCGCGCAGGCGCCAGTCCAGGCGCTTGAGGTCCGCGGCGGCGTTGCCCAGCCGGGTGACGAGCTCCGGTCCCCGCTCCTTCGGCACCAGGCGAACGTCCGCGCAGAAGACGTGTCCGTCCTCTCTCACGCGCACCTGCGCGGCCTCTACCCAGTCCAGGCCGCACAGGGCCTCGTGAATGCGGCGCGGCAGCGGCTCGGCGTGCTTCGAGTCGAGCGTGCGCGGCGTGCGGTCCATCAAGTCACCCAGCGCGGTGCGCAGGTGCCGCTGTCCGTCCCAGGCGATGTCCAGCGCGATGACCCCCGCGGCCACCGCGTCCGCCCACCACCAGCCCATGCCGATGCCGAGCACGCCCAACATGGCGGCGACGGCGGTGAGCCAGTCCGCCTTGTTCATCAGCGCGTCGGCGTGAAGCACCTTGTCGTGGAGCGACTCCGCCAGTGGCAGCTTCGCCCGTCCCAGCAACACGGACGGAATCGCCGACCACAGCAGGGCCGCCAGCATCAGCCAGCCCATCCACAGGGTGTGGCCGAACAGCTGCGTGGTACCGATGGAAGGGTATTCGGCGCGCACCAGCTTGAGTGCGGACTCCACGAACAGCCACGTCCCCATGAAGAGCAGCGCCACCGAGCCCACCAGGTACGCCACGGTGACGGCGCGGTGGTAGCCATAGGGGTATTCGGCGGAGGGCTTCCGGTGCGCCACCTTGCTGCCCACCAGGAAGGAGATGGGCGGGATGAGGCTGAGCAGGTCCTCCAGCCACGCCGCCTTCATGGCCTGGGACGCGCCCAGCGTGAGGTAGATGACGACGATGGCCGACGCCAGGTACGCCAGTGACCAGGCCTCCAGCCGCTGCGCGCGCTTGAGGAGACGGCGCTTGTCGTCAGGCAAGTCTTCCGGGTCCACCGGGCCGCGCGCATGTCCGGCGCGTCGCCGTCGTTGGCGCCAGCTCATCGCCGGTCCTCGTCGGGGGCCGTGGGTGTCTCGCCGGCTCTTGCGGAGGCGAGGAGGCGCCGCCGGATGGGCTCCGCGTGGTCGACGACGAAGCGGTCCACGGTGAGCAGCCAGCGGTTTTCGCCCGCGGGCACTACCCAGATTCGCTGCTCCTCGCGAAGCACGTCTTCGCCCGCGGCGTAGCCCCATCCATCGAGCTGCCAGTCCCAGGCTGCTCGGAGGCCCGGGGCTTCATGCAGCCGCTCCACCTCGCGAACCCGGGCACCCCAGGCCTGAAGCCGCGGCCCGGCGCCACTGCCCGGCGCCACGGAGACGGAAGCACCTTCCAGGGACTCCGGAACGGTCTGCCCCGGCGGCGCGCCCACATGCATCCGGGTGGTGAGGTAGGGCTGTCCCGCGCCCAGCTGCTTCACCCAGGGGGACTTCGCGGTGATTCCTCCGACGACCACGTCCACCGCTCGCTCCTCCAGGGCGTGCATCAGCTCGGCTTCCGGTGCCACCGTCCAGGACACGCGCGCCCCCAGTTGTTCGGCGAGCTTCGCCACCGCCTCGGCTTCGGGCCCCGTGGGCTTGCCGTCCTGGAGGCCCGTCCAGGGCTCATGGCGCACGAGCCCCGCGCGAAGCACGCCGTCTCGAACGATGCGCTCCTGCGTCCCGTGGGTATCCCGGGGAAGGCCACAGGCCCCCAGGAGCAGGGCCAGCCAGCCGAACAGCAACACTCCGACACGCCTTGCACCGCGCACCGCCCGAGCCTCCCTTCGGTCCGTGAATCGCACCGGGAACGGTAGGCACGCGGCGGATGAGGCGCTACGCGCCCCGAGCGCTCCTTGCGGCCACGGCGAAGCGGGGACCGCCTGCCTGCTCGCGGGCCCGGGGCGCGCTCAATCGAGGTAGCCCCAGCGCTCCTCCTCGAAGACGAAGAAGGGGCGCCCGAAGGGAATCCTGTCCGTCCATCCCAGCACGTGACGGCGTGCGTCCGCCGGGCCGCTCACGTCGTAGGTGAAGCCGAAGTGAGGGCCGCTGAACCTGGCGGGTGGCAGCTGGGGGAGGAACTCCGGCACGAGCTGCTCCAGGGTGTCGGGGAGCTGTCCGTGCCGGGCCTGGTAGGCGCGGCATGCCGCGATGAGCGTCTCGGCGTTGCGTTGCGCGCGTTCCGCCTCCTTCTTCCCGGGGCGGAGCGCCATGCACAGCGTCAGGGGAATGCCGACGGCATTCCGCAGCAGCCCCCGGGCAGTGCCAAGGAATCGGTGGAGCGTCATATGGGCGCGACCATCGCATGACTGACGACTGCCTATGTTCTCCAAGAGGAGGACATCGCCATGTCAGATTTGGAAGCGCCGCGCCCGCTGTCCGAGCCGCCAGACGAGGTGGAGGAGCGACAGGGCCGCTACATGGAGGAAGAGCCGGGCCACACGCCGGGGAGCGCGGAGGGCGACGACGAGGACGCCCCCCACCGGGTTCACCCCTACCCGGACCCGGACCACACCCCGGGTCGGGCAGAAGGCTGAACCCAGGGCCGCCGGGAGGGCTGACCTGCGGGTGGGCGAGGTCGGCACCCTCACGGCTCTAACTGAAGTGGCGCTCCAGCACCGCGGCGACGTGCGGGTTCTTCTCCGCTTGGGTGGCCGCAGCTGCCAGGGTGGGGCAGTTCTGGGTGAACCAGTGCTTGTTTGGGCGCCAGTGCGTCATCACGGTGACGTAGAGGTCCAGCGCGCTGAAGCGCTCGCCGAGCACGTGGGGTTTGCCTGTTTGGGCCTCGATTTCGCGCCAGAGGTTGGCGCGGCGTTCCATGACGGTGTCGCGCAGCCGGTCCGCGGCGGGACCGGGAAGGGTCCACTTGGGCGGGTCGTCCGCGTACGTGAACGTCGGGTACACCGCGCCCACGAGGCGAAGCAGGAGGTTGAGGAAGCGCACGCGCTCGGGCGCCGTGGGCTCCGGTACCAGACCGCTCTGGGGCGAGACGTCGTGCAGGTGCAGGATGATGGCCGCGCTCTCTGTCATCACCGCGCCATCGGGGAGAATCAGGGTGGGCACCTGCCCCAGGGGATTGAGCTTCATCAGCCGGTCGCGCCCGGGGCCTGGCTCCAGGTAGGGCAGCTCCGTCAGGCGGTGCGGGATGCCGGCGATGCGCAGCGCCATCTCCACGATGGCCGAGCCACACCCCGGTGAGCCAATCAACTCGTAGTCATTCATGAACTGTTCCGTCATTCCCCAGAAGAGGGCAGTGGCTGCCAGTCGGGAACCAACGCGGGGACGATTTCCCCGGAGGCCGGAATCGTCAACTGCTCCCGGTGGAAATAGAGGTGGCTGTGCCGTCACGGACCTATGGCGACGGGTTTTCGCTCTCGACAGGTTCGTGAGGCGTGGCGTCCAGCAGTGAACCCAGGATGGAAGACCCCGGACGCGTGTGGATGTCACCCAACTCCACATCTCCTTCGAAGGGAACATCGACCGTGAGGGTCCGTGATGCCGCTGCCACTGGGTTGAGTGCTAGTTCCAGGGGAAGATGGGACCCCAGACGGAGTGCGAGCTCAGCGCGATGGGGAGCTTGAGCGTCAACACCAGCCCCACCTCGCGGGCATGTCGCGTCCGCTCCACGCCGCCGGGGCCGATGTCCCGGTCCCCGGCCAGCGGAATCCCGAAGCGCACGCCCAGGCTGCCGAACACGAAGGCCAGGTAGGGCGCGACGTGCAGGCCCGTGGTCGCCACGCGCGTCCGGCTCGCCGTTTCATGCATGACGCCCAGCTCCATCCCCCCGAAGAACAGGGTGCCCTGGAGCCCGGCGCAGAGCCGCGCGCTGCCGCGGTCCATCTTTTGTGCCTGCGCGAAGAGGCCCAGGGCGCCCACGCCCTTGAACCCATTGAGCGTCAACTCCCCGCCTACGCCCGTGCCGGGCTCGTCCGCCCCGAATGCCGCGCTGTACAAGGGGCCCACGGACAGCCAGGTCTCTCTTTCGGGGAACAGCGTGAGGTCCGCCCTCGCGGGCAGGGCGAAGAGCACGGACGCCGCCAGGAGCGGGAGGGGAAGGCGCATGCGGCCGCCCGGATGCAACCACCGGGCCCTGTCTCCGCGCGAAGGGATGGTGCGTCTTGCATGTGCAAGGCACTGCACGTTGCGTCACCGTCCGTTCGCAGTCGCGGGATGGACGGGACGCGCCTGCTCATTTCTTCCGAGGCTTCGGCCCCGCGGGACGAGCCGGCGCGGCGGAGGGCTCCTCGGAACCCAACGTGACGGGGCCTTCGCGGTACAGGGCGTTGACCTTGCCGCCGCGAAGCTCCAGGGCCGCGAGGTTCCGCCCGTACCCGGTGCTCAGCCCGGTGTCGATGAGCAGCGCCTTGCCGTTGAACCGCACCTTCACCTTGCCGTCGCGGTTCGTGGTGTGCCCCATGACCATGCGCCTGGCGCCATAACGCTTCAGCACCGCGTCCAGCGCGGGTTCGGCGTCCTGCGGCTCGCCCAGTGCGTAGCCTCGGAACCACAAGGGGCCCTGTGCGTCCCGCGCGCCGCCGGGCGGATGGTCGGGGAAGAAGTCCTGACGCACCCAGCGGTTGAGCTCGGCCAGGTTTCCGCCGGGAACGCCGGGCGCGACGCCGCCGTGCACGAAGAGGGTGTCGTTGATGCGCACCACGGCGGCGTGCTTGCGCAGCCACTGGCCGTAGCGGCCCTGGAGGCTGTACGCGACGCGGTGCCCGTTGAGGCCGCGGGGGGAGCCGGCGCTGTCCTGCTCGGGGCTCTGGTCGGCGAACGACGCCATCTCCCCGGGGTTCACGTAGCGCAGGTCGCCCAGCATGTTCATGGCTTCATGGTTGCCGAGCAGGGCGTGGACCCGTCCGCCCGCGGCGAGCGCTTCCTGCTCCAGCCGCATGAGCAGGTCGAACGCCGCGCGCGTCTGGTCGCCCCGGTCCGGCACGTCGCCCGTCTGGACCAGGTGCGTCTTTCCGCCAATCCACCGGTCCTTCGCGTCGATGAGGCCGGCGAGCCGCAGGACTTCCTTCAGGGCGTCCACGTCACCGTGCACGTCCCCCACCGCCACCACGCGCTCCACGCCGGTGAAGGTGTCGGGGACCGCGTCCTCCAGCCGAGGCTGCGTCGGGGCATGGGGGGCGGGGGCCGCCGCCAGGAGCAGCGGGACGAGCACGAGCAGGGAGCGCGTGCGAAGCAAAGAGGGGAGCATGGGCATGTCCTCTGGTGAGACGGCGCGCCTGGGCTGGCCGGCCCAGGCGCGCTGGAGGTCCTCAGGGTGTCACGCCCGCGCGGCCCTCGGTGCCTGAATCGTCTCCAGGCACCCGGGGCGCTCGGTCAGGTGACGGAGGGGGCAGCGGTAGTCCCACTTCTGGTTCGGGGCGCCCGTGCGCTCGTAGATGATGCGCCGGGCGCCGCTGGACGTGTTGTGGTTCACGATGTCCACGCACGTGTTGGCGAGCACGCTGACCCAGGTGGACGAAATCGTGGTGGCCTGTCCCTGACGCGCGCGCCGAACTGTGCTGCTCCCTGGATGCAGCACAGCGGGCGACACGCCGGGTGCACGTAGGATGGCGTCACGCCCATGCGCACCCACACTGAGGCCACTCCCTACGAAGTCCACCGCGATGACGGGTTCGTCGCCTCCGACGACCCCGCGCGCATCGACCTGGACGTCGTCCATGGCTACCTGTCCCGCTCATACTGGTCCGCGGGCATTCCCCGGGAGACTGTCGAGCGGGCCGCCCGGAACTCGCTCGTCTTCGGGCTCTATTCCTCTGGTGAGCAGGTGGGCTACGCCCGCGTCGTCACCGACCGCGCGAGCTTCGCCTATCTTTGTGATGTCTTCGTCCTGGAGCGGTACCAGGGGCGGGGCCTCGGCCAGTGGATGATGGAGGCGCTGCTCGAGCATCCCGACCTGCAAGGGCTTCGGCGGTTCTTGCTCGCCACGCGAGATGCCCATTCGCTCTATGCGCGTTACGGCTTTCAGCCATTGGGGGCGCCCGCGTCCTTCATGGAGCGCCATGACCCGGACGTTTATGTCCGAAATCGAGAAGAGGGCGCGAAAGCGAAGGAAGGATGAGGCCGTGGGCATGACAACCGCTCCATGCCTGATTCCCGTTGCTTCCTGCGGTCGATGCGCTGCTGGCTGTCTTTGGGGCTGGGCGCGGTGCTCCGGGTGAGCCAACGCACAGCGTCTTCGCTACTTCACTGAGACAGTTTCTTTCCAGAGATAGCTGTCTGGTTGTCGCGGGAAATAGCGAGTGCAGGACGCTGTTTCTTTGTCAGGCGCTTGTGACAGGCTTCAAGGGTTGGTACCTTGAAATTGCGAAATGCTGTTTATGCCGGGATGCGGATTTTTTGATGAATCTGTCGTCCGAGGAGAGAGCAGCGTGCAACAGATTGAGGTCATCCGGCAGCTCGACCATCGGTTCCAGCATCAGGAGCCGTTTGGAAATTCATCGAAAATCGTGTTGCGTGTCATCGAACGCTACAAGTTCGCCCTGGATGTGTTGTCGCGCCAGGACGCGCGGCTGCGGGCGCTGATGGAGCGCGTCGAGGCGCTGGACACCGCGTCCGTGAATGTCTTGTTCGGTGACCTGCTCGTGCGCGCCGCGCTGGAGACGGCCATCAGCAAGCTGGAGACGACGGGGCCGGTCGGGGCGGTGCGTGACACCTTCCCGGCGGTGCTCGGCGAGGCCCTTGATTCGCTGGAGGAGGGCCGTGGGATGTCCGTCGCGCGCAAGGCGATGGGGCGTGACTTCACGGTGGGCCCTTCGGGCCGCACCTGGGTCTGGGACCTCGCGGACACGCCGTCGCGGGTCGGGGACCTGCTGCGCGACAGCATCCGCACCGGGTTCATGCCAGGTGCCCAGAGCAGCGTCGAAATCATCCGTCCGACGCCGCGCATGGTGGAAGGCCTGGAGCGGGCTTGTGAGCTGCTCAGGCGACTGGTGCCGCAGATGGCGCAGAGCGTCTTCCTGCACCTGCACTGCATCGCCGTGGCGAACATCCGGGGGGCGCGTGGCCGGATGCTCACCGGCTCCGGGGGCGACGGCACGCCGTGCATGATTTTCATCGACCCGGACGAGCTGGAGAACCCGTGGGACACGGCGGGCCACATCCTGCATGAGGCGATTCACCTCAAGCTCTCCGACCTGATTCGCACGGGCGCCATCGTGACGGATGACGACCCGGTGGAGCTGCCCTGGGGACGGCGGACGGCCCTGTCCAACAGCGTCTTCGCCTACCACGCGTACGCGCACATGCAGGTGTTCCGCGAGGCGGTGAAGCACCTGGGGCCGGACTGCTACGCGGAGTTCGGCGCGCCTCGTGACTACGACGCTCCGGCCCACGCGATGTCGGTGGTGAAGAATGACGTCAAGCCCTACTCCCGGGCCGAGGAGCGGCTGGCGTACCTGCACTCGCAGCTCTCGGGCCCACTGTCGCCCCGGGTGACGCCCTACGGGCGCGAGCTCGTCGCGTGGCTCTGGGACACGGTTCGTCCCCTGGTGGACGGAGTCACCACAGGCGGCACCGCTCCGCGCGCCGCGGCCTCCACGCCGTCGCCGGTCAGCTCCAGCCGGGCGCCGTCCTCGGTGCGTTACCGGCAGGGGCGGAACCTCTCGTTGCGCCGCTCTCCGGCGTCGGAGGTGCTGTTCGCGCTGGACCCCACGTCGCAGAAGATCGTCACCCTGAACCTGTCGGCGTGGCTCGCCTTCGAGCTGTGTGACGGCAAGACGGAGGAAGAGGTTCTCACCTCGTACACGTCGTCGCTGGGGCTCGGGGCCGAGCGCGCCTGGGCCCAGCTGGCGCCCACGCTCAGGGGCCTGGAGTCGAGCGGGATGATTGAGCAGGTCGCCGAGGGAGGTGCACCGTGACGAGCGTCCTGGGCGTCGTTCAGACGGCTGACCGTGCGCTGTCGAAGCACCCTGTGTTCGGGGACTCGCCACGAATCCTGGCGAAGGTGCTGACCCGCTACCGCTTTGGCGTGGAGTTGTTCGCGGAGCGGCTCCCGTCCCTGGCGCGCGCCGCGTCCACGGTGGAGGCGCTCAGTGACGCCGACGCGCGCCGCGTCTTCTTCGACCCGCTCGTGCGCCTGACGCTGGAGCAGGCCTTCTCCGGCCTGGAGGCGGGCCACCTGGCGTCGCCGCACCCGCTGGAGGAGATGCTGCCGGGTGCGCTGGAGGCGCTGCCGCTGGGCCTGTGCGAGTCGCGCATGCCCTCGCGCTTTCGGGTGGGCTCGGAGGTGCCGAAGTGGCTGTGGGACGTGGCCCGGCCCGCGGACCCGTACTCCCGGGCGCTGCATGCCGCGTTCGACGGCGTCTTCGGCGCGAAGTCCAAGAGCGGCGGAACGCTCTTGAGCCCGGACGCCACCGCGCAGCGGAAGATCAACGACTCCATCGAGCTGCTCTCCCTGCTGCTGCCTGACTCGGGCGCGAGCGCGCTGACCCACATCGAGGCCATCGCGCTGCTCAGCGCCCGGCTCGAAGGGGGCACCGTCCTGTCCGCCGCGGGGGGCGACCTGACGCCCTCCACCATCTTCCTGTCGTTGGAGGAGCTCGGGAACCCCTGGGACGTCGCCGGATGCCTGCTGCACGAAGGGCTTCACATGAAGCTCTTCGACGCGACGCGCTCGGTGGCGCTCGCGGCCCGTCCGGAGGAGACCATTCAGGTCCCCTGGCGTGACATCCGCTGGTCCATCGTCCGCACGGTGTTCGCCTACCACGTCTACGTGCACCTCTCGCTCTTCAAGGCGGCCGCGCTCACGGCGGACCGCACCCTGACGGAGCGGTTCGGGGACCCCTCGGCGTACGTGTCTCGCCCGCATGCGATGTCGGTGGTGAACAACGACAGCGCCTCGCGCTACGGCCGCTCGGTGGACCGCGCCCGCTACCTGGGAGAGATGTTGCTGACGGAGTGGGCCCACCTGCTCACCCCGCAGGGGCGCGACTTCGTCCGGTGGCTGAGCGAGTCCCTGGCGCCCGTGGACCGCGAGCTCTTCCTCAAGGACGCCGGCCCCCGAGCCCGTGAGCAGGCGCGGGCCGCGTACCGCAAGGTGAACGGGCTGCGGGTCCGCCCGTCGAAGCAGGGCGAGTGCTTGATGGTGTTCTCACCGGCCGCGCCGCGCATCCACTGGCTCGACTTGAATGCGTGGCTGATTTTCGAACTCAGCGACGGCCGGACGTACTCCGACATGGAGCGGGCCTACCTCGAGGTTGTCGGCGCGAGAGTGGCCCCGGACGAGGCGCGCCGACAGTTGCGTTCGGGGCTCGACTCACTAGTACGCAGTACCCTCGTAGAGCCAACACGGCAGCAAGGAGACGTGGCATGAACAACGGATCGCAGTGGCTGGAGACCGTGAAGAACCTGGTGGCCGAGAAGGACCTGCTCCAGGAGCCGAGCGTGACGTGTGGGTCGAGCGCGGAGCGCCAGTGGTGGCCGCCCTACGTCGTCAACGACACGTCCAAGAAGGAGGACTGACCCCCGTCGGGTCAGCCTGAAGCCCTGACGTTCCGCCCGCCGTGTTCGCGCTCGCTTCGAGCCGGATGCGGCGGGCGCTATTCCATGTCTCCATGCCACCGAGGACAGCGAGCGAATGGACACCTATGACATCGTGGTGGCGGGCAACGGCGCGTTGGGCCTGGCGACCGCGCGCGCCTTGACGCGGGTGGACCCCCGTCTGCGCATCGCCGTGGTCGGTCCCGTCAGCCGTCCCGCGGGAGCGTCCCCCGCCGCCGGGGCGATGCTGGGGTGCTACGGTGAGGTGACGGCGCCCCTGCTGCGGACCGCGCCGGGCCGCGCGAAGCATGCCAAGGGCGTGCTCGCCGCGCGCCTCTGGCCCTCGTGGCTGGAGCAGCTCAACGGCGAGCTGCCCGCGGACGCACACGTCCAGGTCCGCGCGGGCACCATTGTCTTCAGCAACGCCAAGTCCGGGACGATTGAGGACGAGAACTTCATCGCAATCCAGCAGGCGGTGAAGGACGAGGACGAGCCGCACGAGCTGCTGGACCCCAACCAGGTGCCGGGCCTGAACCCCGCGGAGGACTGCCGGCCCAAGCAGGCGCTGTTCCTTCCCCGCGAGGGCTCGGTGGACGCGAGCCGCCTGCTGCGGGCGCTCTCCCTGTCGCTGGAGCAGTCGCCGCAGGTGTCCGTCGTGGACGGGGCGGTCAAGGCGCTGGACGTCCAGGGGGGCCGCGTGGCGGGCGTGCGGTTGGAGGATGGCCGCGCGCTCAGCGCCGCGCAGGTGGTGCTCGCCATGGGCGTCGGGACGCAGGCGGTGCTCGACGAGCTACCGGAGCTGGCGCGGCGCATCCCCCGCATCTTCAGCGGCGGCGGGACGTCGCTGCTGCTCCAGGTGCCCCGGCCGTCGCTCCAGCACGTGGTGCGCACGCCGAACCGGGCCTTCGCGTGTGGCCTTCATGGCATGCCCCGCGGAGGGGACCAGCTCTACTTCGGCGCGACGAACATCTTGATGGCGCGGCCGATGCTGCGCACCACGCCGGCCGACATGTACTTCCTGCTGGAGTGCGTCCTGGAGCAGATTGACCAGGACCTCTGCGCCGCGCAGCTCGTCGCCTGGCAGGCGGGAAACCGGCCCGTCACCGTGGACACGTGCCCGCTCATCGGACCGACGTCCGTTGACGGGCTGTGGCTGCTCACGGGCACGTACCGCGACGGGCTGTTCCTCTCCCCGCTGCTGGGGCAGCACATGGCGCGGCGGATGTGCGGGCAGAGCGGCCTGGTGGCCGAGGACTTCCTGCCGGAGCGCAAGCCCATCTCCCTCTACACGCTGAAGGAGGCGCGCGCGGAGGCGCTCAAGCACTACCTGGCCATGGGGTGGGAGCACGGCATCCGGCTGCCCAAGGTGGGCTGGCACCGCGCCTTCCCGCGCTTCTACCAGCAGATGCTGGACTCGCTCTACGACGCGCTGGGGGAGGAGGAGTTCGTCATGCCCCCGGAGCTCCTGGCCATCGTCGACAGCAATCGCGCGGCCATGGTGCCGTTCTTCCGCAACTACTACGCGGAGGTCCGCAAGGCCTGGGCGTGAAGCGGGCCCAGGCCCGGGACGCTCAGTGGCTCTCCACCGCCGTCCGGTTCTGCCGGGCCGTGACGGCCTCAATCACCTGCTCCGGCGGGACGACGCCCTCGCGCCCGAGCAGCACCGCGGTGGACTCGCCCTCCGCCACCACCTTCCCGCGCGAGACGAACTGGTGGGTGGCATAGAAGTACTTCTCGTCCCAGCGGGTAATCGACATGGACACCGTGTACTTCTGGAACGGGCGAAGCGGCTTTTTGTAGTCCATGGTGTGGCGCACGATGATGGGCGCCCACTTCTGCTTGAGCATGAGCGCCAGCAGGCCCGTCCGGATGAACAGGTCGACCCGGCTCAAGTCACAGACGGTGAGGAACCGTCCGTTGTTCATGTGCAGGTTCAGGTCCAGGTCATTGGGCAGGACGCGCTGCTCCAGCGTGCTCGTCAGCGCGTCCACGCGCATCTCCGGCTTCCAGAGCGAGGAGAGCATGACCCACAACATCCTGAGATAGAGATTCATGTGCTTCGGACGGCTCCTGCAGGAAGAACGAGATGAGCCGGGCCGGCGGGTAGTAACCCAGCCCGGAGGAACGCTGATACATGAAACCCAGGTGCCCGCCATGCGGCGTCAGCTCCAGCCGCACGTGCTCCCGCAGCGCGCGTGCGTCGGGGAGCGTGTCCCGGGCGACGAGCGGGTCGTCCTCGGCGTTGAGGACGAGGAAGGGCACCTCGATGCCTGACAGGAATTGCTGGCTGCTGCACCGCTCGTAGTAGTCCTCCGCGTCCTTGAAGCCGTGGAGGGGCGCGGTGAAGACCTCGTCGAAGGCCTGGATGCTGCGCATCCCGTTCAGCGCCCCGACGCGTGAGGCGAACTCCGGCAGGTGGGCCTTGAGCCGCGCGACGCGCTTGTACGAGTTCAACACGCGGAGCTGGTAGAGCTGGTTGATGCCTTCGCAGGCCCGCCGGGCCGTGCTGCCCAGGGAGAAAGTCAGGGACACGGCCGCCGCGGCGGACAGGTGGCTGGCGTGGCCTGTCTCCGCCAGGTAGCGAATCAGCATGCTGCCGCCCAAAGAGAAGCCCACGCCATAGAGTGGCGTGTGGGGCTCCTGCTCACGGACGAAGCCCACCAGCCAGGCCAGGTGGTCGGTGAAGCCCGCGTGATAGAAGGGGGCCCGCCGGTTGGGCACGGCGCCGCCCCGGTGGCACACCACCGCCGCGCGCAGGCCGCGCGGGGACAGCTCCGACAGCAGGCTTCGGACGTAGGTGGAGTCCTGCGTGCCCTGCATGCCGGGCAGCAGGATGAACAAGGGCCCTGGCCGCGTCCGGTTCAGCCAGTACACGTCCACGAAGTCACCGTCCGCCAGCTCGTGGCGGATGTGCTCGGTGACCACGTCGTGCCGGCGCCGGTCCAGGTGGGGGACCACGGTCTGCACGTGGGAGAAGCGCAGCCACCAGGGGACGTGGAAGATGTTCGCAGGCTCAGCCATGGACGGTCCGCGTGGGGGCCTCTTCGGGCAGCGGCATGCCCACCTCGGCCATGACGCTCAGGTCCTTCTCCGTCAGCACGCGGGTGCGCCGCCGCACGATGTCCGCCCCCAGCACCAGGTTGAAGTTGGACACGCCGCCATAGCGGTGGTGCAGGAAGTGGTTGCGGTAGACGGCGCGCATGTAGCGGGTCCGCAGCAGCCACGCCAGCCACCGGGGCGCCGTGCGCTGTCCTTCCTCGAAGGGCATGTGCAGGTACGGGTGGACGAAGTGGCTCATGAAGGGCGGCAACAGCAGCGTCACGCAGCCGGCCAGGAAGGCGATGGGCTTGAGCGTGAAGTAGAACACCGGGAAGAAGATGACCAGCGGGGCCACGAAGACGAAGGCGCCCTCGCCGTGCAGCCGGGTGGCGAAGGCGCCGTTGATGATGGTCCGGCCGTGCTTGCCCCGCTGGAGCAGCTCCTCGGTGAGCTTCTGCTTCTCCTCCTCGCTCCGGAACTGCGTCACGTGGTTGCTCCGGAAAGTCCTCACGTGGTGGATGGTGTGGTGGGAGAAGTGCGTGTTGATCATCGGCCGGAACAGCCGCGGCGCGCGGTTCCAGAAGCGCACCGCCTTCGGGCGCGCGTCGGACACGTACTCGTGCATGAAGGACTCGACGTACGAGGAGATGACGTACCCCAGCACGAGTCCGAGGAGGACATGGACGTAATCAGGCATTTTCAGCGTTCCTCGCCGGAGAAGGTCAGCAGCCGGCCCAGCTGACCTGTCGGCTTGATGGAGGGCGGGGAGGCCAGCGGTGTCCTGGCCTGGCCCGCGGGGACAGGGGGAAAGCCCGTCATCCTGCCGGTGGCCTCGTCGTACACCTTGAGGCGGAAGGCGAGCACCGAGTCGCGCAGACCCAGCTTCACGCCCTCTTCGGCCAGTCCGTGCTGCTCCATGTAGCCGCGCAGCAGGTAGTTGGGAATCTGGGGCTTCAGGTGATGGACGTGGTGCAGGTTGATGGCGCCAAAGAGCCACTCGAAGGCGCGCGGCAGCACCAGGTGACTGCTGCCCTGGAGCGCCGAGCCCTTCAGGGACCACTGCGCCCGGGGCACCCAGTAGGGCCGCTCCACCTGGTGCTGCACGAAGAAGAGCCAGATGCCCAGGCCCGCGGCCACCTGGGTGATGATGAGGTGCACCACCAGCCACCGGGGCCAGTCACCCAGCGCCAGGAACGCGAGGTGGACGGCCACCAGCGCCAGGTTCGTCACCAGGATGGAGCGGCGCTCGGGCCTGCGCTCCTTGGCGACGATGCCCGGCATGCGGAAGCGCAGCAGGAACTGGAAGATGGGCCCCACGCCCAGGAGGACCGCGGGGTGCCGGTACAGCCGGTAGCGCAGGCGCTGGGTGGGCTTGAGCGCCAGGTACTCCTGGGCCGTCATCGTCACGATGTCGCCCACGCCGCGCCGGTCGAGGTCTCCGCTGGTGCTGTGGTGGACCAGGTGCATGGCCCGCCAGTACGCGTGCGGCGCCAGCGTCAGCATGCCCAGCACCACGCCCACCCGGTCATTCGTCACCGGACGCTGGAAGAGCGAGCGGTGGGCACAGTCGTGCTGGAGGATGAAGACCCGGACCAGCACGACGCCCGCGAGCACCGCCAGCGCAACGCCGCCCGCCAGGCTTTGGGCGAAGCAGACATAGCTGGCCCCCGCGAGCAGGACATAGGCGCCCACACATCCCACGAGCTGGACCACGCTCCGCTGGGTGCGCGCCCGCCAATCCTGGGACTGGGCGCGAGAATCGTTAACGGTGGATGCGTCAGATGGCATGGCCGCCCCGAATCCCCAGACCTCCCCCGAGGGCCGTCAATCTAGGGATTTCCGACATAACGCGCGTTGATTCTTGAATCAAGAATCCCCGGGGGGGGGGGGCGCTTGACGTCGTCGGGCGCCGGATTCTCCAGCGGCGCGGGGTCCTCTGGGACCGGGTGCCTGCGGCGCAGGTGCCTCAGCCCGGTGAGACGCCGAGCGCCCCGCAGTAGAAGCAGAGCTCGTCGACGTCCTGCTCGATGAGCGCCGTCAGGGTGGTGCCGCCCCCATGCCCGGAGTCGCGAAGCGGGAGCAGGAGAAAGGGCCCGCCCCGCGTGCCTTCCGCCTGAAGTCTGGCGACCATCTTCAGCGGGTCGTGGGGTGGGGCGGTCCGGTCGTTCAGCGCGGCGACGAAGGCCATCCGGGGGTAACGGAGGCCGGCTCTGACATTGTGGTAGGGCGAGTACCCCGCGAGGTAGGCCCCCTCAACCGGGTCCTCGGGTGAGCCGTATTCGACGGTGGCGGAGCTCAGGTAGCCGAAGCTCGGGAAGCGCAGCATGTCGAGCGTGGGCGCGCGGCAGAAGACGGCCCCAAAGGACGCTGGTGCCTGCATGGCGGTGACGGCGACCAGCAGCCCACCATTGCTGTTTCCTCGCGAGGCCAGCCGGGCAGGTACCGTGTAGCCCTCCGAGACGAGCCAGCGCGCCGCCGCGATGAAGTCGTCGAAGGCGTTCTGCCGGCGTGTCTTGAGGGCCGCCTCGTGCCAGGCGCGGCCGTACTCTCCGCCGCCCCGGACGTTGGCGAAGGCCAGCACGCCGCCGCACTTCAGCCAGGCGGCTTGGAGCGGCGTGAAGCGCGGCTCCACGGAGATGTTGAAGCCGCCGTAGCCACTCAGCCTCACGGGCCACTGTCCGTCGCGCGGCAGGTCCTTCCGGTGGACGAGGAACATGGACACCCGGGTGCCGTCGAGCGACGGGTACCAGACCTGCTCCGTCACGTATTCGGACGCGTCGAGCCCGACGTCGGGGACGTGGTGCGGCGTCAGCAGGTCTGCGTCGTAGTCGTAGCGATAGACAGAGGGGGCCTGCACGTACGACATGAAGTTCACCCACACCTCGTCGCCCCGCCATGGGCCGCTGACGCCGCTGACGATTCCCTCTCCCTCGTTGCGATTCACGGCGCCCAGGGCTGGGAGCTTCAGGTCGCGCAGCCAGGTGCCGTCCTCGGCGTGGATGCGCACGTGGTGCGACGCCGCGCGTGAATAGACGGCGTAGAGCCGGCCGCCGACGCCCGCGACAGTCTGAAGGGTGTGCTCGCTTTCCGGGATGAGCGTCCGCCACTGGGTGGGCGCCGTCAGCGGCGCGGTGCAGAGCCTGCCGCGTGGTGCGCCGAGGTCGGTATGGATGAGCAGGGACTCCCCGATGACCTGCACCTGATTGAGGGAGGTCATGCCTGTCGCCACGGGGAGGTGCGCATCGTCCGCGAGGCGCAGCAGGGTGATGACGTTGGCGTGGACGTAGTCCCACTTCGCGAGCACGGCGAAGCGGCCACACTCGCTCACCTTGACGGTGCACCAGTACTCCTTCTCGTGGTCATCACCGAAGACACGCCGGGCGGGTGCGCCCGAGCCCAGCCGGTGCTCATAGACGGCGTTCCAGTGGGCCTCTTCGCCCGTGGGCACCTCGCCGGGGTCGGGGTTCGCGGCGTAGAAGAACCCGGATGCATCGGGCCGCCAGGCCACCGAGGCGTGGCTGGTGCCTCGGGGGCGGTCCGGCAGCAGCCTCCCCGTCGAGACCTCGAGGACGTGAATCAATGCGCCGTGGGCGCTTCCCACGGCCTTGCCGAACGCGACGAACGCGCCATCCGGGGAGGGGACCGCGAAGACGAGCACCTCGTTGCTCGCCCACGTGTCGGGGTCGAGCAACGTCTCCAACGGCGCGCCTTCGTGGCGCCGGAGCAGGAGCTTGAGCTTGTCGTCGTGGGCCTCTGCCTGCCAGAGGAACTGACGCCCCCCCGGGCCGGCGGAGATGGGCGGGGACCCGCGTGCCTGCCGCGCGGAGCGGGTGACCGCCTCGCGCAGTGCCTGGCGTCCAGGGAGGGCGTGGAGCACCGATTTCGTGAGGGTCTCCTGCTCGGAAATCCACGCCTGCGTCTCCGGCGCGTCGAGCTGTTCCATCCACGCGTAGGGGTCGTCGAAGCGCTGTCCGTGCAGCGTGTAGCCGCTCCGCGCGTCTCTGCGTGCGGAGGGGTACGTCCAGGTCCGGTCCACGGGCGTCATCGGATGTTCCTCCAGGGGGCGTCGGTCCTGGCGCGGACGTGCAGGCAGGAAGGCGCGGCGAGGTTGTAGCCCACCCGCGCGGGGGCACCGTCGCGCGGCGCGGTGTCGGACTCCGGTATTACGCGCGTGAATCCGACGAATTCCAGGAGGCCGTGGTGCTCGGCGCGAAGCGCGTCGTGGAACCTTGTTTGATTCGCGTGAAACGGAAATAATCCCACGTCACTCCATCGGGACGGTTTCAACGTTGTTGCGGATTCGCGAGTCGCAGATGAGTTCGTTGCGCAGCGCCGCGATGGACAACCGCGTCGCGCAGCTCGTCACGGCGCTCCTCGCGGAGCCTTCGGCGGCGGAGCCTGGATGGACCCGCGAGCGGCTCGAGCCGGTGGTGCGCAGGGTGGTGGACCGGGGCATCTTCGCGCTCGTCGACGTGCGCGTGTACGTGCAGCTCGCCGAGTCGCTGGGGGATGACTTCGAGTCACAGCGTCGCCACGCGTGGATGCGCTCGTGGCTGGATGACGCCTCCGTTTCGGACCCCGTCGCGCGTCTGCACCGCGTGGTGCGCGAGCGCCGCCGCCGCGAGGACGTGGCGGCGCAGAACCAGCGGAAGGAAGCGGCCTTCCGCCTCCGCCACGCCCCGCCCGGCGAGGGCCGCTGACTTTTTCACTCCCAGGAACGCCTCATGCCCCCTTCCTCGACTTCACGGCAGGACCCGGCGGTTGCTCCATGCCCATTGCAGGCGGGCAAGGGACAGGTGGAGGTGGTCGTCGTCGATGACCGCGAGACGCCGCTGTCCGGCGTGGCGGTGGAGCTGGCGCAGGGGGCGGCGGACGAGGCGTTGCGCACGCGCACCGACGAGCACGGCGTCGCGCTGTTCGAGGGGCTCGAGGAGGGGCGCTACCGCTTCCGGTTGCTCGACGTGGAGCCCGCGCTGTGGCGGGTGCTCGGCCGGCTTCCCCTGCCTCCGCGCGCCGCGGGCGCAGCGCCTCGCTGGGGCTCCGTCTCGCGGCCGAAGCCGCTGTCCTGGACGTGCGAAGGGACGGAGTCGCTCGCGGTGCTGGCGGCGAAGCTGGGGGTGCGTCCCTCGCGGCTCATCGATGCGAGCACGGGGCAGCCGCTCACCCCGGAGGTGGCTCCCGCTCCGGGAACGCGCGTGGAGGTGCTGCCGTTCGCCCATGAATGGACGACGGTGGAGACCGGCTTCCGGCATGTGGTTCACCGCATCGGGCTTCCCCTGTCACTGGTGGTGGTGCTGCGCGATGGCACGCACCACCCCCGAGCGCACCAGCCCTACCTGTTGAAGGTGTGGCTGGACGACGAGGAGGAGTTGCCCGCGCGCGAGGGCATGACGGACGCGGAGGGCCGCATGGCGCAGGTCCTGCCCGCACGCGCGGCGCGGGGCGAGGTGACGGTGTCGCCCGGCCGCGACGACGAGCGCAAGGTGACGCTGCGCTTCGCGGCGCTGCGCGCGACGAGCGCTCCGGAGGGCTTGCAGGAGCGGCTGGAGAACCTGGGGTTCTCGTGTGGCGGCGAGCGTGGCCAGTTCGGCCCGAAGACGCGCCTGGCCGTGGAGTGGTTCCAGTACGCGCTCGGGCTGCCTCCGAGCGGAGAGGCCGACGAGGCGACCTGCGCCGCGCTGGGCCTGTTGCACCGCTCGTAGCACTGGAGGTCTTTCGTCATGCAGTGCCCCAACTGCGCGCCCGGCACGATGCGCGACCTGTCCGTGACGCCGCCTCGCTGCCTGGAATGCGACGCGGTGCTGGTCCCGGCGCCTCCCATCACGCCCCCCTCCCACGGCTCGATGGAGGCCGAGGTCGAGCGGCTGGAGAGTGGCGACTACGACGACGTCCTGGACGACTTCCTGGACGACGAGGAGCCGCACCGACTCTCCAGCGACGAGATGCGTGATGAGACGCTCCGCGCCTCGCTGGTCACCGACGACATCACGCCCCCGGAGTCGCCACCGTCCAACACGATGGGCGACGACGTCGCCGAGGAGCGCTGTGTTCCGCTGGGCGCGGAGACCACCGTCTCCGACAAGCCCGTCGTTCCGCCGAGCTTCCCGTTGCGGACGCTCCTTTGGAACATCGCGGACCTGGGCGGAGGCCCGAGTGGAACGCTCCCGGTGCGCAAGCCGTGGACCATTGCCGCCCTGGCCCATGTCATCCGCACGGCGAACGCCGACATCGTCACCATCCTGGAGCTGAAGAAGAAGGGGGGCATTCGTCTGGTGGAGCCCAAGCCGCCGACCCCGATGAAGCAGCACGCGGGCCGCGGAAGCAGCGGGATGAAGCTCCCGGTGTTGATGCGCCTGGCGTCGGCATTCGTCGAGCCCGAGGGCTACCGGGTCAAGATCGCCTCCGAGTCACTGGTCGGTCAGCTCGCGGCGCAGGAGGCGGCGCTTCTCAACGACCTGGCGAAGCACTTCGCGGAGCACGTGCGGCGGACCATCTGGCCCCGTGACGAGCAGGGCGCGGACGCCGAGGCGTGGGACCCCTCTCATATCGAGTGGAGCGGGGCCTCGCGGACGTTGGAAACGGACAAACTGGGCATCCTCGAGGGCAGGCTCGATGCGGCCTGGAGGGCATGTGAGCCGGACCTCGTGAAGCGCTTCGGCAGGCCTCGGGTGAGGAAGGACGAGGAAGACGAAGACGACGCGGACCCGCCCGAGGCGCTCGTCGCGACGTCGATCGACGTGTTCGGGAAGAAGCAGGCGAAGCTGGACGCGTACTGCCAGCTCTGTGTGCGGCTGCTCGTGGAGGAGGGCTACTACGATTGGCTCCAGCCCCACACGAACCGCTACTCGCCGAAGGAGAAGGACTCCAAGAAGGGCGGCGCGGAGGCGAAGGAGAAGGAGAAGCGGGACGATCTGGCGAAGCTTGGCGTCGAGCTCCTCCGCAAGCACTGCGGCATCCTGTTCCACCGCTACCTGGCGGTCATCGCGGGCCTGGGCGCCAAGGAGAGCACAGACAAGCAGGAGCAGGTCCTCGAGAACATCCTGCACCGCTCCAACGACGCGCATCTGCAGCGCGTCTACGCAAAGAAGCTCGCCGAGTACCAGGAGCGCAAGGGAGAGGTGGAGGACGCGCCGGAGTCGCACGCGGGTCTGCGCGAGTTCCTTCGCATCCGTGATGCGCTGAACGACCAGTGCAAGGCGCGCGGTGAGGAGGTCTATGCGTCGTGGCCCGCGGAGGTGCCCGACAAGCCCGTCAAGGGGCTCTACACCCAGGATGAGGCGTACGGCGTCCTGTGGCGGAAGTCCAAGCTGGACGTGGACGAATCGGCCATCTCGTACCTCAGTGCCTACGTGGCGAAGCGCTCGCCGGGTGGCGAATCCCCGTCGATGGATGTCGACACCACGATGGGGGACGAGGAAGAGGAAGCGCAGGCGCAGCCCGTCAAGAGCCTCTACAGCAAGCGGGAGCCCATCCGGATTCCGGTGCGGTTGGCGCAGGTGAAGAACGCGCCCGAGGTGAGCGTGGTGGCGTGGCATCCCCCCGCGCCGGGAGACCGCAACAAGAGCGCGCGCGGCACGGACTTCCGCGCCTTCCTCCAGTACTGCAAGGACGAGCGCCGGGAGAAGGTGCTCGGCGTGGTCCTCTCGGACCTGAACATCGACACCGCGCGGCCCAAGGCCGAGCTCGCGAAGGATGGCACGCCGTACATCGATACCTGCGTGGAGCGCCTGTCGTTCCACCAGTTCTTCCAGACGCTGCTGGGGCCCGGGGCGGACGCGAGCCACCTGTACGACATGGCGCCCCAGCTCTCGACCATCGCCAAGAGCAAGTTCGGCAGCTGGGCCGTGGACAGCGAGAATCCGTTCGGGGACGGCTCGCTCAAGACGCTCCGAAGCTTCGTCAACAGCCGGGTGCAGCCGGAGATGTTCGCCCCCTTCAAGACGTCGACGGGCCATGAGCTGCGGCCCATGTTCTCGTCCGCGGAGGACGTGCTGGCCCACATCGAGTCGTTCATCACGCCCCCGCAGCAGCGCTACGGGGCGAGCGGCTACGACAAGATTCTCGTGTACTCGCGGCGGACGGATGGCTGGATGCTGGAGCAGTCGTCGGTCTACGTCATCCCGTTTCCCATGGCGCTCGCGGACGAGAAGGAGAAGGGCCTCTTCTTCATCCACGGCAACCTGCTGCCCAAGCACCTCCAGCCGTTCTGGCGGCTCATCCAACTGGAGGACGCGAAGCTGCCCGAGGACAAGCGGATCTTCGACCAACTGCGTGCCCCGGGCGTGAAGCTCACGGGCTCGGAGGACGCGCGCTGGGAAGCGGTCATGGCCGCCGCGAAGAAGCTGAGCGACCACATGCCGCTCGTCTCCGACCTGCGGCTCATCTACAGCGGCGAGGAGGCGCTGGTCGTGGAGGAGGTGGAGGTCGCCACCGAGACGGCGTCCTCCGAGCTGGGCCATTTGGAAGCGCTGTGCGCCGCCTATCAGCAGTCCCAGGCCACGGATGACGAAGCCACGGAGGCGCTCGGCGCGATTCTGGACGCCGCGGAGAAGGTCCCCGCTTCGGACCACGCCCGTTCCAACGCGCTGGTGGCGGAGGCCATGCAGTGGCGGGAGACGTTCGCCGCGCTGCGGAGCGCGGGCTTCGACCCGGAGGCGTACTGGGACCATCGGCCCGCGCTGAAGTCGGAGGAAGGGAAGGACAAGGGGGGCGGCCAGGGCATCTCGCTGGACACCCACCTGGGCTCCATCCGTCAGGGGCGGGTTCACAACGCGGGCGGGGGGGACTGTCTGTTCCGCTCGCTGTCCCAGTTGTTCTTCGGCACGGAAGCGCACCACCGCGAGGTGCGCCAGGTCGTGGTCAATCACCTGGAGGACCTGCTCGCGGGGCAGTCGCTGGACGACGGGGGCATGGTGGGGCCCTCGACGGCGGCGACGTTCCGACAGGACATGGGGCTGCTGCTCGACTGGCACCGTGTGGCCTGGCCGCAGGAGCCCGCGTATCGTCGGGTGGCGGGCATGGACCCCTGGCGCCAGTACCTGCGGGCCATGAGCCGGGACAGGGCCTGGGGCGACCACGTGGTGCTGGCGGCGGCGTCCCACCTGTTCCAGGTGCGCTTCGAGGTTTTCGCCCAGACGGGGGCGACTTCGTACTGGACGGACCTGGTGGACTTCGTGCCGCGCACCGAGGGGCACGCGGCGCGGCCCCTGCTCCGGCTGGCGAACCTGGGCAACGCGCACTACGAGGCGGTGGGGCCCACGGATGCGCCGCTTCCCGCGGCCACCGCATTCCCCGCCGAACTGGGAGCGCTCAGCGAACGCCGCCGCCGCGACGAGGGGCAGGCACCCCAGCCTGGTTCGACGACGGTCGAGTCTCCGCGGACAGCGGCGACGTCGGCGCAGCGCGCCACCGCCACGTCTGCTCCGCTCACGGTGGGCCCGGTCTGCAAGTGGCCCCACACGCGCTACTTCCAGTTCGACACCCCCACCCACCACCCGCACGCGCTCTTCCTCTTCGGGGAGAACGCCGTCGCGAAGAAGGCCCGATACCCACAGCCGGACACTCAGGCCGTCATCCGGATGAACCCGAACGCGCTCGGGATTCGCACGTGCTGGGTGCCGGGCAAGGGGATGGAGGACAAGGACCTCGCGAAGAACCAGCAGGCCATCGATGAGGACTGTGCCGAGGCCGTCCAACTCCTGAAGAGCGGCAACTACACCACGCTGGTGGTGCCGTGGAATCACTCGCGGGGCCATGTGGACATCGGGACGGGCGTCGCCAGGTTGCCGGGCAACGCGCCCCAGACGTGGGCGTACCTGACGAAGAAGATTGACGAACTCATCGGCTGGGCAAACCAGCACCTGGGCACGGTGCTGGTCGTCCCGCAGGTGAACGTGCTCGTGCCTGCCGTGGTGCGGCAGCAGGCGGCGGACCTCCACGTGCAAGAGGTCTCGGACGTGATGAGCCAGGCTGCCTCCATGGGCGATGACTCCAGCACGAGCGTCCTGGGGCAGCCGAACGTCGTCTCGCTGAGGACGCTGCTCTTCTCCGGCGCGACGTCTCCTGAGACGGGGCTGCTGTCGGACAAGGACTACGAGAAGAACAAGGCGATGTTCGACGAGGACCTGGCCGTGCTCACCCAGAAGGTGGAGAGCGGCCAGTACCGCAGGCTCGTGCTCGAACGAGACGATGAGGGATGCATCGTTCTTGGCACGGAGTTGGGGAAGCTCGACAAGCATGCGCCTCGGACGCTGGATTACCTGCGCGAGCGCCTGGAGGCGCTGTGCAGGCGCTGTACAGAGGTCCACATCACGAGCGCGGCGTGGAAGGGGCTGGTCGTCGAGGACGAGAACGCGATGCAGGGCGTCGAGGAGTCGCAGTCCCTGGACTTCCTGGCCGTCGGCGATGGCCGTATTTCCTCCGAGGGAATCAAGCGCAAGAAGCCCGGCCCCGTCGCCGAGGATTGGGAGGACGACGACGCCACCCAGGCGATGGGCCCAGCGGCCTGGGGGACCGCGGCGTTCTCGAACTCGGGCTTCCGTGGAGGGGCCCCGTCGTCGCAGTCCTTCGCGGGCTCGGGACAGGTTGCGCCGTCGAACCATAAAAAGCGCAAGTTCAACAGGCAGCCTGCGAGCGCCGAAGAGAACGAAGAGGTGCAGCTCATGAATGGCGATGACGTGCCGCCACCGCCTCCCGTCTGGGAGGAGGGGGATGAGGCAGACCCCAAGAAACAGAAGAAGGGGCCGACTGGGTAGGGCCTCGGCATGGGGCAGTCATTTGGAGGCGGCGCGTCAGGCCGTGACGCAGAGCGTGCTGGAGGGTCTCCGGCCTTTCATGAGTCACAAGTCTGGCGCCACTCTCTATCTAAACACATCCAGTGACGGCGACATCCGCTGCGTGGGCCGCCAAAGCCACGCATGCCATCAATACTCGCCGACGGTCCCTGATGCACAAGCGGTGTGACTCCGGCGCGTGACACATCCACTGGGCCGCGTTGGAGGCCAAGCGCATGGACGCTTGCTGCGGCGGCGCGTATGAGAATTGCGCAGCCAACCTGGAGATACCCAACATGAACAGACAACGAAGTGTCTTGGCTGCACTCGGCGTGCTGGCCGTTGCCCTCGGGGTGACGGGTTGCTCGCCCGAGTGCGAAACCTCTTCGGACTGTGCGTCGACGGGGGCGACCCCGTCCGTGTGCGTCGAGGAGAAGTGCGTGCCCGACGCCTCGCCCTGCGCGGCGGGGTGTGGCAGCGGCACCGTGTGCGACGAGGCGGCGGACAACGGACGTGGCGTGTGCGTCCAGTGCTTGAGCGACGCGCAGTGCGGCGGTGATACGCCTGTCTGTGACATCACCAGCAAGAGCTGCAAGACGTGTCTCGAGCGCGCCGATGGCAGCGCCCAGGGCTGTCTGACGGGACAGGTCTGCAACGCCGGTGGCAACGGCGGTCTCGGCGTGTGCGAGGGCTGCGGCACCAACGCCGAGTGTGCCGAGGGCACGCCGCAGTGCAAGCCCGGGACCCCGGGCGTGTGCGTGGAGTGCCTGGAGAGCAGCCACTGCGCCAACGGCGCCCAGCCGGTGTGCAGCGACAACAACGTGTGCGGCTGCACCGAGAGCGCGCAGTGCGGTGGTGAGACGCCACTGTGCGACACCGCTCGGGACAACGGGCAGGGCGAGTGCGTGGAGTGCATCGACAACAGCCAGTGCACCGCGCGGCAGAGCTGCAACGCCGCTGGGCGGTGCGAGGCGCTGACGGGGCTCGACGAGGCGAACGCGCAGATTGCCGCCTTCCACGCGGCCCCCACGGGCGACCTGCCCGAGCCGCTGTCCCTCCATGGCGCCTTCGTCACCGCCATCACTCCGGAGACCGCTGAGCCCCGCGGCTTCTTCGTGCAGGCCACGGCGGAAGGTCCCGCGTTGTTCGTCAGCCACTCCGACGCGGTGCAGGTGGCAGTGGGGGACCGGGTCTCCTTCAAGGTGCTCACGAAGCTCCTCCAGTCCGGCAACACCGCCGCGGATTACAAGCTGGACACCGCGAGCGTCATCTCCGACTTCCAGAAGCTGAGCTCGGGCCACCCCGTGCGGAAGCTCGCGGCGGACGGCGGCCTGGTGACGCACGTCACCGACGACGCGGTGGCGAACCTCGACACGTATGAGAGCCGGCTCGTCCGGGTGACCGGCAAGGTGACCACCACGGCGGGCACCGGAAAGCAGGCGGGCATTGGCTTCAAGATCGCGCAGTTCGCGATGGACGGGACCCCGCTCACGGGCGGCATGGGGCCGCGGCTGCGCATGCCCACCGAGCTTGCGGACCTCGTCGGTGTCGGGCTGAACTGCCGGGTCTCCGTCGAGTCGGGCGTGATGTGGCGCTACGACGACGCGACCAACACTCCCAATCCCCAGACGCCGTATTACCCCATGCCCCTGGTGACGGCCTTCTCGCTGTCGGACTTCTCGGTGGACTGCTCGGAAACGGCGGTCACCCTGAAGGTGCAGACCCTGGTCCCGCTGTCGCCCACGCAGTTGCGGGTGACCTTCGAGCCTGGCATCGACCCGGGCACCGTCGTGGACGTGGCGGCCCAGTTCACCTTCGGTGACAGCGGGCTGACCGCCTCGGACTACACCCTCGACGGGAAGACCCTGGTGCTCACCACGTCCGCGCAGGAGCCCGGCAGGCAGTACGCGCTGTCGGTGGACCCGTCGGTGAAGAGCTACACCGGCGTCAGCGTGAGTGGGACGGCCACCTTCAAGGGCTACCGGGTGCCGGCGCTGCTCATCATCAACGAGGTGAACCCGAACATCACCACGGGCGTCTCCGCGACGAACAACCGCGACCTCATCGAGCTCAAGGCCGTGACGGCAGGGGCCATCGAGGGCATCACGCTCACCGAGGAGGCCACCAGCGTGTCCCGGTTGGCGACCCTGCCGGACGTGACGGTGGCCGCGGGCGACCTCATCGTCATCCACTTCCGTCCGAACTCGGCCGAGCTCGCTGTGGGCAATGACACCCTGTCCAAGGACGAGAAGACGTACGAGACGTTCTACCCGGGGGCGTGGGACGTCGTGACGGGGACCAGCAGCCATCCGACCTTCAATGACCGCCTGCTGCGCCTCGCGAATCCGCAGGGCGACACGCAGGACGTGGTGGCCTTCTCCCACAAGAGCATGACCACCGCCCGTCCGCCCAACTACCCCGTCGTCCTCCGGGCCGCCCAGGAGGAGGGCCACTGGCGTCCGGTGGACTGCCGCGGTGAGACGGCCACCCCGGTGCCCTGCGCCTACGACAGCGCTCCGCTGACGGCGCTCGACGTCTCGGTGGACTGGGGCGTGGTGGAGGAGAACACCCAGAGCGTGTTCCGCCATCAGGGCGCCAACACCCGCTCGATGGCGGACTGGGCCGTCTCGGTGACGTCCAGCTTCGGCGAGGAGAACCCGGCCCGGCCGTAGTCAGGCTGGCGACGCTCCCCTGAAGTAGCGAGGGCCGCGCTCCCAAGCAGGGGGCGCGGCCCTCTTTTTTCATCGGTGCGCCCTGTGCGGAGGAGCGAATCCCTCCACCGCGACAGGGGGACGGATGTCGCTACGCGCGTCGGCGGGTACGAACGGCTCCCGCGAGCAGCCCCATCAGGGAGAGCAGCAGCCCTGGCGATGAGCCGCCCGTGCTGGAGCAGCCACCCGAGGAGCCGCTAGAGGCTGGCTGCACCGTCACCCCGAGCACCGCCGTGCTGGCGCCACCGCGAGCGTCCGTCGCGGTGAGCTCGAAGTGCAGCGTCACGGCCTGCTTCGCCTCGGGCGCGCGGAACGTCACCTGCTCACCCGTGGAGGCGGAGAGGGTGACGGACGGACCCGCCACCTGCTTCCACCCGAAGGTGAGGGCGTCGCCATCCGGATCGCTGGACGCGGACGCGTCGAGCGTCACCTGGGCCCCCGGCCGAGCGTCACCCACCAGCCGCGGGAGGGCCTGGGGCGCCTTGTTGGCGTGCCGCACCGTCACCGTCGCCGTCATCGGGGCGCTGGACAGCCCGTTCGCGCTGGCGATGGCCTCGAAGCGCAGCACCGTCTCCGCGCGCACCTCGGGGGCGGTGAACGACGGGGTCGCCGTGTCGGCTCCCTGGAGCTCCACCGCGGGGCCCTCCACCTGACGCCACGTCCAGGTGAGGGCATCCCCGTCCGGGTCCACCGCGGTCGCGTGGAGGCTCGCGGTGGCCAGCGGGTCCACCACCTGCTCCGAGCCCGCATCCGCCACGGGGGCCCGGTCGACGTTGCGCACCATCACCGCCACGGTGGCCGTCTTGCTCTGGGCCCTGCCGTCGTTCACCACCAGCGTGAAGGTGAGCCGCGTATCGGCGGCCACCTCGGGCACCACGAAGCTCGGCGTGGCGCCAGAGCCCGCCTTGAGCGCGACGGCGGGACCGGACGTCTGCGCCCACTTGTAGGTGATGAACTCCCCGTCCGGGTCGCTCGAGCCGCGGGCATCCAGCATCACGGGCTCCGAGGAGAACTCCGCCACCTCCGCCGGCGCGGTCACCACCGCCGTGGGGACGCGGTTGACGTTGAGCACCCAGGCCCGGACCTGGTGGGCCGCGCTGGTCTCCAGGCCATCGCGCACCACCAGCTGGAACGTCAGGATGGAGTCGTCGGGCACATCCGCCGTGAACGACGGGGTGGCCGTGTCCGCGTTCACCAGGGTGACCGCCGGCCCGCTCACCTGCGTCCAGTGGTAGGTGAGGGGCTGGCCCTCCGGGTCAAAGCTGGCGGTGCCGTCCAGCGAGTGGCGCACGAGCTCCAGTGCCCCCGTCTCGGCGTTCCTCGCGCGTTCGTACACCGGGGCGTTGGGGCTGCCGACGTCACGCCCGGCGTTGGCCACCGGCCGCTGGTTGCAGGTGGTGCCGTCGCCCTGCTCGTCCACCCGGCCGCCGAAGGGCATGCGCTCCACGTTGGTGAAGCGCACGTCGTCCAGGTCGAAGCCGTACGCGCCCACCGCGGTGTCGGTGCCGATGCGGAAGCGGAACTGGACGTTCTTGCCGGCGAGCATGTCCGCCAGCCGCAGCTCGGCGGTGGACCACTCCGGGAAGCGCACCGTCCTGCCGTTCTCCTGCGTGACGTTCTGGCCCACCCACGCGTTGCGGTACATCAGCGGGTTGGGCCCCTGCTCGATGTAGCCCGCGGAGCCGTCCGTCGGGTCGATGGAGTAGATGGAGGTCACGCCCATCGCGGAGATGTCGAACCACTGCAGGCCGTCGTGGGTGAACTCGAGGACGGCGCCGTCGTAGTACGGGAAGATGGAGCCGCCGGTGTAGATGTCGGACTCGAACGAGTGGCGGTAGCGGAAGCTGAACGTGAAGGCGCCGGTCTCATTCACCTTCATCCACGGGGAGATGAGGAACAGGTCTGCCTGCACCGCCGGGTTGGGCGCGTGCATGTAGCGCCCGCCCTCTGGACCCTGGACCTTCCAGTCCGCCTCGCCGTAGGGGTTGAGCCACGTGGACGAGGTCCACGAGGACAGGGCGCCCTCGAAGTCGTCCTCCGCCGCCGCGCCGGGCACGTCGTCGTAGTTCACCCGTGGGTCAAACGTCGTGAGCCTCGCGCTGGCGGGGAGCGAGGGCTCGTCGAAGGTGATGCTCAGGCCGGCGTGTGCGTTCGGCTGCGCGGCGGCCAGCCTCACCGGGAGGGTGGCGGTGGCCGTGCCGGCGCGGCCCATCGAGCCGAAGTTCAGGGTGTTGCCCGAGGGGAACTCCAGCGTGGCCGTGCTGCTGGTGGTGGTGACGGTGCCGGAGAAGGCGCCGAGCGAACCGCCGCCCACGTTGCGCACGCTCACGCGCAGCAGGCCCGTCTCGCCCACGTCGAGCACGCCGTCCCGGTCGCAGTCCACCAGGGAGTCATCGAGCCGCAGGGAGGTGACCTCGATGAAGTTGCCCGCCGCGAAGCTCTCCACCACGCCCACGTGGTCCATGGAGTCACGGTCCGGGGCCTTCGCGCCCATGCCGGCGCCGCGCTTGGCGAAGGCCTGGAGGAAGCGCTGGTAGTCGGCCGGGTCGCTCGCGGCGGTGACCGCGAGCAGCGCGTCACGCGCCTCGAGGAAGGTGGGGGAGACGGGCGTGGCCTTGTACCCGGCGACCAGGTAGCGCTTCATGCGGTCCTGGGCCTCCTGGAAGGGGTGGGCCTGGAGGAGCGACACGTAGCACTCCCAGAGCATGGAGGCCCACACCTCGCCGCTGCTGTGCACGGCGGAGTTGCCGAGGCCCGCCTGGCCATAGGCGAGCGGGTGGCTCGTCGGCAGGGGATTGCCGTTCTCGATGTGCCGGAAGGTCAGCGCGTTGCGGCTCGACGCCAGCGTCGGTGCGGTGGCGTAGGGCGCGCGGCGAACGCCGTAGTAGTAGCCGTCGCCGCCGCCACCGCCTGAAACGTAGCCGCCGACGGCGTAGGCGCCGCGCGCGTAGTCGTCCCCTTCACGCACCATCATCAGCAGCGCGTGCACGTCCGCCCAGCCTTCACCCATGGAGCGGCCCTGGTTGTTGGTGAGGCCGCTGGCGTTACCGATGAGGCGGTTGCTGATGTAGTGGCCCCACTCGTGGGCGATGATGGTGTTGTCGAGCGTGCCGTCACGGTCCAGGTCCTTGGAGCGGTGCAGGCGCACCTGGAGGGTGCTCGCGTTGGCGGCCACCTCCGCCTTCCAGAGGTCCGCCGTCTCCCGGGAGATGGAGGCCACGGGCACGGTGACGCGCGCGTCGTCTCCGCTCATGGAGAGGGGGCCCTCGCCGGCGCTGGTGTTGGCCACGAGGACCGCGATGGCGCCGGCGTTCTGCGCGTTCAGCGCCTTGGTGACGAAGTCGCATGCGCCGCGGTCGAGCAGCGCCACGTGGCCGGCGAAGGTGCCCGTCTCGAAGGGCGTGCAGCCGAGTGTCCGCCCCGTGGGCGCGAGCACCTGCACCGGGCCGTCCAGCGTGTACTCCTGGGCCCCGAAGCGGCTGTCCCCGTTCACGTAGGCACGGGCCAGCGATGCGGGGGCCGTCACCTGGAGGATGGGCATGCCGTCGAAGACGTACATCTGCATGCGGGGCGAGATGCCGTCCGCCGGCGTGGCCATGTTGGCGTTGTTGCGGCCGTTGTAGTCCTGCCCCTCGACGCGCAGCGGGTCACCCTCGATGCCGCCACGGCCGAAGTTCTGCATCTGCGCGTTGCCGGAGGCCTCGTCGAAGCCCGCGTCGTAGTACCAGTCGTGCAGGAAGTTGTTGATGAAGAAGAGGTTCACCACCGAGGCCTTCATCTGCTCGATGCTGGAGCCCGGGGCGCGGTGGGGGTCATAGACGTAGTTGAAGGCGCGCTCACCGGTGATGTCCGCGCGCAGGTCCGCGCCGGGCTGGTAGCCGTCCGGCGCCACCAGGTCCACGTAGGCGTCCACGTTGTTGCCCACGGTCTGCGTGGCGTTGGCGGGCAGCCACGGGTCGTTCCGTGAGAAGGGGCTGTTTCGCAGCTCCACGACGTTGGGCGGCACGTCCAGCGGGGCGTCGTAGCCGTCCAGCTCCTGCCGGGGGAAGGGCGAGCCGGCGGAGCCCTGGGGGCCGTCGAACGGGCGGTACGGCGCGGCCGTCTCCGCCCAGACGGTGTACCGGTACGTGTTCTCCGCAGCGTGGGCACGCAGGTCATTGCGGAAGAGGACCGCGCCGTCCACGGCCGAGATGACGTAGGAGGTGTAGTCCGAGTCCTTGCTGCTCTTGGGGCCCGCGTTGACCTCCACGTACCAGGCGGGCCGCAGGCCGTCGGGCAGGGTGAAGAAGACCTTCTTCGCGCGCGCGGGAACGACGAGCTGGCCGGGCATCACGGTGCGCACGCCGGGCTCGAAGTCGAACAGCGTGTAGCCGCCGCGGGAGTCCACGGCGATGAATGCGTGCGCCCCCAGCGAGGTTCCGCTCTGGTCCGAGTACGCCGCCGCCACGGCGTCCGCCGCGGAGCGCTGGAAGGTGTTCGCGCCGGTGCGCTGCCGGGCCGCGAGGGTGAGCTCGCTCGGCGCCAGGTAGCCAGTGACGGCCACGGGCGCGAGCGCCTGCGTCATCACCACCTTCACCTCGCTGCGGAACACCTCCACGCCCTCCACCGCCTGGCGGAAGGTCACGATGACGGCGCCCTTGCCCGTTTGGTGTACGGCCTGCAACGGCGCGGCGGAGACGTCTTCTCGCTTCAGCCGGTAGAGGTCCGCGACCTGGCCCAGGTAGGCGCGCGCCGCGTCCTCGGGACGGGTGCCTGCGCGGGCCGCGGTCTCCAGGCCCGGGCCGGACTGCATGGACCAGAGGACGGAGGGGACGCCGAGCCGTGCCTCCGTGTGCTCGACTCGCAGGCCGCGGGCATGGGCCTGCTCATCGGCTACGACGAGCGGTGTGCTGCCGGGACGCGCGAGGAATGCGTCGAAGTTCGACCGTGGAGCGGCCGAGGCGCTGGTGCCAAGACATGACGCCAGCAGGACATGGGTGAGCCACTGCTTCCTGAGATGCATCGTTCTTCCGGAGAGGAGGGTAGAGACAACGGGGGGCGCGACCCAGACAGGCCGCGCCCCCGACGTTGCGAAGCGGTTGCGGGGCCGCGCCGCCTTCGGACGCGCCCCCGGGAAAGGGAGGGAGCGGGCGTCAGTCGCGCGGGGCCTGCTCGCGGCGCTTCAGCGAGCGGCGGCGCGTCAGGCCCACGAGGCCCGCGAGCGCGAAGGGCCAGAGGCCGGCGGCCGAGGTGGACTGGCAGCCGCAGCCGCTGTCCGACTCCGGGTTGGGCTGCGGCTCGGGGGTGCCCGGGCCCGCGTCCGGCGGGGTCGTGCCCGCGTCGGGCTCGGTGCCCGCGTCGGGCTCGGGCTCGGTGCCCGCGTCGGGCTCGGTGCCCGCGTCGGGCTCGGTGCCCGCGTCGGGCTCGGTGCCCGCGTCGGGCTCGGGGTCGGTGCCCGCGTCCGGGGCGTCCGGCGTCCAGAGCGAGGACTGGGCGATGTAGAGGGCGGTGCCCCATTCCACCTGGTCCGTCTCCGGCGGGGCCAGGCCCACGCCGAAGCTGATGTCGCTGTGGCGGTTGATGCTCGGCATGCCGGAGAACACCGGGTTGGTGGGGGTCTCCTGGTCCACCCGGGCGTCCCCCTTGTCCGAGGGGAGGATGTCGTGCTCGGTGACCACGCGCTTCAAGTTCTCGCCGTCACCCACCCACACCGCGCGGAACCCGTCCGACTTGCGCGTGGCCCGGAAGACCACGTGTCCTCGGTCGTTGATGTCGGGCGGGAATACCTCCACCGTCCCGATGGCTTCGCCGGGCTCGCCCGGCACGTCCATTCCGTTCTTCGCGACCACCTTCAGCTCGTCGCCATCCCACAGGAGGATGGCGGTGCTCTGCCGCCCAGCCGCCTCCAGCAGCGTGGCCTGGATGGCCACCTGGCCCAGGTTGTTGATGGCGGGCTGCACGGCGGCGAAGCGGAAGATGTTGGAGTCCGGGTTGTGCCCCCGCGTGTCCGCGATGACCTGCGACGTCCCATCCGGGTTGAAGATGCGCAGCTCCTGGTACCAGGCGCTGGAGTTGGGCGCTTGCAGGTCCACCGCCGCGGCGATCTGCCCCAGGTCGTTCGCGCCCGGGGAGTAGAGGAACGTGTAGGGGTAGCCGGGGTCGACGTACTTCTCCGCCGCGAGAACCTTCGCGTCGAAGCCACCCGTCGTATTGGGCGTGTACAGCACGTAGGCGTAGCCCGTGCTCAGCGTGACGCGGGCGGCCATCTGCCCCGCCTCGTTCATGACCAGGCTGGACCAACTGGAGGCGCCCAGCGGCGAGCGGACAATCCGCGGCGGCGCGTCTGGCTCGTCCGCGTTCAGCACGTAGATGCCGTTCTTCGACGCGTCATTCGTCCCGGTGACGGCGAAGACCAACTGCCGGTGCGAGTTGAGGCTGACCTCGCCAAGACGTGCATCCGGCCCCATGCCGTCAGGGAGCAGGTAGATGCGTCCGCCCTCGCCGTTCTGGCCGTACCAGACGCCCGGACGTCCCTCCCGCGTGATGGCGAGCTGGAAGGCCACCTGCCGGTCCGCGGTGATGGGAACGAAATAGCTGCCGGCGGAGGTGAGGCTGCCCAGTTCGACGTTGTAGGAGCCCTCCTCGATGTTGACGGCCAGGTTGGTGCGCGCTTGCAACTGGAACGTGTAGTCCGGTAGCTCGGCCGAGGCTGCTCCCGCCAGCAGGAACGCACCCAGCATCACGCCGCGCTTCCGGTCGTGAGTGGGCGCGACGGTCCGACGACTGCTCTTCAGCGATGCACCACGAGTCATGCGTGCCACCTCTCCAAGGCAGGTAGCCCACCACCATGGAGGGCTGTACTGCCGGTTTCCCGCGCAGGACCCCGTCCCCCCATGGGACCGTCGCTCCGGGCGCGCCGCGCCCGTCACGAGGGCCGCATTCGTCACGGCCTGTTCGCAAAGTTGCTACACACGATTAGCAGGAGCGTCGTTGATTACAAATTGATTCACTCGCAGCGTGCGACGCGGCAGCGGGCCAGAGGTGTCTGACTCGTGCTGGAGCGGGGCATTTCAACGGGAATCCGGGCTGATACACGCCAGGGAGCGGTGAGAAACCGGGACGACTGCTCCGACGGATGGCCCGCACTGTTTGTGTGGTGAGTGTGAGTTGCAAATGTATATTAAGTTGCGAGTTTGGTTGTTTCGAGGTGTCTGGCGCCTGCGCGACGTGTCCCGTCTCCGCCGCATCAGGGCGGCGCGCTGCGTCGTGTATTCATGGTTCAGTCGTGGTTTTTGATTGAATCGCGGAAGCGTGGATATGTCGGCTAGCTCTAAATATCCGCTCTGTCTTGAAATGACATTTGGAGGACAAGAACGTGGCCGTTCTCCAGCGGGGGCGGCTCCTGGGCACGGCGGGCGTACGCGCCCCATCGCCCATGCCTCACGTCCGCGGCCCGTATCGGCACGCGCAGCGTCATGGGGACCGTGAGCGGGCCGGATTCGTTGGTGGGCCGGCTCCCCCACCTGGAGCCCGCGGCGTACGTGAGGCCTCCGGCCAATGCGGAAGCGGTGTTCCACGCCGTGGCGCGGTTGCTCGCGACCTCACCAGGACAACGGGCCCGGGGCTCGAGCGCGTAGCAGCACCCGGGCCGGCGAGTGCGCCAAAGGGGCGTCCGGCCCGGCGCGCAGCCCGCGTGTCATCCTTCAATGGTCTTTTTCAATCCTGTTGCAACAGTTCGCCTCCTTGGGCTTGGTATGACTTTCGACTTGTGACGGGATTTCGCTAGTCTATTGCCCAGGCCGGCATCCCTGCTTTTCGAACCTCCATCTCGCCCGTTGACGGCCAAAGCGCTGCTTCACCTGCATCACGTGAAATGGCGTTCACCAGGTCCCGGCGCGTCCGGGCAGAGAAGCTCAGACATCGTCTGAGTGGGATCGGAGAAACGATATGTCGTTCCCTGTTGTCAAGGCAGCGAACGTGAAGGGAATGAGGTGGAGCGCGGTGCTGCTGGCCGGTCTGGTTGGCTGTGGACAGGAGGCGCGGAAGCCGGCGCCCGAACAGGACGCCATCGAGGCCGTGAAGGCGCAGGCGCAGCAGCTCCAGCCTCCCGCGGGCTGCACCGAAATCACGATGGGGGAGCTGGCCAACGGCATCGGACTGACGCCGACGATGTACTCACCGCAGCCGACGTACCGCGGCAACTTCAACAACTTTGGCGACCCGGCGTTCCCGGACCCGGCGCGTATCCGCCTGGACGTGAACACGGCGCCCGGCGTGTATGACCTGTCGGTGGGGGGAGGCAACACCTTCACCTGTGATCGCTGCGTCTTCGGCTATCAGGATGAGGGCTCGCCCACGGAGAAGTTCTTCGTCGCCGACGCGGGCACGCTCCTGCTCGCGGTGAAGGTGTCGCCGCAGCAGACCCTGGGCGCGCTGACGAACGTGACGCTGCGTGAGTCGGTGGATGCCCCGCCCCTCAACGCGCCGTACTGGGGCAGCGCGGTGGTTCCGGGCGGCGAGTGCCGGTGGATTCGCTTCGCGACGTGGAACACGGTGCGCCAGGACGGGTGCGACCCTCGCCAGGGCTCGCTGACGGCGAACCTGCCGGACACCACCTGCGTCCCGGATGACTACGTCGCCTCCGACGGTACGCTGGAGCGTGCGCTGGGGACCAAGGTCCAGGGAGAGGCCTGCACGAAGACCGCGGCGGCGAGCGAGTCCGAACTGGCCTCGACGGATTGCGAGCAGGGCTTCGCCTGCACCGACCTGCTGTCGGAGAACGCCCAGTGCCTCAAGACGTGTGACTTCATGGCGCCCAACCCCGGCTGCCCCTCCGGCACCATGTGCGGCGTGTACGGCCTGTGCACCGAGCAGTCCGTCCTCGAGCAGAACGGCTTCACGTTCGACCCCGCGCTGACGGGTGAGATCTGCAGCCTGGGCTTCGCGCATTACTGTGGCACCGAGGGCGCGCGTGGTGTGTGTGCCGACCTGGACCGCGACGGCAAGGGCGAGTGCTACCCCTACCACCGCGCCCGCTCCGAGTGCGGCCCGGGCGATGAGCTGGGTTACATGAACTACGCGCTCCCCGGTGGCGGCTTCGACCGCGGCCACGGCTTCTGCTACCACGACGGCCTCTAGCCCTCTCCGCCATTGCCCGGCCCCCACGTGAGCCGGGCAGTGGTGCCTTCCGGGGCGGCGCCCTGCTGAGGAACCTGGCCACGCTGTTGCTGGCGGCAGGCGGGCTGGGGCGCGGCCTGACTTCCGCGGAGTCATGGCGCCGCGAATGACCCGTGTGCCAACTCGTTGGCCTTGTGCCATTGCATTGGCAAAAGGGGGACAGCCTGGCTGGCACGTGGCAATGGGGGCACCACTCACAAGGAGCTAGGCTGAACCATGGCCACTGGTTTCACGACCGAGCGTGTGCTCTCGGTGCAACACTGGTCTGACCGTCTCTTCTCCATCGTCTGCACGCGCGACAGCGGCTTCCGATTCCAGAACGGTCAGTTCGTGATGATGGGCCTCGAGGTCGAAGGTCGCCCGCTCATGCGCGCGTACTCGATGGCGAGCGCGAACTACGACGACACGCTCGAGTTCTACTCCATCAAGCTCCAGGACGGCCCGCTCACCTCGCGGCTGCAGAAGGTCGCAGCGGGCGATCATGTGCTCGTGGGCACGAAGGCGGTGGGCACGCTCACTGTCGCGAATCTCAGGCCGGGCCGTCACCTGTGGATGCTCGCCACCGGCACCGGCCTCGCGCCGTTCCTGAGCATGGTGAAAGACCCCGAGACCTGGGAGCGCTTCGAGCGCGTCACCGTGGTGCACGGCTGTCGCCACGTGAATGACCTCTCGTACTCGAAGTTCTTCGAAGAGGTGCTGCCGAACGACCCGTACCTGGGTGAACTCGTCCGCGAGAAGCTGACGTACCTTCCGACGGTCACGCGCGAGCCGTTCCGCAATCAGGGGCGTATCACCGACCTGCTTCGCGCGCGGCCGCTCTCACCCGAGCATGACCGCGTCGTCATCTGCGGCAGTCACGAGATGATCAAGGAGACCGCGACCATTCTCGAAGGCTTCGGCTTTCAGGAGGGCGACTCTCACGAGCGCGGCGACTTCCTCATCGAGAAGGCCTTCGTCAGTCGTTGAGCCCCCGCCACGCTTCATCGAATGACGATGGGTGCGCCTTGCTGGAGGGGTTCTCCCTGCACGCCAACACGCACCTGAATGCCAACGACAGGCAGGGACTGGAACGGCGATGCCGCTGAGGGGGGGCGGCGCGCTGGCGCTGCAGCGGCTGTCATGAGTGGAGGACGGCCGCATCGCCTATCGGATGAAGCGCCCGCAGCCAGATGGCACCACGCACCTGCTCTTCACCGGGTTGGAGTTGCTGCGTCGCCTGGCGTCCCTGGTGCCTCCTCCTCGCCTCGGGCAAACCTCACGAGGTTCCACGGTGTCTTCGCTTACTCCGCGAGCGATGTTCCGGACAGGGTGGGGGGATGCAACTCGAATGGCGCGAAGCGCAGCGGGCTTGCTTGTCTTGCGTTCGGGCGGCAGGAGCTGACAGGCCGCACTCATGCGCACGGATACTGGGCACCAGCGTTTCCATGAGCACAGGGCCGGCGATGAATCCCGTGTATGCTCCGGTGTTTCCACCACCGTGAGCACAGGGAGGGCTGGCACATGAAGCTGGGCATCAGGGTATTCGGGGGCGTGGCCGTGGGACTGTTGATGATGGAGTGCGGAAGCGTCGCCCCCGAGGTCAAACCCGAGCCGACGTCGGCGCCGGTGTCTGCGCAGCCGCTTGAGCAGGCTCTGGCACAGCCGCCGGCGTCTGAACAGTCATTGGAGCAGGCTCCGGCACAGCCGCCGGCGAAGCCATGTCCCTACGTCGAGGCTCGGGGGACGTACAACACGCGGGAGGAGGCCTGTGCGATGTCGCGTCAGCAGGCGCCTCGGTTCTGTGCGGAGCGTGGCGGCGTGAAGTCCATCGGTGATGACTGCATGGCGACGGACGGTCCGCCCTATCAGGGCGCCTACCGTGTCTGCTGCAACGATTGAGTCTCAGCGCCGGGTGGCCGTGACCCAGACGCCGGGCCTGGGCCGCAGGGAGATGGCGGGCGTGGCCTGGATGTCCTGGCGAGCAGAGTCGCTCCGCAGGACGTTCGACTTCGACGTGTTCGCCTGCGTGAGGTGTGAAGGCAGGGGAGGGGCTTGGCGTACGTGAAGAGGGCCCCCGGGGTGCGGCGATTCCGGAGCACCTGGGCTTGCCCACGGCATGTGCGAGGTAGGCCCTGACCCGAGGGCCACTCCAGGCCGCGGGGTGTTGACGCTCAAGAGGCGCCAAGAGGTCCATGCGCCTGCTGCGCACCTGAAGGTAGCGCGGTCTGGGCAGGCGTGTGCCCAAGGGGGCGCAAGCCAGGGCCCCTCATCCCTCTCATGCGTCAAGTAGAGCGCCGACTGGGTCAGACCTTGCTGCAAGGGGCTGGGACAGGACTCCCTGGATGAGGCGATCAGGCACACGGAGGGGCTCAACTCCGACTCAGGAGGTCAGGAGTGGCGGAGGGCTCTGGCGCGTTGAGAGATGAGCCCCCCATTCTCATGCACGATCCCCGCTCCGCTCTCGTGAACTCCTCTCCAGACGTCATCCCCACTGCCGAGGGCCCGGCGGGACTCCCGCCTCCTCGCCCGCTGGCCCATGCCTCGGTCCTCTTCGCGGAGCCCTTGCCCGGCATCGAGGAGGCTCCAGGCGCGTGGCTCTCGAGACTGGGCCTGGCAGAGCTGGGTTTCACCGTGGAGGTCGGCCAGGGAGTCCGGCTCACGAACGGCCGGCACACCGTGCATGTCTTCAGGGGAAACGGCCCCCTGTCCCGTGAGGGACTGGACCTGCGGCAGTTTCCGAACCTTCCACGAGAGGGCTGCTATCTGACGCTCGCTTCCGGCGTCTCCCTGCGCCAGGGCGGGGAGCAGCCGATGCGAGGCGGCGCCAGGCCGGACCCGTGGGCAGAGGACGGTGTGATGCGCGTCTTCTCGCTGTTGGTCTCACGCCTTGCCCTCAACGGCACGGCGGTGGTTTTGCACCAGGCAGACTCGCTCGTGAAGGACGCTAGGATCTTCGCTCGGCTGCTTCGGGAGTTGGCCCACCCCGACTACCGTCCGTTCCGCGCCTGGGTTGAGCTCTCCCGCCGCCGGGGCAGCCGCTACCTTGAGCTGCGCGGCCTGGAGAGCTTTGGGCTGCCGGATCTCCAGCTCGCGCCGGAGGAGTGGGACACATGGGAGACGTCGCGTGGCCGGGAGGCCCTGTACTTCGCCGCCTATCGCATGGTTCGCGAGAACCGCCCGCTCTCCGCGGATGAGGTCCTGGAGGTGCCGCTGGGCGTTCAGCCCGGCTCCTGGCCCGAGCCATTCGGCGGAGACACCATGCGCTACCGGGTCCGCGCCGGTGAGCCTTCCAGCCTGATGCTCGAGCGCCTCTCGGATGCCGCGGAGCCCTTCACCCGCTGGGCCCGGGCGTCGGCGCCGGGCAAGCCGTTCTCCTCGAGCGTGGGCGTCAATACGTACCAGGCCCTTTTCCGCCATGCCCTGGAGGGCGCCTTACCGGGCGACACCCTCGCCCACATTGCACCTCCGGCCTCGCAGGCGCTCCCCCCGCATGAGGTGCTCGTGCGCACGCGACTGGGACAGAGCGGCTTCACGGTTGTCACCAATGGCTTCGGCTGGGGGCCGCAGGCGAGCGGAAAGCAGGATTCAAGTGCCATCCATGTGGAGTTGGCGGCGTGGATGGACTCGCACAGCCCGGAGCGCGCCCTGGCCCTGTCGGCGCTGGGGACGCTGATGCAATCGAACGAGGGCAGCCAACCGGCCTGGGCACCGGGCGACATCGCCGTCGTCTCCGAGCCGCTCCTGGGGCTGCGCCACTTCGTCATCGCACAGGGGCCCGCCGTGCCCCTGCCTCCAGGCGCGCCCGTGAACCTTCTCTGGGTCATCCCCCTGCTCGCGGCCGAGTTCGAGATGGTGCGGCGGGCCGGTCCCTTGCACTGGGCCAACCAGCTGCTGAAGGACCCGTCCCGCAGGACGGAGTTGGTGCAGCGCTGGAGCCTGGGCGCGAACTGACGCTCCCAGGCCCGCCCGCGCGCTCCGGGAGCTGTCCAGGCGGGCTGGTGCCTCACCTGGGCCACGTCAATGCCGTCCAGCAGCATCGCCAACTGCGTGGCGTCCAGATGCACCACCTGCGCGACGCGAAGGTGAAGAGCTACCCTGAATAGACGTCCTCGCCCCAGGCCTTGCGCGCCAGTTCCATGAGGCCATCGATGGACTTGCGCATGTCCACCGGCTCCATCGTCAGCGCCACGCGCACCGACGCCGACAGGGCAAACACCGTCTTACCACCTCAGCGCACCGACGAGCCGGGCCACGTACTCCACGCCGGTGCCGACCGCGAAGCGAACCTGCGCTCCGCTCGTCGTTACCACCTCCAACATCGACTCCGTTGCCGCTGGCGTCGTCGCCACCTCCGCCGGCTTTGACATTCCCGCAAGGGGCCTCGGCGCCGACTCCTCACTCAACGCCTTTCAGCACGTTCTTGGTCAGATGGATACGGTACTGGAGACGGATTGCTTTTCCGGATTGCTGTGCCCAATGCTTCCGGCGGTTCTGGCAACGAATGGGCCGGGGCCGCTCAAGGGAGGAGAACTGCAATGGCAAACATTACCGTTTTTTACCAAGAGGACTTCGGGGGGACGCACGTCGATCTTCCGCCTGGCAACTACACCCGGGCCCAGTTGGAGGCGCGCGGCATCGATAACAACACCATCAGCTCGGTGAGGGTGCCGCCTGGCGTGAAGGCTGTCCTCTTCAAGGACGATAATTTCACCGGTGACCAGCTCGAAGTGGTGGCCGACGCCGAGGAACTGGGCGCGATGAACAACAACACCTCCAGCATCAGGGTCATCACCGTGCCGGTGCAGCCCAGGGCCAGGTTCTTCTACAAAGAGCAGTTCGATGGCAAGGAGGTGGACCTGCCTCCTGGCCAGTACACCCAGGCCGAGCTGGAGCTGTACGGCATCGACAACAACACCATCAGCTCGGTGAAGCCGCAGGGCCTGGCGGTCGTCCTATACAAGAACGACAACTTCTCCGGCGACACGCTGTCCGTGACCTCCGACGCCCCGAGCCTGGGCGCGTTGAACAACAACACCTCCAGCATCAGAATCTCCTGACGCTGGCGCGCTGGCATTCCAGGTGACGGTCCCTGCCGCGAGGACCGCCACCCTATCGAGCCCCAATGACTCTCGAATCACCTGCACCCACGACGGTTGGGTGCAGACCCACCCCCACTCGGTGCCCCATTCACGCTCACGGCCGAGCTGGTGCCCTGAACGTCTGCGCGCGCTCGCCCCTCCAGTCGAAGACGGCGAGCGCACGCGCCACGTTCGCGTACCAGGGCAGCCCTGGTACGTCCTCGGGCACCAGCGCGCCGATGCTCGAGCGAGGAGCCAACTGGAGGCCGTTGCGGCGCTGCTCCTCTCCGTAGGCGCAGGCTCGAAGTTGCACAGCGTGCCCTTGACGGCGGAGCCGCACTTCTCGAACACGCGACGGCTGCGTGTCGGAAGGTACCCGCGGCCCTCCACGCGGCGTTGCGAAGGCGAGATGGAAGTTCCACGGACGCCATTCATGCAGGCAGGCGTGCGGTAGCAACTCAGAAGAGGGGGAGGATGCTCCGCTCCTGGCCGGACTCCCGGCGGGCCATGCAGGCGGCAACGCATCGTGCCCGTGATGCTCTTTCCCATCATGGCGACCACCTTCAGCGGAAGGAGGGGCCATGTACTTCCAGGCCATCAAGACCGAGGGCCTTGCCCAAATCACCTACATCCTGGGCAGTGACGGCGAGGCGCTCGTCGTCGACCCCCGGCGTGATGTCGACGTCTACCTGGACGTGTTGCGGCGGCAGGAGTTGCGGCTGCGCTACGTGCTCCAGACACACCGCCAGGAGGACTTCGTTGAGGGCACCTCCGCGCTTGCCCGCATGGCAGGCGCGCAGGTGGTGGCTGGCCGGCACCCCATCACCGGCCATGCCGACGTGCGGATGGGCGAGCGAGAGCGGCTACACCTGGGGGCCTTGACGCTGGTGGCGCTTCATACCCCGGGCCACACTCCAGAGAGCATGAGCTGGGCCGTCTACCTGGATCCCCACCATGCCCAGGCTTGGGGCGTCTTCACGGGCGACGCGCTCTTTGCTGGTGAGACGGGGCGCACGGACCTTGCGGTGCCAGAGCGGGTCTACGAGAACGCCGCGCTCCTCTTTGACGCGCTCCATCAGAAGGTCCTGCCCCTGGGCGACCAGACACTGGTCTTCCCGGCCCATGGGGCAGGCTCGGTGTGTGGCAGCGGCATCGCGGACAGGGAGTTGACGACACTGGGCTTCGAGCGCCTGCACAACCCCGTGTTCACCTCCAGCCGGAGCGATTTCATCCAGCGCAAGGTGCAGGAGCGGCTTCACCGGCCCTCGTATTTCTCGCGCATGGAGGAGGCGAACATCCGCGGTGGCGTGCCACTCTCAGCGGATCCATCCGCCCCCCCCTTCCTGGCGCCGAAACACTTTGAGTGGGCAAGTCACAGTGGCCTTGTCCTGGACGCGCGTGAGCCCGAGTCCTTCGCGGGTGGCCACATCCCGGGCTCGCTGAATGTCTGGAGGCAGGGGTTGTCCGTGTTCGGCGGACAGATGGTTCAGCCGGGCACGCCGCTGTTCCTCGTCCTGCCTGCGCACGCGGACTCGAAGGAGGCCGTGCTGGCCCTGGCCCGGGTGGGGCTCGACAAGGTGGAGGGCGTCCTCACGGGGGGGTTCGGGGCATGGCGCAACGCAGGGTTGCCTATCGAGAGCAGCGGCACGCTGACGGCCGAGGCGCTCTTTTCCCAGATGGAGCGCTTCCAGGTGCTCGACGTGCGCGAGCGCTCGGAGTTCGAGCGTGGCCACATCCTGAGCGCACGACATGCGTATGTGACCGAGCTGGAGGAGTGCCTCTCCGGGTTGGGCCTGCGCGAGGACCTGCCGGTCGCGGTGGTGTGCAGCACGGGCCACCGCTCCGGACTTGCCACGAGCATCCTGCTCCGCAACGGCTTCCAGCAGGTCTCGAACGTGCTGGGCGGCATGTCGGCATGGCGGCGGCTGGAACTTCCGGTGCGGACAGGCCCGCCGTCGGAGGTCGAGTTCGAACAAGCAACGCGCTCCATGGGGGCAGAGGAGCAGGACGCTTCTCCACCGTCGCCTTCGTGAGCCGTCAACGAGGTTGTCGTCGGATGGGGGCATCTCCACTTCGGGCGTGGGAAGGAGGCAGTCGTGGAGTCAGGGACGCATCAATTCGAACCGCACGTCAGTGAGGTTCAACTCCGCATCTCAGGCACGGGACTCCCGGAGCTCTTCGAGGAGGCCGGGTATGCGCTCGCGGAGCTCATGCTCGGAGAGGCGCCGTTACCGCAGCCCTCGCCGGAATCGGCCGTCGAGCGCGTTGCGCTCGTGGCGGCGGACACCGAGGCACTGCTCGTCGATTGGCTCAACGAGCTCATCGCCCGCTCGGACCTGACGAAGCGCGTCTACACGGACCTCGTGGTGGACGAGTTCCAAGAGCGGTCGCTGCGTGCCCACGTTCGCGGCGTCTCGCCTCTGGTGCTGAAGACCGCTGTGAAGGCCGCCACCTTCCATGGCCTGGAGCTGAACGAGCACGACGACGGCTTCACGGCCACGGTCGTCCTCGATGTCTGAGACCACCCCCTGTCACGAGGCAAGCATCATGGAGACACTTCCCGAGGTCCCGCACCAGCTCGAGCCGCTCATCCGGCAGATAGGGCCCGCCCTGTATGAGCTGGGCCAGGGCTTCCGAGAGGACATGCGGGTACCGGCCCGCATCGTCGCGGACTCGGAGTTGCTCCAGCAGATGGTCCAGGACCGGAGCGTGCCTCAGCTCGTCAATGTCACCACGCTGCCGGGCATCCAGGGCTTCGCCATCGGAATGCCAGACATGCACGAGGGCTACGGCTTTCCCGTGGGCGGCGTGGCGGGTACGGCGTTGCCGGATGGCGTCATCTCGCCGGGCGGCATCGGGTTCGACATCAACTGCGGCGTGAGATTGCTGGCGACCGGGCTTCGGCACGAGGACGTGAAGGAGGTCCTGCCAGAGGTGGCTCATGACCTCGCGCGGAGCATCCCCACAGGCTTCGGCCGGCATGGCCGCCTGTCGCTGGCTCCCGAGCAGATGGACCGGGTCCTCACGGAGGGCGTCCCCTATCTGGTGGACGAACTGGGACTGGGAGGACCGGAGGACGTCGACTACCTGGAGGCCAGCGGCTGCCTCGATGGCGCCGACACGGCCAAGGTCTCCGTTCGGGCACGGGAGCGGGGGCATGACCAGCTTGGCACGCTCGGAGGCGGCAACCACTTCCTGGAAGTGCAGCGGGTGGAGCGCGTCCTCGACCCGGAGGCGGCCCCGGCGCTCGGGCTGTTCGAGGGCCAGCTCACCGTGCTCATCCATACGGGCTCGCGCGGACTGGGGCACCAGGTCTGCACGGATGCGGTGCGCACCATGGACCGCGCCCTGGCCCGTGAGGGCATCCGGCTCGTGGACCGTCAACTCGCCTGTGCGCCGCTGTCATCGGCGGAGGGGCAGGACTACTTCGCGGCCATGTGCGCCGCGGCCAACTTCGCCTGGGCCAACCGGCAGGTGCTTACCCACCGGGTGCGCGAGGTGTTCCGCCGGTGGTTCGGAGACCGTTCCGCAGCGTGGCCTCGCATCGTCTATGACGTGGCCCACAACATCGCGAAGTTGGAGCCGCATGGAGGCCAGCGCCTCTGTGTACACCGCAAGGGCGCGACGCGGGCCTTCGGTCCAGGGCACCCCGAGTTGCCCGCGGCCTACCATCAGGTCGGCCAGCCCGTGTTCATCCCCGGAAGCATGGGCACCGCGTCGTTCGTGCTGGTGGGGAAGGCGGCGGCCGAGGCCATCTCACTCAGCAGCGCTTGCCATGGGGCGGGACGGCGGCTGAGCCGGGCCGCTTCCAAACGCCAGGTGGTGGGAAGTGAGCTGCGCGCGGCGCTGAATCGTCAGGGCATCGCCGTGGAGTGTCCCTCCAATGCGGAGCTCGCGGAGGAAGCGCCCCTGGCCTACAAGGACGTGGAGCGGGTGGTGGACGTGGTCGAGGCGGCTGGCATCGCGCGGAAGGTGGCGCGGCTGGTGCCGCTCGCGGTGTTGAAAGGCTGAGCGCCGGGTTGCATTGGAGCGGAGGCGTGCGGGGGAATCAGGGGCCCTGAGGACGCTCGTCGCTTGTCTGGGAGGCTCACGTCCACTGAAGGACGAGCGCGCCGTTGCCGTCTGGTACCAGCCGCGTGCGGGTCCCAAGGTCCCGTCCCTGCCGGTCCAGGACGCCGCTCAGCCACTCAGCGTCCTGTCGAGAGGCACGATGGGGGCGGAGTTGGCGCAGCTGCATCGGGAGCATGCGGAGGCCCATCAGCTGACCGGTGGCCGGGGCGATGGACGCCAGGTACAGCAGCGTCAGGTCTGGACGGAAGGCCGTGTGGCCCGAGATTCCCTCATAGTCGTTCAGGAAGTCTCCGCAGCCGTAGAGGATGAGGTGGCCCCGGTGGACCTCGATGCCGCGGGGGTGGTGCGACGAGTGGCCATGGATGATGTCGACGCCGGCCTCATCGATGAGCGCTCGCGCGAAGGCCCGCTGCGCGTCCGGCACTGCATAGCCCCAGTTGCCGCCCCAGTGAATGGAGGCAACGACGATGTCGCCCGTGCGTTTGACGGCCGCGACGCGCTCGCCCAGTTGCCGCACCGCGGTGGGTGAGAGCGCTGGCAGCAGATCCACGCCGGGCCGGTCTTCCGTCGCGGCCCAGGCGGGTGGGATTCCGCTGCTGCTATCACCGAACGAAAACACGGCGACCCGGCCCCCAGTCACATCCAGGATGGCCGGCCGCCGTGCTCGCTCCTGGTCCTCTCCGAGCCCCGCGGTGGCGATGCCCAGGCGCCGGAGGGTCGCCAGTGTTTCGAGGAGCCCCGGATAGCCCCAGTCCAGCACGTGGTTGTTCGCCAGCGCGCAGCAACCGATCCGAGCTGCTGTAAGGCAAGCCGCGTTCTCCGGGTGCATGCGATAATGGATGCCTTTGTCTGGCCACCACGCCTCGCTCGTGGTGACGCTCGTCTCCAGGTTGATGATTCGAACATCCGGCGCGGCTCGCTCCATCTCGTCGAGCGCGTCACCCCAGAGCTCACCGAAGCCGACGGGCGTCCGGATGGGGCCATTGCGTTCCTCTGCCAGCCGGACGTAGTCCCGCGCATCCTTCAGGTAGTCCTCGTGGAGGCCCGGCGGAGCAGGGTGGGGCAGGACCTGGTCGATGCCCCGGCCCGTCATCACATCTCCGCATAGCAGGAGGGTGAGCACCTTCCCCGAGGCCGAAGGCGTCGAGCCATTGGCGCTCCGCTCCCTGTCCGGCGTATCCGGAATCATCGTGAGTCGGCCTCCCGCCACAGGTGTGGCGCGGAGCAAGCCCGGGAGCGCGTCAGAGCGTCAGCCACTTCTTGGTGGTCACGGTATGAACGGTGGAGATGCGCTTCTCCACCTCCTTCGTCTCCTGGCAGCGTGGACACTTGGGCGTTCGCTCATCATGCTCCTTGACGCTCATGATTTCGGTGAAGGGCTCCTTGCACTTGCGGCAGTAGAATTCGTAGACGGGCATCACTCGCTCCTGCTCGGGCCTGATGGCCTCCTATGAAGGGTGGGGATCGAGCGTGATGCGCGGCAGGGCGCAAGCTGCCATCCCTGCGACGGAACGGCGGCTCTTTCGGAGGGCCGGGATGAACTGCGCCCGGTGGGCTCCTGTGAGACCGGGATATCGCGGCCCGGGGGGCTTGCTGAGGCTTTGGGGCGCCCGGTCAGGGGTGGGCCGTGTCGCCGGGCGGCGCGTGACGGTCGTGACCGAGGGTGAGCCGGGCCTGTGCCAGGAGCGTCGCGACTGCTTCATCTGGGACCTGCTGGAAGTCGGCGTACCACTGGCCAATGGCATACAGCGACGGCGTTGAAAGCACGCACACCACGTCATCGGCCAGGGGGGTGAGCTCCGCGAGCGTCTGGGATGCCGCGACGGGGACCGCGAGGATGATGCTGCCGGGCCGGTGCATGCGGAGCGCCTGGATGGCCGCTCGGACGGTACCTCCCGTCGCGATGCCGTCGTCCACCAGGATGATGCGCTGGCCTTCGATTCGAGGCGCCCCGATGCCCTGGCGGAAGCGCGCCACCCGGGCCTTCACTTCATCCGTCTTCTGACGGACGAGGCCTTGCAGGTCCGCCTCGGTGACGCCCACCTCGGTCATCAGCCTCCGGTTGACGAACGCGACACCACCTTCCGCGACCGCGCCGAGGCCCAGTTCCTCGTAGCCCGGCACACCGACCTTGCGGACCACCCAGACGTCCAGCGGTGCGCCCAGTGCTGTTGCCACCTCAAAGGCCACAGGTACACCCCCGCGGGGCAACGCCAGGATGAGCGTACCTTCACCCGTGTAGCCACGCTCGCGCAGCAATTGGGCGAGCCGCCGGCCCGCATCGACACGATCCTCGAAGTACATGGCACCCCCTGCGCTCAAGAGAAGCATGGCCGGGGCTCCTGTCCACCGATGCCTGTCGATGTCCGAGGCCCTGGGGGACCAGGTGGCCTGGTGAGGCGCTTGGCGCTCTGGACCTCACCGGAGGGCGCACGCTGCATTGCGCCCTGGGCGCGCGGAGCGACAGGCGCTCCGGGTGGACCTATGCGTTGGAACCCTTCGGGCTTCAATGGCAATCGAGATGGGGTAACGCTTCAGGATGAGAACGGGAGCGGCGCTCCCTTGAGGAAGACCTCGATGCGCTCCTTGCCCTTGCCAATGTTCTTTCGCTTGAGCTCAATCTCCCCGACCTCACCCGTCCGCTTCAGATGGGTTCCGCCACAGGGAACGCGCGCGAAACCCTCCACTTCCCAGTAACGAAGTCCGGCGGCCTCGTCGGAGAAGGCGCTGATGATAGGCTGATTCGATGTCACGATATGGAGCGCCTGACCGGATATCTCCGGCAAGAGGCTGGCGATGCTCCCTGGATAGACAAAGTCGATACGCGCTTTGTCCTGCGCGATGTGGGCGCCAATCTTTGGAATTCCTTCCACCCGGCGGGAAACCAGTTCCAGAACCAGCTCCGCGGCGAAATGCAATCGCATGAGCCGGTATCTTCGCTCCCATTCGATTCGGACCGTCACCGCCGTGCCTGGCGTCAGACCATGTCCTTCGTCGAGCGCGTAGTCGATGCCGGAGCCCTCCTTGCGAGCCTCGCGTACCCGATGCCCACCAATGGTCCCCTCATCACTCTCCTGTCCACCGGAGAAGGCATAGAAAATCGTATCCTCCAACGTGACGATGGGGCCTCTCACGTCACGGATACGGGTTTCCAGCTCCGTCCAGTAGGGCTCTTGCCAGAACAGCTTTCGCGTCACGCGGCGACTCCTTGCCCCGCTTTCCGCTCGAAGTGCTCGCCTCTCAAGACTGCCTCGCGCACCTGCGCGTTCGGGGCCTTCCAGAAGCCACCATTGTCCCATTCTTCGCGAGCGAAATCTCGCTCCCCAGCTCCTGCACCGTCCGTGTCTGAATAGAACGTGAGGTCGCCGGGTACGTAGCTCTCCCGATAGCCCGAACAACGAATCCCATCCCAGGGGCCCCTCCGAGATGTCACTCCACCAGGTCGAGTTCGTCGAGGCTCCCCTGGCGTCACGGCGTGGCGACACCCCGGGTACGCAGCGTTCGTCAGCGATGAGGGAGCGCTCGGGGCCAGCACGCGTTGCGCTCTCGTTCGGCCTGAACCACGGAGCGCCCTCACGAGGCGAGCGCATCCGCGGTGATGCCCACCACGTTGGAGTGCGACGCTGCTCCGCCCTCAACCACCGCACACCGAGAGGCCGTCCGCTCAGCGGAAGCGGGCCGGGCGGTTCGGCATGCCGGGGCGCTGAACCGTGCCTTCACACCCCTCGAACCCCAGCCCGGTGCAGTCGACATCGTGCGAGCACCGGTCGAATCCTGGCACCAGGCAAGGTACCGGTTGGCGATGCACTCGGGGTAGTTGAGGCCGCTGAGGAGCGGATGGGCACAGCTCCCCTCGCCGTACGAGCAATAGCCGTCCTCGCAGGTTGCCCCGTGCCGGGAGCCGTCGGCCGCGAGGACTCTCTCACTCTTCAACGGGTCCGAAAATCGGGGGGCCGACCACGGGGCCTCGCAAGCTCACGCTTCCCGCGACGCGGGGACACGACGCGCTGCCGTGGGCCTTCAGCGACTCGAGGGGGCCACGGGGAAGACGAGGTCGTCGTGGTCTGTCCAGGCTCCCGGGGCGCAGCTGACCTGGGTGGGATGGGTGCCGAGGATGCCGCGAATCGCCTGGAGCCCTCCCTCTGGCAGCGTGAAGGTGGTGGATAGCTCCTGTGCTCCTGTCACTTCGAGCGGGAGCCGGGCGACATACGTCCATTGGGGGCTGCGCGCGTCGGGCGCGTGGAAGAGGTCCACCGCTTCCAGGAAGGGCACGAAGCCGAAGGCGGTCGCGGTGAGTTTCACCGGCTTGCCGGCGGTGAGAGGGCCGCCGTCCTGGCTGGAGACGCGCAGCCCCTCCAGCGTCGCGGTGATGAGGTAGGTGCCATCGATGCCATCCGCACAGCTCCCACCGAGCGTGTTGGGCGCATGGCGCTCTGGCCCCACGGCGCCCATGCCGCGCACGAGCACGCCGGTGTCGCACGCGAACGCGAGGGTGGCGCAGCGGGGCGCCTGGAGCGTCGAGTCGAAGTCGGCGATGTCGGGGTTGCGCACCGTCACCGTCATGGGCGCGGCGCGCCATGTCTTGAGCGCGGTGTCGTAGGCGCGGACCTCCAGGGTGGCCGGGCCGTTGAGCTCTTCCCGGGTGTCCCAGTCGAACTCGAAGGGGTGGGTGTCGTCACTGGCGCGCAGGAGGCCGTTGACCCAGAGGTCCACGCGTCGGACCGCCGCATCGTCCCAGGCGAGCACCCGCACACGTGAGGTGGCGCGCACGGTGCTCGAGGGGAGGGGCGTTACGACGTGTGCCCAGGGGTGGTGGACGTCCCCCGTCGAGCGGCGGAAGCCCGCCTGGAGCAGCAGGTCGGGGGAGCCTGGCCCGGCGTTCTTCACGCGGCCCGAGATGGCGGCGCCCGCGAGCGCGTCCATCACCTGGGCTGGGGAGGCGGTGGGGTGGAGCTCCAGGTAGAGCGTGGCGGCGCCAGCGACGTGAGGGGTGGCCATGGAGGTACCGGAGAAGACCTCGCTTGCCGTGTCGTTGGCGATGCCAGCGGAGCGAATGTCCTCGCCCGGCGCGTACAGGTCGACGCAGGGGCCGTGATTCGAGAATGACGCGCGGGAGTCCTCCACGTTGGTGGCGCCCACGGTGAGGGCTTCCGCCGCGCGAGCAGGAGACTCGTCGCACGCGCTGACGCCGTCGTTGCCCGCGGCCACCACGGCGGTGACTCCGGCGGCCACGACGTTGCGGACCGCCTGGTCCAGCGCCTCCGAGACCTCCAGCCCGATGCTCAGGTTGGCGACCGCGGGGGACTGGTGATGGGCGGCGACCCAGTCGATGCCGGCGATGATGCCCGACAGGGGGCCTTCTCCGTCACAGTTCAGGATGCGCACGGGATGCAGCGTCACGGCCCGGGCCACGCCCCAGGTCGTGCCACCGAGGATGCCCGCGACGTGGGTGCCGTGCCCGTCGCAGTCCTCCGCGCCACCGTCGGGGTCCACCGCGTCGAAGCCCTCGCCCAGGCGTCCCTGGAACTCGGCATGCGTGGAGCGGATGCCTGTGTCGAGCACGTACGCGTGGACACCCGCGCCGCTCAGCGCCGGGCGATAGAGACCATCCAGGGGCAGGTCCTCCTGGTCCACGCGGTCCAGGCCCCACGCCACCGTCTCCGCCGTGACGAGCGGGCGCACCCATGCATCCTGCTCGATGAAGGCCACGCGCTCGTCGGCGCGCAGCGCCTCCAAGCGCGCGTCGTCCAGCTCCGCCGAGAAGCCCTGGAGCGCATGCTCATAGGTGTGGAGCACCTTCGCGCCATGCGTCTTGGCGAGGTTCGATACGTGCTCCCGCGTCTTCTGGGGCCCCTGGGATGCGGAGCGGGTCTCCGGGCGGAGCACGACGATGTATCGGTTCGGAATGGGGCGCTGGCGCGGGGCCGTATGGGCGAGTGGAGCGGGCGGTTCGGTGCAACTGGTAGTGATGGTGAGCAGACACAGAAGCGGGACGAGATGGAGTTTCCACATGGGGCGTGGGCCTGAGGTGGGACGCCTCTCGCGGAGGCGTCATGCCTGTGCGAGAGCGGCGTCATCGTGCGCCTGGTTGGACGCCACGGGGGTCGGGATTGATCAATCCGGAGGGCCACTTTCTTCTGGTCTCTGCGCATTCCCGTGAGGACCACCGCCGTTCCCCCATCGTTCGACGTGTCTTCTCGAGCGTGAGCGAGGCGCGCGGTCATCACCCTGCCTGGGCGGCTGATGTGCCGGACGGGGCTGGAGGTCCAGGTCGGGGCCCCCGGCTGCAGGGCCCACTGCTCGACGAATGGCAGCGAACACAGGCGGAAGCAGGCCGGCGGTAGAGACCTGAGGGATCCCCTCATTTAGCGAGTTGAGCAGCTGGCGCTCGGTAGGCCGCTGCATGCGAAGGCGATGGCGCACGGGCAGAGACTCGGGCCACCATGACGTTGCGCAATGGCCATCGACGAGGAGCAGGTCCGAGAGTTTCTCACTGCGGTGTTCGAGGACGACCTGCAAGTCAAACGCATCATCTCCCTCGCGCACGCGACACTGCCGCGAGAGCATGCTGTCTTTCAGCAAGCCTTCGGGTTCATCTGATTCAGATGAGGGGATACCTCAGGGCTTCCACCCCAGGGCGAAGGCTGTCGCGGCGCTCGTCGTCTTGTGCTGATGCCCCGCTCCTGTGACACCGGCATGACGTTCACCGCGTCGCTCGCGGAGGTGCGCCCCCCTGATGCGCGTGGTCAGTGGCGCCGTCTGTTCGAGTCGAACGCGCCACCGTAGACAAGCCGCTTGGCTGGCAGGTCGAACACATCCCGACGGGCACCTCGGGCTTTCGGGTCTTGTTCATTCTCAGTGACAGGTAGCCCTGGATTTCGCACGGATTTGCTCTTCAGAGGTAACGTGCGCCCGATCACGACTCGGCGGCCCGCTCGAACGACATTCGGGGTTGCACGGGTGGGGGGCGTCTCGACTGGGAACGTCCCGTGTGCTTTGAACATGTGCTTCTGCATGCCCTTTTTGCTGACGGGAACGCCACACTTGGGACACCGTCGTGGTCGCCGCTTCTGGGCGCGGGCGGAAAGAGGCCCTTGACGTTGGACTGGTAGATTCGAAACAGGACGCTTCGAACAGTCTCGAGTGTGCTCGCGAAGCCTAGAGCGCAGCATTTGTTCGGAGCACCAGCGACATCTTTCGTAGAGAAATGTTCTTGGGCAAGCCTTGAGATGGATGGTGAAGGCTTTCTTCGTCATCAGTGCCCGACAACCTGGGCACTGAATCTTGGGGCCTTCGAAAGGCTTCCGAGTCAATGAGGTCGCGTCAGTCGGAGGCGGTGTACGGGCAACGGCGCTCTTTGGCCTCTTCGTCTTTCCTGTCTCTTGAGGCCAGCCCCGAGCGAATGACGGCGCCGGCTGCGGCGGTTCAGCAAATACACCCTTTCCTCCGCAGAAGTAGCAGGCTTCATTGCTTCCGCCGCATGGGCAAGGCTTCATGCGCACCCCCGCATGAAATTATAGCATAGGACTCTGTGCTTCACTCCACACCAACGGTTCGAGAGCGAACGTTTGTGCAGACTGGGGCGCGCCACATTTCGCTCCGGCGCTGACTTCCAAGCCTGATGCGGCACTGCGAGGGGTGGGTGCTACGCAACCCGCCAGTGGTTGTCGATGACTCCGTGTCCCTGCGTAGTTTCACTGATATGGAGTTCCCATGTTCTTCGGCCGTTCCAGCGAGAATCCGACTTTTATTCCGCACGACCAGATTTCGACGGCGGTTCAGGACCTCATCAAAGAGACCGACCGAGAGCTCGTCCTGGTCACCCCTTACTTCAAGCCCTGGAATCACTTGCAGACTGCGATTCGCGCTCCGGAACCTGTTAACGCGGATGAGACAGTGAGTTCGAGAAATTACTGAGCAGCATCCAGTGGGGCGGAGAGCCGCGCGGGGTCGTTTATCCAGACGGCGGTAGGCGGGGCCTTCGGCACGGGAGCACCGCGAGGGAAGCGCGCAGGGTGAGCGGCGTGGGCAGCGGCGAGCACCGTAGCGCGGGCCGCGAGGCGCGCGGCGGTCAGGCCGTGGCACTCATCGTCGCGCATGTCCTTGACGTGGACCTCGCCGAGGTCGGGGTGATGGCATACTGCCTCCTGGGCAGCTCGGCGGTGAGCGCGTTGGTGGGCCGCCAGCGCATCGAGATGAGGCCCGCGGGCATCCGGGTGTACCCAAGAACGAGGACAAGGGCCTCGGGTTCGTCACTGCAGTGGATGACTGAGGGCTGAGCGTGTCGATGCACATTCGGATTCGTGGCCCGCACGGAGACCCCATGAAGCACGTTCTGCTGCCCCTGCTCTGCATCCTCCCGGCATGCGCCCTGTTCCAGAAGCCGCCGCGCCCGGTCCACGCCCCGCCGGAAGAGGCTGCCTCCGTCGAAATCCCGCTCGCGTTTCCGACTGAGGGACGGCAGGTCATCAACGGCACCACCCTGCGCGCTATCCAGCTCGCCATGGAGGACTACCTTCCATGGGACCGGAAGCTGCCCAGCGATGCCACGCCGCTCTACGAGTGCCTCAACCGCCGCGAGTCATACGTGGTCGCCGCGGCACCTGCCTCGCCGGGCGTCGTGCTCGTCAGCATCATCCCGAACCCGGATGCATGCGACATCGCCACGGCCCCCATCCTGGACGTGGGCGCCACCTATGCGGTTGATGTGAACGGCTGGCGCATCCTCACGGTTCAGGAGTAGTCGCCGCCGGGCCATGCCGGCATCCCCGGTGGGGCAGCTGCGTGCAGCAGCACCTCGTAGTCCGGAGCGTAGGAGGCCGCGCAGTCGCCCATGCCCCTGCGGCTCTTCCACCAAATCAGCGCCCTCTTGATGCGCAAGTGGGCCGGCGTGGCGTCGTGGAAGTCCGGCCTGGGCCGCCAGGTCCCCGAGGCCATGGAGTGCCTACGCGACGGCTTTGCCGCAGCCACCTGCTTCTTCTCTTTCCCAAAGGCCCACTGGAAGCGGCTTCTCAGCACCAACGACCTCGAATGCCTCCGTGGCGAAGTGAAGCGCCGGATCCGCTCGGTGGGGGCCTTCCCTGACCGCGCCAGCGCCCTGCGCCTCATCACAGCCTTCGCCCTCGAAGTCACTGGCACCTGGGATGACCGCCGCTACCTCGACATGGCCCTGCTGACTTCAAACCCAGACATCGCTGAATGAGGCGTCCAAGGAGCCTTCCTCCCCGCAACCCCCTCCGAACCAACTACACACGACCTCGCGGCGGCGCTGGAGTTGGGGGGGTACCATCACCGGGGAGCATGGCGTGGGGGCGCTGAAGCAGGGGTTCCTGGACCGGCAGCCTGGGGAGGAGGGGCTGCGGCTGCACCGCCGCATCAAGGGCGCCATGGATCCGTTGGGCATCCTCAATCCGGGCAAGGTCCTCTGAAATTCAGCCGATAATGCGGCGCCTCGCAGGCGGCCCCCGGAGCGGAAGAACACAGTTGTTCCGCTGACTTGCGAGGCCCGCCGATAATCTTCACGGGGCGATGTCGAGACCTCGCGCGTGGCTCCGACATTCCAATGAACGCGCACCCAATGCCGGGGCGCGGAGGCCCAGAGAAGAGAGAGCCACCATGAAGATGAAGTACATGCTGATGATGAACACCCCGAGCGGCGGTCCGTACCAGGTGATGAGCTGGCCGAAGAAGGACCTCCAGGCGCACATCGCGTTCATGGCGGGCTTCGCGGCGAAGCTCGGGGAGACGGGGGAGCTGGTGGCGGCCGAGGGGCTGGCGGGGCCGGACCAGGCCAGGCGGGTGCGCGCGGGCGCGGACGGCAAGCCCATCACCGATGGCGTGTTCCCGGAGTCGAAGGAGTTCCTCGCGGGCTACTGGATTATCGAAGTGGACAGCCCGGAGCGGGCCTACGCCATCGCCGCGGAGGCCTCGGCGGCGCCTGGGCTCGGCGGCAAGCCGATGAACATGCCCATCGAGGTCCGCCAGGTGATGAGCGGTCCTCCGCCCGACCTGATGTGATGACGGAGTCGAGAGACATTCGCATCGAGCGCCTGTTGCGCGAGCACGCGCCGCGGGTGCTCGGCGCGGTCATCCGGCGGTTTCGGGACTTCGGAGCCTCGGAGGACGCGGTGCAGGAAGCGCTGCTCGCGGCGGCCTTGCAGTGGCCTCGCGAGGGCGTGCCGGACGACCCGCGCGCCTGGCTGATTCAGGTCGCCTCGCGGCGAATCACGGACCACGTGCGCGCGGAGACCGCGCGCCGTCACCGTGAGGCGCTGGTGGTCAGCCTGGTGCCGCCGGAGCTCCAGCTCGTGATGTCCCTGGATGGCGACGAGCTGGCGGGCCGGGATGATGCGCTCGTGCTGCTGTTCATGTGCTGTCACCCGGCGCTGTCCACGGCGTCGGCCATCGCGCTGACCTTGCGCGCGGTGGGCGGTTTGACGACGGCGGAAATCGCCAAGGCCTTCCTCGTGCCCGAGGCGACCATGGCCCAGCGCATCAGCCGGGCCAAGCAGAGCATCAAGAGCTCCGGGGTGCCGTTCCAGAAGCCCACGCCGGAGGAGCGCGCGCAGCGGCTGGGCGCGGTGCTGCACGTGCTCTACCTCATCTTCAACGAGGGCTACACGGCCACCTCGGGGCCGGAGTTGCACCGCACGGACCTGTCGGGCGAGGCGATTCGGCTGACGCGGATGTTGCACACGCTGCTGCCGGAGGACGGCGAGGTGGCGGGGCTGTTGGCGCTGATGCTGCTCACGGACGCGCGGAGGGCGGCGAGGACGGGGCCCGCGGGTGAGCTGATTCCGCTCGACGCGCAGGACCGGAGCCTGTGGGACGCGGGGATGATTGCGGAGGGCATCGCGCTCATCTCCGCGACGCTGTCGCGGGGCTCGGTGGGGATGTACCAGGTGCAGGCGGCCATCGCGGCGGTGCATGACGAGGCGTCGCGCGCGGAGGACACGGACTGGCCGCAGGTGCTGGCGCTCTACGAAGTGCTGATGGGGCTGATGGACAACCCGATGGTGGCGCTCAACCACGCCATCGCGACGGCGATGGTGCACGGGCCGCGGGCGGGGCTGTCGCTGCTGGAGGGGCTGGCCAGGGAGGGCCGGCTGGAGGGGAGCCACCGGCTCGACGCGGTGCGCGCGCACCTGCTGGAGCGCGCGGGGAAGACGGGCGCGGCGGTGGTCCACTACCGGAAGGCAGCCGAGCGCACCACGAGCCTGCCCGAGCGCGACTACCTGCTGACCCAGGCCGCGCGGCTGAGCGACGACATGGCGTAGGCCCCCGAGCGCCGCGCGCTACTTCGCCGTGGCCGTCGCCGCGCCGAGCTCGCGCAGCTTCTTCACGGCGTTGTCGTTCTTCGGGTTCAGCTCCAGCGACTTCTTGTAGCGGGAGATGGCCTCGTCCTTCCGGCCGGCCGCCGCGTAGCCCTCGCCCAGGCTGTCGTGGGTGTTGGCGTCCTCGGGGAAGAGGGACGCGTTCGCCTCGAACAGCTTCACCGCGTCGGCGACCTGGCCCTTGTTCAGCCGCGCGTAGCCGATGACGTTGAGGATGTCCGAGGTGACCTTCTCCTCCGCGGGGGCCGAGCGCTTGTGCGCGGTGAACCAGGAGACGGCGGTGTCCACGCCCTTCGTCCGGACGAGGAGGTCCGTCGTGATGAAGGCATTCTCCAGGTTGTGGGTGATGCCTTTCCAGCCGTACTCGGTCGCCACGCTGGCGACGATGCGGTCGAAGAGGAGCCCGCCGTCATCCGAGTTGGACATGATGGCCACGCCGCTGCCCGTCTCGGCGAAGGCGACGAGGAGCGAGCGGTAGCCCGCGTTCGAGCCGCCGTGTCCGAACCACGCCTGTCCCGGCGGGAGATGGAAGCCGATGCCGAAGGCCTGGGATTGGCGCGTGAGCATCTGCTTCGCCATGGCCTGGGACACCACGCGCTGGGACTTGCCCTGGGCGGCCTTGGAGACCTCCATCGCGATGCGGGCGAGGTCCGACGGCGTGGTCCACAGGCCGGCGGCGGCCTGCTCCGGATAGGTGTGCCAGCGTCCCTCCAGGTTCTTTCCGCCCGAGCGCGCGCCGACAGCGGCGAGGGGCTCCAGGGCCTTGGGCAGCGGCTGCTCGTAGGTGCTGTGCTTCAGGCCGAGCGGCGCCAGCACCGCCTCCTTCATGATTTGGGCGAACGGCTTCTGGAGCTGGTCCGTGAGCATCTGCTGGACGATGGAGGTGCCGCCGCCGCTGTAGCGCGTCAGGGTGCCGGGCACCGTGTCCACGCGGACGGGGGCGGAGTTGGCGGGCTGCTCGCCATCCAGGAGCTGTTGCAGCGTGGGAACGGGCGCCTGGGCCGCGTAGCCGGGGAATCCGTGCACCGTCGTCCCGGCGCTGTGCGAGAGCAGCCGACGCAGGGTGACCTTCTGCTCGCGGGTGAACGCGTTGTCCGGCAGCTTCCAGGAGGTGAGTCTGGCATTGATGTCCTCGTCGAGCGACCACTTGCGCTTCTCGGCGTGGTGCATCGCCGCGAGGGCGGCCACCGGCTTGCTGATGGACGCGGCCTGGAAGAGGGTGTCGACGGTGATGGGCGCGGTGCCTCCGGCCTCCTTCACGCCGTAGCCCTTGGCCCAGGCGAGCGAGCCCCGGTCGAACACGGCGATGCTCAGGCCGGGGATTTCATACAGGGCCATCCACTCCTGGAGGGGCAGGTGGCGGGGCTTCTCTCCGGGGATGGGGATGGAGGGGAAGCCCTGCTCCACGCGGGTGATGCGGGCGGCCTCGGCGGGGCGGGCCATCCACTGGGTGGTGGGCTTGCGTGTGTCCGCTCCGGTGAGCAGGACGACGGCCGAGAGCCCCGTGAGGGTCATGCGGACGGGACGGGGTGTGGGGATGCGACGCATGGAAGACTCCTTGGGGGCACCTGCGCGGTGGGCGGCAGAGACCCTACGCGTCTTGCATGAGGTGATTGCCAGGGCCCCCTCCACGCGCGCCTTCACGGGCCGGAGGAACGTCAGACACTCGGGATACATCATTTCTAGAATCGAGCGTTTACGCCACGCGATGACAAGGCTATGGCGTATGTCGATGCAGTCAGCACCCGTGGGATGGGCGCGCACGCCCCAGGTCCGCGTCGAAGCACCGCCGACATCCGGCCCCTGACGCACCGGGGGCCCTGAATGCACGCGAGGACGTGCGACCTCGTGGTGTGGTTGTCTCGCGAACTCCCCTATGACCTTGAAACTCTCCTGGCTGCGATGCGCCCTGGCCGTCCTCGGCCTCTGGGCATTCGTCCCTGGCTGTAAGAATAGCGAGCCTGATGGAAATACACCGCCGGATGCCGCGGGCGAGCCCGATGCGGGCGGGCCGGATGGGGGCCACGAGCCCACGCCCGATGGCGGACTTCCGGACGGTGGGACGCAGACGTCGGATGGTGTGGGCTTCATCGGCTACGTGCTGCCCGCGTCGAACGCGGAGTCCGTCCCACGCAACGCGCGCGTCATCGTGGGGTTCGCCGAGGCGCTCGATGTCACCACCGTGAGCGCGGAGGTCCTCACGGTGTCGGAGAACGGCGTCGCGGTGACGGGAACGGTGACGCATGACCCCGCCACGCGCACGCTGACCTTCACGCCGGGGCGTCCCTTCGCGGCGGATGCGTTGGTGACGGTGGGCGTCTCCACGGCGCTGCGCCTGGTGACGGGCAAGTCCCTGCCGGCGCCCTACCAATCGGTCTTCACGGTGGGGCTGGAGGCGGACACTTCGCCGCCGGAGGTGCTGGCCACGCGGCCCCGCAGTGGTGAGAGTGATGTGTCGCCGACCTGGCCGGTGTACACGCTCTCCTTCCGAGAGCCGATGGACCCGCGCACGCTCACCGGTGACACGCTCCGGTTCGAGCAGGCGCTGGGGTCGAACCCCGCGGCGCCGCTCACGGGTGTCATCTCCTACGATGCTCCGAGCCAGTCGGTGTCCTTCCGTGTCAGTCCGCTGCCCGCGCCGGGGGCGCTCGTCACCGGGACACTCTCCACGGGGGCGAAGGACCTGGCGGGCAATGCGCTCACGCAGGCGCACGCGTTTACGTTCTTTGTGACGGCGTCGAGCGACACCACCGCGCCGCGGGTGCAGGGGACGCTGCCGGAGGCGACGTCGGTGGGGGTGGCCGCGCGCTATGCGCCCATCATCGTCCACTTCAGCGAGCCACTCCGGCCTGAGAGCGTCACGCCGGACCGCGTCTACCTGGAGGAACTGAACACCGACGGCACGCAGGTGGTCCGCCGGGTTCCGGGCACGCTGCGCTACGACGACGCGAAGCTCCACTCCGCCTTCACGCCGAAAGAGCCGCTGAAGTACCAGACGCGCTACCGGGGGCGGGTCAGCGCCGTGGAGGACCTCGCGGGCAACGTGCTGGCGCCGTTCGACGGCTTCCACTTCGTCACGGAGCTGGAGCCCTCTCCGCCGGTGGTGCGTGATGCGACGCCGGCTCCGGACGCGCGCTTCGTGCCGCTGGGGAGCCCGCTGCGCGTGAGCTTCGACCGGCCGCTGGACCCGGCCACCGTCAACGCGCGGACGGTGGGCGTCGAGGGCGTCACGGGGCTGGTCAACTACGAGTCCTCCACGAACACGGTGGTGTTCCGGCCCGTGCCGCCCTTCGCGCCCGCCACGAACTACACGGTGACGGTGAAGGACGTGCAGACGCCGCAGGGGGCGGGCCTCGCCTCGCCGCAGACGTACACGGTGCGCACGGTGGCTCCCGGGGTGAGGGTGAGCGCGGGGCGTCCCGGTCAGCCGGGGATGTCCGTGTTCGCCACGGGCCCCCGGGGGACGCTGGCCGTGTGGAACGAGGACACGGGGACGGCCATCCAGGTCCGCGCGGCCTTCGACAGCGGCTCGGGCTTCGGGGACTCCGTCCTGGTGGGGGAGGGACGCTCGATGACGCTGGCGCCGCAGGTGTCCGCCTGGGGCGAGCGCTTCGTGGTGGGCTGGTCGGACCGCTCGCTCGCGGGGGGCGCCGTCGCGCTCTTCGATGGGACGGACTTCTCTCCCGTGACGCCCGGCATCAGCGGCCGGCTGTTCGGGGTGGGGAACCATCTCTATGCCCTCAATGGGAAGACCTTCCGGGTCCATGCTGGGACGCAGTGGTCGGAGGTCTTCACGGCGGCGAACCTGGGGTCGCCCGTGTCCCTCCTGCAGAATGGAGACCGGGTGCTGGTGTCGTCGGGGCGGAGCACGACGTTGGAGGTCTCGGTCGTGTTCGACGGGGTGCGGTGGCTGGAGTCCACGGTGTCGTCCCCGGTGGACGCGCAGTACATCCGCGTGGGGGACAGCTTCGGGCGGGCGTGGGTGTCCAACCGGGGGGTGGAGTTCGCGCTCTTCAACCGGGACACGCGCGAGTGGGGGCTGGGGGAGCTCATCACGTCCGAGCAGATGACGAGCCTGCGCATCGCCTCGGATGGCAGCACCATCACGGCGGTCCTCGGCGATACGGGCGGGCTTTTCGCGTCGGTGCGCGCGAACGGGGCATGGCAGGCCCCATCGCTGTTGGACAACCTGGCGGTTCGCGACATCTGGGCGGTGGTGCCCCACCGAGGCAACTACGTCGCGTTGTGGACCGGCATCAACAGCGCCACGCTGGTGCGCGCCGTCTCGCAGACGGGAAGCTCGTGGAGCTCGACCTCGAAGGCCGTGGTCGCGTCGGGGTTGAGCAGCGTGCTCGACGTGCGGGCGTCGGGGGATGACCTGCTGGTCCTGATGCAGAAGACCCAGCCGTCGTCCACGGCTGAAATCTGGGGCGCGGCGCTCACGTCGCAGGGGTGGCAGCCGAGCGTCCAGCTTCGTGGCCGGGAGGCGACTTCCTCGGTGTTGGTGCCGGTGGGGGCTCGCGCGGGTGCGCTCTTCGTGCAGCCGGGGCGGCTCGTGGTGCGCGGCTATCTGGGAGGTGGCCAGTGGGACTCGGGGCTTGAGCTGGTGACGCCGGCGCTCGTCGGCAGCGTGCGGGACGTGGCCGTCCACTTCGAGTCCGACGGGCATGGGGCCGCCGCGTGGGAGCAGTTCGACGCGGGGGCGTGGAGTCTCTTCCTGGCGGAGTTCGACGGGACGGTGTGGATGGAGCCGGTGCGTGTGGGGCTGGCGGGCACGAAGGTCCGCGTGGCGGTGGACGACAACGGGGTGGTGGTGGCGTATCTCCAGCCGTCCACGCAGGCGGGCCTGATGGACATCTGGGTGGTGTCCTCCGAGGCGGGGGTGGTGGGGGCGCCGCAACTGTTGGACAGCGTGGCGGCCACGGACCCGGACCTGGCGCTGGTGCATGGCCCCAGCGGCTTCATGGCGGTGTGGGGCGAGTGGGAGATTCGCGGAGCGCGGAGCGTGGATGGGGTGGCGTGGCGGGACCTGGCGACCCTCATCCCGAGGGTGTTCCAGGAGGCGCGTTGGTACAACACGCGGCTGGTCACGGTGGGTGATTCCTTCGCGCTGTCGGCGCAGCGCAACGAGCTCTACCTGAACATGAGCATCCACACTGCGGGGGTGTGGCAGCCCATCGCGGCCCCGGTCATGCCCAGTGACGTCTACGAGTTCGTCGCGGCGGGCAACTCGGTGATGTTGATGGCGCCCTTCGACGACGAGTTCCGCTACATCTTCCACAACGGCATCGCCTGGTCCGGCCAGAACATCGTCAAGTCGCCGGAGGACGGCCAAGGTGTGCTCGCGGCGGCTCCGAGCGGGTTCCGGATGCACACCGACAAGAGCTGGTGGCGGTGGAGCGGGACGGAGTGGCTGAAAGAGGCGACGGATGTCAGCCGTCCCTATTGGGCGGGCAGCCTGCGCTGTGACGCGAAGGGCTGCGGCCTGGCGACGGGAGCCGCGTTCGATATGCCGATGAACCTGGCGCTGTCCTACGCGTCGGGCACGCGCTCTTTCTGGACGGGGGCCTCGCCCGCGCAGGGAGACTTCCCCGTCCAGGCGGGGAGTGTGACGTGGGACTTCGTGGCGGACACCTACCGCGTCACGTGGCGCCAGCCCGTGCAGCAGGGTGTGCTCGCGCTGCACGCCAGCACGGCCCTGTGAGGGCCTGAGTCCATGAGGAGGGGGCGGTGGATGTGTCCCCGCTCCGTCCTCGTGGCCCGAAGTCCGGAGCCGGGTGCTTCACCTGGGAGAGGTGAGGCGGTCCCAAGGGGAAACACGCATCACACCGGGGCGCCTCGCGGGCCCCGGCGTTGACGTGTCACGAGCCCCCGCAGACGCGTCAACGCGCCCCATCGCAAGCGGCCCCATCGGACGCAAAGCCGTGGAATGACTCGAACGACCCGCGAGGTGCAGGTGGCACGCGTCCTGCTCTGGTGACGCACTGCCCCCCCACACCAGACCTTCGCATGGTGCGAAGGCATCAACGAGGACGTTTCACATGTGCACTGATTTTCTGGTCGCGACCGAGGACTCGAGCGCTGTCGTCGTTGGCCGCAGCATGGAGTTCGGCGTCGACCTCGGCTCCAAGTTCCGGTTCCACGCCAAGGGGCATACGGTCCAGTCTCCGGGTTCCCTCACGCACCTGCATGGCCTCAAGTGGACGACGAAGTTCGACTACGTCGGCCTCACCGTCACGCTCTATGGCGTCACCGTCATCGGCGATGCGATGAACTCCGAAGGCCTCTCCGCCGGAGCGCTGTGGATGCCCACGTCCACGTATCCCCAGGCCGCCAAGGACCCGTCGCGGGGACTGGCGCCCGAGCTCTTCGTGGAGTGGGCCGTGGGTAACTTCGCCACCGTGGACGCGGTGAAGGAGGCCCTGGCGAACGGCGACGCCGAGCTGTGGCACAGCGACTGGATGTCGAGCAAGATCCCGCTCCACTTCGCCCTCCACGACGCGAAGGGCAACAGCGTGGTCGTCGAGTTCACCGACCGGCAGATGTTCCTGTACGCGTCGACGGGTCATGACAACTCGCCGCTGAACATGCACAACCCGGTTGCTGTCCTGACCAACCACCCGACCTTCCCGGACCACCTGGAGAACCTCAAGAACTACGCGAGGCTGTCGTCCCGTGGCGCCACGCCCGTGAAGCTGGGAACCGGCACCTTCGCGCCTCACGGCTGCGGCAGCGGCCTCTTCGGGATTCCCGGCGACTCCACGCCCCCCTCCCGGTTCGTCCGGGCCGTCTACCTCCGTGAGTTCTCCGAGAAGCCCAAGAACGCGGCCGAGGCCCGCTCCCTGGCGCTGCACCTGCTCAACACCGTCGACATCCCCTACGGCACCAGCCGCGACTTGAACGAGGCCACGGGCAAGGACTCTCTCGACTACACCCAGTGGGTCGTCGTGAAGGACCTGACGAACCGCACGTTCGGCGTCCGGACCTACGACAGCCTGGGGCTGCAGACGCTGGACCTGCGCACGGTCGACTTCAAGAAGGCAGATGGCAAGACGCTCGCCATCTCCCCGGTGGATTCGCAGATCGACGCCAACAAGCAGCTGGCGAGCTGAGTTACTGACTCCCCCTCCGTGGCGCGGGGCCGGGCACCTGGCTGCAAACGGGTACCCGGCCCCGTCGCCGCTCAGTGGATGCGAAGCGCGAGCGTGCCCAGGTGGTGACGGCCCACGGCTTCGAGCGCCCGGCCCACCCCCGGGCCGCTGACATGTCAGCAGGCCGCCCGGCGGGCCAACACGGGGGCGAGTCAAGGCCGGACGGCAGCGCTCGCCCCCGTGTCACTGTCTACGAATGCCCCGGGTCTGGGGCTCGGGGACTCACGGCGTGGGCTTGACCGTGCCCAGGTTGAAGCTCGCCTGGATGCCGCACCAGATGGCGTTCTTGGGCGTGTTGGTCGTGTAGGTGAAGCCGTTCGACCAGGTGATCTGGCAGCGCGCGATGTGCTGCGTGATGTTGAACGAGAACGGCAGCGTGTCCGTGCAGTTGTTGGGGAAGCGCCACACCGTCTCGTTGGTGGGCATGTTGTTGTTCCGGGAGAGGACCGGGGTGCCCCGGACGCCGAACTGGAGGAACCCGGTCCAGACCAGGGACCCGGGGCTTCCCACCGTGTACGGCTTCCCGTCACTGGCGGTGTTCATGTTGAACTTCCAGTTTCCCTGCGTGGGCGGGCTCTGGTTGATCACCGCCCAGTCCGTGAGGTTGATGGTCGTCGTCTTGGACGAGTCGTAGGTGGCGGAGACCGAGGCCTCGGGGCCGGAGCTGTCCCCACCGCCCGAGACTCCCAGCGAGAAGCCCGTCGTAGCGGCCACCGACGACGAGTTGACCGCGTTCAGCGGCGCAGTCTTGTCGATGGCGGAGCCCGAGGGCAGGGTGCTGGAGCTGGGGCCGTAGCTGACCTCGATCTGCTCCTGGTAGTACCCGGAGTCCCAATCATTGGGCTGCGGTGAACCGGTGATGCTGCACCCGGTGCCCACCGTCTGGATTTCGAGGTACTTGTAGTTCGGACTGGTGACGGAATAGAGCCCATACATGAAGTTGACGTTGAGCTGCCCGTGGCAGCCGGGCGCGTTCTTCGAATCCGGGGTCCAGGATTGCGGCCCCAGATCGACGTAGCCCTCTCTCTTGGCGTGCTCCGGGAGGTTGTTGCTGCCCGAAGCGAAGAAGGACGTCGTCCCCACAAACTGATCCACCTCGGAGAACTTGTCGAGGTGCGTCCGCACGAGCCGGGCCAGCGCCCCGGGATTGCTGGCCACCCGGTAGACCGGCGCGCTCGACTCGTAGTCCGCGTACGCGGGCGTGAAGGTCTTGCGGCTGGCAGCGCCGCCCTTGGGGCTCTTCGCGTGCATGAAGAGACGGGTCTCCTCCTGGGTGAACCCGATCTGCTGCATGCCGTGAGGATCCAGGATGCTGATATAGGAGGCGCGCCGGCTCTTGAGTGGCTGCAGAAGCACGAGCCGCGCGTTGCAGGTGAAGGCCGAGACCTGAGCCATCGCGTCTGGATCAGACATCTCGTAGAGGACGGGGATGCCCTTCTCGAAGGCCTGAGCGATCAGCCCAGCCTTCACGAGCTCCTGCCCGGAGAGCTCGAAGCCATTGAGGTAGAGCAGTTCCACCCCGGACAGGCTGGCGCCGTCAGCCAGCGAGGCCTGGGAGATGCTCAGCTTCTCATTCTGGCCGACGAGGTCAGCGACAAGGCTGGGAGAACCAATGGAGAGTAGCTTGCTCACGATTTCTGCTCCTGTGTTTTCAGGTGTTGGAGGTGAGAGCGAGTGGCCCTCACGTGCTGCGCCCAGGCGGAAGTGCACGCATGGTGCCAGCACCAGCGATAGCGCGGCCTCAGAGCGAGCCCCGCGAGGGCCGCGTTGTGAAGCGAGGCGGTTGCCGGGCACTGACACGTCATTGGCGTGTCAATGACATGTCAGCGGAGCCCAGCGCAGCGCGGGCCTCTTGATAAGACAGCCTTGGCGCCATCTGAAGCCGTATGGTAAGTGTTCAGGGGAGATGGGCGGTTGAAGAAAGAGCAGGCCGCATCGCCTATCAGATGAAGCGCCCGCAGCCGGACGGCACCACGCACCACCTTTTGACAGGCCAACCCATGGAGGTGTGCTGCAGGACGAACTGCTGAGGGCCGGGTATCGCGTCTACCTCATGGATGCGCGGCGGCACGGAGAGCGGGCGACCCCTGACGCCCGGCTGGGAGCGCTCGCCAAGCGGGCCCATCAAGGCGAGCCCTCGCCGTACATGACGATGATTGCGGACACCGTCCGCGATGCCCACGCGCTGCTCGCCGCTGTGCTGGCGAAAGGCAATCCGCCCCGGGTGCTCATCGCCGGGTACAGCACGGGGGCCCAGGTGGGGCTCCCGCGGCGGCGGCGTGGATGAGGGCCTTGAACGCCTTCGCGTCAAACTCTTCACCCACGTGAATGTCGATGGCGCGCCTGACATTGCCTTCAAGGCTCAAGTTGAAGAGCTTTGAAGAGTCCGCCAGGGAAGCGCCCTTGAAGAAGGTCAGCTTCTCGGCCGACTTGTATGCCTCACCCGTGCAGAGGCCTCCTCCGTGGGACCAGACTGGGGTGCCCCGCTACTTCCATTCCTCCATGACATCCTGGACGGCCTCCTTGATGAGGGCACGCACCCTGGCGAGCGCCTCGCCTCGCCAGTCACCCAGCTCGGCGCTCCTGTCGCTGATGAGCTTGGAGGCCGACTCGCCATCTGTCTTGGGTTGACTCCCGGAGCGCCTTCGAGCCGTTCCGACATGGAGTGACCCGCGATTTCACTTCGCGTTTGAAAGCGGCACGCAGGTCACGGGGTGGCTTGCGCCGGGGGCGTCTGGGGCACGACGGAGACCTTGCCCTGCTCCTGCTGAAGGGTGTGCGTGCTGCCGGGCGCGAAGCGCTGGAACTCCTCGAGTGTTTCGGGGGTGTAGGTGATGGCGGGCTGGTCGTCGCCGTGGAAGACCACGCTGTACCGCGCGTCGCGCGCGTTTCGTTCCTTCTCGCCCTTGCGCAAGGCCTTGGCGGGCCGCAGCTCGGCGTCGGTGGGCCAGCGCGCCTCGAGCGTGGTGCCGTTCGCCTTCACGTCCCGGTCGTGCATCCAGCGCCACTCCTTCCAGGTGTACCAGGTCGCCTGGCGCGGCACGCTCCGGTAGCGCGGCTCCTGGCGTGAGCGCTGCTCGTCCACGTAGCGCGGCTCCTTGCGCTTCTTCGTCACGGAGCAGTACCGGGTGGTGCAGCTCCGATCTCCTCCGGTGCAGGTCGTCTTGCAGGTCGCGAAGCCGTTCCTGTTACTGGTGCACTGCTCGCTGCACTTCTTGGGCGTCGTGGTGCAGTCCTCACCGCAAGCCTCCTTGGCGCGGTAGGTCTCCGTGGTGAATCCCCGTTGGACGCGCTCCGTGTAGCGGACGGTCGTGTAGCCGGCGAGCACCTGGTCGTCATGGTGGTGGCGCTTGCCCTGCGCCTTCACCAGGAGGGCGCCTTCTGGCCGGTCCTCCTCGAAGCCCTCGTCATCCACCAGGCGGTAGCGCTCCACGCTCACCGTGTGCTCCCAGGAGACCTCCTTGACCTGGAGCGTTCGCGTCCTCTCCGGCTCCGCCTTGGGCGCTGTCGTGGCCGCCGTCGCGGGGGCGGTCCCCTTCTTGCCGGAGGACATCCACATGGGACAGCAGCAGCCGAAGAACGCGATGATGAAGAGGATGTAGCAGCCCAGGCGCCTGTTGCTCTTCGCTCCCTTCTTCTCGTCTGGCGTGGGGCGCTTGGGCTCGCCGGGAATCGAGCCTTCGACGGCGGACGCGCCGCAGTGCTTGCAGCCGCCGTCCAGTGCCCGCTGGTCGCTCTCGCAATAGGCGCATCGCCAGTTGGGACCGGCGGTGGCCATCCTCAGCAGGGCCTCGTCGGTCACCGTGACGGCGGACGCGGTGTCTTCCGGCATCTCATACTGCTCGCTGCCGTCCTTGGCGTTCTTGCAGCCCTGGCACACCATGTAGCGGCCGAGGTTGCGGTGGTTGCAGCTCGAACAACGCCAGAACATCTCGATGTGCCGCTCAGACATCCTCTGTTTTCCCCCTCGGGTGCGTACCGCCGAGCGGTGCGGCCTATAGCACGGAGCGAGCCGGACGGGCGGCACGGCGAAGCCCGTGCCGCTCCCGCGTCGCTCGGAGTGCGTGGGGTGACAGCCAGGGAGAAGAACCGCGTGTAGAGAGGCATGGAGACGAATCGACGCGAGGCAATCGCAACCTGCTCGCGCGGGAAGACAGTTTCAGACTGGATTGAACGGTACGCCTGGGCGTTTGGAGTCTTGAAGAGATTGCCTACACTGCCAGCCCGCCGGTGCTCCGAGGACGTGCTTGGAGCGCCAGCGTTCATCCCATACCCCTGGAGTGTCATGCGTCGCATCATCGCCCTGCTTGCCGCGCTGAACCTGGTTGCCTGTGCCCACGGTGGTGGCGCCGCGCCGGAGGCCGCCTCGGTCACGAAGCCCTCGGCGCCAAAGCCCGTCGCCACGCCCGAAGCGAAAGCGGCTGCCTCCGAGGCATCCGGACTGGCCATGAACGGCGACAACGCGCGCGCCCTTCCCCTGTTCCGAAGCGCTTGGGAGGGCGGGGTGCGCGGCAGGAACCTGGCCTACAACGCGGCCTGCGCGGCGTCCTTGCTGGGGGAGCGCGAGGAGGCGCTGGTCTGGCTGGAGCGCGCCGTGGAGGAAGGCTTCGATCACGCGGAGCACCTCCAGAAGGACCCTGACCTGAGCAACGTCCGGAGCCTGCCCGGCTACTCGGTGCTGGAGCAGCGAGTCATCGCCGCCGAGGCGAAGCAATACGAAGCCGCGGACCCTGTGCTGCGGGACGAGTTGCTCAAGCGCATGGAAGAGGACCAGGCGGCGCGCAGTGCCCTCGTCGCCTCGAACTTTCAGGACGAGGCCGCCAAGGCGAAGATGATGGACGTCGATGCGCGCAACACCACCTGGCTCAAGGGCGTCATCGCGAAGCATGGCTGGCCGGGAAGCGCCCTGGTGGGCCGGCGCGGTACCTTCGCCGCGTGGTTGATGGTGCAGCACGCGGACCAGGATGTGGCCTTCCAGAGCGAGGTCCTTCCGATGCTGGAGAAGGCCGTGGCGCAAGGGGAGGGCTCCGCGAAGGATCTCGCGTACCTCACGGACCGGGTGCTGGTGAATACCGGCAAGCCGCAGCGCTACGCCACCCAGTTGGAGGAGGTGGACGGAAAGACGGTGCCCAAGGCGCTGGAGGACCCCGAGAAGGTGAACGAGCGGCGCGCCGCCGTGGGGCTCGATACGCTGGAGGAGTACATCGCGGCCTTCGAGCGGATGAAGGCCGCGGCCACCCAGCAGAAGCCCTGAGCCGCAGGGCGGGCTGATGGCGGCCGTGCCGAGTGGCGCGGCCGCCAGGCGCTGCGTCATTCATCTGCTGCCCTGCGATGCTTCACGGGCACGAGGCGCTTGCGCGCCAGCCCGGCACGAAGGCCACCCCAGGCCGCGTGGGGTTGAGGCTCAAAAGACGCCAAGAGGTCCAGGCCCCTGCTACGCAGCTGATGGGAGCGCGGTCTGGGCAGGCGTGTACCCCAAGGGGGCTCAAGCGGCCTGTCCACCGGACGGGAGCATCACTCGGGCGGCCCCGTCGGCGGCTCTCCTCGGCCCCTCTGCACCCTCCCCTCAACAGGGCCCCATCCTTCTTACTTATGCGTGCCGCTGCTCGACACGAGGTGAGGGAGGGGCCCGCTCGCGTTGACCTGCCTCAGGGCGCCAGGTCGGTTCCTGGTCGTGCCAGATAGGCGACGGCCTCGACTTCTCCCGGCCGGCCAGGAGGGCTCTTGAGGGCGGCCATGAAGGGCCCGTCCCAGGAGGTGGCGTCGTTGATGAGCCCATCGCGAATGAAGTGTTGGAACGCCTCCAGGTTGGCGTGGACCATCTCCAAGCGGCACATGGAGCTGCGGCACTCCATGGACAGGAATCGCGCGCCCTGGGGGAGCTGGGTGCGGAGGCGCTCGGCGCGCTGCGTGGCTTCATGGCTCCAGGTCTGGTCCACCCCTTCGCCGAAGAATCGCGCATCCAGGCGCGTGACGGCCTCCTCAGGTGTCATCTCCTGGCGACGCTCCGCCGCGCTCTCGGTGTCCTGCTCGGGCTCGGCGGGATGGGCGGGGGCGGAGGGAGCCGCTGGAG
>NZ_JABFNS010000040.1 GCF_013116825.1 Myxococcus xanthus
GGGCAGGGCGGGCTGGCTGACGACACTCGTCTGGGCGAGCGCGAGGCTGGGGAGGAGCAGGAGGGCGAGCAGGCGCATACGCCCCGGGACTCTAGGCGTCAGCCGTCCCGGGACAAGCGCTCTGCGTTACCAGTCCTCGGTTCCGGACACACCGTCGAGCGGGTCGTCGCCGGGCTTGCTCTTCTTGTCCTGCGCCTTGCCACGGCCGCCTCGGTCCTCGGACGACCAGTCTTCCATGCCCCCGCGGTTGTCCAGCGGGTCCCGGCTCTTGGTCACCTTCTCGCCGATGCTGTTCACCAGGTGGTTCACCACCCGCTCCATCTCCTGCTTCAACTGGCCGAACTCGTCGCCCTGGACGGCCATGCGCCGCCCCGCCAGCCGCTGACCGGTGCGCGCGTCGTAGTAGCCCAGCGTCAGGTCGGTGCCCTCGCCATTGGCGCGAAGGGTGCCCACCATGACCCGGTCCAGCCCCAGCGACTGCGCCATGGCCGCCACGCCAGACGCCTTCTCACCGGCGCGGTTCACCTCACCCGCCACCCGGTCCAACTGCGCGTCGAAGGCCTTGTACGCAGAGGTAGGCACCAGCTTGGCCGTGACTTCGGCGTCGTCGGTGGCCACCTCCATGAACTGCCCGTACTGCCGGAAGCCCGGGCGCTCCACCCGCAGCAGGTGCTTGCCAATGGGCAGCGCGGGCAGCGTCACCGGCGTGTAGCCCACGACTTCGCCGTCCACGTACACGCGCGCGCCCGAGGGCCGCGAGTTCACCGTGGCGGTGCCGCGCAGCTGGGACGTGCGGCTGGTGGCCACCTGCACGCGCAGGGCGAGGAACTCGCGCGAGAAGCGCTTGGGGGACAGCTCATGGGTGGGGGACAGCGCGATGAGGTCGATGAGCGCCAGCTTCGCCTCCTCCACCTCGCCGCGCAGGTGCAGCACGGCGGCGTACAGCGCCAGCGCGTCACACAGCGGCGAGCACCCGCGCATGGCGCCCGCGGCCCCTTGAAGCTCCTTCAGGGTGGCGCGCACCTTGCGCTCCGCCTCCTCGTATTCCTTCTTGTCGAAGGCGGAGAGGCTCTCCGAGTACCCCTTGCGCCCACGCTCCAGGGATGCCTTGGCCTCCGGGTCCTCTGGCATGCCGAACAGCTCCTCCGACTTGCGGACCGTCATGCCGGCGAAGTTGGAGAGGGCGTCGTTCATGTAACCCTCCATCTGCACGCTGGACGCCTCGGAGGCCGGGTCCATGGGCACCAGAAGGGTGCTGACGCGGCGCGCCTGGGGCGGGGCCGCGAGGGTCAGCGCTGGGAGGAGGAGGAGGGCGAGGGCGGATTTCATGGGGTGACCTTTGAAACAGGCGACGCGGGTGGCGGTCCGGGCATTCAACACGCGGCGCTGCCTCAGAACCCGACTCCACCAGAAACGGGGTTGAACGGGCGGCTCTTGTCCTGGGACGTCGCCACGTAGACGGCCCCGGCCGTCACCGCCGCCGCGCCGCCGACCACCGCCCAGAACCACGGGCGCTTGATGAGGGTGGAGAACGAATTGCTCTCCGCCACGCGGGGCGCCGCGACGCCGTTGACGAAGGCGCGCACCTGGTCCACCGCCGCGTCCGGGCCGTTCTTCTTCGCGCCCGGCGCCAGGGCAATCTCCACGCCGCGCAGCCGCGCGTTGGAGCGCAGGTCCCACGCCTGGAGCTCGGCCTGGAGGTGGCCCTTGTCCCCGCGAGCCACCGCCGCCAGCACCACGTAGCGGGCGTTGAGCCGCTCCCCAATGGCGCGTGCCTCGGGCGGCGGCGTGTCCCGCTCGAAGGCCTGTTCGGTGCTGGCGTGGACCGCCGCGTCACGCACGGCGGACAGGCCCGGGCTGGGCTCCAGCGTCGCCTTCACTTCGGTGCTCTTGGCGGACGCCACCTCTGTGTACTGAGAGAAGGCCGAGTAGCCGGGCAGGGACACCACCACCGGGTGCTGGCCCGCGGGCAACTCCACGCCCTTGAGCGGCGTGACGCCCAGCTCCTGCCCCCGCACGAGGACGCTGGCGCCCGCCGGCTTCGACTCCACCACCAGCGTGCCGGCCGGGCGCGCCTTCACCTCGGCGCGGGCCTGGTCGAAGGTCTTCAGCACGTCCTGCCCGAAGAGGGCGGCGTCGGGGGACGTGGACGGCTCCGCCACCACCGCGCGCTTGAACGCGTCCAGGGCTCCGGTGGCGTCGCCGTTGAGCATCCGCGAGGCGCCCAGGAACAGGTAGGCCTTGGCCAGCCGCTCCGGGCTCAGCTCCGCCGGGTGCTTCGTGTAGGCCTCCGCCGCCGCCAGGAACTTCGCCTCGGCGGACTCAGGGTCCAGGTTGTCGTAGTCGGTGCGCCCCTGCTCGAAGAGCGTGTCCGCGCGCGCCAGCGAGGCCGGCGGGGACGGCGGGAAGGCTGCGCCCAGGTCCACCAGCGCCACGCCGCTCGCCTTGAGCCGGCTCAGCAGCTCATCCTCCAGCTTCACCGCGGCATCTTCCACCGCGGACGTCCGAGCCACCGCGAAGAGCGCCACCGGCCCCGAGGCCGTCACCGCCGCGCTGGCCACCGAGGTCTCACCCGAGGCACCTGGCGCCGCCGCGGGCCTGGCCATGGCCGGAGCGTCCGGCGACACCAGCGGCGTGACGGCCGTCTCCTCGTCCTCGTACGGAGAGCCGAAAGCCCGGGGTTCGACGGATTCGTCGCCATCCGCGTCGTCCGCCGAGGCCGCCTTGGTCGTCTTCACCGGCTGAGTGGTGGCGGGGGGCTTCTTGCTGGACTTCTTCTTCCGCGTGGACTGCCCATAGGCGGGAGAGGTGGCCAGCATGAACGCGAGGAGCAGGGAGGTTCGGCGGAACGTAGTCACGGCGCGAATGCTATCCGAGCCGGGGCTCCGTCTCAAAAGCCCTGCTGCGCGCGGGCCCCTCCGGGTTGGGAGGGACCCGCGACGGTGATTCCGTCCTGACTAGACGTCCAGGTCCTGGACCTCGCTGGCGCGCTCCATGATGAACCTGAAGCGGGCGCTGACGTCCTTGCCCATCAAGTCGTTGATGAGCCGGTCCGTCTCCAGGGGCTTGTCGATGGTGACGCGCAGGCTCATGCGGTTCTTCGGGTCGAGCGTCGTCTGCTTGAGCTCGTCGGGCGTCATCTCGCCCAGTCCCTTGAAGCGCATGATGTTGGGCTTGGCGTTGCCCTTCGTCTTCTCCTTGATGATGCGGTCGCGGTCCGGCTCATCCAGCGCCCAGTACGTCTCCTTGCCGATGTCCACGCGGTACAGCGGCGGCTGGGCGATGTGGATGGCGCCGCTCTCAATCAGCGGGCGCAGGTGCCGGTAGAAGAAGGTGAGCAGCAGGGTGGCGATGTGGTGGCCGTCGCTGTCGGCGTCCATCAGCAGGAAGACGCGGCCGTAGCGCAGCTTGCTGATGTCGAAGTCGGAGCCGATGCCGCAGCCCAGCGCGGACACGATGTCCTGGAGCTCCTTGTTCGTCGTCACCTTGTCGGTGGACGCCTGCTCCGCGTTGAGCACCTTGCCGCGCAGCGGGAGGATGGCCTGGGTGCGCCTGTCACGACCCTGCTTGGCGGAGCCGCCTGCGGAGTCACCCTCCACGATGAACAGCTCGCTCTGGCCCGGGTCCGTGGACGAGCAGTCCGCCAGCTTGCCCGGCAGGTTGAGCCGGTGGCTGACCGCCGTCTTGCGGCTCACCGCCTGCGACGCGGCCCGGCTGGCCTCGCGCGCGCGGGCGGCCAGGACGATGCGGGCCACCACCGACTCGGCGATGGACTTGTTGTCGTTGAGCCACTTCTCCAGCGCCGGACGCAGCACGCCGTCCACCTGGCCGGACACCTCGGGGTTGTTGAGCCGCCCCTTCGTCTGGCCCTGGAACTGCGGCTCCACCACGTAGGTGGACAGGATGGCGGTGATGCCCTCGCGGATGTCCTCCGCGGTGAGCGTCACGCCCTTGGGCGCGATGCCGTGCGTCTCGATGTAGTTGCGCACCGCCTTCACCACCGCGCTGCGCAGGCCCGCCTCGTGCGTGCCGCCCAGCGGGGTGGGGATGCCGTTGACGTACGAGCGGATGTGCTCGTCGGTGGCCTCCGTCCATGCCAGCGCCGCCTCCAGCCGCACGCCGTTGTCACGTGAGTGGTAGAAGGCCGCGCTGCCCGCGGGCACCAGCGGCTTGTTCCGCTCCGTCACCACCTTGGTGAGGTACTCGGCGATGCCGCCGTCGTGCTTGTACGTCACCGACGTGGGCGGGCTGGACGTCTCGTCCTTCCAGACGACCGTCATGCCCTTGTGCAGGTAGCTCTTGGCCTCCAGCCGCTCGCGCACCAGCTCCGCGTCGAACTTCAGCTTCTCGCCGAAAATCTCCGGGTCCGGTTCGAACGTGACGGAGGTGCCCGTGCCACGCGCGGCGCCATCCACCTTCAGCGTGCTGGTGGCCTTGCCGCGCGCGAACGTCTGCACGTGCTTCTTGCCGTGGAGCTTGATCTCCACGACGAGCTTGCGCGCCAGCGCGTTCACCACCGAGCTGCCCACGCCGTGCAGACCGCCGGAGTGGATGTAGTTGCCCTGCTCGAACTTGCCGCCCGCGTGAAGGGTCGTGAGGATGACCTCCACGGCCGGCTTCTTGTATTTGGGCATGATGTCAACGGGGATGCCTCGCCCGTTGTCCACGATGGTGACGCTGCGGCCGTCCTTGTGGAGCGTCACTTCCACGGTGGTGGCGAAGCCGTTGATGACCTCGTCCACCGAGTTGTCGAGGATCTCCCACAGCAGGTGGTGATACCCCGTGCTGTCGGTGCCGCCGATGTACATGGCCGGGCGCTTGCGCACCGGCTCCAGGCCTTCCAGGACCTGGATGTCCGCGCCTGTGTAGGTTTCCTTCTTCGTCGCCATGGCGTCCTCTGCCTAGTCCTTCTTCTCGGGCAACGGGATGAAGGTGACGGGACGCGCCACCTCCTTCACGGCGTCGCGCTTCGACATCTCATGGCCCTTGCCGCCGCGGCCCGTCACCTCGTACTTCGCCGGGGACAGGTGCAGCTTGCGGCCCTTCTGCGTTTCGAACTCCAGCTTCGCGTCCTTCTGCGCGGGCGACACGGCGAGGAAGTCCACCACGCGGTCTCCGCCGTCCACCTTGATGACGGTGACGCCCTTGCCCGGGCCGGCCAGCTCGTTGACCTCCGCCACCTTGCACACCAGGGCGCTGGTCTTCTCCGTCAGCACCGCCAGCAGGTCGCGGTCCGTCACCGGCTGCACGCCGATGATTTCGTCGCCTTCGCCCGTCTTGGCGTAGCGGCGGCCCGCGCGCGTGGAGACCTCCAGGTGCGGCTCCAGCAGGAAGCGCATGCCCATGCCCTGCTTCGTCACGCCCACCAGCTTCTGCGGGCGCGGCAGCCGCGCGTCCAGCGACAGGGCGGACACCACGCGCTCGCCGTCGTCGAACTTGAAGAACTTCTGCACCGGCTCGCCGTAGCCCGTGGAGGCGGGCACGTCGTTGAAGCGGGTGACGTACGCGGTGCCGAAGTTGCTGAACAGCACCAGGTTCGCCTTCAGGCTGCCGGCCAGCACCGCCATCACCGCGTCGCCTTCACGCAGGCGCGTGGTGGACGGGTCCTTCACCTCGCGCACGCGCTTGACCCAGCCGTCGCGGGTGATGACCACGTGCGCGTCCTCGTCCGCGATGAATGCCTCGGCGCTGAACTCCATCTCCTCGGAGCCCGCGCCGCCAATGCGCGTGCGACGCTTGTCGTTGTAGCGGGCCTTCATCTCGCCCAGCTCGTCCTGAACGGTGCCCCACACCTTCTTCTTGTCCTTGAGGATGCCCTGGATGCGCTTGATTTCGGCGCGCTTCTCCTTGAGCTCCTTCTCCACGACGAGAATCTCCAGGCGGGCCAGCTTGTAGAGCTTCATCTCCAGGATGGCGTCCACCTGGGCTTCATCCAGCTTGAAGCGGGCGATGAGCTTCCGGGCCGCGTCCTGCTTTCCTTCCGACGCGCGGATGATTTTGATCATCTCGTCGAGCGCGTCGTAGACCTTCTCGAAACCCTCCAGGATGTGGACGCGCCGGAGCAGCTCGCCCAGCTCGTGCTCGAAGCGCTTCGTCACCACGTCGAAGCGGAAGGTGAGGAAGTACCAGAGGATGTCCTTGAGGTTGAGCCGCTCGGGCGTGCTCAGCTCTGGCTTGTCCTTGATGGGCACCAGGCAGGTGAGGTTGACGCCGAAGTTCGTCTGCAGCGGCGTCTGCTTGTACAGGTACGCCATCACCAGCTCGGGGTTGGCGTCCTTCTTCAGCTCCAGGACGATGCGCACGTCCTTGGTGGATTCGTCGCGCACGTCGGTGATGAGCGGCAGCTTCCGCTCGCGCACCAGGTCGCCGAACTTGGCCACCAGCGTGGACTTGTTCACCGTGTAGGGGATGGAGGTGATGACGATCTGCTGGCCGCCTCGCTTGAGGTCCTCCAGCTTGTACTCACCGCGGATGCGGATGCTCCCCTGGCCCGACTCGTAGATGTCGCGCAGCTCCTTCTTGTCGTTGAGGATCTGCCCGCCGGTGGGGAAGTCCGGACCCTTCACCCACTTGAGCAGGTCCTTCGTCAGGAGCTGCGGGTTCTCGATGAGCGCCACCAGCGCGTCCACCAGCTCGCCCAGGTGGTGCGGCGGGATGTTGGTGGCCATGCCCACGGCGATGCCCGTGGTGCCGTTCATCAGCAGCTGCGGCACCCGCGCGGGGATGACCACCGGCTCCTGCAGCGTGCCGTCGTAGGTCGGCCGGAAGGCCACCGTCTTCTTGCCCAGCTCCGTCAGGAGCTCGCTGGACAGCATCGCCAGGCGGCACTCGGTGTAGCGCATGGCCGCCGCGCCGTCGCCGTCGAGCGAGCCGAAGTTGCCGTGGCCGTCCACCAGCGGGTAGCGCAACGAGAAGTCCTGCGCCATGCGCACCAGCGCCTCGTAGATGGAGGCGTCACCGTGCGGGTGGTACTGACCCATGACACTGCCAACCACCTTGGCGGACTTCTGGTACTTGGCTTCGTGCGTCAGCCGGTGGTCGTGGAACATGCCGAACAGGATGCGGCGCTGCACCGGCTTGAGGCCGTCACGCACGTCCGGCAGGGCGCGCGAGGTGATGACCGACAGGGCGTAGTTGATGTACCGGCGGCGCGCCTCGTCCGCGAGCGAAGCCGGCACGGAGCCGTCGCCGTTGCCACCCGCGCCGCCGCCACCCCCACCACCGCCGCCCCCCCCGGCCCCCTGCTTCTTTCGCGATTTCGATTCGGCTTCTGCGAGCATGGTCGTCAATCCACAGGTGAGAACGCCCCGCACCCCGAACGCGGCGCGCGACCCGCGCACTCCTCACGTTGGGGGGCAGAGGTATGTAACAGGGCGCCGGGACTACCATGCCACCCTGACATTGGGAACGAATTCGGGGGGTTGCGCACTCTCCAACAGTGCCCACCTATACGTCTGTCCAGTCCTATTTGCTAGCAGAACCCCACCCCAACCCCGCGGAATTCCGAGGTCGGGGGCCTCCTGGCTGGGGCATGGGGCGGGACGGTGGGTGCGGGTAGGACAGGACGGCTCGTCCCCCTGGCGGCAGGCATACGCCCTAGGGCGTCGCGTCGCGGGCCTTCCCCCACGAACCGTCCTTGAAGATGCGCACGCCCTTGCCGCTCCCGCTGCCAATCATCCCCGGAATGGTGGCCTGGAGTGGCTTGGCGCCGGGCGGCTGGTAGACGACGCGGGCCTTGCGCGCGGAGGGCAGGGCGGCGCTGGTGGCGTCCACCAGCAGGTAGATGGTTTCTCCGTCCACGTGGAGCCGCTCGGGGTCCTGGCGGTGGTTGAACTCGGCCAGCAGCTCACCGTCATCCACGGAGGAGGCCTCGCTGCCGAGCAGGCGGACCTTCACCCGCAGCCAGCTCACGGGCGGGGCGCCTTCCTGCTTGGCGTAGTCGCGCACGCCCTGGATGACGACGGCGACGTCGGCGCCGTTGCCGGGCGCGTTCTTCGTCGCCAGGCGCAGGCCCGTCTGCTTGCTGTTGTCGGTGTCGAGCAGCAGCGTGGCGTTGGCGCAGCGGCTCTTGCACTCGTCGCCCCACGGCACCTTGTCGAAGCGCAGGCGCATGGCGAAGTCACTGCCTTGGGGGCCAATGACGGCGTTGACGATGACGGGACGCTCCCCATCCGGGGGCGCGGCATAGCGGAAGGTGGCGCGCTCCTTGGCGGCGAAGGCGGTGCCGGCGAGCAGGGTGCAAAGGAGCAGTGGGCGCTTCACGTGGAGACCTCCCCAGGGGCAAAAAGGGCCTATTCAAGAGGGAAGGGGCCCGCCGCATCAAGTCCCGGACGTTAGAGTGGGGCTTTTCGACGAGGAGGATTTCGCGATGCGTGAACCGTACGTGCGGCAGCTCAAGCTCGGGCCCATGGACAACTTCGTCTACCTGGTGGGCCCCCGGCACTCGGACGAAGTGGTGGTGGTGGACCCCGCGTGGGACGTGGAGGCCATCGAGCAGGCGGTGAAGCAGGACGGCAAGCGCGTGGTGGGCGCGTTCGTTTCGCACTGCCACTTCGACCACATCAACGGGCTGCCGGACCTGCTGTCGAAGTGGGACGTGCCGGTGTTCGCGCAGCGCGAAGAGGTCCAGTTCTCCCCGGAGCTGCGCGAACTGGGCGACGCGCTGCGGCCCCTGGGGCCGGGGGATGACGTGCGCGTCGGGCCTGAGACGTTCCAGGCGCTGCACACGCCCGGGCACACGCCGGGCTCGCATTGCCTGCTGGCCGGTGACGCGCTCGTGTCCGGGGACACCGTGTTCATCAACGGCTGCGGCCGGTGTGACATGAGCGGGGGCAACCCGGAGGCGATGTACCGCTCCCTGTCGCAGGTGCTGGCCAAGGTGCCCGATAGCGCGAAGCTGTTTCCGGGCCACGACTATGCGGACGTACCGGTGACCTCCATGGAGACGGTGCGGCGGAAGAACCCGTACTTCGCCTTCGACAACGTGGACGCCTTCGTCGCGTTCCGCATGCGGCCGCGCAAGTAGTGGCCTGTGCCGCGCCGCCGGTGTCTGGCGGCCAACGGGGCCTCACACCGAGGACACGTTTACCCTGAGTGCGTGCCTGTCTATTGAATCGCGCCCGGCAGGAGAGGGGGTTTCTCCTGCCGTGTTTCCTCGCAGTCCAGGCGTCGAGTCAGGAGCGTTCTCATGTTTCAGGAGCAGCTTTCTCCCCAGTCGCAGCAGATGTTCGGTGAGTCGCTGAAGGAGCGGGTCGTCGAAGCCGTTCGCGAGCAGATTGTCTCCGCGATTGAGGACCGGCTCGGCCGCGAGGTGCGTGAGCGCGTGGGGGAGGCCATCCGCCACGCGATGTCCGAGCGCGGCGGTGGGATGCCGCAGGGGTATGGGATGATGCCCCTGGGCTACGGCATGCCGGAGCCGGAGCGCATCGCGGACGCGCTGTGTTCCCGCTTGTCGGAGACGCTGCGCGAGCGCATCGCCTCCGTGGTGCACGAACGCATCCGCGACGGCATCCGCGAGCGGCTGACCGAGTGCGTGCGCGCGGCGCTGATTGAGCAGTGGCAGATGTCCTCCCATGGCTTCGGCGCCCCGGATGCCGAGCGGCTGGCGGAGGCGGTGCGCACCCGGCTGCTGGAGTCCCTGCGCGAGCGCATCAACACCGCCGCGCATGACGGCGTGCGCGAGGCGCTGCGCGAGCGGCTGGCGGACACGCTGCGCTCCGTGATGTCGGAGCGCATGCCCGGCTTCAGCCCCCACGAAGCGGAGCGGCTGGCGGACGCCATTCGCGGGCGCCTGGCCGAGGCCCTCCACGAGGGGCTGGTGTACAGCCTGCGTGAGCGCGTGCGCGAGGCCCTGCGCGAGCGCCTGGCCGACGGGCTCCGCGGCGTCGTGACGCGCCAGTGGGGCGGCATGGCGGCCGGCTCGTTCGACCCCGAGCGCATCGCGATGGCCCTCCAGGACCGGCTGTCCGAGGGGCTCCGTGAGCGCATCAACTCGGCGGTCCGCGAGCGCGTCCGCGAGGTGCTGCGGGAGCGCATGGGCGAGATGCTGCGCGGCGCCATGGCCCGTCACCGGGGCATGATGGGGCAGGGCGGGATGATGCCGCAGGGCATGATGATGGGGCAGGGGATGCAGGACGTGGAGCGCCTGGCGGACGCCATCCGCACGCGGTTGGCGGACTCCCTGCGTGAGCGGCTCATGAGCAGCATGCGCTCGGAGCTGGACTCGGCGCTCCGCTCGCAGCTCCCCGAGGCCGTCCGGTCCGCGTTCGGTGAGGCGATGCGCGCCGGTCCGTCCATGATGCCGATGCAGCAGGGCGGCGGTTCCGTCGACCCCGAGCGCATCGCGAGCGCGGTGCGTGAGAGCGTGAGCGCCGACGTCCGCGAGCGCGTGGGCGAGATGGTCCGCGAGCGCGTGTCCGAGGTCGTCCGCAACGAGCTGTCCAACGGCGTGCACGCTCCGCAGGCGTGATGCGCCGCTTCCTCGGAGGCGCGGTGGTGAGGTCCGCCGCCCGCCTCCGGGGAAGCACTCTCCCCTCATTGGGCGACGGCGCTCAGTTGTGAGCTCATCCCTCCCTGGGTTGGGCCTTTCGCCATCGCGCGAAGACGGCCTTGACCTCTTCGGGTGAGACGGAGATGTACTGGGGCCAGAGGGCCCATCTCTTGTGCGGGTAGCCGAGCAGGTTGTTTAGCGTGTTGTTGATGGCGTCCTTCTGTTTCGCTAGGTCGTCGCACGCGGGCCAGGATGCCAGGATGGCGGCGACCTCCGCTCGGTCGAGTCCGAACACGGAGGGGAACGCCCTTTCGGAGAAGAACGGCCCCTCGACTGCGGCACGAAGACACTGCTGGATGATCTGATCATCGCGCGTCGTGCCTTGCAGTCAATGCGCGCTGCGAGAAGGTCGACGCGCTCAGGGCGCCCAGTACATCGGTCCACCGTTCCAAGTGGTTGTGATCTCCATCTGCGGCGTCGCGTTCCAGGGCGACGGCGTGGTGAAGCCGAGTCCGACGCCCGCGGGCTGGTCCGTGCATCCGGACGTGAGGAGGGCACCGGCCATCAGGACGGTCCAGGACAGCGAGCGGGGGGAAGGGTGTCGACGCAGCTGCATGTGGGGTTCTCCTCGAGGGGGGGCGCATCACGGCGCCGTCGTGGACTTGGACGTTTCGAAGGGGTAGCGCTGGAGCGCGAGCACCGCGCCGCTCGGGTCGGCGATGAGCGCGAGCGAGCCGCCGCGTGCGTCCGGGCGCGGGGCCATCAACACGCGCCCACCCAGGGCCTGGGCCCGTGACGCGAGTGCCGCGGGGTCCTTCACGCGGACATAGGTGAGCCAGTTGGGGCGCGCGCCTTTCACCGGGTTGGCCAGCACGCCGCCTCGGGGATGCTGCCCCTGGGCGAGGACATAGTGCGGCCCGCCGCCGAGTGGCCGTTCGCGGACCTCGTAGCCCAGGAGTTCCTTGTAGAAGTCCGCCGCGGCGACGGGGTCCTGGGCCAGGTACTCCATCCACAAGAACTGGCCCTCATCCGGCACGCCCGTGTCGGCCGGGTCTCCGGGCCGGGAGCGCACGAAGCCCACCGCCGCGCCCTGCGGGTCGGCGACCACCGCGGCCCGGCCGATGTTCCGCACATCGATGGGGCCGTCGAGCGCCTTGCCGCCGCGCGCGCTGACTTCGGTGACAGCGCGGTCCACGTCGGGCACGGAGAGGTAGCCGAGCCACAGCGCGCCTTCGCGTTTCTCGGCGGTGTTCGCCGGATGGACGATGCCGCCAATCCAGCGCCCCTGGGCGCGGATGAGGGAGTAGGGGCGGAGGCCGCCTCGGATGTCCACGAACTCCCATCCGAACAGGTCGCGATAGAAGCGCTTCGCGGCGGCGGGGTTGTCGGTGACGAGGTCGTGCCAGACGAACTTGCCGTAGAGCGGTGTGGGCGACAGGGAGATGCCCTCGCGGGCAGCGCTGTCAGGCGTCGACGCGCACCCGGCCTGGGTGGCGACCGTGCCGCCCACGGCGCACACGCTGGTCAGCAGGAGCCCGCCGCGAAGCCACGCGCGCCACGTGCCAGGAAGGTTCATCGTCTCTCCTCGTGCCGCGTCCGGAGCCGCTCGCGGGCTGGATGGCCGGCGGGCTCGAAGGTGGACGGGACAGGACGGGCCGGAGGCTTCGATATGAGGCGGCGGCCTTCGCGCGACAACCCACGGGGGGCGTCCGTGCGACCGTGGGAGGGGCCGCTGTGTCCGGCGCGACGCCGCCCGGCCCCCGGACGCTACACCCGCCGCGTCCGTGCCGTGATGGAAGGCATCTGGAGCCCCTTGGGCCTGGCGTGCAGGGACGAGTACGCCGCCACCGCCAGCAGTCCGATGGCGAGCAGCGACCACAGCGCCGCCCACACCACCGCGGGCACGTAGGTGAGGTCCGCCAGGAGCGCCGCGTCACTCTGCGAGCGCACCGCGCTGTTCCACAAGTCCGAGCGCAAATCGAACAGCGCATACAGCGCCGTGAAGGCCGAGATGAACAGGTTCAGCGCGTCCACCACTCCATCCGGCAGGAACTTCGCGCCCAGGGCCAGCACCACGGCCGTGCCCAGGCAGAAGAGCAGGGTGAAGCCGTCCCCCGCGTACACCAGGCCCATGACGGTGAGCCACACGCTGGCGGTGCCCAGCACCCAGCGGCGGAGCCGGAAGCGGAAGGTGGCCAGCATCAGCCCCGCGCCCGCCACCGCGCTGCCCAGGTACCCCCCGGAGTAGACGGCCACCTTGGCGAACAGCCCGGGTGGCAGGCGGGACAGGCAGGAGCCCGACTCGTTGGCCGCCAGGTGGATGCGGTCCACGGAGCCGCCCACCAGCAGCGTCGCCAGGGCGTGCCCGCTCTCATGCATCATCACCACCAGCACCTTCATGGGCCACAGGGCGGGTGAATCCCAGAAATACCAGCCCACCCCCAGCATGAGGGCGAGCAGGGCCAACCGGCCGAAATCGAGCTGTGCACCGCTGGCGGTCCGCATCGGTCGCTCCCCTCCTGGGACACCCCAACACTTAATCCGGGTTCGTCTTCCACGAAAAAGCCCGGCCTCCTGGCCGCGAAGCGTCACGGCGAAGGGATTCGCTTGCGGGCGCCGGACGGAGTAGGGAGGGGACACCATGAAGAAGACGCTCCTCCTTCTGTCGCTCGTGGCTGCCCCCGCTCTGGCCGGGGAAGGCAAGTGGACTCCCCAGCAGGTCCTGGAGCTGGACCCGGCGTGGCTACGCGCCCAGGGCCTCCAGGTCTCCCCCAAGAAACTCTGGGATCCGAAGCGTGGCACCGGCCTGCTCGCGGGCGCGGTCAACGTCGGCGGGTGCTCGGGCGCGTTCATCGCCGCCTCGGGGCTGGTCATCACCAACCACCACTGTGCCTTCGGCGTCATCCAGGAGCACAGCACGCCGCAGCGCGACCTCATCACCCAGGGCTTCCTCGCCTCCAAGCGCGAGGACGAACTGCCCGGCAAGGGCTCGCGCGTCCAGGTCCCACGCAGCTTCACCGACGTGACGAAGACGGTGCTCGCCGCGGTGCCCGCGGACGCGGACGACATCACGCGCTACAAGGCCATCGAGCGGAAGCAGAAGGAGCTGGTCGCTGAGTGCGAGAAGCGCCCCGCCACCCGCTGCCAGGTGGCTACCTTCGATGGCGGCGTCAACTACACGCTGGTGGACGCGGTGGAGCTCACCGACGTGCGGCTCGTCTATGCGCCGCCGCGCGCGGTGGGTGAGTACGGCGGCGAGGAGGACAACTGGATGTGGCCGCGCCACACCGGTGACTTCGCCATCCTCCGCGCGTACACCGCGCCGGACGGCACCTCCGCGCCGTACAGCGACAAGAACGTCCCCTACAAGGCGGAGTTCTTCTTCCCGCTGGCCACCCAGGGCGTGAAGCCCAACGACTTCGTCATGGTGCTGGGCTACCCGGGCATGACGTACCGCGCGCTGCTCGCCGAGGAGATGGCCGAGCGCCAGTCCCGCCTCTACCCGCGCATGCGCGACGTGTTCGGCGAGGCCATCCGCATCCTCGAAGCGGAAGGGGAGAAGGACCCCGCGGGCAAGATCGCGGTCGCCTCGCAGCTCAAGGGCCTGCACAACGTCTACAAGAACTCGGGCGGTCAGCTCGCCGGCCTGAAGCGTGGCCACATCGTGGAGAAGCAGCGCGAGGCGGAAGCCGCCGTCGCGGTGTGGGCCAAGAAGGCGGGCGCGAAGTGGCAGCCGGCGCTGGACGCGCGGGCCGCGCTGCTCGTCGAGCAGTCCGCCATCGCGAAGTCCTTCGACCGTGAGTTCCTCCTGGCTGCGTCGTCGCGCCTGGCGCGGGGCCCGGCCCTGGCGGTGGTGGTGTCGCGGCTGGCCGCGGAGCGCGCGAAGCCGGACCTGGAGCGCCGCCCGGAGTACATGGAGCGCGAGCACGTCCGCATCAAGGACCGGCTGGAGCGCGACCAGAAGAACCTGTTCCTCCCCGCCGAGCGTCAGTTGCTGCTGGCCTTCGTGCGCCGCGCGCAGGCGCTGGGCGCCGAGGAGCGCATCGCCGCGGTGGACAAGCACTTCGGCAAGACCTTCTCGGAGAAGGACGTCCTGGCGAAGATTGACGCCATGTACGCGGGCACCAAGGTGCTGACGCTGGACGAGCGCCTGAAGATGGCCACCGAGTCCGTGGGCCAGCTCGAGGCGCGCAAGGACCCACTGCTCGCGTTCGGCCTGGACCTGGCGAAGGAGCAGGCCGCGCTCGACGAGGTGAAGGACAAGCGCCAGGGCGCCGCGCTGCGGCTGCGGCCGGAGTGGCGCAAGGCGGTGCTGGCGCACGCGGGCAAGCCGGTGGCGCCCGACGCCAACAGCACACTGCGCGTCAGCTTCGCCAAGGTGCAGGGCTACGCGCCGCGGGACGGCGCCATCTACACGCCGCAGACGACGCTGTCGGGCATGCTGGCCAAGCACACCGGCGAGGAGCCCTTCGACGTCCCGGAGAAGGTCTCCAAGGTCGCCGAGGCGAAGCGCTTTGGCGCGTGGCAGGACAAGAAGCTGAAGGACATCCCGGTGAACTTCCTGTCGGACGCGGACACCACCGGCGGCAACTCCGGCAGCCCCACCGTCAACGGCAAGGGCCAACTCGTGGGCGTCAACTTCGACCGCGTCTGGGAGAACGTGGCCAACGACTTCGGCTACAACCCGGACGTGGCTCGCAACGTCAACGTGGACGTGCGCTACATCCTCTGGATGCTGGACCAGGTGGAGGACGCGGACGCGCTGCTGCGCGAGCTGGGCGTGCGCAAGGGCCCGCCGGTCGCGAGGGAGACGCGCTGATGTCGGACGCGGGGGACGGCTCGCTTCCTTTTCCGGTCTTCAAGCCGGAGGAGCGCGTGTGCGGCAATTGCAAGCTGTTCAGCCCGCAGTCGGTGGATGAGCGCCGGGGCTGGGTGGGCGCGTGCCGGCTGCACTCGTGGCGGGGCAACTTTCCCCCGTCCGCGCCCATTTGCGACAAGTACACGCCTCGGGGAAGCGCGGCCCCCTCGGCGGTTGCACCCGCGCGCGAGCGGACCGCGCGCAGCGTGGCGCCGGTGGTGGTGCGGCGCCGCGCGGACCCCAACGACGTGGTGGACCTGGAAGGGTTGAGCATGACGCGTGAAGAGCTGATGGACATCTTCCGGGAGGCGTCCGGCTTGCTGGACGCACCGCCCCTGGCCAACAAGTGGGAGGGCGGCACGATGCGGCTGGTGCCCGCCAACACCGAGCTGCAGCCCAAGGACCTGCCCATCGACAGCCTGTTCCACAAGGTCGTCATGGTGCGCGACAGGCTCCGGGTGCTGGAGCAGAAGCTCAACGCGCACCCGAAGCTGTCGGACGCGGAGAAGGTGGAGATGCAGAGCTACATCACCCGCGTCTACGGTTCGCTCACCAGCTTCAACGTCCTCTTCAAGGAGAAGGCGGACCAGTTCGTCGGCTCGAAGAGCGAGGACTGAGCCGTCCCTGGCCCTCAGGGCTGCTGGCCGCGCTCTTCCATCAGGGAGAGCGTGCGCTGGCGGGCGCGGTGCAGCGTGCTCTTCACCGTGCCTTCGGGGATGCGCAGCAGCCGGGCGATTTCCGGGTAGCTCAGGCCGCGCACCTCGCGCAGGTAGAGCACCTGGCGCTGCTGCTCGTTGATGTCCTCCATCGCCTCGCCGAAGTGGCGCTCCATCTCCGCGCCCACAGCGAGGGCTTCCGGGGACAGGGGCTCCTGGATGTCGTGGCTCAGCCTGTCTCGGCGCTTGCGCGCCCGCAGCCAGTTGATGCTGCTGTTCACCATGACCCGGTGCAGCCAGGTGCTCCACGCCGCGCGGCCACCATAGCCGGGTGCGCGGCGGGCGAGCCGGGCGAAGACGTCCTGCACCACGTCTTCAGCGTCGGCGGTATCGCCGACGATGCGTCGGGCAATGGCCAACGCGCGAGGGCGGTGCTCGGTATACAACTCGGACAGCGGCGGAAGCGCGCATGCGTGCATGACGGGTGCTCTCCTGACACGCCGGGGTGGACGTACAGGACATGGAACGAATGAGCTGCCAGAAGGGTCTATCGCCCTTCAGGGCCATGCACCGTGGGCCACATTTTCCCGGGGCGGGGGCGTCCATCCGCTGACACCCCCACCTCCCTGGAAGGCGGCCTCTACTCCTGCTCGTCCTGCTTCGTGAGGCCCCAGTCCTTCAGCCGCTTGAAGAGAGTGGAGCGGGCCACGCCCAGCTCGCGGGCCACGCGCTCGCGGTTGTTGTTGTACCGCCGCAGCGCCGCCTCGACGATTTGACGCTCCAGCTTCTCCAGCATCTGCTCCAGCGTCATCCCCGGCGGCAGCTCCGGCACGGCGATGCCCGTCTCGCGGTTCAGCTCCTGGTCGAAGGAGATGTCCCCCGCGTCGATGAGGGGCCCCTTGCGCAGCAGCAGCGCGCGGTGCACCACGTTGCGCAGCTCGCGGATGTTGCCCGGCCACGCGTGGTGCTGGAGCCGCTCCAGGGCCGCGGGGGTGAAGCGCACGGACTGGCCACGCGGGGCGTAGGTGCGCACGAAGTGCTCGGCCAGCGAGCCCAGGTCCGCCTTGCGGCTGCGTAGCGGCGGCAGGTGCAGGGGGATGACACAGAGCCGGTAGTACAGGTCCTCGCGGAAGCGGCCCTCGCGCGCCGCCGCCAGCAAGTCCCTGTTCGTGGCCGCCACCACGCGCACGTCCACCGTCTGCGGGCGGCTGGCGCCCACGCGCTTGATTTCGCCGCCTTCCAGCGCGCGCAGCAGCTTGGCCTGCAAGTCGAGCGGCAGCTCGCCAATCTCGTCCAGGAAGAGGGTGCCTCCGTCGGCCTCCTCGAAGGCGCCCTTGCGCGCGCCCATGGCGCCGGTGAAGGAACCCTTCTCATGGCCGAAGAGCTCGCTCTCGATGAGCTCCTTGGAGATGGCCGCGCAGTTGACGGGCACCAGCGGCCGGTTCGCCCGCTGCGAGCAGGCGTGGATGGCGCGGGCCACCAGCTCCTTGCCGGTGCCGGACTCACCCAGAATCGTCACCGCCGCGGAGGACGGGGCCACCCGCTCAATCAACTCAGAGAGCTGCCGTACCGACGGGTCGCCGCCGATGATGCCGTGGAAGGACGTGGGCTCCTTGCGCGTGGTGGGCGCGGCGGGCTCCAGCACCAGCTCCGTCTCACCCACGCGCAGCACGGTGGGCAGCGGGACTTCCGCCTCGAAGACGCGCACCGGGCCCATCCACGTCCCGTTGGTGGAGCGCAGGTCCACGACGTGGAAGGTGTTGTCGCGCCGGGTCACCTTCAGGTGCCGGCTGGAGGCGAAGCGGTCCTGGAGCACCAGGTCACAGCTGGCGTCCTTGCCCGCGGTGAAGCCTTCACCCGTGAAGCGGTGCACGGACTCGTTGAGGCCCTGCTTCACCCGCACCTGCGCGGGCTGCCAGCGCGGCGCCTGCGTGTCGCGGGACTGGACGGACGTCGTGTGGCCCACCTCGGTGGTGACGTCCGCGCCCTCGCTGCCACCGCTGATGCGGAACACCGCGCGCCATTGGCCCAGCGCCAGGTCCGCGCCGTCTGGCAGCTCGCCGTGGGTGATGGACTGGCCGGCGACGGTGGTGCCCTTGCCGGACAAATCCTCCACCCGGCAGCGCTCTCCGTCCCACAGCAGGGCCACCTGGAGGCGGCTCACCTCGGGGTCCGGGATGGCGACGTCGCTCTGCTCGCCGCGCCCGAGCACCAGCCGTGCCCGGTCCACCCCCACCCGCAACACCTCCTCGCCACGACGAAAGAACACCAGCTCCGGCATCCCAGCCCTCTCAGCAGTCCAGCGCCTGAGAGCGCTTTACACGCCCTGGTGTTCGGCTTTCAACCCCGCGCCCTGGGGCGGGCGCGGGGGCTCAGCGCCGCGGGAGGAACGTCGGCCGGTTGAGGAAACCGCCGAGCCGGGCGGCGCGGAAGCTGGGGTCCGTCTTGTCCGGCGGGAGGATGGTGACGCCCGCGCCCACCAGACCCAGCCGCTTCTGGAACTCCGGGTCCAGCTTGATGTTCACATCCATGCCGGGCTCGCTGTACTCCAGCCGCTTGCCCAGCTTCAGCGTGCCGGTGGCCACCGCCTCCAACTCGTTGCTCTTCAGGCGCAGCGACTCCACCGTGCCCAGCCCCTTGACGAACTGGATGCGCCCGGTGAGCGCGCCCAGGTCGATTTGCGGCAGGTCCATGGGCACCGCCGTGCCGCCTCCCATGGGGATGGCCACCTTGCCGCTCTTGATGACCATGTTCCGGGTGTCCAGCGTCAACTCACCGTTGGCCTGGGACAGGTCCGGTTGCGCGCCGCTCTTGGGCAACGTCAGCGACAGGGCCGCGTTCAGCTCGCCGTCCAGGTCCATGCCGGTGAACTGCGGCAGGTTGCCGCCGGAGGCCTGGAGCCCGTCCACCGTCACCTTGACGCGCGTGTCGCCCAGCAGGCCCACGGAGGCGCTCAGCGTGCCGCCCATGACGCTGGCGCGCAGCGCGATGCCCGGCGGGAAGAGGGCGGGGCGCAGCGCCACGCTGTCCAGCACTAGCGGCTCGCCCAGCTCCGCGGCGCCCAGCATGCCCTCGCCCCGCGCGAGGGCCGCCACCGTGTCCGCGCTCAGCGGCTGGGGCGGCTTGCTCACGCGCACGTTGGTGGCGGTGATGCCCGCGAGGCCCGGCCGCAGCGAACCGATGCGCACCGCGAGCCCCGCCTGGGCCGCTTCGCTGACCAGCCGCTTGCGGATGGCGTCATACGGGAAGGTGACGAGCAGGCCCACGACGAAGGCCACCACCGCGAACGCGGCGTAGCCGAGGAGAATCTTCCAGCGGGCGGCTTTGGAGTCAGTGGACATGGGTCAGGGCTTCATCCGGTAGGTGGCGACAGTGGTCCACGCCGTCAGCGTGTCCGACGCGGGACGCGGCTCGATGCGCAGCAGCTTCACCTTCACCACGCCCGGGCCGCTCTCCACCGTCTGCAGGAAGTCGGTCAGCTTGCGCAGGTCCACGTCCGTGAAGGTCAGCTCCACGGCGCTCTCCACGATTTTTCCGTCGCCGATGCCCACCTCGCCCTTGGGCGTCATGTTGGGCACCTGGAGGCCGGCCAGCGTCGCCTTGTCCTCGATGTAGCTGATGAGCTGCACGTTGCTGGACGTGAGCTGCTGCTCCACCGACTGACGGTTGGCCTGCGCCTCGCGGAAGCTGGCGGCCAGCGTGTTCACTTCCTGCAGCTTGGCCAGCTTCTCCTCGGTGCGCTTGCGGTACCCGGACGCGCTGTTGGTGAACGTCATCACCACGGCGAACAGGATGAACACCAGCACCGCCGCGCCGGCGATGGACACCATGCGGCGCTCGCGGTCGCTGAGCCGCTCGAACCACGTCTGGATGGGGGCGAAGACTTCCTGAAGCTTGGCCATGGTCAGCTCTCTCCTCCCTGCTCACCAGGGCATTGCACCTGCACGTCCAGGCGGAAGGACATCTTGCTGCCGTCCCGCGTCTTCTCCACCTTTCCCTGCCGGACGTCCTTGAAGCAGTCGTGGTTCTTGATGGCGTTGGACAGCGTGTCGATCTGCTTCGAGGATTCCGTCTCACCCTCGAGGATGACGCGGCTCAGGTCGATCTGGATGCGGGTGAACTTCACCGGCATGTCGTCCGGAACACGCCCCGTCACCTCCGCCAGGAGGTTGACCGCCGTCAGCCGGGGCAGCGCCGCCGCCGGGCTCTCCACGCCCGCGAGCATGTTGAGCGCGCGGTTGTAGTCCTTCTCGCACCGGCCGAGGATTCGCTGGGTGGTGTCACACAGCACGGCGTCCACCTGCGCCTCGCGCCGCGCCAGCACGGAGTTGCGCACCACGCCGAACGCGATGAGCAGCAGGATGAGCGTGGCCGCGAAGGACGCCAGGAGCCCCAGCTTGTCCTTCATGTAGTCGAAGTCGCCCTTGAAGGCGAACTCGCCCCGGCGCAGGTTGAAGCGCGGCGCGCGCACGCCCGCCGCGTTGCCGCGCAGGGACAGCGAATACGCCTGGGCCGCCACGGGCTGCTCCGCCGCGGGAATCGCCTTCGCGTCCGCGGGCAGCGCCAGCACCCGCACCGGCAGATTCAAGTCCCGGGAGAGCTGCTCGGCGATGCCCGGCAGCTTCGCGGTGCCGCCGCACAGCACCACCGCGCCCACCTGCTGACGGGTGCGGGCCGTGAAGGCCTTGAGGGTGGGGCGCAGCTCGCGCAGCATCGGCTGCAGGCCGCGCACGAAGGCCGCCGCCGCGCGCTCCGCGTCCGGGCCCTGGGCCGCGCTGGCCACCGCGCCGTGCTGCTCCTTCCAGTGGTGCGCCTCCGCCAGCGACGTCTGAAACTCCGTCGCCAGCGCCTTGCTCAAGTCCTTGCCGCCGCCGGAGAAGGTGCGCGCGAACTGGACGCCCTCACCGGGCTTGCCCACCGACACGGAGGTGCGCTCATGGCCGATGTCCACCACCGCCACCGCGCCACCTTCACCCGTGCCCTGGAAGAGGCCCGGGTGCTGCTGGAACAGGTTCTGATAGGTCAGGCCCGGGTGCGTGACGATGCGCGGGTCCACCTTCAGCTCGGACAGCAGCGCCAGCAGCTCCGCCAGCTCTTCCTTGCGCACCACGCCCACCAGCAGGTCGCTGGCCTTCTCCTTGCCTTCGCCGTCCTTCAGGCCCACGACCTGGTAGTCGTAGACGACGTCGGAGATGTCGAAGGGCAGCTGGCTGCCGACCTCGAAGGGCAGCGTCGCCTCGATGCGCTTGGCGTCGGAGAAGGGCAGGCTCAGCGCGTGCGTGGTGAGCGCGGGGCCGGGCAGGGCGATGACAATCTGGTCCACGTTGCCCGGCGGGAGCTGGCCCAGCAGCTCCTGCACCGCGGCGCGCAGCGTGTCGGCGCGCTCGCCCTCCTGGGCGCGCCGGACCTCGGCGAACCCATGGGTCGTGTGCGTCTTCGTCTTCGCCTCCAGCACCACGCCCTTCACGGCGTGGCTACCGAGGTCCAGGCCAAGGATACGGGCCATGCTATTCCTCTCTCCAGTACAGGAGCCGGCCCAGAGTGTCGTCGAGCCGGATGACGGCGGTCAGCGTCTTCTGCACGCTGCCCGCTTCTCCCACAGATTTGATGGTGAAGGTCTGACTCTTGTCGCCCACGAGCCGGTTGCCCGCGACGTTGGACTTCACGGCCGGGTCGACCAGGATGCCCGCGGCTTCCACCACCGCGACGAAGTCCTGCACGGACATCCCGAAGAAGCTGAACATGCGCGCGGCGCGCACGCGTTCGATGAGCTCGTTGAGGAACACCGGGTCCCTCAGACGTGGGTCCGGCCGCGTCTGGTCCGCCACCGACATGATGGCCAGCCCCATCATCACCGGGTCGTCGGTGTTGATGTTGGGCCGGCGGTTGATGTCCGGATAGACGGTGAGGCGGTCCCGGAACGCCGCCATGAACTGGTCGTTGACGCCGTGGACCCGGTAGAGCTCGTCCACGCTGTCGAAGCGCGCGTTCTTGGGCTGATAGCCGGGTTCATAACGGCTGTAGGCCGCGCCTTCATCCGAGAACCCACCCGGCAGCGGATTCACCGGGTCCACCGGGTTGAACGCCGAGCCTGTCCGGTCGTCGTCCGCCCAGTCCTTCAGGGCCAGGAGGACGTCCTGGGGCGTGCTGCGCACCTTGTTGGCGTCGTCCCGCTCCCAGAGGAACTCGAAGCGGGGGTCCGCCATCATGTCCATGAGCCGCAGCGCCGTGGGCCGCGCGTCACCCGCGCCCGCGATGAGGCGGTGCACGTTGAGCTTCTCTTCCTCGTCGCTGATGGTGGCCAGGAAGCAGCCTTCGAAGCCGCCGAAGGAGCGCATGGTCATCTGCGAGGCGACCTCGCGCGCCGCCGGGTCCGCGTCCTCTTCATCCAGCTTGAAGTTGTCGTCCTGCTTGGGCTCCAGCGCGGAGACCTCTCCACCCGCGCCGTCGCTCTTCACCAGCCCGCGGAGCATGTGGCAGTCCACGCGCGCCATCTTGAAGAGCTGGATGTTGAGCGAGGAGGGCTGCACCTGCCCGGCCTGCGGCGTGCCGCCGATGCCCAGCTGCCCCAGGATGGCCGCCGGGTTGGGGATGGGCGTCTGGTCCACCTGCTTCTGGAAGCGCAGCAGCAGCCGCGACAGCGCGATGCCCGAGCGCGCCATGTAGTAGGCGCGCACTTCGTCCCGCTGGTTGGCCGCCAGCTGCAGGTCCACCCGGCTGTTGTAGGCGAAGTCGGTGGCAATCACCGTCAGGAGGGCGATGGAGACAATGGCGATGATGAGCGCCACGCCGCGTGAGCGCCGCTCCCGCCGCGCCGGGCGGGGCAGGGGCTTGCGTCGCCGCCGGGGCGTCTGCTGGAAGAAGGGCAGGGGCATGGCTCAGTACCTCGGCAGCTCCGTGTTGAGCATGATTCGGGCCTGGGTGACGTAACGGGCCTCCTTGCCCGTTTCGTCCACCGCCGTCAGCGTCACGCGCACCCGGGTGGGCAGGATGGACTTGCGCTCCGTCCGCCGGGTGTCCCACTCGTCATCCCACTCCTTCTTCTCCGAATCCCAGTAGGCGAACTCCAGCTCCTTCACGCCTTCGAAGAGCACGTCCACGTGGCCGCCCTGCTCCATGCGCTCGTCGATGTTCGCGTTGACGCGGCGCTTGAGGTCCTGCCGGCCGCGGGCCTCCCGGTCCTCCGACGCCTCCACGAAGTACTCGACGATGGCCTGGTCGGACTCCTTCACGTCCGTGTAGAGGCGCTGGTGCGAGAAGGTGGTGAACAGCAGCTTGCCGCGCTCCCCCACGAAGTTGCTGGGCCGGTCGTTCTGGTCCCGGAAGCGGGTGGAGTCGTAGCGGTCGCTGACGTAGGCGGAGCCAATCTCACGCGCCATGCGGTTCATGGCCACGCGGACCTGCCGGTAGCGGTCCGCGTCCACCTCCACCGTCTCCTTGGCTGTCAGGCCCGTCTGGAAGGCCATGGCCACCACCGTGCCCATGAGGGCGGTGATGGCGACGGCCACCATGACCTCCATCAGCGTGAAGCCTCGCGTGTGACGCCGCATCATTGAGCCCCTCGGAAGCCGCCCGGAAGCCTCGGGTTGCCCAGCAGGCTGCCGCCGCCCATGTTCCCCCGGCGGCCGCCCAGGTCCTGCTGCGCGTCGGACATGCGGCGCAGGGGCTGGCGCGTCGCCGGATCCAACATGACCCCGTTGGGGCCGGGGATGGGGTTGGCCACGGGCCGCCCGTCCTGCGTCACCCACTGGTTGTCGGAGCCTCCGCCCTGGGCCGCGGCGGCGCCGCCGTTGCGGTCCGAGCCCGGCCCGAGCGACACGACGTGGGTCACCAGGTCGATGCTCTCCACCTGCGTGCCTTCCTGCCAGTAGACGGTGAGGTGCACCTCGCGGACCGTCTGGGTGATCTGCTCCACCATCTGCGTGAACATGGGCTGGGCCATGCCCATGGCCGCGCCGCCCATGCCGCCCAGGCCCGCGGCCTGGGGGCCGCCGGAGGACGCGCCATCCTTGCCGCCCGCGCCGCCTCCGAAGAGGCCCGCCAGCCCGGACAGCGGGTCATCACCGTTGGCATTGTCGCCAATGGGCAGGTTGAAGATGGCGCCAATGAGCTGGTCCGGCGTCACGCCGTCCGTCTTGGGCGCGATGATGCGCGCGCGCCACTTGAACTGGTTCCAGCCTTCGTCGGAGAAGTCCCCGGACTCCTCCTGGTCGTCCAGGCTGAAGCCGTCGTCGTAGAGGTCCTGCTCCAGGTCCGTCATCTTCGACCGGGCCAGCAGCGACGCCACGGTGAGGCGCTTGGTGTAGACGTGGTTGGACACCGCGCCCGCGTTGAGGTCGAAGATGGCCATCAGCGCCAGCCCGAGGATGGCGAGCGCCACCACCACCTCCAGCAGCGTGAAACCCTGGGCGCGCCTCATCGCGGCACCTCCAGCGCCTCGGCGACAATCTGCACCTTGCCGGTGAGCGGCGACACGTCCAGCGTCCAGACGTTGTCTCCCTGCTGCACGTAGACGTAGGCCTTCTCCGTGTAGCCCTGCGGGAAGAAGTAGAGGTACGCCACGCCGTTCTCCACCGGCTGACGCTGGTTGCGCGTCCACACGGAGACCTTGACGTCCGCCGGCAGCTCACGCGCGGGGACCTCCTCGGAGGTGTAGGAGGAGAAGCGGGCCGCGTTCTCCACGCGCAGCTTCTCTCCCTCCAGCAGCTCCTGCGCGCTGGGGGCGTTCGTCCCGCTGCCGCCGGACAGGTAGTTGCGCCGCTCGTCACGGCCGCTGCCGCTGCCCCGGTTGCGCGCGGCGCGCTCGCGTTCGCTGTTCTCCGCGCGCAGCGTCTCGTCGCGGTCTCTCGCGGTGGTGACGGCGCCCTCCGCGCATTCGGCGTGATAGCGCGTGGCCTGCTCGCTCTTGGGGTCGGGAATCTCGAAGACCAGCCGGCACGTCTGCCCGCGCAGCGCCGCCGAGTCGTAGAGCGAGCGGATGAGGCCCGCCAGCTCGCCCGCGCTGCCCTTGGCCTTGGCGCCGGTGATGGAGCCGATGCCCATCACCGCCGCGGAGAAGAGCATCGCGACGATGATGATGGCGATGGAGATTTCGATGAGCGTCAGGCCGCGCTGGGCGCGGCGGCTCCGCTTCGTCATGGCTCCGCCCAACCGGCGGCCAGCACACCGCCGCTGCTCAGGTCCGCGTCAGGCCCCGTGCCGCCCGGCTTGCCATCCGCGCCATAGGAGACGACGGCGCCCGTGGAGCCGTTCATCCAGTACATGTACGGGTGGCCCCAGGGGTCCTCCGGCACGCGGTCCAGGAGCCGGGCCTGGATGAGCGGCGTGAAGCCCTCTGCCTGGGAGGGGAAGCGGCCCATCAGCCGGTGGTGGGACTTGAACATGCCCTCCAACTGGCGGATGTCCGTGCGCGCCCGGCGCTGGTTGGCGTCCAGCGTCCGGTCCTCCGTCACATAGACCAGCGTGAAGGCAAGCCCCGTGGCGGCCACGAAGATGAACGCGAGGAGGAGCCGCCCCAGGCTCAGACGGCGGTCCCGCCCCTCGTGCGAGGGCGTCGGGGATGGAATGGCGTCGTGCTCTTTCATGCCCAAGCCCTGTCAACGTGTGTCGCGCGCGACTTGTTCGTCACTTCTTGGCGGAGGCCGCCGCGTCCGCGGAGGAGATATCCGCGTCGTTGCCCTCGCCGCCCGATGCGCCGTCCGCGCCATAGGAGATGATGACCGGCTTGCCGCCCTCGTTGATGTAGACGTAGTCGTTGTTCCAGGGGTCCTTGGGCATCTGCTCGAGCGCCTGCGCCTCCACCAGCGCTTGCAGGCCGGAGGCCGTGTCCGGGTACTTCCCCTTCTTCGTGTAGTAGAGCTTCATCGCGCCCTGGATGTTCTTGATGTCCAGCGCGGCGCGATCCCTGCGCGCGGCCTCCAACTGCGGGATGACGGCCACGCCCACCGCCGCGGCGATGAGACCGAGGATGGTGATGACCACCATGATTTCGATGAGCGTCATGCCGCGGTTGCGGCGCTGCTTCCTCTGCTGCTTCTGGCTCTGGCGCATGTGTGCTCTCCATCCCGGGTGACTTTCTGGCAGGCCACCCTCGTGTCGTCGTGTCTTCTTGTCAGGGCGTCCGGACGCTGTCCGCCGCCCCGGCGGGCGGGCGCGGTTGCTGGGGACCGTACAGCCGGGCCCCCACGGTCAGCAGCGCCGCCGCCATGGCGACCATCGCCGCCAGGGTGACGCGTTGAATCCAACGGTCCGCCATGTCGTTCATCATTCCGCCACACCTCACCGGATGGCCGAGTTCACCTGCAGAATCGGCATCAGGATGGAGAGCGCGACGAATGCAATCACCGCGCCCATCACCACGATGAGGAGGGGCTCCAGCAGCGAGGTGAGGGCGCTGATGCGCACGTTCACCTGCGTTTCGTAGTTGTCCGCCACGCTGGTGAGCATCTCCTCCAACTGGCCGGAGCGCTCACCGATGGCGACCATGTGGTACACCAGCGGAGGGAATTCCCCGGAGCGCTTCAGCGGGTTGGCGATGCTTTCGCCCTCGCGGATGGAGTCGCGGGCCTTCTCGACGACCTCCGCCAGCACGGTGTTGGTCATGATGGCCTTGACGATGTCCATGGCCGCCAGCAGCGGGACGCCGCTCTTGAGCAGCGTGGACAGCGTGCGGGCGAAGCGGGAGATGGACAGCAGGCGCACCAGGTTGCCCACCACGGGGGCCTTGAGCGTGAAGCGGTCCCACTTGGGCTTTCCCGAGGGGCTCTTCGTCCAGCGCATGAAGAGCACGCCGAGCAGCACCATGGCCGGCAGGATGACGAACCACCAGCTCTGGAAGAAGTTGCTGGAGGCGATGAGGAAGCGCGTGCTCAGGGGCAGCGTGGCCTTCATCGTCTGGAAGATCTTCGTCACCTTCGGCACCACGAAGACCATGAGGGCCACGAGGATGCCGCCGCCCACCACCATCATGATGGCGGGGTAGAGCATGGTGCTGAGAATCTTCTGCTGCAGCCGGGCCTGGTTCTCCGTGAAGTCCGCCAGGCGCGTGAGCACCGCGTCCAGCGCGCCGGAGGCCTCACCCGCGCGCACCATGTTCACGTAGATGCTGGGGAAGATTTTCGGGTGCTGCCCCATGGCTTCCGCCAGGGACGAGCCTTCATTGACGCGCTGCTTGATGTCGGAGAGGGCGCGCTTGAAGCGCTCCTTCTCCACCTGGTCCACCAGCGCGCTGAGCGACTCCACCAGCGTGACGCCCGCCCCCAGCAGCGTGGAGAGCTGCCGGGTGAAGATGGCCACGTCGTCGGTGTTGACGCGGCCCCGGCCCAGCTTGCGCAGGTCGATGTCGCGCGCCACCAGCGCCGCGTTGGTGCCCTTGGCCACGGCGGCGCGGCTGCCTTCGGCCTGGGCCAGCACATCCGTGAGGAAGATGCCGTCGGCGCGCAGCTTGGACCGCAGCGTCTTGGGGGAGTCCGCCTCGAGCAGGCCCTTGATCTGCTTGCCCGCGGAATTGAGACCTCTGTACTCGAAGACCGGCATGGTTCAGGAACCCCGGCCCCTCCCAGGGAGGAGCTGTCGGCTACATGTCCTCCTGGGTGATGCTGAGCACCTCGGCGATGGTCGTCTCGCCCAGGGCAATCTTCCGCGCGCCGTCATCCAGCAGCGTCGTCATGCCCTTGGACGTGGCGGACCGCTTGATGGTGGAGGCATCCACGTTCTTCAGCACGAGCTGGCGCACGTCGTCATCCACGGGGAGGAACTCGTAGATGCCGGTTCGCCCGCGGTAGCCGTTGCGGTTGCAGGAGGGGCAACCGGCGGCCTTGTAGATGCGGTCCACGCCGTAGCGCTGCTTGAAGGAGGCCACCGTGTGGCCCAGCTCCTTGAGCTCCGCGTCGGTGGGCTCGTAGGGCACGCGGCAGTCCGGGCACACGCGGCGCACCAGTCGCTGGGCCAGGATGCCGGTGAGCGAGGACGCCACGAGGAAGGGCTCCACGCCCATGTCCACCAGACGCGTCACGGCGCCGGCGGCGTCGTTGGTGTGGACGGTGGACAGCACCAGGTGGCCCGTCAGCGAGGCCTGGATGGCGATCTCCGCCGTCTCCTTGTCGCGAATCTCGCCGACCATGATGACGTCCGGGTCCTGGCGGAGGAAGGAGCGCAGCCCCTGGGCGAAGGTCAGCCCAATCTTCGGGCTGATGGCCATCTGGCCAATGCCCTTGAGCTGGTATTCGACCGGGTCCTCGACGGTGAGGATGTTGAGGTCGGGCGTGTTGATTTTCGACAGGGCGCCGTAGAGCGTCGTCGTCTTGCCGGAGCCCGTGGGGCCCGTCACCAGGATGATGCCGTGCGAGCGCTTGATGACGGCTTCCATCGACTCGAGCGTCTTCTGGCTCATGCCGATTTCCGCCAGGTCCAGCAGCGTCGCCGTCTTGTCCAGCAGACGCATGACGATGCGCTCGCCGAAGGACGTGGGGATGGTGGACAGACGGATGTCGATGTCGCGGCCGGCCAGCTTGATGCGGATGCGGCCGTCCTGCGGCAGGCGCTTCTCCGCGATGTTGAGCTGCCCCATGACCTTCACGCGGCTGACGATGGCGTTCTGGTAGCGCTTGGGCGGCTTGATGACCTCCTGCAACACACCGTCCACGCGGAAGCGCACCAGCAGCTCGCGCTCCATCGGCTCGATGTGGATATCGCTGGCGCGCTCCTTGGCGGCGCGGAACAGCACGGAGTTCACCAGCCGGATGACGGGCGCCTCGTCGTCCTCGTCGAGCAGGTCCTTGGGCTCGTCCAGCTCGTGGGCGATGGCGTCCAGGTCCTGCGTTTCCATCTCGTCCACGAGCTGTTCCGTCTCGTTGACGGAGCGGTCGTAGACGCTGTTGATGGCGTCGGTGATGGTGGAGCCCAGCGCGATGCGCTGGCTGACGCTCTGGCCCAGCAGCACGCGCACGTGGTCCAGCGCGGCGGTGTCCAGCGGGTCCGCCACCGCCACCGCGACCGTGTCACCCTCCAGGGACAGCGGGAGGATGCGCGACTGCTTGGCGAAGTTGATGGGGATGCGCTTGACGAGCTCCGCGTCCACCTCTTCGGCGAAGATGCGCGCCAGGTAGGGCAGGTCCAGCTGGTGCCCCAGGGCCTTGGCCACGTCCTCCTCGGAGACCGCCTTCATCCCCACGAGGGCCTCGCCAATGCGCTGACCCTTCTCGTCCTGGATGGCGAGCGCCTCCTGGAGCTTCTCCTCGGTGAGCGAGGGGACGATGGCGCGCAGGATCTCCCCCAGCGGGCGGCCACACAGGTAGGCCTGTCCGTGCGCCACGAGCTGCGTGGCGTCGTTGCGCGGGGAAACCGCGCCTCCGGTGGCGGCGCTGGTGAGGGCGGGGTCGGCGGTCAGGTTCATGGCGTCTACTCCCTCGGCCCCGGCTCGATGTGCTGGATGCGCAGGCGTTCGGCGTCTCCTGGCTCGGGGACCTGGATGGCCTCGGGCGGGGGCTGCTCGAAGTTCTGCGGGACGGGCGCGGGCACTGGTTCTTCCGAACCATCCGGAGGCGGCATGCCTTCCCGCACCGCCGGTCCACCTTCATCCTCCGGGGCGGCGGGCGCCTGCCGCTGCGTGGAGGGCACGGCTCCCGGGCTGCTGGCCGGGGGAGGGGCCGGGGTGATGACGCGCTCGCCGGACAGGCCCGGGCCGCCGTTCTCCGCGCGCTGCTCCTCCTGCGTCACCTTCTGGCCCATGCGCGACAGCGGACCGGGCTTGCGGCTGAAGTCCACCGCCACGTCGTAGCCGGGCACCTGGCCGTAGAACTGCTCCACGAACTGCTGCCGCTCCTTCATCTTGCGCTCGAAGATGACGCGGAAGTCCTCGGGCCCCCGGATGATGTAGGGCGTCAGGAAGAGGAGCAGGTTCGTCTTCGTCTTGCGGCGCGTGGTGTCGCGGAACAGGTGGCCCAGCAGCGGGATGTCACCCAGCAGCGGCACCTTGGACACGCTCTCCAGCGTGCGGTCCTGCATGATGCCGCCAATCACCAGCGTCTCCTGGTCCCGCGCGATGACCGTCGTCTTCGCGCTGCGGCGGGACGTGGTGGGGCCGAGCACCGGGTCGGTGGAGGCGATCTCCTCCGTCTGCTGGTTGATGACCAGGCGGATGTAGTCGCTCTCGTTGATCTGCGGCTTCACCGTCAGCTTCAACTCCACGTTCTGACGGGTGATGGGGGCGTAGAGCGAACCCAGGCCACCCAGGCCGCCCAGCAGGCCGCCGCCCAATCCTCCCGCGACGCCGCCGGCGCCGCCCCCGAGCGAGCCCAGCGAGGTCGGGTTGAAGCCGGACTGGAAGGGCACGTTCTGGCCCACCGTGATTTCCGCCTCCTCGTTGTCGCTGGTGAGGATGTGCGGCGTGGAGAGCACGTTCACATCCGAGCTCTGCTGCATGGCGTGCAGCACCACGCCAAAGGCCGGGATGCCCAGCTTCTCCAGCGCGGGGATGACGGGGCCCTGGATGCCGGCGAGGAAGCCGCCGTAGGACGCCAGGCTGGTGAGCGACAGGGACGGCGGCAGGCCGTTGCCGGAGGTGTTGGTGCCGATGAGGCCGGGCACTTGATCGCCGTTCGACGTGCTCAAGCTGAAGCCACTGTGGAGGTTCATGCCGAGCCGCGCGTTGCGGTCCAGGTTGACCTCCATGATGACGGCCTCCACGAACACCTGGCGGCGCGGCTTGTCGAGCTGCTGGATGACCTGGACGATGTTCTTGTAGTCCGCCGAGCTGGCGACGATGACCAGCGAGTTGCTGCCCTTGTCGGCCGAAATCTTCACCTCGCCGCTGAACAGCTCCGCCGCCTGCGTCGTGGAGGGGCCGCCAGGGGCGCCGGGCGGACGGGCCGGCACCGGGGTGCGGCCGCGGGGCGCGTTTCCGGTGCCCTGGGCCAGCGACTGGAGCGTGCTGGCCAGCTCCTCCGCGTTGGCGTTCTCCAGGTAGTAGACGTTGATGCGTCCGCCGCCGCTGGTGGGGATGTCAATCTGCCCGACGATGTCCTGGATGCGCTCGAAGGCCGCGGGGCTGGCGACGATGATGAGCTTGTTGGTGCGCTCGTCTGGGATGATCTGCGACAGCGTCACCGGACCGCCGGTGGCGCCCTCCTGGCCCTGGCCGGCCTGGGGCGTGGCCTGCGCCGAGGCGGGGGGCACACCGCGGCCGGCGGCGGGCTGGCCGGGGCGGGCGCCCTTGGCCTCGAAGAGGCGCTGCACCGTGTTGGCCACGTCCTGCGCGGAGGCGTACTGCACCTGGATGATGCGCATCTCGTCGCTGGCGGCGCGCGTGTCCAACTGGTGGATGATGCGCTCCAGACGGTGGATGTTGGAGCCCACGTCGTTGATGATGATGGTGTCGGGCGGATACGGAATCGTGTCGCCGTCCTTGGACACCAGCTGCTGGAGCACGCCGCGCAGCGGCTCCACTTCCACGTTCTGCACGCGGACCAGCTTGGTCACCATCTGCTCGTTGGTGGTGTACGGCTCACCGTCCTCGACGATGGTCGGGATGGGGTTCTGCTTCGCCGAGCGCTTGTCGACGATCTTCATGAACCGGCCGTACTGGTAGACGGCGAGCCCGTTGGCGTCGAGCGAGGCGAGGAAGGCGGAGTAGAAGGCGTCCGCGTTGACCTCCACCCGGCCATTCTCCGGGCCGATGATGGAGATCTTCCCGCGCACGTTCTCCGGCAGGATGAAGGTGCGGCAGGTGGCGTCCGCGACCGTCTGGACCAGCTTCTCGATCTCCACCTTGTCGAAGTAGATGCCGTAACGGGCATTGCGGCGGGCCTCCTCGCACGTCGGCGTGCGGCGGGGACCCGCGTTGGCGTCGCCAGCGCTGGTAGCGCCAGGGCCTTGCGGGGAAATCGTCCGCTCTCCGGCGGAACCAGAGGGCGGTGAGCGGCGCTGGGCCTGCGCGGGAACGGCGAGCGCGAGGCACAGGCAGAGCATCCAGGACGGGAGCGTCTTCATGGAGGAGCGGGCGCTGCGGAGATGATTAACGGACGTTGTACGACTTGCGGATCGGCGCACCGTTGCGCTCGATCTCGATCTCGATGCGGGCTGCGTCTTTCATCTTCGAATAGACCTCCAGCGCTTTTTCCGGGCTGTTGAGGTCGAATCCGTTGATGCGACGGATGACGTCGCCATTCTGGACGCCAATCTTGGAGTAGATGGAGTCCGGACGGATGGAGAAGAGCTTGAAGCCCACCGCCTGACCGTCCTTGAACGCGGGCACGATGCGCGCCTGCATGGCGACGTTGTTGAGGTTGTTGAGCGTCTTGTCGATTTCCGCGCGAGGGACTTCGTACTCGTTCTCGCTGGTGGCGCGGATGCCGCTGCCGTCGCTGGGCGGAGCGGTGTTGGCCTGGGCCACCGGGGGCGAGGGCGGCACGAAGGCGCCGTCACCCGGATTGCCGTCGATGTACTCGCGGCGGCCGCCGTTGATGATGATGACGCGCTCGCGCTCGATGTTCTCCACGGTGGCTCCCTGCAGGGAGTTGCCCACCATGTAGGTCTGCGAACGCTGCGTCGTCATGTCCTGGATGGAGGCGAAGGACCAGTCGGGGTTGCTCGCCACCAGCGTGCCGAGCAGCTTGACCCGCAGGCCGCTCTTCACGGGCGCGGCGTTGGGGTCCACCTCCGCCGAAGCGCCGCCGGGCTCCTGAACCTCGGGCTCGGGTTCGGGGAGCTTGATGCCCGTCAGCCGTGACAGACGGTCCAGGTCGAGCATCGCCATCGCCGTCTCGGTGCGGCGCGGCTGGGAAGGCGCGCGGGCGGACGACCCCCCGGTGGGAACCGGGGAGATGGCGGACTCGACGAACAGGTTCACCGTGCTCGCCGCCAGCAACCCGACGAGCAGGATGAACACCAGGTTCACCGTCCAAAAGTATTTTCGAAAGAAGAGTTCCATCACGCTTCCGGGAGAAAGCCGGGCCCTCATTGAGCAAGCCAGGTGCCATCGCGGGCCAGGCGGGCAAGACAGGACCTACGGCCAACCACTTGGAATTATTCCGGAATAGCAGGCGCCCCTGACGCGTGACGGGCCTTCCGAAACCCCGCCAGACAAATTGTCAAAAGCAGGCGGGGGGCCGTGTGACGCCCTGTCAGTCGTCGGTGTCGGGGCCGGGAGGAGCGGCGGTGGGGCTGTCCCCGGTGGACTGCTCGCGCTCCAGCTTCCGGTAGATGGTCCGCGCGGCGATGCCCAGCAGCCGTGCGGCCAGCGTCTTGTCTCCGCGGGTGTGACGGAGCGTCTCGTGGATCACCCGGCGCTCGATTTCCTCCATGGGCGTCCCGATGGGAATGACGAGCTGTCCGGCTGAGCCCAGCGGGCCCTTGCGCACGGATTCAGGCAGGTCACTGGCCTCCAGCACCTCGCCGCGCGCCAGCACCACCGCGCGCTCCACCGCGTGCTCCAGCTCGCGCACGTTGCCGGGCCAGGCGTAGTTCTCCAGCACGCCCATCGCCTCCTGCGAGAAGCCGCGCAGCACCTTGCCATTCTTGGCGGCGAAGCGGCGTAGGAAGGCGTCCGCCAGCAGGGGAATGTCCTCGCGGCGCGAGGCGAGCGCGGGCACGCGAATCTCCACCACGTTGAGCCGGTAGTAGAGGTCCTCGCGGAAGCGGCCTTCGGCCACTTCCTTCTGCAGGTCCTTGTTGGTGGCGGCGACGAGGCGCACGTCCACCCGCACCGTCTGCGTGCCACCCAGCCGCTCGATTTCGCCCTCGGCCAGCGCGCGGAGCAGCTTCACCTGGGCGGGCAGCGGCATCTCGCCGACTTCGTCCAGGAAGAGGGTGCCACCGTGGGCGCGCTCGAAGCGGCCCTCTCGCCGGGCCACCGCGCCGGTGAAGGCGCCGCGCTCCACGCCGAAGAGCTCCGCCTCCAGGATGTTCTCCGGCAGCGCGCCGCAGTTGACGGCGACGAAGGGCCCACGGACCCGCTGGGAGAACTCGTGCACGGAGCGCGCGGCCAGCTCCTTGCCCGTGCCGGACTCACCCAGCAGCAGCACCGTGGCGGTGGAGGGCGCCGCCTGGCGGATGGTGTCCAGCATGGCGCGGAAGGCGGGGGACTGGCCCACCATGGAGCGCCCGCCCGCCGCGTTCATCTCCGCCAGCTTCGCCTTGAGCGACTGGTTCTCCGCCACCAGCGCTCGCTTCTCCAGCGCCTTCTGGATGGCCTTCACCAGCGCATGGCGCTTGAGGGGCTTGGTGATGAAGTCGTAGGCGCCGTCCTTCATGGCCGCCACGGCCGTCTCCACCGTGCCGTAGGCCGTCATCAACACCACTTCCACGTCCGGGCGGATGGCGCGCGCGGCGCGCAGCAGCTCCTGGCCGTCCATGTTGGGCATCATCAGGTCGGTCACCATGGCGGCGACCTCCGGCCGGCGCAGCAGCTCCAGCGCCTCCGTGCCGTTGGCGGCGGCCAGCGTGGCCATGCCCTCACGCTGGAAGATGCGGATGACCGAGTCGAGGTTCGCGCGGTCGTCGTCGACGACCAGGACCGTGGGGGATGTCATGTTGGGCGCAGCCTCCTGCAAATCGTGTTCCCTCAAGCGGATTCCTCGTCCGGCTCCAGCGGCCCGCCGCCCATCCGGCCAATGTCCTCGCGCCGCACCTTGTCGACGTTGAACTTCCGGGCGCTGGCCAGCATCCGGTCCACGGTGGCGTCGAAGTCCGGCTTCCCGCCGTCCTTGCGGAAGCGCAGGAAGTTGATGCGGGCGACGACGAAGTTCTTGAGGTACGGGCTCTGGAGGCCCCGCTCCTTGAGGGCGTCCACCACGGACACCACGGCGTCGTCCAGCTCCAGCAGCCGCCGGGCTCGGGCCTCGCGCAGGGGCAGGGCGTCCTCCAGGGGCGTGTCGAGGAAGTCCTCCACCACCTTCACGAAGGGGTGGTAGGCGCCCGCGGAGAAGCGGGGGCGCTGCTCGTAGGCGGCGCCCAGGGTGATGAAGGCGGGCTCCTCGAAGAGGTGGGCGAAGGCCGTCTCCGGCCCCTTGCGCTCCGCGCCCACCAGCCCGCGGTACATGCGGATGACCTCCAGCGAGCGCTCCTTGAGGTTGTGGGCCTTCTCCGTGTTGAGGGCCAGGATCTGGTAGGCCACGTCCTCTTCGGGCAGCACCAGGGCGACAATGGCCTTGGCGCCCAGAAGCCGGCTGGCGTTGAGGCGGTGGTTGCCGTTGGGCGTCCAGTACCGGCCGTCCTTGCGCACGGCGATGACGGGGTCCAGGAAGCGATCCAGCCGCTCCATGGCGCTGGCCAGCCGCTTCACGTGGGGCTCGGAGATGTCGCGCTGATAGGGCGTGGGCTCCACCTTGTCGATGGGCAGCACGGAGAACACCACCGGGTGCCCGCCCAGCGGGTCGCGGTACACGCCGAGTACCTCGCCGCCGTCCTCGCGCACCGCCTCCAGCAGCTCCGTGGGGTACTCCACCGAGTCGCTGGCCACCTCCGCGGGGGAGAGGCCCCGGGACTTCGGCGCCGCCTTCTTGCGGCGGGGCTTGCGCGGCGTGGCCGCCTTCTTCGCGGCGGGGGACTTGCGTGCGGACTTCGCTGCCATGGGCTGCACCCTCCTCGTGCTGCTTGAAGCGTTCTACGAGGAGGCCCTGACACGTCCCCCCACCGGCGCACGGTAGGGGGACGTGGAAGGGTGGGCTACTCGCCTGAAACGGTGAGCTGCCGGAAGCGGACAGTGGGCGCGCCCACCGCGCCGCTGCGGAACTGGAGGTCGCTGCCGACGCCGTCCAGGTCCTTGAGCATCTGCAGCAGGTTGCCCGCCACCGTCACCTCCTGCACGGGGTGCGTCAGCTCGCCCTTCTCAATCCACAGGCCGTTGGCGCCCGCGGACAGCTCGCCCGTCACCGGGTCGGTGCCGTGGCCGAGCAGGGCGGTGACATAGAAGCCGCTGTCCACCTCGCGCAGCAGCTCCTCCGGCGACTTCGTGCCCGCCTCCAGGTACAGGTTGCTGGTTCCAATGGAGGGCAGCCCGTTGTAGCTGCGGGACGCGTTGCCGGTGGTGCGCGCCTTCGCCTTGCGAGCGGTGAACGCGTCATAGAGGAAGGACTTGAGCACGCCCTGCTCGATGATGGGGGTGCGCCGCGTGGGCACGCCCTCGCCGTCGAAGGGCGCGGTGGCCAGTCCGCGCGGCATGAGGCCGTCATCCACCAGCGTGACGTGCGCGCCCGCCAGCCGCTTGCCCAGCAGCGGGGCCAGGAGGCTGGCCTTCTGGTACACGGCGTTGCCGTCCGCCGCGCCCGCCACGTCCGACACGAAGGACGCGGCCACCTGCGGGTCGAACAACACGGGCACCTGCTGCGTCTTCACCCGCTTCGCGCCCAACATCCGCACCGCGCGGCGCGAGGCCTCCCGGCCGATGGACTCCGGCCCGTCCAGGTCATCCAGGAAGCGGCGGTAGTCCATCCAGTAACCCGTCTGGAGCCCGGTGCCGTCGGAGGCCACCGGCGCCGCGTACAGGTACACGTAGGTGCCGGAGTACGCGCCCGTCACGCCCTCGGTGGAGGCCATGTACACCTCGGACACGTAGTCCCCGGCGCCCACGCCGTTGAAGGCGATGATGCGCGAGTCCTCCGCCCGGGCCGCCTTCTCCACCTCCAGCGCCGTCTTGATCTTCCAGTCTCCAGGGAGCTCGGCCACCTTCGTGTCGAAGAGCAGGCCGGTGTCCCCGAAGCGGCCCAGGTCCTTGCCGGAGGGCAGGCCGTTGAGCTTGCTGGGGGCGGAGAACTCGGCCAGCTTCAGGGCCTGGTCCACGATGTGGTCCACGGCGGAGGGCTCGAAGTCGGACGTATAGGCGAAGCCCAGGCGGTCCTTGAGCACCACGCGCACGCCCACGCCCTTGCTGGTGGACTGGGTGAGGTCTTCAATCTGTCCCTGGTGCACGCGCACGCTGCTCTGGCGGCCCACCTCCAGGAAGGCCTCCGCCTGGCGAGCACCCTTGCGCCTGGCGCGCTGGACGATTCTCTTCGCGAGCTGCTGGTAGTCCATGGTTGGTGCTCTCTCTCAGGCGACCTTGGTTCCGCCAACGGTGATGTTGTCGATGCGCACGGTGGGCAGCCCCACGCCCACGGGCATGGACTGGCCATTCTTCCCGCATACGCCCATGCCCGGGTCCGGCATGGGGTCGCAGCCCACGCGTGACACGTTCTTCAGCGCCTCCGGCCCCACGCCGATGAGCGTCGCGTTCTTCACGGGACGGCCCAGCTTGCCGTCCTCGATTTGATAGGCCTCGCTGACCTCGAAGACGAAGTTGCCGTTGGTGATGTCCACCTGCCCACCGCCGAAGGTGGCGCAGTACAGGCCGCGCTTCACCTCCTTGAGGATGTCCTCGGGGGCGTGGTCGCCCGGGGCCAGGAAGGTGTTCGTCATGCGGGGCATGGGCAGGTGCTTGAAGGACTCACGCCGCCCGCTGCCGGTGCTGCGCTGGCCCATGAGCTGCGCGTTCAGGCTGTCGTAGAGGTAGCCTTTAAGGACGCCGTTCTCGATGAGGACCTTGCGCTCGCCGGGGTTGCCCTCGTCGTCGATGTTGATGGAGCCGCGCCCGCTGGACACGGTGCCGTCGTCGATGATGGTGACCAGGTCGGACGCCACCTTCTCCCCCAGCTTCCCGGCGAACAGCGACGTGCCCTTGCGGATGAAGTCCGCCTCCAGGCCGTGGCCCACCGCCTCGTGCAGGAGGATGCCGCTCCAGCCCGGCGCCAGCACCACCGTCTGCGGGCCGGCCACGCAGTCCACCGCGCCCAGCGTGGCCACCGCCTGTCGCGCCGCTTCCCGGGCCACGTCCTCCGGGGAGAAGGTGTCCCAGTGGCTGAAGGGCACGCGTCCGCCGCCGCCGTACATGCCGGTGCGCCGCTCGCCGCCCTTGCCCTGGGCCACCACCATCACCGAAATCCGGCACAGGTCCTGGGTGTCCTCGGTGTAGCGCCCGTGGGTGTTGGCCACGGCGATGCGCCGGGTCTGGTCCACGTAGCCGCCGTTGACCTGCTTCACCCGCGCGTCGAAGGCGCGGGCGGCCTTGTCGGCGCGCATGAGCAGGCCCGTCTTCAGCGACACCTCCACGTCCATCAGCGGGGGGCTGACGTGATAGTGGCTGGGGACCGCGGCGCGGCGCACGGGGAAGCTGCGCTCGGCGCCGCCGCCCTGGGCAATCATGGCCGCCGTGGAGGCCGCGCGCAGCAGCGCGGCCTCATCCCAGTCGTCGGAGAAGGCGTAGCCCACCTTGCCGCCGGAGATGACGCGCACGCCCACGCCCTGGACCAGGCCCGTCTGCGCGCTCTTGATGCGGGATTCTTCCAGCCGCACCGCCGTGGTGAGCGTGCGCTCGACGTACACCTCCGCGAAGTCGCCCCCACGCTCCATGGCCACGGCGAGCAGGCGCTCGACCAGCGGCTGGGGCAGCAGGGCGACGGGCGTGGGCCGCCGGGCCACCGGTGGGGCCAGCTTCAAGGAGGGGGCGCGCTTCGAGGGCGCAGACGCTCGGGGCATATTTCAGGACTCCCGCAGTGAAGACGATGGGGTATGTGACAGCCTACATAGGAGGGGGCGCCGCCGGGAGCAACGCTCAAGGGCCCCTGTTCTTTCCCTGATCCGCGGCCTGTCCGCATTCCCACCATGGAGACGGCGCTCTAAGATGCTTGGCGCTCCGAGACTGGAACCCACCCCATGCCTCCTCGTCCTCCTCCCTCCTCCCGTGCTGGCGCCGGCCGTTCCGGTGGTTCTGCGGGCGAGGACCCAGACTCCATGAAGTCCCCCTCCCGGCGCCGCCTCGCGTCCGAGGACGAGGACTTCGCCGCTCCCGCATCCGGCGAGGACGGCTACCCAGACGATGGGCCGCCCAACCCGGACCTCTATGGTGAGGAGTCACCGGGCCGCTCCCGCACGGGTGAGACGCGGGTGGCCTCCATCGAGTCCGTGGAGGAGGCGCGGCGCTCCCGCGACGAGGACGAAGACGACAACGCGGACGCCACGCGCGCCGGACCGCCCGTGCAGATGCATGTGCTGGACGGCCCGGACAAGGGCCGCAAGAAGCGCTTCCAGAGCGTGCGGATGGTGGTGGGCCGCAACAAGGACTGCGACTTCGTGCTGGAGGACCAGTCCGTGTCCCGCCGGCACCTGGAGCTGGTGTACGGCCAGGCCGGCGTGGTGATGCGGGACCTGGGCAGCGTCAGTGGCACCCAGGTCAATGACCAGCGCGTGGACGAGTGTCTGCTGAAGCATGGAGACGAAATCTCCATGGGCAAGACGCGCCTGCGCTTCGTGGACGAGTCGGAGCAGATCAAGGAGCTGCGCGCCCAGGCGGAGGCCCGCGAGGCCGCGGAGAAGCGCGAGCGCGAGGCGGCCGCCCGCGAGGCGGAGGAGAATCGGAAGAACCAGGCCGCCGCGCGTGGCAGCGAGGTGGATCCGAACGACCCGCGCTTCAACGAAGCCACCAACGCCAACTACAAGCTGCCTGAATCATTCAAGGAGAACTCCCGCGCCAAGGGCGCGGTGGCCGTCCCCCGGTCCCGTCCGCCCATCCGCAGCACGCCGACGCGTTCGAACAGCGGTGGACTGACGGGCAAGCAGAAGGCGCTCATCGGCGGCGGCGGCGCGTTGGTGGTGGTGCTGGTCATCGGGCTGATGCTGATTCCGTCCGGACCGCCGCCTCCGCCTCCGCCGGACCCGAAGGTGGAGAAGGCGAAGGTGTTGATGCAGCAGGCGCGCGAGTCCGTGCGCGCGGATGACTTCGCCAACGCCGTCCGCCTCGTCGCCGAGGCGGAGAAGCTGGTGCCGGGCATCGACGCGGACAACCTTGCCCGGGGGGCGCGCACGCAGCTGGAGGTGATGACCTCCCTTGATGCCGTCCGCACCCTCATCGAGGAGAAGCAGTTCGATGAGGCGCGCGCGAAGCTGGAGGCGACGCCGCAGGGCACGGCGAAGACGGATGACATCCGCCGCAAGCTGGCGACGGAGCTGGAGGAGAAGGACATCGCCTGGCGGCTTCAGCAGGTGGAGGAGTCCTTCGCCTCGCGCGACCCGGAGACGATTCGCCCGCTCATCGCGCAGCTGCCCCCGCTGAACCGGCCGGCCTACGAGGTGAAGCTGACGGACCTGGAGGCCGAGCTGGCGAAGGAGGCCCAGGATGCGTCGCGCCGCACCCGCAACGCGAACGCCCGCGCGGCGGAGGTGGCCAAGGAGAAGCGCAAGGAGTTCATCGCCGAGGCCTTCACCGACGTGGAGCGCCGCTTCAACGGGGGGGACTACCAGCGCGCCGTCCTGGAGTGCGACCGGGTGATGGACAAACACCGGGCAGACAAGGACGTGAAGGACCGGGCCCTGGCCCTCAAGCGCCTGATTCCCCAGTTCCGGCGCGCGCTGGAGGACGGGCAGAAGAAGCTGGACGCCAACTCGCTGGAGGCGGCGGCGAAGCCCCTGCGGCGCGCGGCGGAGCTGTACCGCCAGATTGGCTTCCGGGGCTCGCTGGGGAACACCATCGACGAACAGCTCGCGTCGTCATCGCTGGCGGCGGGGCAGAGCGCGCTGAAGAAGGGCGACCTGGGCGCGGCGGGCTCGCACTTCCGCGAGGCGCTGCGGCTCAACCCGGGTGACGGGCGGGCGCGTGAAGGACTGGAGAACCTGCAGAAGAAGGCGGAGGAGCTCTTCCTCCGGGCCTACATCCAGCGGGACAGGGATCCGAAGGCCGCGGCGGAGATGTTCAAGGTCGTCATCGAGACGGCCTCGGAAGGCTCCGACGTCAAGCGCAAGGCGGAGATGTATCTGAGCGAGCTCCAGCCGTGAGTGGCGGCGGGCCGACCATGATTTGCCGGGGAGAAAAGGGATGAACGAGTCGTCGCTGCGTGAGCTCGGGATGGACCTCATCGAGGAGCGCCAGTTCGAGCGAGCCCTGGCCGTGTTCGCCGAGGCGGTCCGCCGCGTCCCCGCGGACCACCGCTCTCGGATGTTGGCCGCGCGCTGCCTGGCGGAGCTGGGCGAGCGTGAGCGCGCCGTCACCGCCTACCACGCCTGCGCGGAGGGCCTGCTGCGCCGGGACTACCTGTTGTCCGCCATGGCCGCGTGCAAGCTGGCGCTGGACCTGGCGCCCAACGAGCGGCGCCTGAAGGAGACGCTGTTTCGCGTGCACTCGCGCGCGGTGCGCAACGCGCCGGGCCGCGCGGTGGTGCCCCCGCCGCTGCCGCCCGAAACCCTCTACGACGGCAAGGTGGAGACGGACCTGATGGGGCTGCAGGGCGAGGAGTTGTCCAGCCGCGCCATCGAAGTGCTGGCCGCGACGGACCCGGGCGGCGCCGCGGACCCCAACAGCCGTCCGCCGTTGCCGCTGTTCGCGGAGCTGGACCGGGATGCCTTCGTGGACCTGGTGCGGCTGATGGCGTGGCGCCGCGTGAAGCCGGAGGAGGCGGTGAGCCGCGAGGGCGAGCCCGCCGACTCCCTCTACGTCCTGGTCGCCGGCAAGGCGGAGGTGACGCGGCAGATGGAGGGCGAGGCGCGCACGCTGGGCTTCCTCGGCGGCGGCTCCATCTTCGGTGAAATCGCGCTGCTGACGGGCGCTCCGCCCACGGCGACGGTGTCCGCGGTGTCGGACACGGAAGTCTTCGAGATTCGCCGCGAGCACCTCAACGCGGTCGCCAAGAGCCACCCCGCGGTGCCGCAGGTGTTGGCGGACTTCGCGCAGCAGCGCATGGCGCGCAACCTGATGGCCACCTCGCCCATGTTCCAGACGATGCCGGAGTCGGAGCGGGGCGCGCTGCTGCGGCGCTTCGCCTTCCGGGCACTCCAGGCTCGGGAGAAGGTGCTGGTGGAGGGCGAGCACTCGCCGGGGTTGTTCCTGGTGCTGGCCGGTGAGCTGGTGGTGCAGAAGGAGGACCCGGCGGGCGGCGTGGTGACGCTGGGCATGCTGCGCGAGGGCGAGGTCGCGGGCGAAATCTCCCTGTTGACGGGGCTGCGCGCGACGGCGACGGTGGCGGCGGCGCGCAAGACGGCGGCGGCCTTCCTGGATCGCGCGGCCTTCCACGAACTGGTGACGGCCGTTCCGGACATCCGCACGTACCTGGAGCAGCTGTCGGACCGCCGGCTGAAGCAGATTGGCGAGGCGCTGAGGCCCGCGGAAATCATCGACGCGGACGAACTGGTGCTCGAGCCCGAGGCGGCGTGAGAGGGGCCATGGTGAACGTGACGCGCTCCCAGGTGGTGGGCGGTGTGCTGGCGCTGCTGGCGGCCGGCGCGGTGCTGTACTTCTGGCCGCGGCAGCAGCTCACCGTGGAGGAGGCCATCCGCCGTCAGGTGGTGGTGATGACGCGCGCCGCGGAGGCGAAGGACGTGGGCGGGGTGATGGAGCACGTCTCCGAGCGCTTCCGCTCCAACGGGCAGGGGGGCTGGTCGAAGAAGGACGTGCGCGGCATCCTCACCGCGCAGGTACTGCGTGGCCAGTGGGTGCGCGTCTTCGTGACGAACCTGGAGGTGCGCGAGGTGTCGCCCTCGGAAGGGGAGTTCCAGGCGCGCTTCATCTTCGGCCGCTCCCAGGCGGAGAAGGTGGAGCACCTGGCCGCCGACAGCGTGCTGAACGCCTACCTCATCGAAGGCGCCTTCGAGAAGGAAGAGGACGGCGAGTGGCGCGTGGTGCGCGCCCGCCCGGAGTCCATCAGCCCCACCGACCTACTCTAGGAGCGAGCTCGACTCCGCCTTCCAGGCCTTGGCCATGCTGGCCTGGCCGGCGGACACCAGCCGCTTGCGGATGTCCTCCACGCGCTCCGCCAGCGCCTCGCGGGGGGCGCCCTGTGCCCGGGCTCGCGCGAGGCCGAAGAAGTAGTGCTGGCAGCCGGCGGCGTGCTCGCCCTGCGCGAAGAGCAGGTCCCCCATGGCGGTGTAGGCCTCCGCCATCGTGCCCGCGCCGCTGTCGGGTGCCACGGCGGCCAGCAGCGGGCGGGCGCCCTCGTAGTCCTTGCGCGCCAGCAGCAGCGCGCCCTTGGCGTACTGCGCCCGGGCCAGGTCCACGCCGCGCGCCGCCAGGGCCTTGTCGTAGGCGGCCAGGGCATCGTCCTGACGGGAGGCGGCCTCCATCACGCCGCCGCGCGCCAGCCAGTAGCGGCTGTCCTTCTCCAAGAGGCCGGCCTTCTTGCCGTCCGGGGTGGTGGTTTGCACCGGGCCGAAGGTGGCCTCGTACGCGTCCAGCAGGGCCACCGCGCCGTCGGTGTCACCGGCGGTCTGCAGCGCCCGCGCGCCGTCCAGGTAGAGCAGGGGGGCGTTGCGGCGCCGGGCCACGGCCGCCTCGAAGGCCGCGCGCGCCCGGACGTCACGCTTGACCGCGAGGGCCCGGGCCCGGGCGAAGAGGGCGTAGTGTTCATCGGGGACGGCCTTCAGCGCTTCGTCCGCGGCGGAGAGGGCCTCGTCGGGTGCGCCGCGGGCCAGCGCCAGCTCCGCCTTCAGCGCGCCCGCGCGGGCCTTCAGTCCGGGCGTCAGCTCCGCGCCCCGGGCCTCCACGCTGGAGAGCACCTGCTGCGCTTCTTCCATCTTGCGGCCCTGGTAGGCGTGGGCCAGCGCGGTGGACACGCGGGCCAGCAAGTGGTCCGGGTTGACGCTGGTGGCCTTGGCGAAGGCCTCCACCGCCTGCGGGTACTGGCCTTCATCCATCAGGGCCTCGCCATACGCGGTGGTGAAGCGCGGGTCTCGCCAGGATGCCTCCGCCGCGCGAGCGAAGGCCTGTCTGGCGCCGGGAAGGTCGCCGCGCGCCTGGAGCGCCAGGGCCCGGGCCAGCGTCAGCCGGGCGTTGTTGGCGCCGCGGGACTCGAGCCCGGCCAGGTATTGCTCCGCCTCGGCGGACTTGCCCGCGGCCAGCAGATGCAGGGCGTGGGCGCCGTAGCGCTCGCCGGACTGTGACTCCAACTGCGCGGCGCGGGAGAGGTGCTCGCGGGCCTTGGCGTCCGCGCCGGGCTGCCGGTGCTCCAGCCACAGCATCGTCTGGATGTCGGCGGCCAGGGCCTGGGCGTCACGGGCCTCGGCGTCGAGCTGGAACAGGGCGTCCAGCTCCGCCATCGCGCGGGCGAGGTCAGCGGGGTTGCCACGCATGGCGGCCGTGCGGGCCGCGCGCAGGTGTTCCTCCGTCTGCTTGCGGACGGTGCCTCGGTGGACGAAGAAGACCACCGCGCCCGCGAGCAGCACCGCCACCACGCCCACCTGAACCAGCGCGCTGGTGAGGCTTTCGCGCCGCTGCCAGTCCTTGCGCCCTTCGGTGCCCATGGACCTGTCCCCCGCGCTGGAGTTGGATGTGCGCCGGCCGTTGTGCCGGGTATAGAAGCCGCGCTCAGATAGGAACGGTCCCCTCGACTGTCAACGGGGGGCGGCGGCGTGAACACGGACGTGGGAGGTCAGAGGTATGGCGGTACACACGGCGCTACCCCGCGAGGCATTCGAGCGGGTCGCGGAGGCATTCGGGCTCGGGGCTGTGCTTGACGTGACGCCCATTCCCCAGGGCTCCATCAACACCAACCACCGCGTGGAGACGCAGAGCGGGCGCTACTTCGTGCGCCACACCACGGTGCGCTCCGCGGACGATTTGCGCTTCGAATCCGAGCTGCTCGCGCACCTGGCCGCGTACCACTTCCCCGGGCCCGTGCAGCTGACGACGCGTGACGGCGCGACCTTCCTGGAGCTGGAGGGCGGCCGCGTCAGTGTCTTCCGCTGGCTGCCGGGCGAGGAGCTGCGCCACCCGGCCCTCACCGCCGACCACCTGGAGCAGCTGGGCGCGGAGCTGGGCAAGCTGCACCGCGACACGCAGTCCTTCACCGGCTCGCGGGAGAACCCCTACGGACCGGAGACGGTGAGCGGCTGGCTGGAGGCGCTGGCGGCGCACCCGGACGCGGAGCTGGCGGCCGTGGCGCGTGAGCTGCAACGCGACATGGAGACGGCGCGCATGGCGCGGCAGGGGCTGGAGCCTCGCGGCGTCATCCACGCGGACCTCTTCATGGACAACGTGAAGTGGCTGGGGGACCGCGTGGGCGCCTTCTTCGACTTCGAGATGGCGTGCCGGGAGGACTACGGCCTGGACGTGGCCATCACCCTCAATGCCTGGTGCTTCGACGGCGGGCAGTACCTGCCGGAGCTGTGCCGGGCCTTCATTCGCGGCTACGTGGACATCCGGCCGCTGTCCGCCGTGGAGCGCACGAACCTCTTCGGCCATGCGCTCTACGGGGCGGTGCGCTTCACGGCGAGCCGCATCCGCGACTACCACCTGTCCCCGCTGCCGGCGGACAAGCTGGTGCGCAAGGACTACCGCACCTACCTCAACCGGGCCCGGGCGTTGAATGCCATGGGGCCCGAGGGCTTCGCCGCGCTGCTGGGCCTGTGAGGGCCCGGCGGCGTCAGATGCCGGTGAGGATCTTCCAGGTGCCGTCTTCCTTGCGCAGCACCATCTGCTCCAGCTCGGACTCCTTCATCGGGCGCGAGTGGAGCGACGGCATCCGCCAGGAGGCGTTCCAGTAGTAGATGGCGGCGGCCACGCCGTCACCCACCTGGATGCGGCGGATGTTCAGCTCGATGCGAGGGCCCTGGATGCGGGGGAACACCCGCTCCAGGTAGGGCACCAGGGTCTGCGCCGTCAGGTCGTCGCTGGGGTCGTTCGGCGTGCCGCCGTCGTCCTGGAACGAAGGCGAGACGAGCTTCTGGATGGCCTGGGCGTCCCGGGCCTCCAGCGCGGTGCGGTACTCCTCCATGACCGCGAGAATGGCGCGCGTGTCGGAGTTGTCGACGATGTCCGTGCCAGGGATGCGCTTCGGGGCGCAGGCGACCAGCAGGGACAGGACGCTGAAGGCGAGGAAGCGTTTGAGCATGGCGGGGCCTTATTGGGACAACCCAACGGAAGTCAACCCATTCCCAGGCCCCGCCGGGGGCGGGAAGACGCCTATCCGGGGCGGATGACCTCGGCGATGAACCGGTTGAGCACCGGCACCTCGTTGTCGAGGATCTTCAAGCCCTCCGCCTGGATGACCTTCTCCGCGATGAGCCCCAGCGGCTTGAGGAGGAAGGGCAGCTTGAGGGCGATTTCACCGTCCATCACCCGCTCCGTCTGGCCACCGCCCACGTCGCGGAAGCGCATGGTGCCGGTGTTCACCAGCATCTTGGAGATCTTGTTCGAGGTGGGGACGTTCTCGAACGTCAGCTCCTTGCGGCGCTTGTCATAGGTGGACGTCTCGACGAACGCGAACCACTCCGGGGGCACCGTCTTGGGGCCAATCTTCTCGATGACGGGCCTGGGGCGGTAGCGCACGCGGCGGCGCACGACGTCTCCGTCCGGCTTCACCTCCAGGGGCTGCAGCTCCAGCAGCACGCCATGGTGCTTGAGGAGGAACTCGAAGTACCGCTCGTCGAGGAGCGCGCGCTCCACCTCATCCACCGTCCCCTGAATCCGATGCCGCGACTCGAAACGCATCCACGTCCTCCTTGCCAGGCTGGCACGTCACCGCTGTCTGGCTGCCTGCCTAGCCGAAAAGCGTGGCTAGCGGAAAGCCTGTCGTGGCACCAGCAGTCCACGGAAGGTCTTCTCCTCGAAGTCGCAGCGCTCCCGCCATTCGTCGGCGGAGGCCCGGAAGGCGGCGCCAAAGTCCGGTAGTGCACCGACCTCGTGCCGCACCGCGCCGCAGTCTCCTGACAGGTAGGCGGACTCCACCCGCATGCGCAGGGCTTCGCGGCGGAGCGCTTCCGGCAGTCCTTCCGCCGCAAGGGCTTGTTGCAGGTAGCCCGTGGCCAGCAGGGGCGCGCCCAACTGCTGCAACCGGCGCCCCATGAGGTAGTTGAGGAACGGGTCCGTGGGCACCGCGGCCAGGGCGCGCGCGAGGATCAGCAGCCGCACCTCGTCCTGGCCGGCCCGGAAGTACGCGTCGATGGGGGCCTGGCGCACGGCGTCCTCCATGGCGGCGAGCTTCACCTGGGCGGTGCGCGTCAGCTCCGGCCCGGCGTCCTTCGACAGCACGGTGTCGAGGAAGCGGCGGGCCTCGCCGGGCTGGTCGCGGCGCAGCGCGACGTCCGCCCGCGCCATGGCCACCTCCGCCTCCAGCACGGCCTGGCCCTTCATGCGCTCGCCCACCTCGGCGAGCACGGCGTCCGCGTCCGCGTAGCGCTCCAGTTGGGACAGGGCGACGGCCTCCCCGATGCGGAAGCCAGGCTCTTCGGGCTGGAGCTCGCCGGCGCGGCGGTAGCGCTTCAGCGCGTCCTCGGGGTCACTCGCCAGCGCCTGCCGGGCGGAATCCGACAGTCGCGCCACCTCGCGAGCGCAGGCGCGGGTGAAGAGGCTTCCGGTGCGGAAGCGCGCGAAGGCTCTCGCCACGGAGGCTTCGTCCAGGGGGAGCGCGTCCACGTACTGCTCCCACTCGGTGACGAGCTCTCCCAGGGGGCGGCCGTATGCTGCGTCGAAGTCCGCATGGGCATACACGGCCCGCAGCCGGTCCGCGCCGTAGGTGTCCGCCAGGTAGCGCAGGAACGAGCCCGCCACCGTGTACGCGCGCGCGGGTGCCGACTGGTAGAAGCCCTGCGGCCCCATCAGCTTGCGCATGTCCGGCGCCAGCTTCTGCCGGCGCATGCCCGCCGCCCACTGGTGCAGCGTGAGGTCGCCCTGCACCGGGCCGTCCGCGGCGACGGCGAACCCCTCGATGACGCCCATGAGCGGCCAGATGCCCAGCCGGGTGGTGACGCGGAAGGGACCGCTGCCCGCGGGGGCCGCCATGACATGGGCCAGCTCATGGTGGAGCACGGAGTGGGGGAAGGGCCGGTCCTGGATGTGCAACTCGTGGCGCCAGGGCTTGGCGAACTGGGTGCGGCCGGCGCCCACCAGGCGCTGCTTTTCGTGCTCGTCGCGGTAGAGCCAGACGTGGATGGGCTCGGTGGGGGCCACGCCCAGGAAGTGCCGCGTCTGGGCCCAGCGGAACTCCAGGTCCCTCGCGAATCGGTCCACGTCCTCGCGCGGCTTGCCTTGCCAGTAGTGGAAGACGAAGTGCTCCGTCTCCCGCAGGCCGCCGAGCTCCTGGGTGAGCCACGCATCCGTCATCCGCAGGCCCAGGGCCGGGCCGCGCGCCTCCATGAAGGCGATGGCGGCCAGGGGCAGCACCAGGGCGGCCAGGGTGGCGCGGCGCAGGCCGGCGCGGCGAAGGCGCCCGGTGCCCAGGTCCAGCAGGGCGCAGGTGAGCCCCGCGAACACGGTGACCCACAGCAGCGTCTCCAAGCGGAACCAGCCGAGCGCGGCGGAGACACCCAGGGCCTCGTCGTAGAGGGGCCCGGGCATGTGTCCCAGGAAGTGGTTGAAGGCGAACACCTGGGGCCCGGCGACGATGGGCCACGCGGTGGGCACGGCGGAGAGGAGGATGAGGAGTGCGTACAGCCCCGCGGCCCGGCGGGGGCGTTCGGCGGTGAAGCCGCACAGCACGCCCGCGGAGGCGGCCAGCGCGGCCGAGGGGAGGGTGAGCATCGGATAGAAGCCCACCAGTGCGAATGGGTCACACGCGGTGCGCAGCCAGGCGAACAGGGTGGCTACCAGGAAGGGGGGCACCAGGACGCCGACGTTGAGGAGCAGGGCAGTGCCCAGGGCCCGGCCCACCGCGCCGCTGGGCGTCTGCGGCCGGAGGGCGCCCGGTGGGGTCGGGGTGGTGCCCAGCAGGATGCGACGCTCCTGGGCGGCCGCGGCGATGCCTATCCCCCCTCCGAGCAGGCCGACGGCGATGGAGAGGGCCAGGCTCAGCTCGAAGCCGGGGACGCCAAAGAGGGGGAGCAGGACGAGCGCCGAGCCCCCGCCCGCGAGCAGGAGGACGGTGGCCAGGACGGCAGGGCGACGCAACAGGCCAGAGGCGCGGGTGAGGACTTGCCGCATGGCCTCTCCTATACTCCCGGCCAGCATGTCCGAACAGAAGACAGGTCCAGAGCACCGCCAGAACGGGCGCGCGCCCATCGAGCTGAAGGTCGACTACAAGAAGCTCAACTCGTTCTTCGCGGACTACACGAAGAACATCAGCAAGGGTGGCACGTTCATCAAGACGAAGAAGCCGCTGCCCATCGGCACGCGCTTCCTCTTCAAGCTGACGGTGCCACACCGGGAGGCCCCGTTTGAATTGCTGGGCGAGGTCGTCTGGTCCAAGGCGGACGCGGACGAGCCCGGCATGGGCATCCGTTTCATCTACAGCAGTGAAGCGCAGCGAGTGGAGTTCGAGACGGTGGTGGAGGGGCTGATGTCCGACAGCCTCGGTGGCGAGCTGACGGAGAAGCTGCTCAACAAGCCGCTGCACTCGCACTCATGAAGCACGGCCTTCGGTGGATGGTGGTGGCGGTGCCGCTGCTGGCATCGGCCTGCCAGCAGGAGGCGCAGGGCAGCGCGCCGCGTGCCACGCCGAAGGCCGCTGAGCCCCGTCCGCGCGTCACCGACGTCACCGCCGAGGACTACGTCATGCAGCCGCTTCCGCGTGGACATGTGCGGCTGGAGGATGCCTTCGGCGGAGCGCGCCGGGTGGAGGTGGAGATCGCCGCGACGGCGGGCACGCGTACCCGGGGCATGATGTGGCGCAAGGAGCTGGCGGAGGGGAAGGGCATGCTCTTCCTCTTCCCCCACGAAGAGGTCCAGGGGTTCTGGATGCGCAACACGCTCATCCCGCTGGACATGATCTTCATTACGTCCGACCTGCGCGTGGCGGGCATCGTGTCGCGCGCGGTGCCTCGCTCACTGGAGTCCCGCTCCGTGGGCGTACCCAGCCAGTACGTGCTGGAGGTGCCCGGCGGCTGGACGGAGAAGGTGGGCATCCGCAAGGGCAGTGCTGTCCGCTTCGAGGGCGTGGCGGGCATGGCCATCGAGCCCTAGTTTAATCCTCGGCGGATTGCGCCGCGCCGCGGTTCTGCGCCGGGTGGTTGAGCCCACTAGAGGCTGTCCCTGCTCTCCTATTCGGAAATCCACTCGGAAGGCCGAAAGTTCAGTTCTGCTAATTCAGCACAGGGCGGAGTTGCTGGTCGACTCCATGAATGATCAGCACTGGCCATGCGCCGACATGAGCTGAGCGATGCCGAGTCGATCCGCATCGAGCCCGTCTTGGCTCCAGGACTGGCCCGCCCTCGAAGCGAGGGGGCCGCGACTTCATCAATGCGGTGGTGTCGTGCGTGCAGACCGGGTGCAGTGGCGGGCGCTCCCGGAGCGGTTCGGCAATTGGAAGTCCGTCTACAATCGATTCCGCCGGTGGGCGCGAACTGGGCGCTGGGAGGCCATCTTCAAGGAGCTTCGGCTCGGTGTGGATGAAGGCGGCTCTCTGATTGATGCATCGGTCGTCTGGGCACGTCAGGATGCCGTGGGCGAGAATGGGGGATCCAAAGCAATGCTCTGGGGCGCTCTTGAGAAGGTTTTCAACGAAGGTTCACGCCGTCACAACGACGAACGGTAAACGGCTCCACCTCGCGCCGACACAAGGACAGCAGCGCTAGGCACTGTCTGACGGATGCAGGTGGCGCAGGTAGGTCAAGCTTACCTCTCCATCCTGCACGCCGCAGCCATGGTTCTCTGGCTGCAGTAATCAGGGACATCCCGTAGCTCTACGTCCTTACAGTGCGCTGAAGATGCGCTCCCCTTGTGAGTACCGATTCGCAGGTCCGCCTCACAGAGCGTGTCCGCTTTGAGGATCGACTCCAAGGCAATCTAGGGGATTCAGCTTCATCGTGCATGGAGAGCGGTTTCGCTGGAGTGTGTCAAGATTTCGGACCGTTTGGTTGAAATTATACTAGTGCAACAGAATGACTTCGTGCTCAGTCTTGTTCGTGGGAGGGGAGTCAATGGCAAGTAAAATCTTTGCCATTGGCGTGGCGGTTGTCGTGGAGAACGAGGCCTTGTTCGTTGGGGTTTTTCTGTGTATGTGGTTTGACTTGTCGTGGAGTGGGGAGTGGCTGTTTGATTGGTGTGCTTGTTTGAGGGGAGTTATGGGTATGAGTGCGATTCGGAGTGGATTGGGTTTTGCTGCCATTTTTGGGGTGCTGGTGCTTTTCCCCCTGCCGACGGTTGCTGGTGTCACTTGGCTTGACACGACTGGAACTCAGCGGGCAGGGTCGGGCTACCCGATTTCGAATCGACTGACGACTAATTGGGCCTACGCAAGCAGGGGTGCCGAGGCTCTGTGTGCCCAATGGGGCTATGCTCGAGGGCTTTATACTGGGTCTCAGAATGGCGACATCATGGGGATTGATTGCCTGTCGAGTGATATTGCTCAGTGGTTTGATGTTCCCGGGTCCCAGGTGAGAATGTGGGCCTCGTGGCTTAATGGGCATGTTGCTGTGGACAATCAGGCCTATTTCCTGGCCAGTATCGTTGCTCATTCCATTTGCGCCACTAGTCCTGGTGATTATGGGACGGGTTTTTTCACTGGGTATCAGGATTTTGAGAATGACTTGGTTGGGTTGGTCTGTATCCCACGGGAGTATGTGGGTAGGTTTGGGGCTGATACCGATGACCCGCGCTTCCCTGATCTGGCCAATATTTCCGGGGATATCCGTGGCGCAGCTTGGTGGGCTCTTCGTAGTAGTTCAATTCAAATTTGTCAGTATCGGGGGTATCAGACTGGTGTCCCTGTTTATTTTACGCCGTATCCGAATTCATACACGGTTGTGAATCTCTCGGTCGCTTGTTTTTAGGGCTGGAGTTTGAGGAGTCCAGGACCTTGCAGGGATAAGATGCCTGCTGTTCTGCAGTGCAAGGCCCGCGTACGGTACTGGGAGTTTCAGTGTCTGGCCCCTTGGGGCTGGTTTGGAATGGTGCTGGCTCCCATTTCTGATGGTTCTGGGAACGTTGTTCGGGAGAGATGCCCCTCATGTTGAAAGACTGTGAGGGGAATGGATTTTTTACTTTGCCTTTGTGCAATTGGGAGATTCATCCTTTAAAGGCTTGGTGGCGGTGTCTTAATGGTGTTGGCCTTGCTTTTGATGGAGGCGTGCGTTGGGATTGCTTTTCCATTGAGTCGGGGATTTAAAGATGTCAGGTGCGCTATTCTTGTGAGTGCTTCATCTCAGGAGGTGCGTATGTAGGTACGTCATTTTGCCGGAGGGATGGCGCTGATCGCGGGACTGCTGACGGGCTGTGGCGGCATGGAGCAGGTGGACGCCGAGCTGTCCCTGGACACGCAGGAGGAAGCGCTCGCCGGGTGTGCGCTTCAATTCTGGTACGAGTTCTATTCGGACAGCGAATGCGCGAACCTGGTTGGGCGGTCGGGCTGCGCCTGCGTCGGTGCCCGCGTGAATTGGGGCAACAAGTCGGACCACCGCGTCGTGCACATCGCGCGGCAGCCGTGCCCGTCATCAGGCCGGCGTGCGCCGTTCCAGCAACTCCGTGATGCGGCGAATGAGTTGCTGCATGGTGACGGTACCCAGGAATCGCTTCTGGGCATCCGTGACGACCACCGGGTCATAGAGCGCCTCGGGCGCGCGCTCCATGGCGAGCCGCGCCAGGGTGGTGAGCGCCATCCGGTCTTCGACGATGAGCGGAGCCACCTGCGCCGCGCCCTTCGTGGCCGTCGCGCGCCGCAACACCAGCGCCTCCAGCCGTTCGCCATGCAGCACGGCGACGTGGTCCACGTCGGCCTTCTGCTGGAACAGCCGCTCCAACTCCTCGGGCGTCACGGGCCGCTCCACGCAGTTGCGGCGGATGACGATGCTGCCCACCGTCTCGTCGTCCTCGTCCTCGCGGAAGTCGAGCGCGCGCATGGCCTCATGGCGCCGCGCCTCGAACTCGACGCTGGGAAGCACGGGGACGGGAGCGGGGCGGGCCACCAGGTAGCCCTGCGCGTGCCGGATGCCCAGGCGGAGCAGCACGGCCAGCTCGTTCCACGTCTCCACGCCTTCCGCAATCAGCGTCGCGTTGACGCTGGCCGCGAAGGACACCAGCGACTTCACCAGGTGCTGCTGGTAGCTGTGCCGGTGGATGTCCCGCACCAGCGCCTGGTCCAGCTTGATGAACTGCGGCGCGCTGTTCACCAGCGTCACCAGTCCGGAGTGCCCCGCGCCGAAGTCATCCAGCGCGATGCCGAAGCCCAGCGCCGAGCACTGCCGCGTCAGCCGTTGCAGCAGCGCGTTGTCCTCGAACGCCGCCTTCTCCGTGATTTCGAGCACCAGGTTCTTCGGGTTCAGCCCATAGCGCGCGAGCAGCTCCTCCGTGGAGCCATCCCCGAAGCGCGGGTCGCTCAGCACGTCCGGGCTGACGTTGAAGAAGAAGGGCGCGCTGCGTTGCGCCTCCGGCAGCGTGGAGATGCAGCGCAGCGCGGACGTCCAGCACGCGCGCTCCAGCTCCCACGTGTAGCCTTCCAATCGCGCCTGCGTGAAGAGAATGTGCGGCTCGCGGAACTCGCCGGGGCCTCGCGAAAGCACTTCGTGCCCGATGACCTCGCCACGCAGCAAGTCCACGATGGGCTGAAACACCGAGGTGACGCTCGGCTCGTCACCTTTCCACAGCCAGGCGGGCGCTGGTGCGGAGGAGAGGGGCAGGCTCATGTGTGGAAATTGTAGCCGAACCCACCGCAGGCTCCATGCCCTCCCCGAAAGAAGCTGCAAGGCCGCATGTCACGGGGGCATTGCACCCGGGCCGGAGCCCCGGCGCTCAAGACTCGCCGACCCTCAGCTGCCCGCTTGCCAGGCCTGACGCCGGGTTTTCCTCGCCCTCGGCCTGTCTGACTTCCAGCGGAGGCGAGTGCATGGAAGTCCCCTGAATCATTGGAAATACGTCCTCCATGGACTGGGCTTCCTCCCACTGGAGGGAGGAGAGGGCCCGGAAGCGGCGCGCCAGGGCGGACAGCTCCGCGGCCTTGAGCTGGGCCTGGCCGCTGCGCAGTGACAGGAGGGCCACGCGGGCCCGTTCCAGTTGGGCCACCTCTGCCCTCAGGCGCGCGAGGATGCGCTCGCGCCGTTGTTTCAGGGTGCCCAGCCGCTCCACCTCCTCACCCAGGGAGGCCGCGGCGAGCTCGAGTTGGCGTCTCGCGATGGCGTCCGTGCTGGCGCGGGCGCTGCGCTCCAGGTCTTCGCGCTCGGCCTGGAGGTCCGCTTGCGCGCGCTCCTCGATTTGGGCCTCCACCCCCGCCCATTCAGACGCGAGCTCCGCGGCGTCGCGCGTCATCTTCCCCAGGGTGCGCGCCAGCTCCTCGCGCGCGGGCTCGCGAGGGAGCATCGCCAGGGACTGTCCGCATTGCCGGTACAGGTTCAACGCCCGCTCGGTCAGCGTGCGGAAGTCACCGGCGAGCTGCGGCAACAACGCCTCCACGCGCGCCTCCACCGGGTCCGCTGTCAGCGCCAGGTGCGCGGCCACCGCGCTCAATCCCACGAAGAGGCCCAGGATGCCGCCCGCCACCCCCGCGCCCAGGAGCGCCGGCGTGGCCAGGTCCGCCAGTCGCGCGGAGAAGACGCGGGACACCTCCATGCCGCCCAGCGTCAAGCCCGCGCACAGCGCCGCGCCCAGTCCGAAGTGGAAGAGGGTGGGGCGCGCTTCCGCCACCTGGCCATTCTCTCCGCGCTCACTGAGTCGGGAGCGCACCAGCAGCGCTCCCGCCGCCGCCGCGCTGAGCGCCACCGTCCATCCCGGGGCCATGCCCAGGGCATAGGGCAGCGCGGTGAGGAGTACTCCCAGACCCCCGAGCAGCACGCGGTCCCACTTGTCGCCTCGTGCACACCCGAGCACGACGGCGGCGGGGACGAGCCACGCCAGCGGCAGGGGCACCCCGACGCGTGTCATGGCCAGATGCAACACGCCGGCCCCGGCCCCGGCCGTGAGCGCGCGCGTCACGGTCTGCTCGAAGGCCTCGCGATGATGGAGCTGCAATAGAGTGGCGTTCATCGACTCCCCACGGATGTAGGCCGGGCAGGAACTGTTCCTTTCACGCATGGGTGGCGAAAAAGGTCTGCCGATGAAGAGCCCCGTCGTTCCCGAGACGATGCGCGCGCTGGTCCTCACCGCCTATGACGGACGGCCGGAGTCCCTGCGCGTGGAATCCCGGCCGGTGCCTCGGCCCACCACGGGCCAGGTCCTGGTGCGCGTGGCGGCGGCACCCATCAACCCGGCGGACCTGATGTTCGTGCGGGGGCAGTACGGCATCCGCAAGCCGCTGCCCGTGGTGCCGGGCCTGGAGGCCAGCGGGACGGTGGTGGCCTCGGGCGGCGTCGCGGGCCGGCTCCTGGTGGGGCGCCGCGTGGCGTGTGTGGCGCCCGGCGAGGGGGACGGCTTATGGGCGGAGTATGCGGCGGTGCCCTTGGGGCAGTGTCTGCCGCTGCGGGGCCAGGTCTCCGACGAGCAGGGCGCCAGCCTCTTCATCAATCCCTTCACCGCGTGGGTGTTGATGGAGCGTGCGAAGGAGGGTGGCCATGCCGCGCTGGCGCAGACGGCCGCCGCGGGCACCATGGGACGGATGTTGGTGGCGCTCGCGAAGCGCCGGGGCGTGGCCATGGTGAACGTGGTGCGGCGCCCGGAGCAGGTGGCCCTGCTTCAGGGCCTGGGCGCGGAGTTTGTGCTGAGCACCCACGAGCCCGAATTCGAGGAGCGGCTGCACCGCGTATGTCACGCGCTGAAGGTGTCGCTCGCCTTCGACCCGGTGGGCGGACGGCTCACCGGGCAGCTGCTCCACGCGCTGCCGGAGGGCGGCACCGTCATCGTGTATGGCTCGCTCTCCGAACAGGAGTGCCGTATCGCGCCTGGCGACCTCATCTTCGGGCGCAAGCGGGTGGAGGGCTTCTGGCTGTCGGAGTGGCACCGCCAGGGCTTTGGCGCCGCGCAAGTCAAGGCGCTGATGGGCGTGCCGTCGCTGGTGGGGCAGACGCTGGAGACGCCCGTGCGCGCCCGGCTCCCGCTGGAGTCAGCGGGCGAGGCGGTGCGCATCGCCTCCGCGGACATGACGTCTGGCAAGGTGCTCTTCGTTCCCGCGCAGGGACAGGCACCGGGCGAATCCCCGTGAGCCGGGCTCAGGCCTTGTCGCGGGAGATGGGGCCCGTCTTCGCCTTCGTCACGCGCAGGTAGTCCGCGGGGGCGAGCACGAGCTGCGTGCCACGCACGCCCGCGGACACGGCGATGGCGTCGAACAGCTCCATCGTCTCGTCGACGTACACGGGATAGTCCTTCTTGCCGCCGATGGCCGTGCAGCCGCCCCGGATGAAGCCGGTGAGCGGCTGGAGCTCCTTGAGCGGCACGGTGTCCACCTTGCGGTCTCCGCTGAGCCGGGCCAGCGCCTTCAGGTCCAGCTCCGCGTTGCCGGGCACCACCGCCATCAACACGCCGGTGCGGTCGCCGCGCGCCACCAGCGTCTTGAAGACCTGCTCGGCGGGCATGCCCACCTTGGCCGCCACCGACTCCGCGGACAAATCCTCCAGGTCCACGTCGTAGTCGCGCAGCGCGTACTTCACGCCGAGCGAGTCCAGGAGCCGGGCGCTGTTCGTCTTCACGGCCTCACATCCCCAGCGCGGTGGCGGCGGCCTGCACGCGGGCGAGCGCGTCCTCGGGCGAGCTGCCCACCGCGGACAGGTGCCCCATCTTCCGGCCCTTGCGCGCCTCCCGCTTGCCGTACAGGTGCAGGCGGACGCCGGGCATGGCCAGCACCTCCTGGAAGCGAGGGCCGCCGTCCTTCAGCCACAAGTCGCCCAGCAGGTTGACGATGGCCGCTGGACGCACCACCTCCACGGAGCCCAGCGGCAGGTTGCACACCGCGCGCACCGCCTGCTCGAACTGCGAGGTGAGGCACGCCACCTCGGTGGAGTGGAAGCTGTTGTGCGGGCGCGGCGCCAGCTCGTTGACCAGCACGCTGCCGTCCTTCAGCAGGAACAGCTCGATGACGAGCAGGCCTTCGACCTGGAGCGACTCGGTGACGCCGCGCGCCAGCTCCGTGGCCTTGTTCAGCACCGCGGGCGGCAGCGGCCCCGGCAGCAGCGACCAGGCGAGGATGCGCTCCTCGTGGTGATTGAAGGCTGGCGGATACACCGCCACTTCTCCATGGGGGCTGCGGGCCACCAGCACGGACAGCTCGGACTGGAGCGCCAGCGCGGCCTCCACCACCACGGAGCGCTCACCCAGCTCGCGCCACGCCTGGGCGGCCTCGGCCGCGGAGGTCACCTCCACCTGCCCGCGTCCGTCGTAGCCGCCCTCGCTGGACTTCACGAAGCAGCGTCCCCCCAGCGCCTGGATGGCCTCGGCCAGCTCCACGGCGGAGTGCGCCTCGCGCCACGGGCCCAGGGGAAAGCCGCCCTTGGCGAGCCAGCCCTTCTGCCGGCCCCGGTGCTGAATCACGCGGAGCACGTCCGCGCCCGGGCGCATGGGGGTGTGCCGCGCGACCGCTTCCAGCGTGGGGAGGGGAATCTTCTCGATTTCGAGCGTCACGGTGTCGCACGCGCGCGCCAGCGCCTCCGCGGCCGCCGTGTCACCGAAGGACGCGGTGACACACCGGTCCACCACGGAGTGGGCCGGGCAGTCCGCGTCCGGGTCCAACGCCTGGACCTGGAAGCCCAGCGTGCGCGCGGCCAGGGCCATCATCCGCCCCAACTGGCCGCCGCCGAGCATGCCAATCGTGCCGCCGGGCAGCACCACGCGGGGGCTCATGACAGCTCCCGGTGCGCCAGCACTTCGTCCGTACGCGCCTTGCGCCAGGCCGCGAGCCGCTCGCGCAGCTCCGGGTACTTGAGGCAGAGGATGGCCGCGGCGTGCAGGGCGGCGTTGGCGGCGCCCGGCTTGCCAATGGCCTGCGTTCCCACCGGCACGCCCTTGGGCATCTGGACGATGGACAGCAGCGCGTCCAGGCCGCTGAGCAGCGTGGTGGGCATGGGCACGCCAATGACGGGCAGCAGCGTCTTGCTCGACACCATGCCCGGCAGGTGCGCCGCGCCGCCCGCCGCGGCGATGATGACGGACAGCCCCCGCGACTCCGCGGTGGACGCGTACTCCATCATCCAGTCCGGGGTGCGGTGGGCGGACACCACGCGCACCTCGTGCGGGATGCCCAGTTCCTTGAGGATGTCGACCGCGGGCTGCAGGTGCTCCAGGTCGCTCCTACCGCCCATGATGACCCCGACCCACGGGGTGACCGTGCTCGCCATTGGTGTGCGCGCCTCCGTGCGCTGTCCCGCCGAAACCAGGAGGAACGCGGAGATAGGGCGGGGTGATTCCGCGGGTCAACACGGAAAGGCGCGGGTGACGAGGATGACACGCCGGCCTTCCCGTATTCCCGGTGCGCACTCGCACACAGGGTGGGGCAGGGGGCGCAAGCCCCTGCCCGCCACCCAGGGCGGCTAGGCCGCGGAGACGCTGCGGTCGCTGCCCTCGCGGTAGAGGGCTTCGATGGCGTCGTTGTAGCGGGCCACGACGTTGCGGCGCTTCACGCTCATCTTGGGGGTGAGCATGTCGTTGGCGACGGTGAAGTCCTCGCTGATGAGCAGGAAGCGCTGCGGGCGCTCGTAGCCCTTCACGTCGCGGGTGAACTCATTCATCTGCTCGCGGTAGAGCTGGAGCACCTCGGGACGCTTGAGCAGCTCCGGCATGGACGTCGTGTCCAGGCCCTTCTCCGTGGCCCACTTCTTCAGCGTGTCCACGTCCACGACGATGATGGCCACGTTGTACGGCTTGTTCATGCCGTGGACCAACGCGTTGGCGATGTAGGTGGAGAGCGTCAGCGACTGCTCGATGGGGCTGGGCACCACGTACTTGCCGTTCTCCAGCTTGTACTGCTCCTTGATGCGGCCGGTGATGTAGAGGTAGCCGTCCGGATCCAGGTAGCCCATGTCACCGGTGCGGAAGCCGCCGTTCCCGGTGAACACCTTCTCGTTCTCCTCGGGCTTGTTGTAGTAGCCCATCATCACGTTGTGCCCGTGGACGACGATTTCGCCCTGCGTCGCCTCGCCGGTGGCCGCCGTGTCGATCTCCACGCGAACCCCGGGCAGCGCCTTGCCCACCGAGCCGATCTTCCGGTTGTTGGGGAAGTTGGCCGTGGCGATGGGCGACGTCTCCGTGAGGCCGTAGCCCTCGTAGACGGTGATGCCGAGGTTGTCGATGAACTCCGCCACCTCCTTGGAGATGGCCGACCCACCGGAGAAGGCGTACTTCAGCCGCCCGCCGAAGCGCGCGCGGACCTTGGAGAAGACCACCTTGTCGAAGAAGGCGTGCTGCAGGTCCAGCAGGCCGCTCGACTTGCCCTCCTCCGCGAGCGCGCGCCGCTGGGCCGCCACCGCGAGGCCGCGGTGGAACATGAACCGCGTCACCGCCTTCTCGCCGGCCATGCGCTTCTGCAGGCCGTCGTAGATGCGGTTGAAGATGCGCGGCACGCTGAACAGCAGCGTGGGCTTCACCTCGGAGAGGTTGTCGATGATCTTCTCCACCGCCTCCGCGATGGCCATGGACGCGCCCATGGACAGCAGCGCGTGCAGCTCCACCGTCTGGCCGAAGACGTGCGCCCAGGGCAGGAAGGCCAGGGAGCGGTCCTCCGTCCCCATGGGGAACACCTCGTGCATCGCCGACACGTTGCGGGCGATGTTCGAGTGGCTGAGCATCACGCCCTTGGGCTGTCCCGTGGTGCCCGACGTGTAGATGAGGCCGGCCAGGTCCGTCGGCTTGGGGCTCACCAGGGGCGTGGGCGTCTCGGCGCCCCGCCGCAGCAGCGTCGCGAAGCTGTCCGTGTCGCTGGTGGTGCCGCTGAAGCGGATGATGTGCTCCAGGTTCGGCAGCTCCGCGCGTACGGCCTGGATGCGCTGCGCGATGTCATCCGTGGCACAGAAAACGACCTTGGAGCCGCTGTCGTTGATGATGAACTGCAGTTCCTTCACCTGCTGCGATTCGTACATCGGGACGTAGGCGCCGCCGAGCGTGTACGTGGCGTACGCGCCCACCGCCCACTCCAGGCGGTTGTTGGAGATGACGGCCACGCGGTCGCCCGCGCCCACGCCCAACTGCGCGAGCCCTCCTCGCAGGTCGTCGACCATCTCTCCGAAGCGAGAGTAGGTCGTCCAGACCCACTGGCCGTTCTTCTTCTCTCCGAAGAGGTCACGGCTGCCGAAGGTGGAGGTGCTGCGCTTGAAGATGTCGATGAGGGTCTGGAACTGCGGGAGCTGCATGAGGGGGGCTCCACTCGGAAACAGGTTGGTTTGAGGTGCCGCAGCTTAAGGCTGAACGCATCCTGTGTGGGCCCATTCCTGAAACTTCACGCCCCACCTGCACACAATCGTGAACACGACGCAGTGCGGCGGGGCGTCCGGGTGAGGTGCGGGACGACTCTCAGTACGTGGAGCCGAGCTTGCCGAAGCTCTTGAGCGCCTTCACCTTGCTCTTCTTCACGAGCGAGCGCCGGGCCTCTTCGCCCTCCGCGCTGTCGTACTCGTCCATCACCGCCCGCTGTTCGGCCTGGTCCGCCGCCACCGCGGCGCTGCCGGACACCGCGCTGGCTTCGTCGAAGAGCGCCTGGTTGCGTTGCAGGTAGAGCTTCGCCTCGTCCTTGCGGCCCTCGCTCAGGGCCTCGGCCGCCTTCTGCATGTTGACGGCGCTGCGCGCCCGGGCGGCGTAGACGGTGGCCTCGCGGTCCTGGCGGGCGAGCACCTCCTCATGCCGGTTGGTCACCACCGCGGACAGCGAGGCTTCGTTGGCCACCTCCGCGTCGCGGATGAGGTCCGTGTACGCCAGCTTCAGGTCCAATACGCGCGCCGTCCGCCCCACCGAGTCCCCGGTGACGTTGAGCCGCACCACCACGCGCTCCAACTGGCCCGCGGAGAAGTCGGGCAGCGACACGTGCACCTGATTGCCGGACTGGCTGGCGCGGTAGCCCAGCACCTCGCCCAGGGACGTGCCGGGGGGCAGGGTGAAGGTCATCGTCACGCCGCGCGCCACCGTCGTCCCGGCCTGCTGCAGGTCCTTCTGGAAGAGGGTGGAGAGCTGGGCGGCGTCCTCCAGGAAGCCGTAGGCGCCGGCGCCGTACTCGGCGAAGGCCTGCATCAGGTCCTCGTTGAAGTCGGTGCCCACGCCAATGGCGCTCAGGGTGATGCCGGTGGCGCGCAGCTCCCGCGCCATCCGCGTCAGCTCCTCGTCGGCGGTGAGGCCCTCGGTGGGCTGGCCGTCGCTCATGAGGATGAGGCGGTTGACGCCGTAGGTCCGCTGCGCGGTGGACAGCTGATAGCGCCCGGCGGACAGGCCCGCGCCGATGTTGGTGCCGCCTTCGTCCCAGATGCCGTCCACGTACTGGAACATCCGCTCGCGGTTGGCGGCCGTGGCCTCCAGGGACGGCAGGCTCTTCACGTCCGAGCCGTAGTGGATGATGGCCAGCCGGTCCTGGTCATTCAGCAGCCCGATGAGGTGCCGCGCCGCCTGCTTGGCCTGGGCCAGCTTGTAGCCGCTCATGGAGCCCGAGCGGTCGATGACGAGCGCCAGATTGACAGGGCTTCGCTGTGCCCCCGGCACCTGCGCGCCCGACAGGTCGAAGGTGGCGAACACCTCGGAGGTGCCCGCGGGGACGTACGGATGAGACAGCCGGCTCGTCAGCGTCAGCGAGCCCACCGTGGCGGGCACGACGGGCGGCGGGGGCGGGAC
>NZ_JABFNS010000041.1 GCF_013116825.1 Myxococcus xanthus
AACCTTCACCTCGCGCTCGGGGCGGGGGCCTACGTTGATTCGTCCAGCCTCCGCCTCCCGAATCTTCCACTGGAGGTAGTCGACGTTGCTGCTGCCCGTCGGGCGCCCGACGACTTCGCGGTACTTCTCCTGCAACTGCTGCAGCGACATTCCGGCGAAGCGCCCGCGCTGGCGAGCGGGCTGCGTGCCCTCGGCCGAGGTGGTGGCCGGTGCAGCAGGGGCCGGAGGAGGGGCGCTGGGGGCGGTGGCCGTCGCCCGGCGGGAGGGGCTGCGCCGCTTCTTGGCGGCGAGGGACTCCTCGATGCGGCGGATGAGGTACGTCTTGTTCGGGCTGCGCGTCTCCTCGCCCACCACTTCGCGGAAGCGGGCGCGCAGCTCCGTCAGGTTCATGGACTCCAGCTTCTTCGTCTTCGGGGCGGTGGTGCGGGGCATGGTGGTGTTTTACTTTCCGGGCCGTTGGTACACGTCTGCCATTCACAAGGGCGGCCGGGCGACCCTCATGCGCTGGTGCCCCGCTGGGCGGGGCGTGGGTGGTGAGAGGAGGCGCTACTTGCTGTGGGTGTTGCTGGCGGCGCTCAGGCCGGCCTGATAGGCGGCTTCGAGAGCCTCCTTCAGGCGCCACACCGCCACGTCGTGAAAGTCGAGGCTGTCGCTGTTTCGTGTTTTCAGGGTGTCGATGTTGAGCGCTTCGCTCGCGATGCGTTCGAGGGTTGCCTCGGGCGCCCGGGCAGGCTTGGCGGTGCGGGGCTTGCGGGGTGTCATTGTTTCATCCCTTGGTGCGCCTTTGGGTGGCGTGCGTGAGGCATACACGCTCTGTTGCGCGCGTATGGCAAGTCATTGTGCGCTGGGCTTTTGCAGATGCGCGAAGCACTCCAAGTCGACGGCGCGCGGGTCGACATGCACGAAGGAGGTGGTGCCGTCCGGGCGAATGGGGGCCGCGTCGATGCAGTCCTCGGCCGTGACGCCCCCGAGGCGCGCCAGCGTCTCGTTGTCATTCACGTAGTAGTCGTCCGCGTCCGGGTTGGCGTCGGGGCGGAGGCCGCCGCGCAGCACCGCGAAGATGCGGACCTGCTGTCCCTTGAGGCCGGGGATTTCGTTGCCGAGGTAGGTGGTGGAGCTGCCGATAACCATAGGTGTCTCCCTGGCGCGCAGTGGGCAGCGCGCGAAGACATACGCGCTCTGTTCTCGAGACATAGCAAGTCGAGGAGAGAGGGATTCGAGGCGCCCCGGAGTATGGCGGGCGCAGGAGGCCTTGTTTCGCTGGCAGTGTATGCCTATTGACTGGACTCCCCCGGGGCGTGGGGCTGCTCGTCGGGCGGCAGCTCGATTCGGAGGCCCTGCGGAAACCAGCGCTCGAGAGTCTCCTGCGACAGGGGACGCACGACCACCGTGCCGGCGCCGCCCCCCTTGGGCTTGAGCGTGGTGTGCAAGCGCCCGCGCTGGACCAACTCGGCATGAAGGTGGCCGACGAGGAGCCGGTGCAGGTGCCCGAAGCTGCCAAGCGCGGGATGCTCCGGCTCGCCCTCGGCCGCGCGGATGAGGAACTCGGTGGAGCTGCAGGTGGGACAGGGCGGAAGCTGAACGAGGCCGTCGTCCACGTCCTCCCGGCGCGCGACGCCGACCTCCAGGGTGTCGAGGGAGAGGCGATTGCCGCTACCGCACCGGGCGCAGCGCTGCAGCACGTCTTCAGCAGTGACTTCGTGAATGGCCATGGGCGTCCTCACGCGACCGCGGTGTACGAGCCGTACCAGTACGTCGCGGCGAGCCCTGAGAGGTTTTGGTGGCTGTAGAAGGCGAAGCCGTCTCTGTCGGGCACCATGACGGTGGGGTTGCCGACGAAGCTGCCGCTGGTGGCGTAGGGGGTGAGGGTGATGGAGGAGGGCGCGGTGGGAAAGCGACTGCGGAACGTCACCGAGCCGCCCCCAGCCAGGTTGTCGTGCGCGGCGGTGTCGCTGTTGCTGTACTGGAGGCCGAGCCGGCCCACCTCGCGCACGCTGCCCGCCATCTCGAAGGCCGTGTTGCTCGCGGTGCTACTCATGGGAATCCGCCAGGTGCGCGTCCAGGTGGTGAAGGTGACGCCAGTGTTGGCGTCGTGGAGGAACTCCGCCTCGTTGCGTGAGAGGCGAAAGCCGCCCGAGGCCGTCCCGCTGGTGTCCCGGGCCCAGGCATTTCCATTCCAGGCGGCATTGAGGGTGAACCACACCGAGTCGCTGTCGGCGTAGAGGCGCAGCCGCGCGGCGGCGCCGCCCGCACCCTGGGCGTCGAGGAGAAGGACGCGGCCGGTGCCCAGGACGGGCTGGAGGATGGCCTTGTGCTGGCCTGCCGCCGTCTCGTTGCCGCGGAAGTGCCCGCCGCTGAAGGCCGAGAGGACTTCCGCGAGGGCCGCTTCGACGGTGCCTGCCGTCAGCAGGTTGCCAGCGTCCGCGACGGAGACGGAGGAGGCCGCGTGGGCCCCCGCGCCCTGGGTGAGGTGCCCGTTGAGGAAGCCCAGAAGCGCGGCCACCTGCTGCCGCAGGCTGCTGGCGGGGAGGGTGTGAGGCGTTCCGGCCAGTGCGTCCCCTCCGACGCGAGACGCCCCGGGGCTTCCGGCCGTCGTCTCTCCAAGGCGGGTGACAACCTCCTGGAGTTGAGCCTGCACGCTGGTGCCGCTGACGTAGCCGTGGGGCGTGGCGCCAATGGCGCTGGCGTGGTGGGCCCCAGTGGCCGCGCCCTGGTGGGCATTCACGAAGCCCAGCAGCGAGGACAGCTGCGCGTCCACGGTGCCCGCCGGAAGGAGGTTGGGCGTGCCGGGCACCGCGTCCGCGCCCACGCGGGAGGCGCCCGGTGTGCTAGCGGCGGCCGAGGAGAGTTTGTCGACGACTTCGTCCACGGCCTCCTGCACGGTGCTGGAGGTGAGGAAACCGTGGGGCGCGTAGTCCACGGCACTGGCCTCGTGCCTCCGGCTGGCGCCGGAGAAGTGGCCGGCCAGCTCGGCGTCCACCTCGTCCAGCGTCGCCTGCACCGTGTCCGCGCCAGGGCTTAGGACGTCCCACGTGCCGCTCTCCACGGCCACGGAGGTGCCCCGGGCGAAGATGAAGGACTGGCGGCGGGAAGTGTCCAGGTCCGCAGCAAGAATCTGCGTCTGCCCAGGGCGGCGCCGGACGTCACACAGCAGCAACTCGTCGGGCTGGAGGGCGGGCTTGGGCGCCTGGCCGACGGGGCCCTCCGGCGCCTGGCGCACCACCAGCTCGAAGGACTCGTCGCGGCGGAAGTACACCTGCTGAGAGTTGCCATCCGTGCGCGGCTCGGACAGCAGGCGGGTGAAGCGCAGGAAAATGCCCACCCACCGCTCGCTGCCCGAGGTGGAGACGTCGGTGGGGATGCCCGACAAGTCCACTGCGCAGTCCACCGTCTGCCCGGTGCCAAAGAAGATGCGCTGGCCGAGGTTGTCGTAGGCGCGGCCCGGGGCCGTCAGGTCGACGGTGAGGTTGGGGACGGGGGAATGCGGCGCGGGCACGGCCCCGGAGATGACGCCGTGGACGCCCAAGTCTGAGGCGAGGTTTCTGTCCGCCTGCTCCAACTGCGCGAAGGCCAGGTCCAGCTCGGCCTCTGTCACGCGCTGCCTGAAGAAAAAATCCAACCGGTTGCTCATGCCTGCGCCCTCCAGATGAAGGCAAAGGCATGGCGCGAGAAATCGGGGACATTACGTAGCTGCGTTTGGCCTGACTGCATTCTACGCCTGGGAGTCCGCGAGGCTCGTACGCGGAGGTGTCCGCGATGGGGCCAGCTATGGCGCAGACTGAGGAGGGATGGATATGGCAGGCTTCACGGCTGGAGTTCCCGTCGCACGAGGTCTAGGCTTCCCACATGCACCGGTTCCTCACGCCTGTCGTGTCCTGGATGGTCTGGCTAGCCTGTGTTCTTTCTCTTCCTGCCTTTGCACAGGCAGGGGCCATGCGTCCTTACGTGCAGCCGGATTCCAGTACGGTTCCAAAGCCTCCGCCGATTAAGCGGGTCGAGCTGGTTCCCCTTGGAAACCGGGTCCCGGCCGAGCTCGATGGCATCGTGGCGGTTCTTGCCGAGCGATTCCCGGGGCTCGACATCCGTTTGAAAAGCCTTCAGCCGCTACCAGACGGCACGTACTCGAAACGCCGGGAGCAGGTCATCTGGGATGAGTTGCTGCCGAAGCTGCCAACCGCACAGGGAACCCTCTATGTGATTAACGAGGACCTCGGCGCAAATGGCGCCAACTTCATGTACGCCATCTATGACTTGCCCACAGCACGCGCCGTTGCGTCGGTGTCACGCATGCGCAGTCTGGAAGGCCTCTCCATGCCGCGTGATACTCGTCTTGAGGGAGAGGCGCTCGAACTCGCGCGTTTTCGCCTCCAGAACCAGCTCACCAGTAGCATCGCAAAGCTGATGGGCATGAGCTTTCCGTGCCATGCTCCGGTGTGTGTGCTCCGCGCGCCCGTTCGCATTCAGCACATCGACCTCAAGTCCACCCACTTCTGTGCGAAGCATAAGGCCGAGTTCGCGAAGCTTGCGAAGGAGCGGAAGCTGCGGCGGTAGGGGGCGTGCCCGCTGCCTCTGCTCGTCGCAGTAGGCCTCCGCAGAGTCAGTGCAGCGTCGTCGTCTCGCCCAACTCGCTGAGTCCCAGCTCCCAGTGCTCGGGGAGAATGGGCCGCAGGGGCTCCACCAAGTCGATGAAGTGGGTGTGGGCGGGCTTGAGGTACCCGACGAGGGTGCGCAGGCGCAGGCGCTCCGCAGGCGTCAGGAGGCGCTCCACCTCGACGTTGAAGGCGTAGCGGGCGAAGCGCTCCGAGGGGCCTGGCACTCAGTCCACGCCAAGCTCAGACTCGCAGTCGATGCGAGCCGCGATGTTCTTACCTCGGGGCATACGCGCCCCTCCGGGGAAGTACATCCAGCCGCGACGGCTCTCAGGGACAGGGCGCTTATGTGGCCTACTCGATTGGCAACCCGTGCATGCGAAGGAAGGAGAGCTTGTCCCAATAGCCGCGTTGGAAGCGGATCAACCCGTCCTCGACTTGGAAGAAGCCACAACCTCGAAGGCCGAGCGGATCCTTCCACTCCAGAATCGCCCAAGGGGCATCTTCGAGAATTTGCTCGACGATGCAGACCATCTTGGCTGCCGCGAACTCCCGCTGGAACATCTCGCGGATTCGAGCCCGGCCTTCTACGGGCTCGTTCGCCACCTGATGGTTCACCGCGTTCTCACAATAGAGGGCGACAAGCCCGTCGACATCTGCGGCGTTGAAGCGCTCCACCCACCGCTCCACCACTTGTCGGGGCCGAAGGCCCGAGCTCTTTCCTCCGTCTTCCATGGCGTGTGAGCATACCACGTGGGCGGCGTTCACCGTCAGTGCAGCGTCGTCGTCTCCCCTAGCTCGCTGAGTCCCAGCTCCCAGTGCTCGGGGAGGATGGGCGGCAGGGGCTCCACCAGGTCCACGAAGTGGGTGTGCGCGGGCTTGAGGTAGTCGACGAGGGTGCGCAGGCGCTGGCGCTCCGCGGGCGAGAGGAGGCGCTCCACCTCGACGTTGAAGGCGTAGCGAGCGAAGCGCTCCGAGGGGCCCAGCACCCAGTCCACGCCCAACTCGGACTCCCCCAGCGCGAGGGTGTCCGAGGCGAAGGGGGAGATGGCCCTCACCTCGATGCCGAGGAAGAAGCGGATGGCGTTGCGCAGGCCCAGGGCGGTGCCCTTTTGGCGGTACATGTCCACGAGGATGGCGGCCAGGCGTCGCCGGGCGAGGACGTCCAGCTCGAGCGCGAAGGGGTTGCCCATGTCCTGGAGGATGGCGTCCAGGAAGGGCTCTGGCGCGCGCTCCAGGTCAAAGACGTCGGGGAAGGCGTCCAAGTCGGAGAGCAGCAAGTCCGTCACCTCCTGGAGGCAGGAGATGAAGCGGTGCAGGTCGCCCGTCACGTCGTCGCGGCGGTTGTGGCGGGGCAGCATGTCCCAGAGCTGGAAGCTCCGGGAGGGCGGCCTGGCCGGCCGGAAGCCCGTGAGGATGGCGCGGTGGTAGGGAGCGAGCACCAGGTTGCCGTGGGCGTCCGTTACGCCCTCCACGAGGACCTCATACCCCACGTCCGGCGTCAGCTCCGTGTCGAGGGCGAGGTGGACGAGGGGGCCGTCGGCCGCGGCCTCGAGGGCGGCCACCGGGACTGCTGGCGCGCCACGAGGCGTGAAGGTGAAGCGTGCGGAGGGGGGCACCCGCACGTCCTCGTCGAAGGCGAGGCGTACCGATTTCGGCGCCAGGGCCTGGGCGCCCACGAGACGGGGCGCTGTCCTGTCCTCCACGGTGAAGGTGTACGTCTCGTCGAGGAGGTGCGCGCCGCCGGCCGTGGCCGAGACGACGCGGACGGAGACGGTGGCCTGGCTGACCAGCGGCACCGCCGGATGGAGCACCACGCGCAGGGAGTCCGCCGTCTGCGTCACCTCCGCCAGCGGCCCAGTGAAGGCGGGTTGCACCTCGATGCTGGCTCCGCCCTCGAAGGCGAGGAAGCCGTCCACCCAGACGCGCGTGGCCGCCCGCGCAACGCCGTCCGTGCCGACGTCCACCAGCTCCAGCTCCAGCGCGGCATCGATGGGGACGGCCTCCTCCCCGGGGGCTGGAGCGCGGTTGAGGAGGAGGGGCCGGCGCGTCTCGGCGAAGAGGGAGACGGTGTCGACGTAGAGGGCGGGCAGCTCAACCGTGGCCATGGGGCTTCCTCAAGGGGAGACGAGCTCCAGGCGGACGCCCACTGTGTGGACACCGAAGAGCTTCGAGACGTTGGCGGCCATGTCCGTGACGAGGCGCTCGCGGCCGGGGCGCCCCAGAGTGCGGGCGTGCTTCACCCCGTCGACGACGAGGGACGCTTCCCAGGCCAGGCCCGCCGGAGCGCCTGCCGGCACACGGAAGCGCAAGGCGGTGCGGACCAGGTCCACGCCGGTGACGTCCACGGCTTGCGTCACCTCGGTGAAGTCCCCGGGGGCCAGCTCGAAGCGGCGTCCGGGGTCCTCGTCTCCGAGGACGAAGAGGTACTCGCCCGAGGCGGGCGCGGCCCGCTGGGGCCGAATGCGGCCCTGCCCCAGGCCCAGGCGACTGGTGAAGGCGGTGAGGGCCATGGCTTCACACCTGCCGGGAGAGCTCGAGCGAGTCGAAGTAGGCCCGGCGCGTGACGTCCTTCACCGCGAAGCCGAAGCCGCCTCGGCCGGAGCTGAGAGGCTGGCTGCCGGAGTTGATGCCGAGGGCGTCGTCGATGAAGTCGGCCATGCCCGGCAGGGGCTGCCAGTCAGGAGGCGTGCCGAGCGGGTGCGCGGCCAAGTCGTTGTGGAAGGACTTGAGGACGACGTCGCCGTTGGCGTTCACAATGACGTCCAGCCGCAGGTGCAGCCAGGTGCCTTGGGTGAAGCTGGCCGAGGACTTCAGGAGGACGCCGGGGCCGTCCGCGTCGGGCAGGCCCGTGGCCACCGCACCCTTGCGGAGCACCACCCGGTGCGGCTCATCGTCGGAGAGGCCCAGGAGGTAGGCGGAGTCGTTGACGGAGGTGCCCTGGCCGCAAAGGAAGAGGAAGGGGGAGAAGCCGGTGGGGCCTCCTCCGGGCCCGCGCTGGAGGCAGCCGCGGATGCTGCCGCCCCGGGCCATGGGGGCGAAGTCCGGCAGGTTGGCGAAGAGGGCAACGGCGCCCTGCGCGGCGGTGAGGGAGTTGAAGGCGAAGAGGAAGTTGCCTCCGCCCGGGGGACGGGCAATGCCCGCCGTCACGCCCCTGTCCACGGTGGCGATGTCGAGTCCTTGATTGAGGTAAGTCCAGTCTGCGAGTGCCATGGTGTCCTCACTGCGTGGCGGCCACAGGCCACCCGGTGTCGAAGTCCTCGGTGGGCTGAGTGGTGTTGAAGAGGGCCCCGCGCGCCGTCACGTCCTCCCAGCGCCAAGCGTAGGCCTCGTTGGTGTGCCAGCGCTGCTCGAAGTCCTCCTGCGGCGAGTCGCTGAAGAGGCCCTCCACGGAAGCTGCGTCCGCCCAGTCAGCGAGGAAGGGCCCTGGGCCCCACGTCTCGACGGCCTGTCCCTCGAAGCGGTGCGGGACGAGCTGCGCGGGCGGCGGCTCGAAGAGGAAGCCGTCGTTGTCCCAACCTCGGGAGAAGGACTCGAAGCCCTCACGCTGGCCGGAGAAGAAGGCGAGGGCCACAGGGACGTCGGAGAGGGCGGCGCGCCACACGTACCAGCGCTCGAAGTCCTCGCACGCCTCCTCCGGCACGCCAACGCCCGCCAGGACTTCAAGGCGCGTCACCGCCGTCAGCGTCCAGTGCGCAGCCTCGCCGGGCCAGGCGCCCGCGTCCTCGAAACTGGGGTTGAGGAGGGCCATGTCAGAGCAGCCCTCCGGTGTCCCCGTCCTGGAGTGTGACGCTGCCCAGCACCGGCAGCTCGCGCACCGTCAGCTTCAGGTCCGCGGGCAGGCCGTTGAGCGTCAGGTCCATTCGCGCGTCGCCCAGCTTCCGGACGCCGGCCACGTCGCGGATGACGTTGAAGACGTCCGACCAGGCCACCTCTCCGGCGGGGAACCCCTGGGCGTCCTTGAGGTTGAAGCCGAAGTCGATGCGCGGGTTGGGCGTGCCGTCCGGCTCGCTGACGCGGAAGTACGCAGCCAGCGCCTGGCGGACTCGCGAGGCGACGTCCTGGGCCGAAGCGCCCTGGCGCAGGAAGAGGCGGGCGGAGACGTCCACGCGCCGGTACACCGGCTCCTGGACGCTGACCTGGAAGGTGAGGGTGCAGGGGTAGACTTCCGTCACCTGGCGCAGCACCTGGGCCTTGAGGGCTGGCGTGGGGACTCCGCCGCCCTTGGGCACCACGTAGAGGATGCCGGCGTTCTCCGGAATGCTGGCGTCCTCGTTGGACGTCAGCATGAGGGCGCGCGCCACGCTGGGCAGGCGTCGGGCGTTGATTTCGAAGTCCTCGCGGGAGACGGTGCGCGTCAGGGCCCGGAGACTCTCGGGGGCGAGCAGTTTCACCGAGGCCACCGTCTGCCTGTCCGCGCCACCCGAGGCGGGGGCGGGGTTGTGGACGGACACCTGCACCGCGTGGCCGTGGGCGTCCCGGAAGCTGCCCTCCACGACGACGAGGCGGCCCGCGTCGACGTTGCCGGCTGCGCCGCCGCCCGTCTTGTACACCACCGCCACGGTGCCGGCGGGAGGCAGGCCGTTGGTGCCGGTGCCGAACCGGACGATGGCCTTGTCCCCCTGATCCACCGAAGCAAGGAAGTGGGCGTCCGAGGCGCGGGAGTTGAGGAAGGTGTCCACCTCGGTGAAGGCACCCTGGGCGGAGGACACGCGGGCGGAGCCGTCGAGGTAGGGGGCGAAGTCCAGGTGCGCTTCGAAGTCGGCGAGGCCGCGGGCGTCGAAGAGCTGGGTGTGCGTCTTCGAGTGCTCCACCACGGCGAGGGCGTGCGGTGGGTTGGCGCCGGCTGGAATGGTGGCGGACGAGAGGAGCTGGAAGCGGACGGCCTCCGTCACCTCCTGGGTGCGAACAACGGTGCCGGCGAGGAAGGTGACGGGGGCGGCGGGAGGCTGGGCCAAGCGCAGCTCTACCTCGGCCGTGGCCGCCTGCGCGCCGTGAAGCCGGTAGCCCAGCATGCGCGCCAGGGCGATGACGTTGCGGCGCTGGGTGGCCGAAACGAGGCGAGACTCGCGGGCGAGGTGGTCCTGGTAGTTGCCAAGGACGTCGCCGACGAAGGCGTACATCTCCAGCAGCAGGTTGCCGAAGCTGGCGACGTCGAAGTCCGTCCAGTCCGGGAAGACGCTCTTCACGAGCGCGACGAGGCGCGCGCGCAGGGCGTCGAAGTCGCGGTGGGTGTAGTCGGTGGACGCGGGGAGAAGTGGCACGTCGGCGAAGGCCTCCACCGGGAGACAAAGGCCTTGGGCTGAGTTCCCTTCGGGGACATTTCAGCCGGCTTCGGGTGGCGGCGGCGTCGCTGTGGCAAGACAGTGAGTCAGCGGGGGCTCTGCGATTCTCCCGCTTCTATGTTGGCCATGGGGCGGACAAACTCGTTGGCGACATGACGCTTGCCCTCTTCAGCCGCCGTCCTCGTGGATTTCCGGTTGCTTCTGCTGCTGTTTCCTCGCTCGAACTGGAGGAGATGCCTCGATTGAAGAGCATTTCCGTCGTCGTCCCAGTTCGGGACAACCCACATGGACTCGCTCGGTTGGGAACGTGGTGGCGAGGGCTTGGTGAAGACCAACGGCCGTTAGAGCTCATCGTTGTGGATGACGCCTCTCATGTGCCTGTTGAGTTCGTAGCTGAGGAGGTTCGCATTCTCCAAGGGGGAGGCCGTGGGCCAGCATGTGCTCGCAACGTGGGGTGGCGCGCAGCAAAGGGGCCGTGGGTGGCCTTTCTTGACTCGGATTGTCTGCCTGCTGCCGGGTGGCCTGCTAGCTTCGCGGCTGGGTGGAGGGGGGAGGTTGCTGTCCAGGGCGCCGTACGGGCGATGGGAAAGGATTGGCTGTCGAGTTACTATGAGAGCCAGGGCGTCCTTCGGCCCATGGCTTGGACCGAAGATGGCCGCCCTCAGTACCTCATCTCAGCGAATTGTCTCGTGCATCGGGATGCATTGGAGCGAATAGGCGGGTTTGGAGAACGTTTTCCTCTTGCTGCCGGCGAGGACGTAGACCTGGGCTTGCGGCTGTCGCAGATAGGGGAGTTGAGGTGGTGTGCTGACGCCAGTGTGGCTCATGACTTCGAGCCTTCAATGCGCGCCTTCGTCAGACGCTTTCTCAGGTATGGACGAGGCAATCGGATGCTGGCGGAAGGGCAACCGGAGTCCACCGGAGATTTCTTCAGCCCGAGACCGTTTCTGCCGTTGTTGCGTAGGCCAGAGAACTTTCTGCTAGCTGGGCTAGCGTTCGTGGCGCTCGGTGTGGGGTGGATCCTCGAAGGCCACGGCACCAAGCCTCCTTCCAAGGGGTCACTGTAGGGGGACTGAGAGTCATCTCAGCCGTGGCCGCTTAATCTCAGCCCCTCTACACCCGCCCGCCGCCCTCAAACGGGCCCCCGTCTGTTCTATACTTTGGATCGCGTGTTCGGCATGACATAGGAGCTTGCTCGATGCATCACGTTGATGAGTACTTTGACGCGTTCAAACATGCGGCGTAGAAGTCGGTTGGTAACTGTTCAGGGTGGTGTTGATGCCCACGTCGCGGTGTGCCACCCGTGGCGATGCACACGAAAAAACTTGCGACGCTGGAAGCGAAGATTGAAAGGCGAGTTCGTGAGCACCTGGCGGCGCAGCAACTCTTGGTGAGGGCTGCGGTGGAGCGCGCATTCGCAACACGGACTGCCTCGCCAGAGGAGGCAACGCAGCGGCGAAGACGCTGGCCGTGATCCCGGTGTACACCGAAGCCTTCTCGATCGTGTGCTCGCCACGCCATCCGTTCGCGCAGCGCCGCCGCGTACGCTGGGCGGAGCTCGTCGACGCCGGCTGGGCGCTTCCGGTCCAGGGCACGCCGCTGCGGCAGCTGATGGACGGAATCTTCGTTCGCAACGGCGTCCTGCGGCCGCGGGCCGTCGTCGAATGCAGCGGCTACGAGCAGACGCGGCATGTGGTCTCGCACAGCGCGCTCGTCGGCGTGCTGCCGCGTCCGCTGGCGTTGCACGGCAAGGCGCACGGCGAGCTCGCGCTACTGCGCGCGAAGCTCGACGGCGAGTTCGCGCCGATCAGCCTGCTCTACCGCAAGGAGGTCGACCAGCCGCCGCTGGTTCTCGGCTTCGCCGGGATCGTCCGCGATCTCGCCCGGTCGATGCGTCTCGCGGTCGTCGATGCGCAAACGGCATCGATGCCGTCTCGTCGACTCTGAGCCGAGTCACGCCCCCAGCGCCGCCAGCACGATCGACACCGTGACGAAATCGCCCTGCACGCCGCCTTCGAGGACACGCTGCACGCCGATCGTCACCGTGCGATCGACGTGCGCGGGGATCGGAAGCGGAAGTACGTCGTAGAGCACGTCGCCGCCCGCCGGCTGCTGCGCACCGTAGGTCCCGGTCGCGCCGCGGCGAGGGAACTGCGCGGCCGGGATGTTGCCGTCGGCCCACCAGACGGTGTAGAGCCCGGCGGAAGGCGGCGTCGTGAAGCGCAGCTTGATCATGGTGCGCCGGTAGAAATCGAGTCCCAGCACGTCGACGACGAACGGCGGCGGCACGACCGGCACCGTCGGAACGCGTACGATCGTGGCGGCGGTTCCGAACGGTCCGACGCGGCCGAGGAACGCGACGCGCGCGCTGTACGACTCGACGACGAGGCCCCCGGGCGCGGGCAACGCTTCGGCGAACACGAGCTCGTCGGGCAATCCCACCGCTGCGAACGTCGCGACGTGCATCCAGAGGGCCGGCGCGAACGGGTCCTGCGCGAGCCGCGCAGTGTCGGCGCCGAAGAGCGTGACCGGCGAGCCGTTGTCCGGGATCGCGATGTCGACGGTCGACGCACCGGAGGCGACGATGGTGTCGCTGAACGCACCGACCGACAACGTGCCGCCGACGAAATCGGCCAGCCCGGCGACACCGGTCACGTTGACGCGATAGAGGCCGGGCGAAACCGGCCACGGACCGCTCGCTGTGGCGTTCGCCGTACGGGGCGCGATCGTGCGGCGATAGACGAACACCTGGCCGCCGGCATGCTCGACGATCGGATCGGGCTGCCAATCCGGGATGTCCGGGCGCCCTCTCGCGCGCCGGATGCGCGTCAATCCCGACTCGTGGACGCCGCTCTCGAGCGGCGGCGCCATCGGCGCGTGGTGCAACGCGAGCGGCGTGACCGTCGACCACGCCGACTTCGCACTGACGCGATCCCACGCATCGATGGCGCGGGCGCGCGATCGCAGCGTCACGTCGATGAACGCGACGTCGAAGTTGCGCGCGACGCTCCCCTGCAGCGGCGGATCGTCGATGCGTCGCGACCGGCTCATGAACGTCGTGGTGCGCGCGGGCGAGCCGGTCGCGGCGCTGGCGCCGACGACTTCCTCGACTTCGACGCCGAGCGCGCGCGGATCGCTCTGCAGCCATGCGAGCGTCGCGCGCACGTTGTAGTCGCCGTCGAACGCGAGGATCGGCGTGAACTGCGCGAGCGACGGAGAGGAGCCGGGCACGCCGCTACCCGGGAACACCGTGCGCTTCGCTCGCAGCCGGACCTCGGGGTCGACGTACCACGGCGCACTCGGCGCCGCCAGCGCCGGGGCCGGCCAGGGCGCGCATACGACGAGATTGCTGCGTCCGGTGGGACCGTCCCGATCGCGCACGCGATACGCCATCAGCGTGCCGGGTGGTTCCTTCAGGATCGCGTCGCCGAGGTGGTCGAGGGCGCAAACGCTCTCGCGCGGACCGTCGAAGAACGCGAAGCCGCCGAGCAGCGCGAACTCCCATCGCAGGCCGAGAACGATCTGCACAGCTTCCCACGCGGTTGGCGTGCCGGGCTCTTCGGTCGCGGGTGACGAGACGTTCGCGGCATCGACGGTATCGACGAGCTCGCTCCATTCGGTCGTGGCGATCGTGACCGGCATGCCGTAGCGCGCGGCGATCGTGGCCAGCGGCTCGGCATAGGTCGCCGCGACCTCGATCTCGGCGATCGGCTGGAACGGAAGGCCGTGGCTCTTGAAGAGGTCGAGCACGTGCAGGTTCGACAGCATCGCCCACGTCGCATAGATGTCGACGCGGTCGAGGAGCGCGGCTTCCGCATACACCGACTCGCCGCTCGTGACGAGCCGGTCGTATGCGACCACGCCGCTCGCCGCATCGCGGATCACGATGCGCGCCGGCGACCCCTGGTAATCGAAGCGGATGCCCTGCACCGGCGCCCGAAGCGTGTACGCGTACGGCGGCACGAAGCCGAACACCGACACGTCCGGTCGCGCTTCCCACCAATCGTACGGATACTGCGCCGACGCCAGCGGATGCTGGTACAGATCCTTCGGATCCAGGGGCGCGCGCTCGACGACGATCCGCTTCGGCAGGCCGAGATAGCTGCCGGCGACGATCGCCTGCACCGGGTAGTGCCAGCGCAACCGGTGACCGCGCGGCTTGTCGTCGATCCAGCCGAGCGCCGAAAGATGGATCCTCATGCTTCGTCTCCTTCGCTCGGCTGGCCGATGAACGGGCTGGCTGGCGCGGCTTCATCGCCTGCTCCCAAGCGCGCGATCGACGCGACCAGCCGCGCCTCGACCTCGTGCGCGGGAAGATCGAGCAGCGCGGCTTCCTCCCAGATCTTCGGATCGAACTTGACGTACTTCAGCGCAAGCTCGATCAGGTCGAACCGGATGCCGCCGTGCGTGCCCGGCAACGGCCAGTCCGCGCCGAACGGCTGGATGAACCGCAGCTTCACAACTTCGGGTCCGGGCCCGACGAGCACCGACGGGCGCAGAGACGGCAAGCCCGCCGCCGATGCGTCGAACGAGAGCGTCAACAGGTACTCGCCGCGCGGCAGTCGCGTCGGAACGCCGGCGAGCGAGCCGGTGAGCAGCGCCGCGCTGCCGTCCGCGTTCGGCAGGACGCCGACCGAAAGCTGCAGCTTGCGGCGATGCGCGTATCCGGTGGGACAGCCGTTGGCGGGAACGACGTGCGACACCGAGAGCGCGATCGTCACGCGCCGCCAGTCGACCGGCTCGGGCGTTCGCAACCACAACGCGAACGGACGGTTCGCGCTGTCGACGATCGCTTCGATCGTCGTGGCCGTGACCGGATCCTGCACGCCGATCAGCGGATCGGTTGCGCTGCCGAAGCGGGCGCCGGTGGCGGCGGCGAACCGCGCGAAGCGAACCGCGGCATTCGCGTCGAGCGGCCCGAGCTCGGCCGAGAGGCTCGCCGGCAGCCGCCACGAGATCGGCGGCGACGTCAGCTCGACCGGATACGGCGGCAGCGGGAAGATCACGTCGGGAAGGGGCAGCAGCGGCTCGTAGGGCAACGCGACCTTCGCCTGGAGCTTCGGCAGCGGATCGATGCCCTTGGCCAGCTCGTAGACCTCGGCGTGCCAGGGCAACTTCTTCGGCGCGATCGTTGTACATGCAGGCGCGACGTGACGGCCCTCCGCGTCGTAGCGCACGGCGACGCAGCCTTGCGGCCAGGCGAGGTGCGAGCGAAAGTCGGCGAACGCGGAAACGTATCCGGTCCACTCGTCGAGCTTGAGCTCGCCCTGTCCGGGATGCGCGACCAGCACCTCGAGCTTCGCCATGCCGGCCTGCGGTGGAAGCGCAGCCATCACCAGCTCGGCATCGGCGGGCACCGTGCCGCCGTTCGCCGCAATCCAGTTCTGGCTCTGCGGCAACATTGAGCTCGAGCCGTCCGGTACGGCGGTCGGGGCCACTTGCTCCTTCACTTCGCCGCCCGCTTCATAGATCAGGTGGAGCTTCAGCGGCGCCGACGAGAAGATCGCGCCGATGTACGACACGAGGAAGCGCACCGCGACGTGGTAGCTGCGGTAGAGCGGGAAGCCGATGCCGAAGAGCGTCGGATTCCATGCCGACGCGGTCCACGTCGTCCACGGATGCTGCTGCCGCGCGAACGGCCGCACATCGCCGAACGTCGAGTGATGGACGTACGGCCGCGTGGTCTCCGGGTACGTGACCTCGAACTCCTGCTCGGCATGCCAGGCGATCGCCGGCGCGGACGGATAGATATCCGGATGGGCGCTGAATTCTTCGTGGACGGCACTCGAGTTGCCCGCCACGCTCAACCGATAGCGACCCGGCACGAGGATCGTCTTCTCGGTCGCCCCGCCGACCGTCTTGCGCGCTTCGCGATACCTCACCGCGTAGACCAGGAGATCGCCGCCGCTCGCCTTCGCGAACGCAAAGTGCGTTACAGGCGTCGTGAACGCGAAGTACTGCGCGACGAGGTTGAACGAGCCGTAGAGCTGCCCGACCGGGAAGACACCGGCCACCGATGCGGTCGGCGACGTCACCAGCGACTCGCCGTCGAGCTTCTCGTGCGCGGTGATGACGAACAGGATGATCTCGTCGACCGGAATCTCGTTGCCGAGCGCGTCGACGACGCGCAGCTTGATGTCGTTGCCGCGCAGCACGCGTGTCGGTACGGCCGGCGCGAAGCTCGGGTCGAGCGTGGCGCTTCCCGCTCTCGGAACCACGTGCAGGTCGCCGAACGCGCGGTCCGCCGAGAACGTGTGTGCGGGACCGTAGCCGAAGAAGACGTCGACGACCTTCGGCGGCGTCGCGCTGGTCCAGGTCGCGATGTCGGTGTGCGGCGTCAGCCAGGTGAGCGGATCGGTACCGAGCACGTGCAGTTGCGTCGTGCCGCCACCCGGTCCGTCGGCCCAGAGCGCCTTCACGTTCGGGACGAGGGTGTCGTGCGTGAGGTCGCGCAGCTCGAGCTTCGTCAGCGTGTGCGCGACGTTGTAGCCGGCCTGGTTCACCGGGCTGACGATCGGGCCGATGATCGCTCCGGTCGCGTCGGTGACGCGCGCCTGGAACGGCACGACCAGCTCGAGATCGGGCCACGGCTTCGCGCCGTCGAGATCCCATTGCTGGTCGGACACGACGTGCGTGGCGATGATGTGCTGCGCCTGCATGGTCGGGAACCCGCCCGCGATCGCCTCGCCGGCGAGCAGCGGAGCGCTGATCTTCGGCGGCGTCGCGATGTCGTCGCCCCACTTCTTCGAGCCCGACACGTCCGGGATCGGCCAGGGAAGGTCGAGCGTGACCTTCATCTCGAACGTGAACAGCGTCGGCTGAGGCAGGTAGACGGTCGGCGTCGCCTCGCCCTTCAGCAGGAACGAGAACTTCCACACCTTGATGCCGAGCTCGCCGAGCACGCTGAGCCGTGCACGTACGAGCATCGGATCCCAGCCGATGTAGGCGGCGAGCGCGACCGCGAGTCGAGCGACGAGGCGGATGATCTTCGCGATCCTGTACTCGCCGCCGAGGCCGACTTTCGCACCGAACGCGACGCGGTGGTGGTTGATGCGCAGGTACGCTTCGGCCTTCTCCGAGAACAGGATGTTGATGACCGGGACGTCGGTGAGAACCTCAAGGTAGCACGGCTTGGTCTCGGTGCCGAGATCGAAGAACCATGCGGTCGGATCGCTGAACGAGAAGAATCCGTCGAGCTGGCCGAAGCCCTTGAGCAGCGTGGCGAAGCCGCCGTCGGAGAGATCCTCCGGCGGCGCCTTGATCTCGACTTTCACGCCCGCGCCGAGTGCGAGCGATGCGGACGCGATATCGATGACGAAATAGCCCTCGACGCCGAAGCCCTTCCGGCGCAGGAGCACGCCCTTGCCGCCGAGGATGATCGCGCCGCCCGGGACGAGAAACGCGAGGCCGATCGGGTTCAGCTCGAAGATGAAGCCCTGGTCGGCGATCGTGCACAACACCGTCTTGATGCCGACGCCGACCGCCGTCCGGTCGATCGGCCCGGGCTGCCAGCGATCGATCGCATGGTTGCGCGCCCATGCGACATAGTCCTTCGCGGTCGGGCTCGTGACCGGCTGGCCGGTGTCGGTCTCGAGATGCGCGACGAAGTTGTACGCGAAGTCGCCGCCGATGCCTCGCAGGCCGAGTCCGGTCGGTCCGAGCGGAATCGCCGCGCCCGGTGGAAGCTCCGCGTTGAGCTCGAGGACTATTCCGCGTTCGCTGATGCCCCCGTAGATGGCCGCACCGATCTTCAGCGGCACGAGCTTGAGCGAGCCCAGTCCCAGCCACGCACCGCTGTCGTATCCGAAGCCGAGGCTGCCCTCGAAGGCGGACTTCTTCTCGACGCGCAGTTCGCCGAGCACGTCGATCCACCGCTTGATCTTCACGGCCGACGTCGCCGACGAGAGATCGATCTCGGACCGCGACACCGCCACTTCCAGCCGCATGAAGGGCGTGATGCCCGAGAACGTGAAGGCGCCGCGGACCAGCACCTGGAACGTGTCGGCAGCGAGATCGACGCCGGTGACGCGGATCAACGGCGTCGTCGAGAGCTGGTCGCCCGCCTGCAGGCTCTGGAGCTTCTCGCGGATCTTCTGCTCGGCAAGCGCCGAGAGGTCGTTGAAGAAGTCGTTCAACGCCTTCCAGATCGCTTCGCGGACCAGCTTCTCGAACCAGTCGAACATGCGGCTCCCCCGTTCGCGTTGCGACGCGTTCCCGGCGTGAATGCGATCCCGGCCTGCTCGCGCACGATTGCGGCAGTCGCAACCGCGCCTGGTCCCCATCCGTGGAGCGATGGACGCTACGCAGAACGAGGGGGCCGCGCAACGGGAGTGGCCTGCGCATCGTGAGACCCGTCCAGTATTCCAATGGTAACCGTTCACCGGTTGGTGCTTGCTTGAAGGAACTGCCGGGCAGCGGACGGTGGGCGGGACGGCGCTCGACGGTGGCGGTTGTGGCGTGACACACCGCCACTCGTGGCGGACCTCGACCCCAAGGATGCGCGCATCGCGGAGCTGGAAGCGCAGGTGGCCGCGCGACGCGGTCATCGTCGAGTTGCTGGCGAAGGTGGATGCCCTCACGGCGCGCGTGGCGGAGTTGGAGGCACGGCTGAGCCAGAATTCGAGCAACTCCTCGAAGCCGCCTTCCTCGGATGTCCCCGGCACGCCGCGCCCGCCGAAGAAGACGACGGGACGGCGTCCCGGCGGCCAGCCCGGGCATAAGAAGCATGAGCGACGGTTGCTGCCACCCGAGGCGGTGCAGCGCTTCGTCGAACTGGTCCCCAAGGAGTGCAAGGGCTGCCGAAGTCGACTGGTCGGCAGAGACTCCGAGCCGAGCCGCCACCAGGTGGTGGAAGTGCCGCCGCTTTCTGCCTTCGTCACCGAGTACCGCAGCCACGCGTCACCGTGCCGCTCGTGCGGCACGGTGACGCGGCAACCCGTGCCCGCGAATGCCCGCAGCGCCTTCGGCGACCGGTTGGGCGCGCTGGCCAGCCTGCTGGTGGGCAAGTATCGGCTGTCCAAGCGGATGGTGAAGGACGCCCTCTCGGACATGGTGGGCGTGGAGTTGTCCGTGGGCAGCGTGGTGAATCTCGAAGAGGAGATGGCAGGCGCGCTCGCCCCTGCGGTGGCCGAGGCCACCGAGTACGTGCAGGCCGCCGACAGGGCACACGCCGACGAGACGGGCTGGGTGGAAGGGCGTGAGGAGGGGCGAGGCAAACGCGCCTGGCTGTGGATGGTGGCCACGGCGCTGGTGGCTGTCTTTCACATCGCCAGGAGTCGAAGCGGCAAGGTGGCGCGGGCCCTGCTGGGGGAGGGCTTCGCCGGCTTTCTCGTCAGCGACAGGTGGAGCGGGTACGAGTGGTACGACGTGGGGCTGCGGCAGGTGTGCTGGGCCCACCTCACCCGCGACTTCCAGGGCTTCATCGACCGGGGTGGCCAAGGCGGCCGCCTTGGCAGCAAGCTGATGCGCCAGCGCAACCGCTTCTTCAAGTGGTACCTCCGGGTACGCGACGGAACCATGACGCGCGAGGACTTCGAGAAACGCATGCCCGAGGTGGAGCGCGAGGTGGGCCGCCTGTTGCGCCGCGCCGCCGTGCACGCGGAGAAGGAGACGGCCGGGATGGCCCGGGAGATTCTGCGCTTTGAGAAGTGCCTGTGGACATTTGTCGACGTGCCGGGCCTGGAGCCGACAAACAATTTCGGCGAGAGATGTCTGCGTCACGCCGTCATGTACAGGAAGACGTCCTTTGGAACGCAAAGCCCCGAGGGCAGTCGCTTCGTGGAGCGAATCCTCACGGCCGTCACCACGCTCAAACTGCAACGGCGCGACGCCCTGGACTTCCTGACGAACACCTTGCACGCACATCGGAACGGCCTTCCGCCCCCCTCGCTGCTGCCCTCTCCGGAAACGCTTCAGCTCGCGAACGCCGCCTGAGCCGGTGAACGGTTACGTTCTCGCGTGGCGTGGACACGCGCTATGTTCCGTACTTGGTAGGCGATGCGACGATTGTCGAACGAATCATCTTTGACGAGCCTCTCGCACAACTCAGAAATCTCATGGCAACGCCGCAGGACCTCCTGGGCGCAATGGCTGCACTCGGTGGTGGAAGCGGAGCGGCTCATGGGAAAGTTGGCCGCAACGAACCGTGCCCCTGCGGTAGTGGCCGGAAGTTCAAGCGATGCCACGGCTCCGGGGGCTGAGCCTGCTCCTTACCGGACTTCCCCGAAACAGGTTAGGTGCCGTGAAGCCGGAAGCCATCATGCGTGCCAGGGCGATGACGTTGCTGCGCTGGGTGGCGGTGGAGAGGCGCGACTCGCGGGCGAGGTTGTCCTGGTAGAAGCCGAGGACATCGCCGCTGAAGGCGTGCATCTTCATGAGGAGGTTGCCGAAGCTGGCGACGTCGAAGTCTCTCCAGTCAGGAAAGGCGCTAAATGTTATCTGCTGTAATCATGGGTTTGCTGACTTAGGGGATCAAGCGCTCCGCGAGTACACTGACCAGGAGATGCCTAGTCCGCCGAGTACTGTGCTGATGTTCGCGAAGTCGAGGATGGCTTGATATAGTTCTCGCGAGTGTTCGGCGTTCTCGTCAATTAGCTCAAGCACCCAGTTGGGTGGATTTTGTTTGTCACTAAGGGTGGGGAGTCCAAGAGCCAAAGCCAATTGCCGTAGGTGTCCTGGTAATGTTGTTTGCGGGATAGGGTCGTGCAGTTTGAGAAAAAGAGTGTCGATGTTCTCAAGCTCAATTTCTTGAGGTTCGGCATTGGCGTAGCCTCGAAGGCCCTCGGAAATGAAGGACCATGTTTGGTGACCTCGAAGCAAAGATGGGGAAATGAACGTGCTCCTGTTGAGGATATTACTCTCACGCTGTAATCTGAGGAGGTCGCGGTACTTGCAAAATGCTGGGGCTGCGTATCGGATAATTGCGAGTTTTTCAATTTTTGCTTCAAGGTCCTCAAGGGTTGATTGCTGGTCTTCATCTATGGTGAATCGAAAATAAGGGCATCTCCAGTAGTTCCATTGCTTGGCTCTTTTGCTTTTGATGTGGCGGGAGCGTTTGTATTGGAAGAATAGGCTTGTTTTCTTGTCTGGGAGTTGGGTTGAGAGTCGCGAAGAGTTGGGCTTCCCCCAGTGAGATGGCAGCAACAGAATCCCTTTGGGAGCAGATGTTCCAAGTAGCTTCCAGATGGCACTCTCTCGGCGTGGAGTTGCCGCAACATCGTATCCAAGGATTGCCTCAAGCACTTGCCCGCTGGGGTAAACGTCGCCCATCTGGAATAGTTCGATGTTGGCAGCCATCTCGTACTGCTTTTCCTCAAAGCCGCCAGGGGTGAGAGGTTCGTCTCTGGGGATCTGTGTTTGCGATGTGCGCCAACGCAATTGTGTTCTCGTTTTTTGAGTGTGGTTTGTGTGGTGTGTCTGTTGGTTGAAGGAGGGCTCTTGGGGTGGATTTTAGTGGGGCTTCAAGTGTTGGCAGGAATGCTTGGTCTGAGTTGGAGCAGTTCGACCTCCTCGTCCGGAACAATCAATGCGCTTGTCCTCGAGCCATCGGAGAGCTTGGATGCTTCTTTGGCTTTCTTCTGGAGGTGATCGGCCTGTTGAAGTTCGGATTCAGCATCCGTCTGGGGATTGTTGATTGAAAGCAGTCCGCAGGACGCGGTCAACCTGCGGCCCTCTCCCTTTACGCTGACCTCTTCCTTTGAGATGGATAGGAGGGCCCGTCGCAAATGCTGTCGAGCTGCATCAATCTCAACCCCCGGAAAAATAACCACCACCTCGTCTCCACCCTTGCGGTACGCCTCTCCCTCACCCGAGAGTGCCTCCTCTATCGCATGAAAGAAGGCCTTGATTGCGGTGTCACCCGTGGCGTGATCCCCATCTTCGTTGAATGCTTTGAGACCATTCATGTCGAGATAGGCAAGTGAAACTGGATCGTCGGTGCGGCAGTTCATGATGGCCACCGAAAGATCTCGCTCGACATAACGGCCATCGTAGAGGATGCCAAATGCTTCGCGAAGGCGTGTTGCCCTCAATTGGTCTTGTAGTTCGTAGAGGCGCAGACGTCCCAGATGTCCAATTTCGATGTTTACGTATTCGCCGTTCAGGATCGCCTCGGTGACGCGCGTTCTTTCGATGCGAATCACCTGCTCCATGTTATTGGCGATGTCGTGTATGTTGTTTGTGTATGCGTTGGCGTATGGACTGGTTCGGGTGTCTGGTCCGTTGAGCATCCCCCTCATGATGAGGGACAGAACCATTTGGCGCTCTTTGACGCTTTCGAGCGTGCCGCCGCGCGCTGGGTAGGTCCTCTGAATCGCGCGAGTCTGTTCTAGCACGGAGAGAAGCTGTAGCTCCTGGTACCGGGCGTCGTTTTTGTAGCTAGGCAATTTGGTGCTCGTTCTCTGTGGCTGTTGGCGGGATGGAAGGGGCTCGGCTAGGCAATATGGTTATACCATGAGCCGGTCAGTGGGCTGGGTTGGGGGAGGAATACGCCATTATTGGGTGACAGGCACGCGTACCGCCACTTCGACGTCATATTCAGAAATGCGTAGGAGGAGCGATATTGTTGCCTCGCCCTGCTCGACTTCGAACTCCACCAACCGCACGCCAGGCAGCCAGCGCGCGAGCGCGTCACGGATGTACACGCGCGCCAGCTCCGCCAGCACCGTGTCGTTGCGTTGGTGGCGGAGCCGCGAGAGGCCCGCGCCGAAGCTGGTGCGCCAGGGCAGCTCGCCGGTGGAATGGGGAGTGGCGCCTTCCGTCAGCAGGACCTGCCGTACCTTCGAGGCGAGCAGTTCGGCCCCGGTCCCCGTTGCGAAGTCCCGCTTTCGGTCGCGCCGGAAAGGGACGAGGAGATTCTGGGGGGCTCGACTCATTACGTCCTCCTCATGGAACGGGAATGGCCGCGCGCACCTGCTGCAGCGTGCGGACGATGGCGTCGAGTGGTGCGATGGCGCCGTCGAGCGGGCCTTCGAGGCTGGAGAAGTCCGGCACCTGGGGGCCGCCCACCAGGCCCAGGAGGACGTTGAGGAGGGCCATGAGCTGGGAGAGAGCGGCCAAGGCCTTGCCGACGTTGGCGGCCTCCTGGGCGACGTTGGCCTCCGCGCAGCCGGCCACGGTTAGGAGGCCCGCGTCCCCAAGCTGGGCGGCACGTTGCCGGGCCCGCGCCACACTCGATAGGCGCTGCTGGAGGTGGGCGAGCTGGTTTCGCGCTTGGCCCAGTTCCCCCAGGACAATGTCGATGACGCCCACCACGGTGTACGGCACCGAGAGCTGGGGGACGAGGCGAAGCAGCTTGGACACCTTCTCGGCCAGATTCGGCAGGGCCGCGGCGATGGCTGTCGGGTCCGGCGGCGCCCCCAGTGCGTCAGGTATCGCCTTCACGACGTCGACGAGTGCCAGCACCGCGCCGATGACGTCGAAAATGGGCATAAGCGGCGCGAGCGCCGGCTGGACGGCCTGCAGGAGTTGGTGGTGCTGCAAGGTGGCGCCGCCGGGCAGGGTGAGCGTGGGCGCCTCGGGCAACGGCGGAATGTGGATGCAGATGGGCAGCGTCATGGGCTTCCTCAAATCGGCTCGGCGATGGGGCGCACCACACGCCCGGCGATGGTGACCTGTGCGGCCTCCACGGAGATGGCGCCGACCGCGCGCAGGGTGAGGGCGGTGGTGGCCTCCAGGGTGACGGAGTTGGCTTCCGCGTCGAAGGTGAGGCAGTCGCCCGTCTTCCGGTTGGTGAGCTTCAGCTTCCGCTTCCCCGCGGACTCGTCCAACTCGACGCGAAAGGTGGGCGTGGCGAGGACGCGATTGTCGGGCGGAGACACCTGGGCCTCTTCGGGTACCTCACTCTGGCCGCCGGGCCGCCCCCAGTGCGCGCTGAGGTAGTAGGGCGCGTCGACGTCGCCCTGGTTGAAGAAGACGGCAACCTCGGCGCCCACCATGGGAATCGCGAAGAAGCCCGTGTCCTTGGCGCCGCCCCCGGAGGTGCCCAGGGGCCAGGCCCAGGCGGACTCGGGCTCAAGGACACCGGGGATGCACACGCGGACGCGGCCGAGCTGCGCCTCGTCGTCGCGGCTGGTGACGTAGCCCACGTACATGCCGAACAGGCGCGTGTCGTGGGCGAGGATGTCGTCGTCGAAGGTGCTCATGGTGGGCTCGCTACCTGGGGAGACTCATTCCGGCTTCGGGGTCCTCGACACCGATGGGCTGCCCGTCACGTCGGTACTCGATGTACCGGGTGCCGGTGTCCCTCTCGAATGCCTCCACTTCCTTCAGCGCACCAGTCGTCTCGGGTGCGCTGGTGTTGGGCTGTCCGCCCTGGGGCTGGCCCTGCTTCTCCGGGCTGGCTTGCTGCCGGCGGCCGGTGCCGTCGCGCGACAGCTTCAACTCGCAGGTGTAGCCAGAGGAGGAGAGGACGTGCTTCGCCTCGGTGACGTAATACTTCCCGGACAGGAAGCTGGAGATGCCGCGCACCTCCACCACGGACTTCGCGCGCAAGCTGGGGTTGCCCACCACCTGGAGGGACAGCTTCACGGTGCCGGACTCTGCGCGCCGGAAGCGAGCCGCGGACTCGCGCTGGGCCTGGGCAGGTGTCGATGCCGAGGTGGGCTGGACACTGGTGGTGCTGCTGCGAAGCTGCAGCGATGTGGTGCCCGTACGCTTGTCCACCACCTCGAGGAAGTCCGCGAGGGTGGTGCGCTCTACGGTGGCACTGCTCGACTCGGCCTCGATGTTCGCCTTGGCCATGGCGTCCCGGCCACGGACGCCCACCTGGCCCACTCGGCGGCCCAGCTCCGACTCGACGTTGACGGAGAGGATGTCGCCCCGGCCTGCGTCCGCGTACCACCACAGCACCTGGGTGGGCGTGGCGGCCTGGTTGCGAGGGCCGAAGGTGAGGCCCCTGTCGTCGACGTGGAACTCGAACTCCTCCCGCGCGGCCAGGCGCCGGAGGAACCTCGCGTCCGTCTCCCCTGCCTGGTGGATGGTGTCGAAGGCTTCTCCGGTGTCCTCGACGTGGACTGAGGCCTCCTCGTAGCCGTACTCGGCGGCCACTTCCCGCACCACCTGAGCGCGCGTCTTCCCTGACCAGGTGCGCGTCTTCGCTTCGCGGTGCATGAGGGCGCTGAGCGCCTGGCCCTCGACGGTGAGCACCTGAAAGCCCTTCAGCTTCTTCACCACCACCCGCCGAGGCGGCGCCATGAGGCCCGGGTAGCCCCAGGACACCTCCAGTACCGTGCCGCCCACCAGCTCGGCCCTGTCGAAGAGCGCCAGGTCGAAGTTGTCCAATTGGAGGGACAGCTTGTCGGCCTTCGTCGCGCTGTCCTCAAAGGTGAGCCCGAGGACGCGCCCCTCAAGCGAGAGGGGCTCACCGCCGCGGGCCTTCTCGTGTGCCAGCAGCGTGAGGCGCACGCCAGGCGCGCTCCTGTCGAAGGGGCGCGTCATTCGCTAGCCCTCCGCCGCTGCTCACTGAGGATGACGTCGGTGAGGACGCGCAGCGAGGGGATGTAGAGGCGCCGCCCCGCCTCCAGCTCCAGCGTCGCGTCGATGATGGGCTCCGGTTGGTAGTCCGCAATCGCCCACCAGAAGCCGCAGGCGCGCGGGAGGGGCGCGAAGTAGCGGCCGGCGAGGCCCCAGAGGGAGTCGCCCTGCGCAACGAGGTGGACGCGCGTGTCAGCGTGCGGCTGGAAGCCGTAGGGGACTCTTTCCGTGAGGAAGAGGCGGCCGGCCTCGTCCCGCAGGCAAAGGGAGAAGGAGTAGCGGCTGCCGGCGTGAGGGGCCACTACGGCACCTCCTGGCGGAGTTGCTCGGAGGTGACGCGGGTGTCGAGCACCTCCTCGAAGGTGACGGTGGCGGTGTAGACGAGGACGCGGCCGTCGACGGCGAGCTGGCGGTACTGGAACTCGACGCTAGCGACGACGCACTCCACGGTAATGACGCCGGGCCAGAGGACGAGGACGCGCGGAGGTGCCGTCGCGAGCACACCTTCAGTGCCCGCCGGAGGCACGGTGAGCGCGCGCAAGAAGGCGCGGAACGCCATGACGTTGGACGTGTCGGCCTGCTGCGTGGCGAAGAAGGCGTCCAGGTAGAACTCCACGCCTGCCAACTGCCGGTTGGAGGTGCCCTGAAACTGGAGCACCTGGTGCGAGAGGCCCGGCACCGCGAGGCGATTCCAGTTCACCTGGACCTTCTCCACCAACTGCGTGGGGTTGAAGAGGCACTCCATGGCCTCGCCGGTGAGGACGTTGACGAGGATGCAGCGGGGGCTACGGGCGAGGGAAGAGGCGAGGGACACGGCAGAGATTCCTCCATGCCTCAGTCAAAGGCCTCGGACTCTGCTCGGGGACATTGGCCAGAGTGCGATAACCTCTATTTCTTGCCCATGCTCTCATTCCAGTTCCTTCCACCTCGTACCTCCCGCTGTGACTGCTGCGGCGGGACAGCGACGCGGCTGCAGGGCTACGTCTACCGTGACGGTGTCAACCATGCCGTCTACTTCGCGCAGTACACGGACATCCATCCCGAGCGGATTGTCTCGTTTGTCGTGAGCCTTGGTGAATGGGGGAAGGGAGGCCCAGAGGGAAAACGTGTGGCATTCGTACTGGCGCTTCGTAAGGGCGAAGACAACCTTGAGATGACTGTAACGGACTCCGTCGATTCACCGTGGAAGCGCATTCGCCTCTTGGGGCAGATGTTGGACAGAGAGGAAGCTTTGGCCCATCCGTGGCTCAAAGAGGTCTTCCTCATCACGGAGCAGGTGTTTCAGCAGGATGCCGAGGTACTTCGCTATTTCAATCCCACCGCCGCTTCATAGGCTGCGAGAAGGGCGGCATCAGTAAGCCGGCATGGGGGAGAAGCTGCGGGAGGCAGCGTCCCTCTCGGCGCGCGCCGTGGCCTGGGCAAGCACCTCGCCGTCCACCTGGACACTCACGAGGACGGGCGGCGCAGGAGGCGCGTCCGGCTGCGAGGAGAGCACCTCGGACTGCGGCAGCGAGGCCTGGAGGGCTGCCACCGCCGGCATGGACGACGACTCCAGGGGCCAGTCCACCGGCAAGGTGGTGGCCGTGGAGACGACGGGCGCCGGGGCAGCCCCAGGCGAGTCCCCAAGGCCGAAGGCGACGGACAAATCCCGGTGGAGGCCCAGCCGAGCTGACCGCAGGGCCTGCTGGAGGACGGTGTCCGTGCCGAAGAGGCTCGCCACCGCGTCCACGACGCCGAGGATGGCGCCCACCAGCTCCAGGAGGACTCCGGAGATGGCGTCCACCACGCCGAAGACGACGAGCTTCATGCCCGTCCACGCCTCGGCCCAGTTGCCGGTGAGGATGCCACTGAGCGTCAACACCACGCCCCAGAAGACGTCGACGATGCCGGAGAAGGCCGCCAGGGCTGCGTTGAGGATGCCCCCCACCACGGACACCGCGAGGGAGGCCGCGGACACCAAAACGCCCACGACGGTGGCGATGTTGCCGATGGCGAACCCGATGGCTTGCCCCATGAGTGCCCACCCACTGCTGCCCTGCTGCAAGGCGGAGTTGGTGCCCAAGAGGCCGGAGAGGGCTCCGCCGAGGACGCGGCCCAGGTGCGCCAGGCTGCCCAGGAGGACGTCAACGCCGGCCTTCATGTAGCCCCACTGCCCCGCCAGTCCCTCCACCACTTCCGCGGCGGCCGTCAGGCTCCTGACGACGAAGTCGAAGACGCGGGCGAGGGCGCGTCCCACCGTGGCGCCGGAGGCCCCGAAGGCAGCGAACTTCGCGGCGGCCGTGGCTGCGTCGTCCCTCTCGGAGAGAAAGCCCAGCGCTTCACCCACCCGCCGCAACGTCGCTTGGAAGGCGTCGAGGGAGGGGCGCGCGGCCTCCAGGCCAGCGGAGAAGCCATCGGCCAGGCCGGAGAAGAAGCTGTGGACGCGGTGTGTCCACAGGTAGACGTTGATGAGGAAGTCCTTCAGGCCGGCGTTCTCAGCGCGGCCCAGCTCCTCCCTCACTGCGCCGGAGAAGCCGCCGTCCTCGAAGAGCTGGACGAGGCTGCGGAAGGCGAGCGTCACCTGCTCCTGCACACGCCGCGCGAAGTCGCCCAGGCCCCCGAGGTTGTGCCGGAAGGCGTAGGCGAGCCCGGCCACGGCGACGCCCAGGAGGACGACAGCGGCTACCGCCGGAAGCACCGTGGCCAGGAGGCTGCCCAGGGTGAGGCCCAGCACCTTGAGGCCCACCACCAGCAGAGCCAGGCCCACCTTTGCGGAGATGACGGCGCCGACGAGGGTGATGACTCCGCCGGCCCCCAGCGCGAAGGCGGCGAAGGCGCGCTTCACCGGGCCGGGCAATGCCTGGAATACACCCAGCACCTGCTGCACTGCCCTCGCGAGGATGGTGACGAGGGGCTTCAACACCTGGGTGAAGGACTCTCCCAGGACGATGGCCAGCGTCTCCAAGTTGCCGGCGAGCAGCGTCTTCTGGCCCTGAAACGTGTCCAGCATTTGCTCGCGGAACTTCGTGGCCGTGCCGCCCGCATTCTCGAACTCATCGCGCAGGTACTTGAGGGCCTTGGCGCCGCGGACGACTTCTCCAGTGTCCTTGCGAATGCCATTGGTGAACTGCGTGAGGATTGCATTCACGCCGCCGAGCGCCTCGCGGCCGAAGGACTTCAGCAGGAAGGCGGAGCGCTGCGCTTCCGTCATGCGCTCGAGTGCGGGCGACAGCTTGTCGAGGATGCCGAGGAAGCTGAGGAAGTTGCCTTTGGAGTCGGTGACGGCAACGCCCAGACCGCGTAGGTGCTCTTGCACCTGCGGGTCCGCCATGCGCTCCATGGCCACGGCGACGGCGGTGGACGCGCGCTCCACGCCGGGGACGACATTCTTCACCAACCCCAATGCAATGAGTGTCTCGGGCAGGGATTGGTTGAGGGCCTGTGCGCCGCGCGCAGCGGTGCCGAGGGCCAGGGGCAACTCGTTCGCGCTCAAGGCGAAGACGTTGACGGCCTGGAGCATCTGGTCGACGGAGATGGCGGCCTTGTCGGTGGAGATGCCGAAGGCCTTCATCGCCTGCGACGCGAGGCCCGCTGCGCCCTGGGGTGTCAGCTCTCCCAGCGAGCCACCCGCCAGGTCCAACACCGGCAGCAGCAGCTTCATGGCCTCAGCAGCGGTGAAGCCGGCCTGGGTGAGCTCGCGCAGGCCCAGCACGGACTCGGTGGGGGTGAATTGCGTGGCGAGGCTGGCTTGGATGGCCGCGTCACGAAGTTGCCCGAGCACCTCGGCCGAGGCGCCGGAGACGGCGGCCACGCCCGCCAGGGCTTGTTCGAACTGGCCGGCGACGTTGGCCAGCGAGAGGGATGCACCCACGGTGACGGCGCCGGCCGTGAAGATGGCCATGGCCACGCCGAGCCGCTGGAAGGCGGTTTCAATACGCGCGGTGCCCAACCCCACTCGCCTGTCCAGGCTCATGAAGTTGCGCTCCACGCCCTGGAAGGTGCCAGAGGCCAAGTCCCGCGCCGTGAAGACGAAGCCCAGGCCGAGGTTGTTGAGCACGCGCTACCTCCGCTTCGCGGACTTCTCCAAGGCCTTCGCCTCGCGACTGCGTTGCTGGCCGATGCGCTCGAGGAGCCAGTCCCTGTCCGAGGTGGGCAGCTCCAAGGCATCACCGAGAGGAACTGCGAGGCCGCTGCCGCCGTGCTGGTGCCAGCACAGGTTGAAGAGGCCCTCGCGCCACGTCTCCAGCGTCACACCGGGGAAGAGGTGGAGCGCTCCCGTCGTCTCGTCGTCCGGGCTTGCCCCGGAAGGAAGAAGCCCCGGTCGAAAGGGAGCTCCACCTCCTGGCGCATGAGGCACTCGGGGCACTCGACTTCGAGGGTGGTGTCCACCCCGCAGTCGACGCGGTCGAACTCGTCGACGAGGAAGTCGGCGTCGCGCAGAGTGAGGTCCTCGAGGAAGCGGCGCTTGTCGCGCGAATCCACGCCGTCGATGTCCTGCACCCGGTAGGTGAGGACGGAGGACAGCAGCTTCTCAGGCGCCGCGCGCTGCAGCTGCGGCAGCCGTCGCTCGTCCTCCCCCGTCAGTAGCTTGAAGCGCACGCGCGTGCCGGCGTCCGGCAGCGTCGTCTCGAAGCGGTTGCCGGCCATGAAGGCCGCGCGGCTGACGTCCGAGAGGGCGCGCACCAGCAACTGCGTCAGGTCCAGCTCCCAGTCGATGCGGGCCCGGCAGGCGGCATTCTGGCAGGGGACGGCGAAGACGTACTCGGGGCCGTAGGTGAGGACGCGCACCTGGAGGAGGGCGAAGAAGCGGTCTCCCTGCAGCACCTGGCCCCAATCCACCTTCCCGTCTGCGAAGGCATAGGGGCCTGCCTCCTGCATCTCCTCCCAGCACGCGGAGAGCAGCTCATCCACCTGGCCGCCACTCTTTGCCAGCTTCCGGTCCGCGAGGACGCGCTCCTCCCGCACTCGCATGCCCCGAATACGGCCTGTCAGCCCCGAGGGGCATGAGATGATGTTCGCCATGTCCTTCCTCCGGGAAGGACAAAGCCCTCGAACTACGAATCGGGGACATCGATGGACGCGGTACCCAACCTGGGTGGGGGACTCATGAGCGCGTTGGTCTGGTCAGGGCCGTTTCGGATTTCAGAGTTGCTGGCGCGGTGCATGGAGAAGGACCAGCCCTGGCCCCCAGCAGGAAGTGGCGTGTACCTCGTCTCCCGGAACGCGTGGACGGGCGCGCCAGGGGCCGAATGCGAACCGCTCTACGTGGGGAGTAACACCGGCAAGTCCCAGCGGTTCTGCACGCGAATCGGAGACCTCATTGCCGACCTGCATGGCTTCTATGACGGTGGGACGGGGCACCACAGCGGCGGGCAGAAGCTTTATGACTGGTGCAGCAAGAACAAAGTGCACCCGGGGTCGCTCTACCTGGGCTGGGCCACGAAGAAGTCCTGGTGCAGCCGTTGCGCAGAAGTCACGCTCGTGAATCAGCTTGTTCGCTCATGGGCGGAGCGGGCGCCCCTTCTGAATGGGAACCGCCCGCCCGCATGCCATGCCCATGGATGCTACGTCGCTGGCTGAGTCCTACTTGGACAGCTCGAAGAAATCGTAGGTGAGGACAACGCTTTCGATGACATTTTCATCGGACTCGTTGTCCCATTCCCCCGCGAGGAACTTCACCGGCCAAGCGTGCGCGAGGCTCCACCGACGAAGGGTGGTGCCGTCCCGGTCCTGCTGGACGATGTCGAGGTGCCTCTTGTAGAGGCTGTCCGGCGAGCCCAGGCCGCTGGCGGTGTGGACGACGTCCTGGAACCAGTCAAAGAGCTCATGGTCCTGCGTGGCGCCTCTCTCTAGGGTGACGTCGGAGAAGGTGAGGCGCCCCGGGGACTTGTTGGGGATGAGGCTGCCGCCCTCGAAGTACTGGACGTTGGCGACCTCGACAGACAGCTCGGAGCACTTCTGGAAACCGGCCGACGCGACCGAATCAATCTCGACCAAAAACTTGAAACGCTTATGGAACGACCTCGGGCTTCCGATGACGGTCACTGCCGTTCTCCTCTTCGCTTTCTGCTTCGAGATTGGGGCGTTTTCCCAAGCCGAGAGGTTGGCTCAATACCGGATTTCCACCTGTGGCAGGTGGGGCATAGAGGCTGTGCATTCTCGACCGTGGGTGCTCCGCCCAGAGACGCAGGGGTGATGTGGTCGCAGTCGACGAGTTCGAATGCTCCACACCAAGCACAGCGATAGTTGTAGAGCTCAATGGCCAGCTTCTTTATCCATGCAGGAAATTGCCACGGGCGTTTCGCTTTGGAGCGGTCCTTGATGAAGAGCGGATGTTCAGCGCCGAATCCCAGTTGCGGCTTTGGGTGGTGGTTCTTGAGGTAGCGAGGAATTCCCGTCGCGTGGTGTCGAGGTTTCAGTGCGATTGGCTTGCCGCAGCCACACTGACAACGATGCTGGCCTGCATTGGCCGCGACCCACAAATCGACACCCTTGTAATTGCCCCGTCTCGCACGTGCATGGTGCCCGAGGATGAACTGGGGGATGCCTGCATGTCGATGGGCAGGCTTCAGGACAATTTGTTCTCCACATCCGCACGCGCAGAGTGGAGCCTGCTGCTTCGCGAGCCAATCTTTGATCAACTCCCTGCCTCGCCAAAGGCCGCTCCATGGAGTCCCTTTAGGCATGGCTACTCTCCCGAGGCCAGCTCGGCTTCGAGGGCGCGGGTGTCCTGGGCGATGCGCAGGACGATGAACTCGGCGGGCTTGTTGGTGGCGAGCCCGATGCGCGCCACCAGCTTGCCGGCGAAAACGACGGACGGCGGGTTGAGGGCGTCCGAGACGTCGACGAAGAAGGCCTTGGCGGGCTCCTGGCTGCGGAAGGCGCCATTCTTCATCTGCGCGAGGAGGAAGGCGGCAATGGAGCGCCGCACCTGGGCGCGCAGCCCCTCCGTGTTGTTGCGGTGCCTCGCGAATTCGAGTCCAGCACGGAGTGACCTCTCAATGAAGGACACCCCGCGCCGCTCGGCGACGTAGGGGAAGTTCCCGCTGGCCTTCAGCGTGCGGCTGCCGTCGATGAAGCGCGGCAGGCCGGGCCCGGTGGTGAGCGGGTTGATGCGGCGGGGGTAGACGACGTCCCGCTTCTTCTCTTCCAACGTCTCCTTGGACTCGAAGCCCAGGACGCCGAACATGCGCCCGGCTTCGATGCCCGCGGGCGCTTCATACACACCACCGGGGCGAGCGCCGTCGTTGCGTGCGAAGACGCCGGCGATGATGCCGGAGGGCGGGACGACGAGCTGCTCCACGTTGCCGAAGACGCCGCGGGCGGGGTTGAGCACCTTGACGCGGGGCCAGTAGAGGGCCGCGTGCTCAGAGAGCCCTTCGAGGGCGGCCTCCTGCGAGACGTAGGAGACGATGTCCGTGGCGCTGTAGCCCGCGGGCGAGTCGAGGACGGCGAAGACGAGGCCGTCGCGCGCCACCTCGCAGTAGCGCACCATGGCGTTGTGGACAGCGGGCGTGGCGCGCCCGGGCACCAGGAGGAGGGAGACGTCTTGCACTTCGTCGAGCGCGTAAAAGGCCGCTCCGGCCGGCCTCAGAGCCGATGAAGTCCGTGTCGTCCAAGCCGACGAGGCCGTCCGCGCCGCCCGAGAGGGCCACCGTCTGCACGTCAGGGAGGGCGTCGGGTTGCACCATGAAGGCCCGGACGTAGGTGGAGCCGGTGCGCTCGTCATTGAGGACGCGCTCGACGTAGCGCGCGTCGCCCCGGGCCGAGGAGAGGTTGGGGAAGGACTCGCGGTAGGTGCCGTCCTCGAGGACGAGGATGTCGACGGTGTCGGGCGCACCATTCGTCGCCGGACGCACCTCCACCTCGAGGCGATTGGCGTAGGCGCCCGCGTCCTTGGCTTCCAGGTGGAGGACGTCGGTGGCGCCGGAGGCGTCGCCCGTATGCGGCAGCGCGTCCAGGCCGAGGCCGGGGCCCGCGTCGCCCTGTACGCGCAGGGACGCGGAGGGGCCCGTGGACTGGGTACGCAGTTGCAGCGTCCCGAGGGAAGAAGGCGCCACGCGGACACCCGTCACGGCGGCCTCCACGAGGGCGCGGACTTCCGCCAACTCGACGGCGCGCAGACTCTGGACGTTGCCGCTCCCCACTTGCGGGCCGCCCGCGAAGCCGAAGACGGTGTTGGCCACCGCGTCGCCCACCTCCAGGCGGCTGGAGGCGCCCTGGGTGTCGCTGGCGATTCTCAGCACACCGGCCTCCACGGTGGCGCGCCCGCCAATGAGTCCCGCGTTGAGGACGGCGGCCACCTCCTGGGCGGTGGCCTGGGCGATGTCGTCGAAGTCCTCCTCGCTGAAGGGGATGAAGACGTCCCGCCCGTCGTCGACGCGCACCCGGAGCGACTGCCCGGCGGTGAGGGTGTAGGGGCCGGGGCGGCCCGCGGAGACGGAAGCCGCGGTGCCGGAGAAGACGACGTCCACCACCTCGGCGCCGTTAGCGGACACCTCCAGGCGCTGGCCGTCGGCCAGGGTGAAGGGGGGACGCATGGTGCCGCGCACGACGGCGGGCGTGGGCCCGCCGCCCGTGGTGAGGGCCGCCGCAGCATGCGTGGCCGTGTGCGACTCGGGGTCGGAGGCGTCCTCGTAGTGGGCGGTGCGCACCACCCAGAGGTTGGTGCCTCCCTGCTCGAAGAAGCCCATGGCGGCGAGGGCCAAGTCCGAGTCCGGCGTGAAGCCGCCGAAGGTGGCCTGGTACTCCTCGAAGGAGGTGCACAGCACGGCCTGGCCGATGGGGCCGCGCTCCGCCAGGCCCACGGCGCCGGCCACGGAGGTGGGCGCCGAGGGAGTGCCACGGACGCGCGGCTCCTCCTCCTCCACGACGACTTTCGACGACAGCAACTCACGACTCACGAGGCACCTCGCTTCTTGCGGGACACACGCGCCGACACCTCCGGCGCGGCAGAGGGCGGCGACGACGGCGTGGCCGTGGGGGCTTGCCGCTTCAGGGCGACTTCGCCCCGGCGAATGGCAGCCGCCACTGCAGGCACGGAGAGCGCGGCCTCGGGCACGTCCTCCAGCGTGACGCCCGTGGCCAGCGTGAGAGAGGAGGGCAGGCGCCGGCCGCTGCGGCCTAGCTGCACTCCGCAGGCACACGCGCCACGCGCAAGGCAGTACGACTCATGGGGCAGCAGGAAGGTGACGAGCCTGCCCAGGGTATTGGTGAGGGTGACACTCATGTGGTGCCTCCAGGGAGTGAGTCCGTTTCGAGGTGCGTCCCAGCGACGGCCTTGCCGATGTCGAGAGGCAGGCCCTCGTCCACGTCGAAGCCGCGCACCACCAGGCCCCAGGTGAAGGCGCGTACGTCGTCGCGGCTGCCGAGCTGCGTGCGCACTTCGCCGTCCGCGTCCATTTCCCAGCGGACGGTGCCGCGCGAGTCGTCCTCCGCGTCCCGGGCCATAGAGAGCCAGCGGTTGCGGTTGATGAAAGTGGCCACGGCGGCCATGAGGTTGAAGAGCTCGGCGGTGCGGTTGGCGGCCACCGTGAGGGTGAAGGCCAAGTCCACCGTGTACGCGGGGCGCCTGCGCACCAACTCGGCGCCGGAGGGGCCTTGCACGACGTCCTCGTGCAACACGTTGGTGGAGTAGCGACGACTCTCGCGTAGCGTGGGGCCTGACAGCACCACGGAGGGCAGCGAGGCCATGGCGATGACGTTGAGGCCGTCTGCCACCGTGTCGTCGTAGTCGACGGAGACGCTGGCGCTGACGTTGGCCACCACCTGGCGCTTCAGCTCGCGCAGCAAGGTGCGCACGAGGCGGGTGAGGTCTGCTTCCTTCGCGACGCGCGGGCGCAGGTAACGGTACGCGCCCGGAAGGAGAGCGGCCTCACCCGGAATAGGGTGTCCGTCCGCGGAGAGGTTGAGCAGCTCCACGTCGACGTTGCCCACCTCATGCATGGGCGTCCGCACGTCCACATGGGCAGTGCCCGCCTCTTCACGGACGGAGAGCACCTCCGCGCGCAGTCCGCCCAGGCGCACGGCGACCCGCGAGGCGAAGCCAGTGCCAGAGAGGCGGAGGATGTCTCCGCCGCTGGTGGGGCCCGAGGAGGGCGTCACGGAGGTGAGGGAGGGGAGGGCCATTACCCGGGCCCTCCGAGGCCCAGCTCCTTGGCCACCCGCGCGAGGAACCGGCGGCTCGCCCCCTGGCGAAACCGTGCGAAGGCGGGACGCAGGAAGGGCCGCGCGGGCGTCTGCGTCACAACCACCCCGCGCCCGCCGCCGCCGTTACGTGACTGGCCAGCCAGGCCGGCCTGGCGCAGCAGCGCGAAGAGGAAGCGCCGCATCTTCGGCGTCATCGGGACGATGACGGGCGGCCCCCCGTACTCCTGGAGCTGCGCCACGTCGACGAGTGCCTCTCCGTCGGGGCCTTTCGCCGTGCGGGACACGCCGATGAAGGCCTCGTCGCCCTCCACGACGACACTGATTGAGTTGCGCAGCGCACCGGAGACGAGGAGGGACTTCGTCCCGCTGACGCCCGCGAGCTGGCGCGCCGCCAGCGTGAGCGGGGAAGGCGGGCGGAGCGGCTCGCCACCAGGCGCCTGCTGGGTGAGGCCCTGTACGACTTCCTTGCGCAGGGCGTGCGCCTCCTGCCGCAGGGCCGTCTGCATCGCCCCTTCAAGGCGCGACGAGCCCGCCGCCAGCAGTTGGCGGGCCCGTGCCCAGTCTCCGGTGCGCGAGACGGCCATGGACGCCTCAGCCCTGCTTGGCCCGCAGGTGGGGGACGTGCGAGTTGAGCCACTCGAGGGCCACGTGCGTGGCTTCACTCACCACCGCGCCGTGGCGGACGGACACCGAGGTGAGGGCCAGCGTGTGCGCGGCGACTTCTACGTCCTCCGGCCGGCAGCCGTAATGCTTGAGGCCCTCGGCGATGGGGCGCACGGCGGGCAAGGTGCCGTAGCGCCAGTAGTGCAGCTCCAGGTTGCAGGTGTAGGCCTCGGCCTCGTAGCGGGCGCGCGCGGAAGCGCTGGTGAGGTAGGCCAACTCGTAGCTGGGGCCCTCCTCGTCATGCTGGACGACGTGTTGGTGCTCGTGGACGCACACCACCACCTGGGCCCACAAGTCCCAGCCGCCCTTCGGCACGCCCACCTCGAAGGGCACGTAGAGGGTGCGGCCCACGGTGGTGGCGTACTTCTCCAGGAAGCGCTGCCTGTCGAGGATGCCCATGCGCTGCAGCGCCTCGGCCGCAAGCTGCATTTCGAGGGAGTCGGCCTTGTTGGCTGTTTGGGTGCGGAAGCGCTCCTGCATGTACTTCCAGAAGGCCCACACCTCCGCGGGCTGGATGTCGCGCTGGAAGAGGGTGCCCACGCCAGGCAGGGACTGGAGGTAGCCCTTCACAGAACACCTCCGGCCTCGGTGCCTGCGTCCACGGTGGTGGGCAGGCAGGTGTGGCCGGCGATGCCCTCCTCGTTGACGTAGGTGCAGGTGAAGGCCGTGCTGCTGTGCTCGCTGATGGCGTCGCAGTCGGCCAGCGTCTGCCAGTTGCCGTCGCCGTTGCAGATTTCGGCGACGTTGCCGGCGCACCGGGTGGACACCGGCGCGCACCCGTCCGGCGCGCGGCAGCGGACAAGGAGGGCGGTGGCGAGAAGTGAAGTGAGTAGCAGCGCTTTCATGTGAGTCCTCGGGCTTGGGGCCTGTCGTTGAAGGTGACGAGAAGGAGGTTGCGGCGAGGCCTCCGGCGATGGAGTCCGAAGCCCGTGGGGCGTGCCTCGGTGACGTACAGCCCGGGAGGAGTCCTCACCGCCTGCACGAGGGTGCCCGTGACGTCGTACAGGGCCCCCAGCCTGTCACTGGGACGGATGAGGGCGTCGCCAGTGGCCGCATCGACGAGGCCGAGGCGCTCCAAGTCTCGGAAGTGAAAGACGAGTTCGAAGCTCGTCCGGGGGCTGTTGCCGGAAGGAGTCATGCGCAATGACTCAAAGGCATCCGGCTCCACCTGGCAGGGGACACGTATGGGCGGAAACTCGCGGCGGAAGGCTTCGGCCAGGCCGTCGTCGTCCTCGTCCACCAGCACCGGCTCGCGGAAGTCCGCGTCGTACCCGCTGGCATGGGGGCCCGGGCCGGGGCCCGCCATGGCGGCGGTGTCCAAGCGATGCAGCTCGGCCAAGATGGGGAAGATGAGCCTGCCTCTCACTACGCGGCTCCGGGCAAGGAGGGCTTCACGTAGGGGGCGAGGAGGGTGTCCACCTCCGGCTCTCCGGTGAGAGGCCGCACCGCGGGGCGGACAGTGTCGAGGCGGTAGCTCTGCTCGCGCGTCCTCTCTTCCACCACGCGCCAGCGCGTGCGCTCCTCCAGGGAAGCCTCGTCCGCCAAGGGCGAGAGGCTGCGAAGGACGAGGAGCATGCAGGCGCGGCGGATGGCGGGCGGCGTGCGTCCCTCGGGCGTCCCGTCCGCCTCGGTGTAGCCCCAGCGCGCGCCCACCGTGACGTTGCCCTCGCCACGCGGGAAGACACGGCCATGGCGGAAGGTGAGGCGAGGCCCGTCGAAGCCCGGGCCCACCGGAGCGCCCACCACCACCAGGCGCTCCCTGGAGAAGGACACGTCCGTCCCGTAGAGGGCCAGGCGGTTGAGGCGAATGGGTGGCACCGGCAGCCAAAGGGACGGAGTGCCACGCCCGTCGAGGTGCAACGTCGCCGAGCGCGGCTCGAAGTACCACCCCGTCACCTTGTCGATGGTGCGCGTCGCCTCCTCGAGGAGGACGGCCAGGCGGGTGTCGCCCGCCATGGCCGCTGTGACGCCCTCGGCGCGCATGTCGGCCACCGTGGCGTACACGTCAGTCCTTCTCCCGCTTGGCGCGGCGCGTGTCCTTCTCCTCGCTTGCCTTCGGGAGGTCCTCCGTCGTCAGCGTGCCGGCGGGCCGCGCCGCACTCAGCTTCAGCTCGTCGCTGGCGCTGCGCTTCACGCGGGCCTCGTCGGCCTCGGTGGCGTCGAGGGACTTCGCCTCGGCTTCCGTGCAGACGTCGAAGGCGAGCGGCGAGTAGGTGTCACCGGGCAACTGGTGCACGGTGCGCAGGTAGTCCGCCACCGGCTTCTCCACCCGGTACCAGCCGCGCTCCTCCTGGAATTTGATTCCGGCATACGTGTAGCGCCGCAGCACGTGGCCGCGGCGCGCGTCGTATGCCTTGAGTCGGACGAGATAGGTGTTGTCCATGGTGGGCCTCACAACTGCACGTTGATGGCCTTGGCCGTGCCCGGCTCCTCCGCGAACTTCGCGTCGAAGCGCAGCGTGGCCACCACCTTCAGCGTGCCCTCGGAGATGTCGCGCGCCGACTCGAGCCGAATCTGCCGCCAGATGCCGACGTGGATATTCTTGGGGTTGCAAAGCAACACCGCCGTGCGGTCATTCGTCGCGCCGAGGTTCTCCGGCCAGAGGGGAATGGGCCGCAGCGGGACGCCCGAGTAGAGGACGGGCGCGTCACCCTCGAGGAACTTGTCGCCTACAGCCGTGGCCCTCTCCGCCAGCGTGCTGCGGTAGTCCAGGTCCGCGTCTACGCTGGTAAGAGGAACCCCATGCTGCTCTTGTCGCGCAGGTGCTCCGAGGGCAGCGACTTGAGCAAGTCGCCGAGGACGTCCTTGGAGATGGGCGCGCCGGCCGCGTCCACGACGTTGCTGGTGGCCTGCTTCAACACGCCGTCCAGCGTGGCGAGGAAGGGGTCCGCCGAGGCGGTGTCCCCGTTGACGAGGATTTCCTCCATGTCGCGGGAGATGGCGTCCGCCATCATCTCCATGAGCGTCTGGCGCAGCTCGCCGCGCTCGATGGAGTCCTCCAGCACTTCGTCGGAGAGGCGCACCTCGCCCTTGAAGAGCTTGGCGTCCAGCTCCACCTGGGAGAGGTCCGGCTTCACGCGCTGGGCGGCGGGGACGGCGGTGGCCTCCTGTCCAGGGCGGAGGATGCGGCTGCCGAACTTGAGCTTGCTGAACTGCTGCTTGGGGGCCGCCATCGGGACGACGGTGCACTGCTGCAGCAGGACGGACTGTTTAATCAGCAGGCGCATGAACTTCTGCGCCTGGGCGGGCTGGAGGATGCCGCCGCCGGCCGTGAGGTCGGCGAGGGCCAGGTCCGCCTTGGCCAAGAGGGTGCTGTTGTCGAGACGGCTCATGGGGATTCCTTCGGCGTTGAGGCTTCCTGGTGGCGGGTGGGGACGTTCAGACGTCGTGGAAGGAGAGGGCCTTGTCGACGCTCTCCCGGTTGAGGGGCTTGTTGAGGTCGAGCGGCCAGCCGACGTCCTCGACGGTGGGCTTGGGCGGGCGCTCCGCGGGAGCACTGCTGTTGGGCAGGCCGAACTGCTTCTCGACGCGGCCCAGGCGCTGGTGCTGCTCCTTCACGGAGCCCTCCAGCGCGCGGACGGCGTCGGTGAGCTTCGTCAGGCCTTCCATGACGCCGGAGGCGTCGGGGCTCGGCGCGGGCGCAGCCGGCTGCGGAGGGGACGCGGGATTGGCGGCCTTGGCTCGCGCCTCGACGTCCTCCTCGTCGTCTTCGTCTTCGTCCTCCAGTGCGTCGGCTAGCGTGCGCAGATGCTGGGCCACTTCCACCACGCGCACGCCGTCGATGCCGTCCGTGGAAGCCAAAGCCTCGACGAGGGCTGTCACCGCTTCGAGGGCCTGCTGGGCCGTGGCGACGAGCGCGTCATCGGCCTTGGAGGTGTCCGAGGCTGCGCTGTTGGTGCCCTCGGCCTGCGAGGTGTCTTGAGGGGCGTCGGGCATGTCGTCTCTCTTCACGAGGAGGAAGCGGTGCTTGTTGGCGGCCCTGTCCACGAGGGACACCTCCTCCACCACCATGTCGATGAGGCGGTGGACGGAGGCGGGGCCTTGGGTGGTGCTCGTCATGCGGCCTCCGGCTGGGAGTCAGCGGCTGGTGTGTCGGAAGGAGGCGTCTCGGAAGCGGGAGATGCCTCGGGGAGCCGGCGCGCGGTGCCGCCGATGCTGAAGCCCGTCAGCTGCCCGTCCTTCACGCGGCCCCAGAGCTCGTCGGAGAGGACGCGCACGGCGAGAAGCCAGGTGCCCTTGCGCACCGGCACTTCGCCCAGGTTGAAGTCGACGGGCGCCAGGTAGCTCTCCAGCACCTTGACGTGCCCGTTGACGCGCATCTGGTGCATGAGGCCCAGTCCGCCGAACTCCTCCATGAAGCGGTGCGCGGCCTGGCGAATCTCCGCGGGGGAGTAGATGTCGCCCTGCGCGTCCACCGTCTCCGGCTCCAGGACGACGCCCAGGACGTACCGCTCGTCGTCGGGCTCGACGCCCTTGAGGAGCGGCTTCGTCGCGACGAAGGAGGCGGTGTCGGGCGACTCCTCCGGCTGCCAGTCGTCCACCGTGAAGTCCGGGCCGCCTTCCAGCGCCTTCGCGGCGGGCTGGTAGTTGGAGACGAGGAGCTGCGTCAGCACGGAGGAGCCGCCCACGCCGCGCATGGCGGCGATGGTGCGAGGCGTGCGAATTCGTTTCACGAAGAAGTCGGAGCCCTTCAGCAATTGGGGCAACTTCCCCCGAATGCCATACGTCATGAGCCAGCGGCCCTTCAGCGACTTGAGGACGCCATAGAAGCGCTCCTCGTCGAACTGGCCCTCGCCGACGTCGACGTTGTAGCCAGGGTAGGGCGGGTCCAAGAAGAGGACGGTGTCCTTCCCGTCGTACTTGCGGACCACGCGCTCATAGTCGCCGCTGTACACCTTCACGCGCTTGAGGCGCGGGGCGAACTGCTCAATCCGCGCGAGCGTCTTCGCCTGCGTGCCCGCGCCGCTGGGGCTGAAGCTGCGTCCGCGCAACTTCCCGTAGGAGAAGTGCGTCAGATAGAGGAAGCGGTGCAGTCGCTCCACGTCGCCCTTCGGCTTCGCATCGAAGAGGCTCTTAAACGTCTTCTCGTCGCCCACCCACGGCAGCTTCTTCAGCTTGGCCATGCTCGCGGGCGCCAGCTTCTGGAGGAGCCGGTACGCGTCGGCGATTTCGGTGTCCGCGTCGTTGATGGCCTCGACGTCCGAGGGCTCCTTGGCAAAGAGGACGGCGGCGCTGCCGGCGAAGGGCTCCACATACGTCTTGTGCGCGGGCAGCATGGCCACGAGCCGCTTCGCCAGGCGCTTCTTGCCAGCGGGGCTGCCCCAAATGGTCTTCTCCACCGGCTCGCCCTGGAGGGACTCCAGGACATGCCGGGCCCGGGCGAGGGCCTTCGAGAGGGTGTTACCCATCGCGGAGTCCCTCCGGGTCGAAGCCCCACGCCAGCTCTCCCGAAGTGGGGAGGTTGAGGTCGCGAGGCCAGACGACGGGCGTCGCCTCGGCCTTGGCCGTGGAGGTAGACTCCTGCGTCGTCGTGTTGCCCTCCGCCGTCGGAGGTGAGGTGGGGGTAGGTGTCGAGGTGGCCTGCATGGCGTTTCGTCTCCGGAAGAGACAAAGGCCTGCGGCGCGAAATCGGGGACATCGCTACGCGGTGGCGACTGGATGTTCGTGGCGAAGGCCCATTCAGTCACCAGGGGCAATGGGGGGAGGTGTAGGGGCTTCAGTCTTCAGCGATGAGCGACTTGAGTGCGTGCTCGTAGGTTCGGCGCTCGAAATCGAACGGACCGAAGCCTACGTAGCTCCACTCGCCCGCCACGCGGTTTGGACCGCGGTGGGGATTGGCGAAGTCACGCCAAACCACTCGGTCCTCTCGCACTTCGATTCGGCATACCAGAGGCCAGCAGCCAGATAGGCCACAGTCGCCGCAGGCCAGCACTGAAATGCGGTCGTCGTGATTTTCGTCCTGCTTGCCAGGGGGGGCGTAGAAGTGCTGCGACGGGTCATTCGTGGCTCCACCGTAGGCCAGCCAGGTGTAGGCACCCGCGATGCTTAGGCTCCCCTCGCGCATTGCCATGGGGCGTTCGAATTCGCGCACCAAGTCGATGAGCGGGCGTCCGTTGATGAGGATGCGGAGGCCGAGACGACGGGGGACAGCGGAATCATCGTCAACGTCAGCATCAACGATGTTGAATGCGATGGAGTCCATAGGGCGAGCGAGTGTAGTTGCTACCGGCAGCACCGTCCGCGCTGAGGGACTTCACGTCTCACGCGCGGCATGGGCCTGCGTAGAGGCCCTCGTCACGCAGCTCGTCCGCGCGGGCATTCCCCGCGCCCACCGCTCCGACGCGCTGGACATGCTCGTCCTTCACCCCGAGGTGGCCGCTCTGTTGCTGGCCGGCGGGTGCCGCGTCTCCTGGTGCGCCACCTGCGGCGCCTCGCTGCCCACAGCCCGGGACGCATTGGCCCACCAGGACACGCAGCGTGAGCATCTGGTGCAGAGCTTCCTAGGGCGGACTTCGTTCGGTTTCACCGCCAGCTCGAGCCCATAACCTTGTTCCACGGAGGAATGCCGTACGATATTGTTTCCGGACCGATGTGGCGGAAGCTATCGCCATCCGGGCTTGGTCCCGATGGCCGTACCGTGGGCCATTGGCCGTGGCCTTCGGATAGCCAAATGAGCATCCATACTCAAAGGGCTATTGAACTCTTTCAGCGGGGGCTCCGATGAGCTGGCGCCAAGAACTAGATAATTATGACCCTGACACGCTGTTGATCATTGAGATAGCTGAGCGCTTTCTTCAGGACTACTTCCACCACGATGCCGATAGGGCCGAAGGTATCTTGACTGAATACTTCAGGCGGTTTGGGAAGTGGTTCGACGAGGGGTTTGTGCAGCACCAGCTCTCCTGGCACCTTGCTGCAGAGGCGCACTTCTGCGTCCATCTTGGAGGCCGTCGAGGCGAGCTTCCGGAGTGGCGAATGAAGGAAGGACTGCTTAAGACGCCTCCGGATGCCTTGGAGTACCTGAGGCAGCACTACTGGAACCGACACAGAGGGGGCTAACCCGGAGAGCAGTTGAGGTGAAGGAAGGATAGGCAGTGGCGGAACCAGGCGGTGAGCTTCGTGAGAGGAGTACCCGCGCGGAGCCGACGCACTGCCCGGGCCAGTTCTTCGACGGCGCGAGGCGCGAGCTTGCGCAACTGCCGCTTCAGGTCGGCCCACCACAGCTCGATGGGGTTGAGGTCGAGGCTGTAGGCCGGCAGGTACACCACGTACGCCCCCACCGCCTCGATGGCCTGGCGCAGCTTCTCCGGGGTGGGGAGGCCAACACTCATCCCCTATGAAGCTCAGACCGCGCCGATCACGTCAACCGCACCTCGGGTTAACTCCGCGGTACGCCCGTCCTTCACACGACAGCGAGTGTCGTGGTGCGGCAGAGTCCGTGGTACGGCGGGAAGCCTACGCCCACCTCCACCAACATTCTGTCCGAAGCGAGGGAGCGGAACTCGCCGACGTCGTCGCGGGTGCCGGCGGCGGAGCGGAGCACCTCGGCCAAGCGTGTCTCTTGGCCACCTCGGTTGACGTAAAGGAGGGTACGCCCGGTGTCCGCGTCGAGGCGCTCTCGCACCCAGGGCAACTCCTGCTTCACGTCCTCCGGCCGTTCGAGGAACTCGACGCGCTCGAAGCGCTGGAGCGCTTCTCCCACGGAGAATGTCCGCCCGTGGAGGAAGCGGCACACCTGGGTGGTGGCCTCGTCGAGCACCGCCTCGATGCGGTAGCGGCGGATGCCTGCCTCGGCGTAGCTGCTCATCTGACTGAAGGAGCGCCCCTGGCCGATGAAGTGGCTTGCCACCACCTCCCAGTAGAAGGGGGCTCGCTCGATGAGCGCGCCGCGCGCGGCCCTCTCCAAGGACTCAGCGATGTCGCTTCGCCCGAGGCCGGCCTCCAGCCCCTCGGCCACGAGACGCCGGGCCTCCTCGCCGAAGGCGTCCAGCCGGCGCCCGTACTCGTCCCGGATGAAGTTGCCCTGGGGGCGGACGATGTGCTGCGCCACGCGCCTGTCCACGGCATTGAAGCGGGCGGCGAGGGCGAGGCCCTGCTCTCGTCGGGCGTGGCTGCGGGTGGACGCCACCACCTCCTGGGCTGCGTCGCCGAGGGGCGCCTGGATGCGGGAGGGGATGACGGCTGTCTGCCGGCCAGCGGCCTCCAGAGCCTGGGCGATGAGGCGCCTGCGCTGGACTGCTGTCGTCGTCCTCCAGTCCACGTCGAGGACAGCCACCGCCTCTCGCATGGCGTCCACATCCGCGCGCCCGACGGCGCGACGGAGGCGCGCGGCAAGCAGGGCCACGGCGCGGTCCATGCCCGCGGCGGTGCCGACGTCCAGGGCCTTGGCCACTGGCAGCCGGAGGACGTCCCCCAGGAGGGTGTCCGCTACCGCGCGCGCCTCGTGGATGACGAGCAGGCTGTCAGCGGCGGCCAGGCACACGGGGCACCTCCTGCGCCACCAACTCCACGGGGCTGCGGCGCCTGGCGCGCACTTCGACACCTGCCGGAGTGGGGGAGAAGACGACGTCGTGGCTGGTCGCGCACCTGTCACACAGCGCGAAGACGAGGAGGCCGTTGCGCCACAGCGTCGTCGTCTCCTCAAGAGGGCCGCGCCTATGGCACATGCGGCACTCCAGGACACCGCGCTCGGCGTCAGCCTGGGCCTGGAGCACCCACGCGCGTTGGAGCTGCTCGGGCGTCATGTGGGTTGCCCCGAGAACCAGGTGTCGAACTCTTCGCGGGGGACAGGGACGTGCTCGGTGTCCATGTAGCGGCGGGCCAGCGCCAGGCGCCCTTGGGCTAGGCGCTCCTCCTCGGCGCGAAGCTCTTCTCGCAGCCCCAAGAGGCGCTTCGCCTCGCCCAGCAGCGAGCCCTTGTCCTTCTGCGGCGTCAAGTCGGTGGAGCCGGTTTGGATGCCCGCCAACGTGAGTGTGAGGGGGCGTCGGACCCAATCATCCGAAATCTTCCGGAACTCGCGGTGGAAGATGTCGCCGGCCAGGTGGCGGCCCTCCTCGGGTGTCAGTACGCCCACGCGCACCAGGCGCTCCACCATCTCCGTCATGCGCTCAGGGTCTCGCGTGGCCGTCGTCTGCGACCTGAATTTCCAGAAGCTCACGCCCATGTCGGCGAGCACCTTCCGATTCAGCAAGAAGTCGAACTCGTCGCGCTCGGGTTGGAACACCTGGTCCTCAGCGAAGCGCAGCTGAGCCTCGGCCACGGAGCGGTTGAAGTCCCGCCCGTCCCCGCGCAGCAGGGGCGGTAGGCGGAAGGCGCTGCCCACCTTGTCGATGTTTCGCTGGTCGTACTCCTGGAAGAGAGCGTCCTGCTGCTGGGCATCCGTCAGCGGGCGCAGCTCAATCTTCGCGCGGCCCCCGTCACCCGTGCCTGCGCCGTCCGCCTCGAGGATGAGGATTTTGTGGAAGTTGGCCTTCCCCTTCAGGTTCTCCTCGATGAAGCGCTCGATGCGCGGCACTGAAGCGTCGGAGAGGCGCCCTCCGGAGACAAGGAGCGCGAGCGGCGGGACGGACTTGTTGTTGAAGTAGAGGTAGTTGACCTCCTCCATCTGCCGGGAGCCGAGGACGGACAGCAGGGTGCCTACCCAGCGAGGAATGCCGTAGGGCGAGCGCGGGGAGTGGATGGCGAAGTGGATGAGCTCCGTAGCGGGGCCGTCCGAGGCGTCCGCGGCCTTGAGGGCGGCGACGTCCGGGAATGCGCGGCCGGTGAGGCGGGAGATGACGCGCGAGTCTGAAAAGGCCTTGAAGTACACCCGCTCGCTGCCCTGCACCTGGATGTAGCGGCGCAGGCGCCGACGAGTGGTGACGGTGTCGAAGCTGACGGCGGAGATGCGGACGCGCTCGCGCACCTCAACGGCCTCCTTGTCCAGGGGCAGGAGGCGCACGGTGTAGGAGGGCACGTAGACGAAGCGAGCGATGTCGCCCTTTCCGTCGCGCAGCACCTCCCAGTACGCGTTGCCCGTTACCTCCAAGTCGTGCCGGGTGCGGCGGCGCAGCTCGACGAAGCTGGAGTCGAAGCAGCAGAAGTCGAAGAAGGACTCCAGGCGGGCCTTCTCCACCCGGGCCTGCTGGCGCACTTCCTCCGCATGCGCAGCGACTTCCTCGTCCGTGGGAAGTAGGGGCGTCCCGGAAGGAAGCGTGCCGGCGTCACGCGCGGCCAGGCGCTCCAGGGCCATGGCGTCGGCCACCTTCTCTTGCGCCCCATCCCCGTCGAAGTCGATGGCGGGCTCGAAGCGGAACCCGAAGCCGTCGATGTTCGTCGCGTAGGCATCGACATTCTGTCTCAGCGAGTTGGAGTGCTCGACGAGGAGGCAGAGGGCTTCCGGTTCATATGGGGGCTGAAGGGCGCCCGCCTCGCTGAAGGCCACGGACTCCTCGCCACCGGGGCGGCTTGCGGGCTCGTCGACACGGGCGCCCACCACTACTGCCTTCAGAATCGACTGGAGGCGCTCCTCGGCCTGGTGGACATCCGCAGGCACCGTCACGGGAGGTCCTCCACGTAGGCCAGGAGGCCCGTGGGGGTGTGAGAGACGGCGCGCACGCGCTGGCCGCGGGCCGTCAACTCGACGCGTGCGGCCTCCTGCAGTCCGTCGAGGGTGGAAGCCTCGATGGTGAACCCTGGCCCGGGGCGTGGCGCGCCCGAGCCAGAGGAGAGGACGAAGACTTTGACGTCACGCTGCACACGGGCCTCCCTCACCAGGTGGAGGCAAGGCGCGCGGTGGGAGGGGTGCCCTCGTCGTGAGAGGGCGTTAGGGGCCGCGCGCCTCACCTCCAGTGAGGACAAAGGCCTCGGGCCCGATTTCGGGGACATCGGGTGGGAGTGCTTTGGGGGTGTGTCGAGACGAACTGCGACACACCAGGGATGGCTCTGCGGTGCCGTCCCTGGCGAACACGTTGATGGCCCTCTTCAACGCGGAGGAGACACCATGGACACCTACCGAGTCGCGAGGCTGCCCGCGCGCCTGCGTGGCTTCGCTCTACCGGACACGAGCACGTCACCCGAAGGCTACGTCGAGGCGGGTGACTACCTCGTGCTCGAGGAGAAGGCCCGATACCCCACGCCCGACACCGACTACTCCCGGCTGGTGGTGCCGCAATTGGGTGTGCTCGGCACCTGGGTTTGCACGCGCTGGCGTACCCAGCGCTACGCGACGCTCGCCTCCCGGGAGCGCGCGCCTGCCATGGCCCGGCTGTCGTTCGACGACGAGCGGATGGCCGTCCCGGAGGAACGGCTCACCACGCTCCTGGGGGCGTTCCTCGACTACAGGTACGACGTGAGCCGGGCGTACTACCCGTGGGCGCTGCCCGGCGTCCGTGTCCCGCTGGCGCCGCCCAGGCTGAACAACTGCTGCACCTTCGTCGAGGCCCTGCTGGTGAAGGCCTTCTCCGAGGCGCATGGCTCGGCCTTCTCGTGGGACATGCGACGCCACAGGCAGATGATGATTGCCTCCACGGAGGACTACTTCTCCCCGGTGACGGCCGCCATCGAGTCCGGCATGGCCTTGCCGGCGCCGTCGGCGGACGTGCCGCCCCACCCCTGGACGCTCATCCAGGGGTGGCGCAGTCAGTGGGGCTCGGGGCACACCTTCCTCGTCCTGGACCACCACTCGGAGACGGACAAGGTGTTGGTGCTGGAGTCCAACGCTGGCTTCGGCCTCGACGGCGTCGGCTTTCGTGGCCTCGGCAACCTGCGGGAGGTCGGCCTTCAGCCGCCTGCGCAGTGGTGGACGCGGAGCGCGGTGTGGACGTGGCACCGCATCTGCTCGACGTACCCCTTCCGGCGGCAGGCCTGGCTGAAGGTCACGGCTCACAGACTGTCGAACTTCTAATACGCCTCGATTTAGGCCCTCGGAGGATTACTTAACCTTCGAGGGAGTCTCGTTCGGCGCGCATCCGTAGCGGCCAAGCGGAGTCTGGGCCTTGTTCGCCGTACCTGCTATGGCTGGTTGCTGGTGGCTTTGGGTGCAATGCTTACAGCATTTGCCAATTGGTATAGAAGCGCGAGGGTGATTCCAGTGATATTTGCCGTGCAATGCTGCGGACGAGCAAGCCCGTGGGCGAATTCGTTTCGAAGGTTGAGGCCTGTTTGTGAATTCAAAAGTGAATCAATATGCATCCAGAGGTCATTCCCTATGTACTCTTTTATTGTTCGGCCATCTGGAAGGGCTCGGCGCATCAACTGCCCGAGAGTAGCGTCATCGGTTCGAGAGGTGCCATCGCCGATGTTTGGCTTGAATTCAGTGGTGTCGACTCCGAGGTTGCGGAGGTGTTGGCGCAGGACGTCCTCTATTCTCAGCACGAGAATGTGCGAGGCGGAAATGAAGTCTTGAGCAATGAGGCGCTCGCACCCGTGTCGGAGCAGCAGCATGGTTTCGTCATCCAGCGCCAGCGGAGAGAGCGGTGCGACGAGGTGCGCTTCTGTTAGCCCTATGGCTTGCGCTGCGTGGATTGCTGTGTTGGCTACGGCTGTGCCGAAGAGGAGCGCTTGAGTCATTGCTCGGCTCTCGATGTCGAGGTCCAAATTCCCTTCTGGAGAGTCGCTCTCGCCCGCAACTTTTCCAGGGGCTAGTATTTTCCGACTGAGCATCGCGAACAGCGGTGTTTCGGCACTCGTCTCTCGTGCCTGTTCTTCAATCTTCTGGCGATTGGGGATTTCGTTGATCGCCTGCTCAAAGAGGGCGTTGATCGTTTGTTCTGGTGTCTCGCGAGTGTAGTCCATGAGTTCTGCAGGAACTTCAATTGAGAAGCTGTATGGGGTTAATTCCCCTGATGTCGTGCCTATGTTGATTGCAGCTTGCTCAGCCAGTTGAAGCCGAGTGATGTCCTCTTGCGTAAAGAACCGTCGTCCTTGTTCGACCAGCTTTCGCGCATCGCGGATGAAATGGGCCGACACAAGCCAGTTTTCCTGCTTCCGGAGAAATTCCGCTCGGCGCAGTGTCGCATTGACCATGCGTCGGATCTTGTCTTCGTGCGCCTTGTCGCCTGGCTCCCCCCAGTGTTTTCGTAGCTTGCACTCGACTTCCGCCACTTTGTACGAGCCTGTGTCTGCAAGTGGGTCGGACTCGTAAAATGTCGTGGCATCGCCGAGGAGCGCAGTGGCCCTAGTTCGAGCATCCTGCGGAGTTGTTGCTAGTGGCAGGCCTGCTAGGTGTTCGAGGTAGTCCGCAACCCAGCGATGGCGATAAGGACTTTTCTCGGCGTCTTCTGGGAACGTTAGTGACTGTTCTGCTAATGAAATGAGCCATTGTGCCCATTCGGCCTGGGCCTCCTTTTTTATAATTCCAGGGCGGGCGATGAGCGGGGCGGCTCCCCTTAGCGCTAGATCGATGTAGCCACCTATGGCGGCGCGCTTTGGAGCTTTGTCTTGGCTCTTAAGTGAGTCGTCGATGTGTTTTCGGTAGGCTGAGAGGGAGTTGTCGATATACGTTCGGTAGGTCGCTAGGAGTTCTTGCTGGAGTTCAATCCATGCCCGGCCTCTAGGTTCTGAGCGAAGAAGGATGAATGTGAGGTGGTGGATTTTGAGGATGAGGTCCTGTGTTTCTGTAACTCGCTCGCGAGCGTATGCCGTTGTGCTGTCTGTGAGGTGATAGGCCTGGGCGTATGCTTCGTAAGGGCGTCCTTGAAATGGCGAAGCGTCAGTGGATGGCGCTAGAGAGATTGTTAAGATTCCTAATTCCCAATTCAAAAGTTCGACGGTTGCCGCATCGCCAGTTGATTCTGCGTGCCTTAGGGCCTTTGTGACTGTTCTTGGCTTTTGGTAGAACGCCAAGGACTCTGGCAGGGTGGCTGGCGAGTCATAGTCGGGGCCGAGAATTTCCGAGATGCGTGTCATGTGCAGAACCCTCTGCTGCTTGGATGAGGAAGTCGGAAGAGCCTGTCCGTTGTGACCACCGTATTGGCGGCGTCGTAGACGAGGTCGCTCAGGTCTGTTTTGCCTGACCTTTTCCCGCGTTTCAGAATCGTTTTCCCCTTGGTACAGCAGATGAGGGTTAGATGGTTTTCAATGTCTTTAGTGTATGTTTTAAGTCTTGCGTCAAAGTTCGCCCGTCCGCCGTCTTCCCAAAGGTTGCGGAAGACGATGTCTCGGTAGATTGACGTGGGTGCTACTCCCAGCGAACATTGGTATCGGATGGCGTTCATTAGGACCAGCCGATAGCGCCCCGTGGCGACCCTTTCAAGATGGTCCAGGCGATGATGTTGGAGCCTCATGCAGTTTCCAATGTTCTGGCCAGTTTTCCCCTGTGCCGGGCCAAGAGGCTTTAGGTCTGGAGTGAACTCGTTTGCATGCGGGCTCTCCAACACCATCAGCAGGAGGCCGTCTCCTCCCAAATTCCACCCCTTGTTCGTGTCGAAGCCGACACGCTCGAAACGCTTGTGGCAGAGCGTTTCCTGCAGGATGCCGTCGGCCACGAAGCGAAATCCGTCTTCAGTGTACTCCACTGTGGCGACCGCTTGATCATCGCAGGGCTCCCTGGCGAACGGGGGGAAGAACTGCTTCCTGGCTATTGCCCGTGCTCGCTTGGCAGCGCTGATGAAGACTGAGGCAAGATTCTTGTTCCTAGATGTGGGCATCGCCATGTGTCCTTGCAGCGGTGACGTTAGACTGCTCTGGATTGGAGAGACTAGCCAAGAACCCGAACTCCGATCTCCCCGCTACCTCGTCGCTCGGGCCCTCGCTCGCGCTGGCACGCCAGGGCAACGGCCCAGAACTTGTCCGCGTGCCCGCGGCTCGTGCGCTCGGCATCGAAGGACACCTTCCCCGAGGGCAGCACGCGGCGCTTGATGGAGTGAATCTGCCCGACAAGCTCACGCTGGCGCGGCAGCGTGACGTCGCGGCGCTGGAGGAGAATCTTGAAGTCAGTCGCCCAGCGCTCCTTGGCCTCGTTGGTGAAGTTCTCCTCCACCACCTGGGGGAAGTCGCGGGTGAGGTTTTCGGCCAGGTTCATGCCGATGCCGCTGCGGTCGACGCTGAGGCGCGCCACGGGCAGGACGGAGAGGAGGCGGCGCAGGTGGGCCTCCTGTTCCGCGAATGCGACGCCCTCGAAGCTCTTTAGCAGGCGGCACGTGAAGCGGCCCTCGACCTCCTCGAAGACGGCCAGCTCCGAACGGTCTCGGGTGCGGCCCACATCGAAGCCCGCCACCAGGCGGCCCTGGGGCACGGGCACGTCGGACGCATCCTGGGCCAAGGACAGCTCGTCCGTGGTGCACGGGAGGATGAGTTCGTAGGGGAGGAAGCTGTAGGACTCGTCGACGTAAAAGGCATTCGAACTCCTGCTGGAAGTCCTCCAAGGGGAGCGAGTCGAACTGCTCGGTGAGGACGGGGCGCCCGAAGCGAGCGACGCGCTCCTCGGTGGACATGAGGGGCGCCTCCACTGCGGCGCGCCTCACGTTCAGACAGAAGAAGCGGCATAGCCACCAGGGCACCAGTTGGCGGGTGTGATGCGGGTACTTCCGCAGCTCCTGCGTGTCTATCTCCCAGAAGATGCCGCGCCGGCCGAGCGGGGTGCTGCCCCCGGTGAGCTGGCCATGCGAGCGCAGGATGAGGGCAGTGCTGCCTGTGTAGACTTCGCGGTCGTTGACCAGGTGCGCCAGCTCGTCCAGGTACACGTCACCGCGCTTCCCGCGCGGAGGTTTGGCGGGGACGGAGATGATGCGCGAGAGGCGCCGGCCCTTGGCGTTGGACTCGAACGCCAACTCCGTCTTGGCATCCGTCACGAGCTTCTTCTGGTAGGCGAGCGGCAGCTCCTCGTACACCTGCCGGGCGATGAGCACCTTCTCCACCGCGTCGCTCAAGTTGTACGAGACGAACACCGCCGTGTGGCCGTCGCGCAGATGGCACCGCGCCAGGGCCTCGAGCGCGAACAAGAAGGAGAAGCCCACCTGGCGGCTCTTCGCGACCCAACGGAAGCGGGAGCGGTTGCCGAGGAAGGACTGCTGGTAGGGCTCCAGCACCACCGGCTCGTTGTCGTACTGGCACAGCCCGGAAATGAATCCGGACTCGGTGGCCAGCCACTGGGTGAGGTCGTCCTCGGTGCGCTTGACGATGCCGAGCGTCACGGTGTTCTCCTTCAGCCGAGGCCGGCGCTCATCGACGAGGAACGCGCGGCATCCTCCAGGACGCCGAGCACCTCGGGTCGCCAGAGGAGCTGGTAGGCGGCATGGCCGTTGCGGCTGAAGGGGACGGCCTCGGCGTACTCCCGGCCAGCGTCCGTCAGCTCCCACTCCTCCCGCTCGTTGCGCCGCTGGAGGCCGCATGCTGCCAGGCGGAGGTTCATCTTCCGGGCGGACAGCCCCAGCTTCTGGCCGAGCTGCGTGGCGTTGAGCCGCGCGGGTGGCTCGGCGGCGGCCGGCAGCCCCCTGCGGTGAGGCTCCATCGTCAGCCCCGTGTCTCGGTGGATGGCATCGAGCGCGCAGGCCGCTGCCAGCTCGGGCTTGAGGCCTGGGACGAAGGAGGCGAGCGTCCTGGCCACTTCCAGGTGGGCCAGCACCTGGACTTGGAGCGGTGGGGGCAGCGCTGGGAGTGGCTGTGGTGACGGTGCGCCTGGCGCCGTGTAGCTGCCCGTCTTGCGGATGGAGGGCAACACCGTGTGGGTCACCCAACGGCGGAATCGCTCCACCTTCTCGGCCTTCTCGTCACTCTGGGGTCTGGACGCGAAGGTGGCTCGATACAGCCCTGGCTCGCTGATGATGGACACCTCCTGTTCTCCTCCGGGGGTACGCACGTTTGCGTATCCCTTCTCATCGTCTGCGAGCATGCGCGTCATGTCGCTGGCCATGCGGTATTCAAGGGCCGCCGCGACGTCTTTGGCGACGAACCAGGGCTCCCCTTGCACGTCGGGGACGATGCGGACGTGGTGCGACTCGAAGTCGAATGCAACAAGCTGATTCACAGGGATTCCTTCCTGTTGAGGTTGGGAGAGGTAAAAGCCGTGCGAGGCCCCGGCGCGGGATTCAATGGGCTGCCGTGGTTGGGACTTGTCTTGTCGGGGCGACAGAGCGTGCATGGCCGCGTCCTCTTCACGAAGGAGTCGCCATGTCTGCCTATGCCGCTGTCGTTCGCGCACCCCGCACCCTCACGGAGAAGGAGGTGGCGCTGCTGCTGCGCGCTACGGGGTTGCACAAGGATGGATTCAGGGACCACTGCCTCTACAGCCTCGCGCTGGCCTCGGGCTTGAGAGAGCACGAGCTGGTGGCCCTCAACATCGGCGACATCTTCGACGAGCGTGGGCGCGCACGCCGGCACGTGGAGCTGCATGTCTTCAAGGGCTGCCGCCGGCACCCGCGCCCCCAGGAAGTCGTCCTCTCGGACACGGTGCGCGCGAAGCTGGAGAAGCTGCTGCGCCTGAAGCGCTCGCAGGGGCATGACGTGGGGCCCCTGGCGCCGCTCTTCCTGAGCCGCAAGGGCCTGCGCCTGTCCACCCGGCAGGTGCGCCACGGCTTCGCGGTGTGGCAGGAGCGCGCGGGGCTGGAGCGGCACCTGAACTTCCACGCCGTGCGCCACACCGCGTGCACCGGGGTGTACCGGAGGACGAAGGACATCCGCCTCACCCAAAAGTTCGCGAGGCAGCGAAGCGTCGACTCCACCGTCATCTACACGCACCCCTCGGACGACGAGCTGGTGCGCGTGACGAACGACTTGCCCTGCTGATGGGGCACGCCGCCTCCGCGCTGAGCGCCCGCGAGAGCCCCAGGGCGGGGCGGGCAGCTGCGCGAAGGCGGTGAGGGGCGGACGTGGGCGGGGCCCATGCGGGCCGCCCCAGCCGCAGGCGGCGAAAGTGAACAGCGCGAGGCGTTCACTTACCGAGCGCAAATGAACAGGGGAGGGGTGTTCACTTTTTCGGGGGTGACTCTCTCGAAAAGGGCCCCAGATACATGCCCCGGCGGCGAGGCCCGTACGAAAAAACGCACCACCCCCCACCCTGGCGTCAGGGGTAGGCGGGGTAGGCGTGCTGGCGTCATCGGTAGGCATGGTTGCGCCCGGCAGGGGCAGGCGGTGAATGTGACTGGGGACGAGTTGGGCCGCGCAATGGGCGGCAGGCGGCCGCAACCAGCGGAAAGCGGCAATCGGCCTCGGCACTTCGGCCTTTCATGAGGGCTCGTAAGCGCGCGAAACAGCGTGGGGGCGGTGACGCCGAATGGCCGCCTTTACCCATTTCCGGCCATTCGGCTCGGCCCTGGTAACGGCACGCGCGCCCAGGTGCGCGCGGGGCGGAGGGCCGGGGCTTCGAGGGCTGCGTGGGGGCTCGTGGGGCTCACGAGGAGGACAAAGGCCTGCGGCCTGAAGCGCTGGGGGACACGCGCGCACGAAAGGGGCGTCACGCGGCGAAGGCGCTGGCGCGCGGGGATAAACCGGGCTGCGCCACAGGCGGGCCACGCGGCGGCCAGCTGGGCCCCAGCGAGAAGAGGGCAGGTGGGCCGGGGAAGTGAACGGCGCGCAGGAGTCCGGCACTCTGGACGGAGTGTGCTTCCGGGCCCGAATTATGGCCCGGACTCGTACCGCGGCACTCGAGCACCTGGTGGCCGGGCGGCCTAACGCCGCGAAACTACGAGACCTGTGGCGCCAGGCGTGTGCTTCCGCGCGCCAGGCCGGAGCTCTACGGGGAAAGTGACCAAGCGCGGCCGGGCGCGGTGAAAGTGAACGCGCTCATTCTTTGTGAAGCGCTTGGAACAAGGCGCCAGGGGGGATTCTTCTCGAGGGCAGGCGTTTGATTGCTAATTCTGGTTGGAGGGCGTTCTCGTCTGCGGTCATAGCTACATTTGCGTTAAACGTCGGAGTGCCAAGTTCGTTGTCTCAGGAGTGAGACAGCGGGGGTCTCCAAACCGGTCAACAATCCAGATGTCGAAGAGTTCTTCTGGCTCGATGCGTGTGACCGCCATGACCAGGAAGGTACGCGTGGCTATGTGTGGTTCCGCATCATAACGCGCAAGGTGGCGGAGCCCTTCTGCTACGAGTTCAGGGCGGTCTGTGCGGTGTTCTGCTCCGACGATTTCTTCGGGGACTGCTCGGTAGACGTACCTGCCGTTTGGTTGTGGATTGAATCCAGCCTGTTCAAGCGACGCTGGGTGGCGATCGGTTTCGGAGTAGTAGGAACGGAACGAGGTGTAGATGCTTTTAAGGTTTGTTTTCGCTTCGGCTTGGTGTGATTTTATTGTGGAGAGCCTGAAGTCCGTAAGGAGTCTTCCAAGGAACCCAGGCGCAGTCGCCTCGTTAGTGAGTGAAGGAGGAACGAAAACGTCGCGACGTGCACGAAGCACTTCGCGAACACGCTCCTCTTCGGCGAACTGCGCCGCTCTCTTTCGGTCGTTCTCGAGATGCCTTGCTCCTTCCCCCGCGCGAAGGAGTAGCGTCTCGCGTAATTCAGCCCAATCTTCTAGTCGTGAGATTGGCGCCGACGAAACGGTTAGGCTTGAGCGATAAAGCAGCGTGCCCTCAACAAGGGCGTCAGGTTGATGGGATTCACCTTTGCTTACGCGTACTACGATCGGGACTTTGGAGAAGGTGGAGACTTCCAAGACGATGCATGATTCAATCTGATGTACCTTCAAGTCGACGGCAGGTTCTAGTTGGGCGTTGATGGTGCTTAGTACTTTGTCGCGGTCGCCCCAATGGGCCAGTTCGTTGGGACTCAGCCCACAGAGAACGCCCGTTTTATCTTCAATGCCAAGTACAACAAGGCCTCCCGATCGGAGGTTTGCCATCGCGGCGACCGCTCTGATGACCTTGCGAGTCGCGGCTTTGTCGCGAACCCCTTCTTTAAATTCAATCTCACGGCGCTCTCCATTTGTGGCGAGCGTTCGGAGCTCTTCGATTGAGCGTGGCACGGGGTGGGGCATGACTGGGAGCATATCGAGTAGCGCCGCAAGAGCCATGTGTTATTGGCGGGGTGAAATTGCCCCAGCCGTCGCGCGGCTGCAGTGCTGGTTGGTTGGCTCCGAGTGATGAACAGCCAGCCTATGGGGGCTGCTCCACGTCGCTGGGCTTGGCTGTGCCCTCAGGAGTTGTTCATGGGGCGATCCTGGGTGCGTCACAGTTGTCGGCGCCGATTTCTACCTCCGCGTCCACCCTGCCGAGCCCGGTGGTCCTCGTCTCGCGTGCAGCACGAAGGGCTTGGGCAAGCCTTGCCTGGAGACGCGCCAGCGAGAAGCTGGCGGGCGGCACTTGGCGGGAGTCGGTACCTCCCATGACCAACGCCTTCAGGCGTGCCTCAGTGTTGATGTCGGTAGGATGCCACGCGCACTCCGCCATCGATGACGCGCGCGAGAATTTCCACTGACTTTCTCGGGCGGGAACACTCAGGCAGCCCATACCTGAGTTCTGGGGCGCATGCCCGCTCGTTCAGCGCGGAGCCATGTCGAACGGAAAGCGGACCCGGCTGTAAGTCTGGGCGGACTGCTGGGAGAGTAAGTAATTTGCAAAAGACGCGAGGCCTGGCACTGCAGGGGCTGCGATGATGGCGTGCTGGCGCGGCCGGGCCATGAACAGTAGCTTGGGCGTGAGAGGCATCATTACCGCCTTCGCCGTTGCGACCCCTGTTCCCATCCAAGGCGGCTGTTCTGGATGTGGTGCGAGAACGACAGGCCGGCTACTTGTGACCAGTTCCTCTTCGTCCGGCACCCGGTAGAAGCCGAGATGCATCCCAGCGAGTGCTCCGAAGACCGCGTTCTGGGGCTTCAGGAGTGCCGTGGTGAGGAACCCGTTATTAAGCGTCAGCTGTAGATCCTCGGAGCGCAACGTCTCGCGAACCTCCTCGTAGCTGGGCAGGCCCTCCCGCCTCATCGTCGAATCTTGAGCGAGCATCCGGGCTACACTTGCCTCGAATCGCTCTCTCCTTGACATGATGACGTCCAAGGTCATTCGCGCCAGGCTGCCGGCGAACTCTTCGAAGCTTTGGCGCAGCTCTGGTCCACGGACAAGCTGCAGGGCGACGAACGACACGATTGCATCGGCCTGCGGGACCGTGGGCGCCTTTCGCGGATTCGAGTCGACCTCGCGGATGGCGGCGATGATCTTTCCCTCCGCCTCTGCTAGCGCCTCCTCTACGGCATGCGGTGGCGTCCCTGGATCAAGCCGGTAAAGGTCTTCCACCCAAGCGACTTTGTCTGGCTTGGAGAGCCAGCTTCGGCCCTGAGTCTTGTCCCAGACCCAGAGCTTCCCGTTGCGCCCCCTGGGCTCCGCGAAGAACCCGATATAGCCCGCCGGAACGTAGTGATGCCGCCGAGAGTCGGGCTGGCGCAGCTGCCTCTGTGCGCGATTCCTATTGTTTCGGCTCATTTCTGGAGTCGCTCCGCCAGGACGCTAGGCCACGCCAAGGTCACCCCGACCGAGTCGCAGAGCGACTGCCATTCAGGATCCGAGGGTTCTCGCTCGGCAACCAGGTAGGCACGGACGGGCGTACCAAACGAGGCGAGCCGCTGGCGGTAACGCAGCACTTGGCCGAGGCCAAGTCGGAGTTGCCTTTCCTCGTTGTCAACGGTGAGTGACTTGACCTCCGCGACGCAGAGGGTCTCTCCATCATGCCAGAGGAGGTCGTAGGCGGGGTCGTCGTTGGCTGGCGAGAGCGGTTTGTGCCCGTGCTGCTGGACCACGTCGGCCAAGAGATTCTGGGTCTTGGCGTGGCCTCGGATTCCGCGCTCGACAACCGCAGGGTCTACTGGGAACGGGTCACGCTCGGAGAGAGCTGCCTCTTCGTTTGCACGGAGGTAAGTCCGTCCTATCTTTGCAGCCTCCAACGAGTGTGGAAGCAGGCCCGCCATCGGGCGCTTGGCCTGTGCCCGGAGCAAAACTTGGACAGCAGTGCTGAGCTTCGGGAACGCGTCGACTACCTCCGCAGGCATTTTGAATAGATAGCCCTGCCCGCCACGCACACCGTCCGTTCGAATCTGGAACGGTAGGTAGAGGTTCCCCTTGGGATAAGCGCTTTGCACCGCGCTGTAGGCGGCCCTGAGAGTGCTCACGTTCGCCCTCAGCTCATCCAAGTGCAGTGGCTCGGGGAGTTCGAAGGGGCCGTGTAGGCCGCGAAAGTACCCCGGCCGCTTGAATGGTTGCTCCCCGCGGCTTGCGGTTCCGCGTGCTCCCCAAAGGGTCTCGGCCTCCCAGTGCCCGCCCTGCGCCACGGACCAGGACTCAATCCGGTTGCGCTCAGTCGAGTAGTGGAAAACGATGTCGCCCTCCTCTACTTCTCGTACGAGGGAATAGCCCCAGTACGGCTTGTTGCCCTTGCGGGTCTGAGGCGCGTGGAGGTCCACTCCGATGTCGGGCCGGTTCGTCCCCTCCATCCAGAATCGCTGCGCTGGGTTGTCTGCCCACCACCGGTTGAGCTTCATGGGGCTGAACATTATTCCGAGCCGCCGCAAGAGTCTCCAAGGGGGGCTGCAGTTCCGACCCCATATCTAGCGCACTTCCCGCAGCAGCGCGTCCTGCGGAAAGAGAACCAGGTCTTAGCAACAGAACAGCAGAGGCCCGTTAGTCATGAACGGAGATGGCCCAGTAGATCCTTCACTGATTCGAACCACGGCCGGCCCCCATCGTGGGCTGCTTGCATCGGGAGCGTGGACGGCCGGTTACATTGGGGCTCCTCTCGGTTCCCGCTGACATGAGTGCTCCCGGCAGCGTCTTAAGGTCCACTGCTGCCGCATTTTGGGGCGTTCTCTTCGTCGTCGCTGCTCACCACCTCCGCGTCCACCTCGCCGCGCTCTGCAGGCGTCGTCTCACGCGCCGCGCGCAGGGACTGCGCGTGACGGGCCTGCAAGCCCTCCAGGGAGAAGGTGGCGTGCAGCTCCTGGCGGGAGTCAGCGCCGCCCATGACGAACTCCTTGAGCCGCACCATGGTGTTGAAGTCGGTAGGGTTGTCGACGCGCACGCGGCCCTCGGCGAGGGCCTCCTCGAAGCCGAGGAGGTAGCCGTCAATCATCTTCAGGGCGTCGTCCTTGGAGACGGCGATGGCGTTGGCGCGCAGCTCGATGAGCTTCTGGTCCGCCTTGGTGGCGATGCGCGTCTTGGCCTCCTCGCGGCGGCGCAGGCAGTTGTGCTCCCTGGAGTAGTTGGCGACTAGGGAGGTGGCGACGCCGAAGCGCTCGGCCAGCTCGCGATACGAGGCGTAGCTCGTCATGGTGGAACCGTCGGGGAGCGTCTTCACGTCACCGAAGACGAGGGCCTTGTCGAGCTCCTGGCGTGGGAGCGCGGGCTCCTCGGACTTCCGGGGACGGCCCGTCTTGCGCTTCGCGAGCGGTGGCGTCGGTGGCGCCTCGGGAGGCTCCACAACCTCGGGTGGAGGTTGCCCCGCGAGGAGGCGCTTGCGGCGGCCGAGGCAGTCGTGCTGCTGGGCGTACTTGGCGACGGCGCTGTGGGCGACACCGAAGCGCTCGGCCAGCTCGCGCAAGGAGGGGAAGCGCCGCTTCACACGGCCCCGCGTGGTGGGCACCTCCTCGCCTTCCACAAGGAGCTTGTCCACTTCGTCATGGGGCAGCCGCGGGCCTTCAGCCTTCGTGGGGCGCCCCAGTCTCTTGAGGGGCTTCTTCTGGGCCATGCCTTCCCTCAGCAGCCTCCGGAGGGCTGTGACGCGGCGTCTCCGGCCTGGGTGCGCAGGCGTTGCATCAGCCGCGTGCGCTGGCGCTTCAGGCGCTGGTACGTCCTCTCGGCTTCGGCGGTGTCGCCCTCGACGAGGCGGCTGACGTAGGCGCGCAGCTTCTCGCGCCGGACGACGGTGGCCATGAGGACCTCGACGTCGCTGCGAGGCAGGGTGGCCCGGGCCAGGTGGACCAGCACGGCGTCGCGCTTCACGAAGCTCCGCCGGACGCTGGGCCGCCTGGGACTCTCCACCGGCGTGGCGGGCCGAGCGTCGGGCAGCCACTCGGCGAGCTGCGCCTGCGTGTACGTCTCGTGCTGCTCCGCGCGCTCCTTGCGGAGGTAGCGGAACACCTCGCGCGCTGTCTGCTGGCGCAGGCGGGCCGCCGTCCAGTCACCCCAGCGCGAGAGGGGGAAGCCGCGCGCGACGGAGAGGAAGGTGGCGAGGACGAGCTGGTCCAAGTCCTCCCTGGGCACCGCGTTGCCGAGGATGCGGCGACGCAGGCGATTCAACATGGGGGCGTAGGCGGAGACGAGGGCGGCTGCCCATGCCGGGCTGGAGGAGGCCTGGCACTCGGCCAGCATGGCCCGGGTGAGGGCCTCCCTCTGTGGGTAGGTTTCCTCGCGCACGTCGGCCAGGGCGGCCATCACGGACGCGAAGCTTGGGTGGTGGGCCAGGGCCGGCTGACGCACGCGTGCCACCTCGAAGAGGGGCTGGTGCCGCAAGGAGAGGGCTTCCTCCCGGAGTTGGCCTACGAGGTGGGTGAAGGCGTCTCTCACCGGGGGCGGGCCTCCCACCACTCGCGCACCAACTCGAGGAAGTCGTCCAACGGCATGGCGACGAGGGGCGGCTGCCCGTCGTCCTTGCACACGGCCAGCGGCCAGCGCCCCTCCGGGCACGTCTCCACGGCCTGGCGCAGGGCCTCGCGGACGTTGGTGCGCTGGTGGGCCTTTGCCTCGACCCAGAAACACGGCACCTCGACGTCGGACACCTCCTGGCCGGTGCGGTACTGGAGGCCGCGGCGGATGAGGGCCTCGGGCATGGCCTCGCGGAAGCGGTGGACGAGAGTCCGTTCCCAAGCTGCGCCCTTGCGACGGGAGGACGCGCCACTCACGAGAGGCCCCCATTCTCCTCCAGCAGCCTTTCCATGTGGCCGCCCCGGGACATGCGCACGGCGAGGCAGCGGGCCACCTCCAGCGCGCAGCGGGCGTCCGCCATGGCGCGGTGAGGCGTCGGCCGGTGGAGGCCGAATCGCTTCGCCAGGGCGTTGAGGGAGAGGGACTCCACTTCGCCAGTGGCGAGCAGCGGCCACGCGAGGCTGGCGGTGTCGAGGCGGTGGTAGTCGACGCCGGGCAGGGGCAGGCCGGAGCGGCGGTACCCCTCGGCGAGGAAGCCCCAGTCGAAGCCGGTGTTGTGGCCGGCCACGAGGGTGCTCGCCAGCAGAGGCGTCACCGTGGCGAGGACCTCGGGCAGAGGCAGGGCGTCCTGCCAGTCCTCGTCGGAATATCCGCACACGGCCAGGGCCTCGGGCTGGGCGTCAGCCAGTCGGGTGGGCTGCACGCGCGCCTCGTACTCGGCCAGCACCTGGAGGCTGCGGGCGTCGACACGGAGGACGGCAACCTCCAGCACCTCGTGCTGGGAGGCGTCCAAGCCCGTCGTCTCCAAGTCAATGAAGGAGAGCGTCCTCAGGTGGGCCGGGAGGCCGGGGAACGTCGGCCGGTGAAGGACGGGGGTGGGGGTGGTGTCGGAACCGGGG
>NZ_JABFNS010000042.1 GCF_013116825.1 Myxococcus xanthus
CCCCTGGGCGGGCCCAGCCCCTGCATCCTGCCCGACAGGGCTGACGTCGCCTGCCCACCGGCCGACCTGGCGGATCATCCCCATGGGGGCGGAAGCCGGAGCGCTCGCGAGGGCAGGGAGTGGTTGCGGCATGGGGTGGACTCCTGAGGCCCCTGCACGCGACTTCCGCTGGGGGGAGCGGGGGGCACGGCGGGACTGACCCAGGCACTTAATGACGAGGGGCCGACGGAGCAAGTTTCCGCATCCCTGTCCAGCCCTTCAATGCAAAGGCGCCGCCGGTTTCCCGACAGCGCCAGCGCTGATCTCAGAACGGTGGAGGCTCAGGAGAGCTTCGCGAGCTCCGACTTCACGGCCTCGGAGATGGCTCGGCCTTCCGCCTTGCCGTGAATCTTGGCGTTCAGGTTCTTCATCACCGTGCCCATGTCCTTGGGACCCTTGGCGCCCGTCTCGGCGATGGCGGCTCGGACCTCGGCGGCCAGCTCGTCGGCGGTCAGCTGCTTGGGCAGGTAGTTCTGAAGGATGCTGATTTCAGCCTCTTCCTTCTCCGCCAGCTCCGGGCGGCCACCCGTCTTGAACTGCTCCACGGAGTCACGGCGCTGCTTGATGAGGCCGGCGATGATGGTGAGGACTCCCGCGTCATCCAGGACGGACGCGCCGGGCTCCACTTCCTTGTACTTCACCGCGCTCTTGAGCATCCGCAGCACGCTGAGCGTCAGCTCGTTCTTGGACCGCATCGCGTCCTTCAGGTCCGCGTCGATCCGCTCCTTCAGGGTGGCCATGGTCGCAGCTCCGGAGGGTAAGACGTTGTTCAGGGGGACTTCGACGGCGGGAGCCAGGGCACCTGACATCGGTGGCGCCCCGGCTCCACGCGCGAGGCACGCGCCTAGAACGACTTGCGGGCCTTCTTCACAGCGCGCTTCTTGGCGGCGAGGGCCTTCTTCTTCCGCTTCACGGAAGGCTTCTCGTAGTGCTCGCGCTTACGGATCTCGGAAAGGATTCCAGCCTTCTCGGTGGCCTTCTTGAAGCGCTTGAGGGCGCTCTCGATGGACTCTCCTTCCTTCACTCGGATACCGGGCATGCAGTCACCTCCTTCCGCCGTACGTAGATGTGGGTGTAGATCAAAAGGGGCAGCGGGTATGACCCACTGAGAGGGAAAACGCAAGGACGCTGGACGAAAAGGCTAAGTCGGATGGACTACACTGTCCGCCTCGTGAGCCCAGCCCTCCTCCTGGTGGTACTCCTGACGACCGGCCAGCAGCAGGGAGGGACGCCCACTCGTGAGTGTTGGATGTCCTGCCAGCGGCACGTGACGGACCCGGCCTTGCGCGCTCGGACCTGCGGCAGCTGCCTGCCGGGTGGCCGCGTGGATTCCTGGGTGCAGGGCCTGGCGGGGCAGCGGCCCATTCCCCGGGCGCCGCTCGTCTCCGCCAGGAAGGACCCGGACTGGCGGGTGAGGTGGGCGGCGGTGCGCGCGGATGCCAGGCGTCAGGGCGTCACGGAGCGCCGGGCCCTGGCGGATTGGGTCATGGAGGAGCCGGCGTCGTCCAACCTGACGGCGTGTCTGACGGCGGCGCGCGCCGCGGCGGAGGCCGGGGCTTCCTCCGCGAAGTTCCTGCGAGATGCCGGACCTCGCGGCGCCAACGCCGCGGCCCGCGTGTGGGGGCGGCGGGAGGCCATTCGCGAGGCGCTGGAGTTGGAGCTGTACGCGGAGGACCTGGCGGTTCGGAGCTCGGCGCTGGCCCACCTGGCCGGGTTCCTGGGCCGCAAACCCGCACGCGTCCTTCTGGACGCCATGGCGAAGCGGCCGGAGAGCGTGGATGCGGTCAGCGCCAGCGCGCTCAAGGTGGTGGCCGGGCGCAGCCGGTCGTCGGTGGGACGGATGCTTCTGGATGAGGCGAAGCCCGCGGAGGAGGCGCGCATCAACCGGCTCTTCGCTGTGTATTCGAAGGAGCTGGAGGGCATGCAGCCGGAGCTGACCGTGGCGGATCCACTTCAGCGCCGACGCGCGGTGGAGTCGTTGCGAGTGTATGGGCCGCTGGCGATGCGGGAGCTGGAGCGGGCGCTCGGTGACTCCGACCGGTGGGTGCGCCGGGATGCGGCGCGGGCGCTGGCCGAGGCGGAAGGCGTCCCGCTGCGCACGGCGGCGGAGCGGCGCATCGAGTCGAGTGACGCGACGCAGGCTCGGCCGTGGCTGGAGGCCATGGCGAGGGAGAAGGGGTGCGCGGCGTTCTTCCTGGGGACGGCTCGGGACAAGGCGCTGGCCGCGTCCGTCCGAGGGGCCGCGCTGGCGCAACTGGCGGACTGTGGCGAGGGGGCCCGGGACCGGGTGTCCTCGGTGGAGCCGTTTCTGACAGATGCGCAGCCGCTGCTGCGGGCAGGGGCCGTGCGGGCCTTGAGCGGTTTGACGACGCGGCAGCCGGGAGTGGCGGAGGCCACCTCGCGTGCGTTGGGGGACGGGGCGCCTGAGGTGGTGAGCGCCGCACTGGAGTTGCTGACACTTCAACGGCAGACGTCCCGAGGCGATGAGGCCGCGATGCTGCTGGAGTCGGAACATGTGGTGGTGCGCACCGCCGCCGCGGAGGCGCTGGAGCAGATTGGCCGCGCGTCACATGTGAAGGCGCTGGCCGGGTGTCTGCGGGAGGACACGGAGGCCGCTGTGCGGGTGGCCGCGGCAAAGGCCCTGGGCCGGATTGGTGGAGCGCAGGCGGCGGCCGCGCTATCGGACGCAGCGGCGCGCGACCCGGATTCCCATGTGAAGCACGTATCGCGCGAGGCGCTCCGGCGACTGGGCTTCGGCCAGTAGGCGCGGGGGCCGCGCCTGAAGTTCAGAGCCCGCTGATGGCCTTCGCGTCCACGCGGTTCCGGCCCGCGCGCTTGGCGCGGTACAGATACTTGTCCGCCGCGGCGATGAGGTCCTCGGGCTGGGAGAAGTCCGAGTCCAGCAGCGTGGCCACGCCCAGGCTGATGGTCACCTTGATGGGCGTGCCACTGAAGACGAAGTCGGCCTTGTCCACGGCGTACCGGCAGCGCTCCGCGCACGCCAGGGCCTGGTCCTCGGCGGACTCGCGCAGCATCAGCGCGAACTCCTCGCCGCCGTAGCGCGCGAGCAGGTCCTCGGTGCGCACCGTGTCGCTCACCCGCTGGGCGATGCGCGTCAGCACGTAGTCACCGGCCGGGTGGCCATACGCGTCGTTGATCTTCTTGAAGTGGTCCACGTCGAAGAGGACCAGCGACAGCGGCACCCGGTGGCGCAGGCAGTAGCTGAACTCCTTGCGCACCGTCTCCAGGAAGTACTTCTTGTTGTAGACGCGGGTGAGGCCGTCACGCGTGGCGGACTCATAGATGCTGCGCTGGTACTGCTCCTCCAGCGCGTCCTGGATGGAGAACTTGAGGACGGTGTTGGAGCCGATCTGGATCTTGTCGCCGTCGTAGAGCGGGGCGGCGTTGACCTTCAGGCCGTTGAGGTACGTCCCGTTCGTGCTGGCCAGGTCCACCAACTGGAACCGGCCGTCTCCCAGCGCCACCACCTTGGCGTGCTTGCGGGAGATGCCGTCATCCTCGACCTGGAACTGCGCCTCGGAGCTGCGCCCCAGGACGACCTCGGAGCGGTCCAGCTTGAACATCCGCCCGATGCCCGCCGCGGACTTGGCGCTGATGACGATCAGATACGCGCTCTGCTGCTGGGCACTGCCCAGCAGGTCCGAAATCGAATGGACGGAAGTTTTCTCCTCGGACATCGCGGCACCCATCTTACGGGCCGCCTTTTCGCGGCGGCAAGCATACTGCCCGACTCTCCACTACTCTCCTCGGAGCCGCCGAGTGGCGGGGGGGCCGGCGGGGGCTTCCCGAGCGACTGTCGGCCTTCCGACGGTCAATTCTCCGGTCACCGGGGTCTGGATGTAGCGCGCCAGGGCCCCGGAAGAGCGGGAGTGGTAGGCCAGCCCCTGCATCAGCTTCACCAGGGCCGCCGACGGCGTCATGTCCGCGCCGCCCATCGCCCCGGCCTCCAGGGCCGCCGCCCCGGACTCATACAAGGAAAGGTCCACGCCATTCCGGTGCGCCTGGCTCACCACCACCACCGGGACGCCCCGCTCGCGCGCCTGGAGGAAGAGGGGCGTCAGCGAGCGCCCCAGCTCCGGGGCGATGGGGAAGTTACCTGCCCCGTAGGCCTCCAGCACCAGTCCCCGGACGTGCGGTAGCAGTTGGAGCGGCAGCGCCGGATCCAGCCCCGGGTACACCTTGAGGAGGAAGACCCTGGCATCCAGCCGCTCATAGAGGCGGAAGGCCCCGCGGGGCTTGAGGCCCGGCTCGAAGGTGGTGTCCACGCCCAGCGTGCCCAGCACGGGGAAGTTGGGGCTGTCGAAGGCGTCGTACTCGGACACCTTCACCTTGCGCGCCCGGTTGCCCCGGTACAGGCGCGAGTCGAAGCAGATGGTGACCTCGCGGGGGCCGTGCAGCGCGGACAGCACCGCGTCGATGAGGTTGAGCCGCGCGTCCGAGCGAATCTTGCCCAACGGCCGCTGCGAACCCGTCAACACCACGGGGCAGGGCGGGTTGCGCAACATGAAGGAGAGGGCGCTCGCGGTGTAGGCGAGCGTGTCCGTGCCATGGGTCACCACGGCCCCGTCGAAGTGGGGCAGGCGCGCGTGGAGGTGCGCGGCCATCCGGCTCCAGAGCTCCGGCTGCATCTCCGAGCTGTCCAGGTTGCTGAACAACTCCAGCTCGATGTCGGCCAGCTCGAACAGCTCCGGCACGCGGGCCTTGAGTGTCTTGAAGAAGGCCGCGGGCTTCAGGGCGGACGGGCGTCCCCCGGCCATTCCGAGCGTACCCCCGGTATGCAGCAGCAGGACTCTGGGCATGATGAACAGGCGCTTCCCTGCCAAGGCTGGCGTTGCTTTACAAGCCCCGCGCGCGTCGCTAAGACCCGCCGCGTGCTCCTTTTCTGCTGGAAGCGTGTCGTTCCCCTGCTGGCCGTCGCGGTCCTGACGGCCCCAGGGTGCAAGAATCCCGAGAGCGCGGCCCCGACGGGTGGACCGTCGGCGTCGCCCGCCCCGCAGGCTTCCGCCGCTCCGGCTCCGGCCGAGCCCGCCGCCGCGCCCGTGGACCCGGCCGCCGCCGTGTCGGGCATCCCGGGCATGGACTTCTCCTCGCTGTCGCCCACGGCGAAGCGGGAGTTGGGCACGGTCTTCAATGACGAGTTCTGCTACTGCGGCTGCCCCCACACGCTGGGCGCCTGTCTGAAGTCGCACACTTCCTGCAAGCACGCCCGGCGCATGGCGCAGCTGGCCGCGCGCAGGGTGTCCGAGGGCAGCCCCGCCACCGAGGTCATCCTCTCCCTGTCGACGTACTACTCCGCCTTCCGCGACCCGCGGGCGCAGTTCAAGGTGGATGACCGGATGTGCATGGGCCCGGCTGGCGCGCCGGTGACGGTGGTGGAGTTCTCCGACTTCGAGTGCCCGTACTGCGCCAAGGCCCGCCCGGTGCTGGAGGCCTTCGCCAGGAAGCACGCGCAGCAGGTGCGCTTCTGCTACCTGCCGTTCCCCCTGTCCATGCACGCCAACGCGAAGCCGGCCGCGCAGGCGGCGCTGTGGGCGAGGGACCAGGGCAAGTTCTGGCAGATGCACGACGCCCTCTTCGCGCACCAGTCCAACCTCAAGCCCGATGCGATTGCCGCCCTGGCGACGTCGCTGGGCCTGGATGGCGCGAAGCTGGCGGCGCTGCTGAAGACGGACGCGTATAAGGAAGAGCTGGACGGCTACCGCAGCCAGGGCCGCGCGGCGGGCATCAGCGGCACGCCCTCCGTGTACTTCAACGGACGTGCGCTGGACCTGTCCTTCGTGGAGGCGGAGATGCTGTCGCACAGCCTGGAAGACGAGCTGGAGTGGTCCGCCAACAAGAACGCCTGGGCGGCTGACTGACGCCGCCATGACACCCCGCTTCCGCATCGACGCGTCGGCGCAGCTCGTCCCCGAGGACCGGCATGTGCCTTCACCGCTGGCGGGGCGCTCGGGGACGTACGCGCTGATGGCGACGGCGCCCGACCTGCTGGTGTTCTCCCGCACGCCCGCGGAGGGCGGCTCCATCCCGTTGCCGCGCGTGGTGCTGGCGGGGGACGCGGGCGGCTTCCCGCTGTCGGACCTCATCGCCTTCCTCAGCCAGTCGCGCTGGAGCGGCGTGGTGCGCGTCCACTCGCCGGGCGGAGAGCGCTCCGTCACCCTGCGCGAGGGTGAGGTGCGCGGCGCCTCCTCCGACGACCCGGCCGACCGGCTGGGCGAGGTGCTGGTGCGGATGGGCTACGTGGAGCGCGCCCAGGTGGAGGCGGCGCTGCGTGAGCAGCCGCCCTCCAAGGTGGGGCGCTCGCTGGTGGAGAAGGGGCTGCTCAAGTCGCACGACCTCTTCAAGTGCATCACCCACCAGGTGAGCGAGATCTTCCACGCCATCGTCCTGTGCCGGGAGGGGACCTTCTTCCTCATCGACCAGCCGGTGGAGGACAAGTCCGGTCACATCATCCAGTTGTCCACGCAGAGCCTGCTGATGGACAGCATCCGGAAGATTGACGAGATGGCGCACTTCCGGAAGCGCATCCCCCACGGCCGGCTGTACGTGACGCGCAAGCGCGCCTCGGACGGCAAGCTGGAGGAGGACGAGGACCGGGTGCTGGGCCTGCTCGACGGCCGGCGTACGATTCTGGAGCTGGGGCACGCGGCGCGCCTGTCGGAGTTCGACGTCACCAGGGTGGTCTTCCGCCTGCTGGAGGGCGGCTTCGCCTCGGTGACGGACAAGCCGCTGATGGTTCCTGGCCCGGGCGTCCCGACACCGATTCCCCAGCCGTCCGAGCGCACGGCGCAGGCTCCGGCCCGCGCGCCCGCGCGCCCGGTGGTGACGGTGGATCCACGCCCGGTGGCCCGCGTCTTCAACTTCATCTTCCGGGAGATTCGCGACGAGGTGGCCAAGCAGGGCATGGATCGCGAGTTCATCGCCGCGGCCAACGCGGCCCTCTCCGGTCAGGGCCTGTCGTCGTCGCCGGTGCTGGAAGGGCTGGCCTTCGCTCCGGATGGCAGCCTCCCGGAGAACAAGCTCATCGAGAGCTTCGAGCGCCATCGCGCGCAGCTGGGCAGTGAGCCCCTGGCGACCTTCAGGCAGGCGCTCAGCGACATGATGTTCTTCCTGCTCTTCCAGGCCGGTGAGTTGCTGGAGTCACGCGCGGACGAGGACCTGGCCCGCCGCGTGAAAGAACTGTTGTCCACGCTCGAGGTATCGTGACGGATTCTGGTTGGCCGCGACTGACGGCGGAGGTGCCCGGCTGTGGGGGCGCCTTCAAGCTGGTTCCCGAGGACTTCGAGGTCGAGGAGGTTCCCGCCTACCTGCCTTCCGGCGAGGGCGAGCACCTCTACCTCTGGGTAGAGAAGCGGGGCCGTGACACGCGTGAGCTGGTGCGCGCGCTGGCCGCGTCACTGGGCGTGTCCGAGGACGACATTGGCGTGGCGGGGATGAAGGACCGGCACGCCATCACCCGGCAACTGGTGTCCGTGCCCGCGCGCGCCGAGCCGAAGGTGCCGGAGTTCGCCCTGGACGGCGTCCAGGTGCTGTGGACGAAGCGCCACGGCAACAAGCTCCGCACCGGGCACCTGCGGGGCAACCGCTTCCGCCTGCGCCTGCGCGACGTGAAGGATTCCGGCGCGGCGCGGGAGACGTTCTCCCGGCTGGTGGCGCAGGGCGTGCCCAACTACTTCGGCGAGCAGCGCTTCGGCCGGGCAGGGGACAACGCCGACCTGGGCCGGTTGCTGGTGCTGGGCCAGCGGCTGCCGAAGCGGCCGGACCGTTTCCAGCGCAAGTTGTACCTGTCCGCCTTCCAGTCGCGCCTCTTCAACCAGGCGCTGGCGGCGCGGCTGCACGCGGGGACGCTGGCCACCGCGCTCGTCGGCGACGTGCTGCGCAAGGAGGAGACGGGCGGCCTCTTCGTGTGCGAGTCACCCGAGGTGGACGGCCCCCGCGTGGCCGCCTTCGAGGTGAGCCCGGCGGGCCCGCTCTTCGGGCCGAAGATGACGGCCTCCGCTGGCGCCGTGGCCGAGCTCGAGGCGCGGCTGCTGACGGAAGCCGGCGTCACGCCGGAGGACTTCAAGCGCGGCGGTGGTGAGACGGAAGGCAGCCGCCGCCCCTACCGCGTCCGCCTGGGCTCGCCCGAGCTGACCGTGGAGAAGACGGCGGACGGCGAGGACCTCTGGCTCACCTTCGAGCTGCCCCGGGGCGCGTATGCCACCGAGGTCCTCCACGAGCTGCTCAAGGACGGCTGAGCCCGGAAACGACGACGCCTCCGCGGGCGCGAGGCCCCGGAGGCGTCTGGTGCGTCGTGCCCCGGCCAGGTGCGGCCGGGGCAGGGCGGCTGCTACTCCGCCACCTTGAATTCGGTCCGGCGGTTCATCGCGCGGCCCGTCTTGGTGCTGTTGGGGGCAATGGGCTGCGTCTCGCCAAAGCCCACGGCCTGGATGCGGCCCGGGTCGATTCCGCGGCGGAGGAGCTGCGCCATGACGGCGTCCGCGCGGCGCTGGGACAGCCGCAGGTTGGAGGCGTCGTTGCCCATCGAGTCGGTGTGGCCCTCGATGCGGATGCGCTTGATCCACGGCGCGTCGCGCAGGGCCTGCGCCACGTCGTCGAGCACCGCGGTGCTCTGCTTGCCGTAGATCTTGTGCGAGCCGGAGCTGAAGAGGATCTGCTTCTTGATTTCAATCCGGTCGCGCTTGATGACGACCATCTTGTACTGCTTGGCGCAGCCGCGCTCCTCCTGGACGCCCGGCTCCTCGGGGCACGCGTCCAGCCGGTCCACGATGCCGTCACCGTCGGTGTCCTTGTCCGGGCAGCCGCCGTTCTCCGCCGGGCCGGTCTCGTTCGGGCACTTGTCCTGGACGTCCGGCGTACCGTCGCCGTCGTTGTCCAGGTCGGGGCAGCCGTCCTCGTCCTGGAAGCCGTCCTTGTCCTCGGGCTCGTCCGGGCACTTGTCGTCCACGTCGAGGACGCCGTCACCGTCCTTGTCGACGATGGGGCAGCCCAGGTTCTGCATGGGGCCGGCCTCGTTGGGGCACTTGTCGGCCGTGTCGACGATGCCGTCGCCGTCGTTGTCCAGGTCGGGGCAGCCGTCCTCGTCCTGGAAGCCGTCCTTGTCCTCGGCCTGGTCGGGGCACTTGTCCTCGGAGTCGATGATGCCGTCGCCGTCGCGGTCCTTGGGCGCCTCGGCCGGGCAGCCCTGGTTCTCCGGCACGCCAGGGGTGAGCGGGCACTTGTCGTTGCCGTCCAGCACGCCGTCATTGTCGTTGTCCGGGTCGGGGCAGCCGTCCTCGTCCTGGAAGCCGTCCTTGTCCTCGGCCTGGTCGGGGCAGGGGTCGTCCTTGTCCAGGATGCCGTCCCCGTCGCTGTCCGTCTCCTCGATACGGACCACCACTTGCGGCTGTTGCGGCTGCTGGGGCTGTTGCGGCTGCGGGGCCTCCGGCCGGTCGCGGACCAGCACCTGGCGCGGGCCACAGTTCTTGGAGAGCTCCAGCGCGCGGGTCACCGCGGCGTCGGCGGTGCGTGCGTGGGTGTCGGCGCGGCCGCTGTTGCCCTGGCTCAGCTCGCCACGGGCGAAGTCGAGGTGGGCCTCGGCGGTGGCCAGCTCCACGGGCGCGCAGCGCAGGGCGCCGCTCCGGCGGGCGCGCTCCACGTTGGCCGCGAGCACCTCCGTGTCCGCGCGAATCTTGCTGCCGCTGACACAGGAGAGGGAGAAGAGGAGGGGAAGCAGCGTGACCAGGGAAGGACGCGTCATCGGGAAGCGCTCGGTCATCAGGGGTTCGGACTGCGGCCGCCGGGCTCGGTGCTTCCGGCCACGGCCATGGCCTTCTCGCGGGCCTCGTTGGCGTAGCGGGAGGCCTTCACGGCGAAGTCGACGCCGGCTTGATAGTCGGAGTACCCCACCTCCTCGCGGGCCTTGCCGATGTACAGGTTGGCGGCGGTCCACTCGTAGGGAGCGAGCTTCTCCGCCCCGGCGGTGCGCGCGGCCTGAATCTGCACTTCAGCGTCGAGGATGTTCGCGGTGGACTTCACGGGGCCGCACGCGGTGAGCGTCCCCGACACCGCCACCAACGCCATCAGCTTCTTCATAGGGTGGCGCCTTGAGAGAGAGGTGAAACCTGGCGGTCGTATCAATCGCCCCCAGGAGGGTCAAGAATCGGGCAGACGTGCCGGGCGGGGAACCGGGCATGGGGTGGGACTTTGACGGCCGGCGCCGCCCTTGCCATCGTCGGGGGCCCGTGCCTCCGTCCGTCCGCCTCGTCCTCCTGCTCTCGCTGCTCCTCCCCTGGACCGCCCTGTCCGGACCCGCGTCCGCCGCCAAACGGAACTCCCGGCGCGCGGAAACGGACGCGGTCATCCAGACCGTGGTGCAGGGGGGCGCCGTCCCCCCGGCCATCTCCCGCCTGCGTTTCCTGCGCGAGGAGCCCTACGCGGCCCGGGAAATCGCCACCACGCTGCGCACCGTCCATGAGGAGCGGCTGCGCCGCAACCTCACCGCGGTGCTTGCGGGGCTGGGAACGCGCGCCGCCGAGCCCACCCTGGCGGGCCTGGCGTCGGATGAGGACAGCGCGGTGCGGATGTATGCCGCGCAGGGCCTGGCGAAGCTCAACAGCCGCCTCACCCAGGTGCTGGTGCCGTTGCTGGAGGACAAGAGCAGCGGGGTCCGCCGCGAGGCGGCGCGGGCCCTGGGCGCCTCACGCAACCCGAAGATGAGCGCCCTGTTGGTGAAGACCGCCCGGAAGGAGCCGGAGGTGGAGGTGCGCGCGGCCCTGCTCGCCGCCGCGGGGGAGGCCGGGGACGCCAGGCAGGCGTCGGCCCTCAAGGAGTTCCTCGCCAGCGATTCGGAGAGCACCCGCTTCGCGGCGGCGCGCGGCCTGTGCCGGCTGGGCTCGCCGGAGGGCTTCGCCTTCGCGGGCAAGCTGCTCGGCTCGGATGACCGCTTCGTGCGCCGGCAGGGCCTGGAGCTCTACGAAGGCGTCAGCGCGAAGAAGGCTTCGCCCGCGCTCAAGCCGCTGCTGGAGGACAAGGACCGCGCGCTGGCCGCCAGCGCCGCCCGCATCCTCCACGAGGGCGGGGACGCGTCGATGTTGGAGTGGCTGGTGCTGGCGTCGTGGAACGCGAAGTCCGACGAGAAGCTCGCGTACGAGCGGGAGCTGGAGACGCTCCAACTGCGTGACGACCGGCGCAAGGCCATCCTCCGCAAGGCGGGTGTCGCGCAATGAAGGTTGTCGCGGTCCTGGCCGCGGCCCTGCTGTCGCAGGCGCCGGCGGTCCCCACGCCCCCGGAGGACGGTGACACCCGGCCCGGTGCCGAAGCGCTCCTGGAGTCGCCATCGGCGTCCAAGCAGCTCGCCACGGCCCGGCCGGTGAGGCCCAATGGCTGGGTGGGGCTCAGCGCGGAGGCGCGCGCCGCGCTCGTGTCGGAGGACGCGGACGCGCCGCTGGCCGGGCGCCTGCTGCGGATGAGCGAGCGCTTCATCAACACGCCCTACGTCCTGTCTCCGCTGGGCGAGGGCCAGGGCGTGGACCCCGACCCCACCTTCCGGTTGGACGCGGTGGACTGCCTCACCTTCGTGGAGCAGTCGATGGCGCTGAGCCTCGCGGGCAGCGAGGACGAGGTGGCGCCGCTGCTCGAGCGCATCCGCTACGCGAATTCGCCCACCTATGAGGACCGCAACCACCTGATGGAGGCGCAGTGGCTGCCCAACAACATCCGCAAGGGCTTCCTGACGGATGTGACGCGGCGCTACGCGGGGGATGACGCCGTCACGGTGACGAAGTCGCTGACGAAGGTCACCTGGCAGTCGCGCTCGTCGCAGGCGTTGGGCCTTCCCAAGGCGCAGCAGGTGGTGGGCACGTACCCGCTGAACATGTTGCCCCTGGAGCGGGTGATGGCGCACGCGCGCGACATCCCCTCGGGCACCATCCTGGTGGTGATGCGCGAGGACCTGCCGCTGAAGGCCACCCGCATCACCCACCTGGGCTTCGTGGTGCAGCGCAAGAAGCGCACGTACCTGCGCCACGCCTCGCGCGGCGGCTACAATCGCGTGGTGGACGAGGACCTGGAGACGTTCCTGGCCCGCAACGGCCGCTACTCGAAGTGGAGGGTGACGGGCGTCAGCCTCTTCGAGCCACGCCGCCCCGATGTGGCGAGCGGCGGCTCGGTGGCGCGCCCGGTGCCCTGAGCGCGTTCAGTAGGCCGGTGGCGGCGCGGCGGGGGATTCGGTCTCCCGCTCCTTGGCCTCCGCGGCGGGGGATTCGGTCTCCCGCTCCTCGGCCTCTGCGGCGGCCGCGGCCTCGTCGTTGGTGGCCAGCTCCCGCAGGCGCTCCTGCTCAATCAGCGTCGCGGCCCGGACCTGCTGTTCGGCGGGGACGTGGATTTCCCACCAGGGCAACACGTTGCCAGTGGTCAGCTTGTCCACGACGCCCGAGCGGCCCGCGCGCACCAGGACGGGGATGTTCGCGTCCTGGAGGAGCTGCGCGTAGACCTCGGCGGTGAAGGGGTCCTCCGCGGAGCCGGCCCGGACGAAGACGCGGGTATCCAGCTCATGCGGGAGCGGCAGCCCCCTGCTGCGCATCTCCTCCGCGCTCACGAGGAGCGGGTTGCCTGGACAGTCAGCACACGCGTTGACGCTGTCCTGATACTCGGAGCCGCACCTGGCACAGTATTTCATCGCCGTCCCTCCAGCCCGTGGGTGTCTGGAGGGAAATAGTAGGTCCGGTTCCCGTGGACGGCACCCGGGGCCCGTCACTACGTTCAGTGCCGCGCTTCGTCGCCCAGCCTGCACACCGCGGCGCTGAGGCGCTCCACGTCGATGGGCTTGCGCAGCACCACGTCACAGTGTTCGGAGCCCTGCACCTGTGTGTAACCGGACACGAGGATGACGCGGGCCCGGGGTTCGCGCTCCTTGACCTTCTGCGCGAGCTCGGTGCCGCACATGCCTGGGAGGGATTCGTCCGTCACCACCACGTCCGGGTGCTCGGCCTCGAACATCTCGAGGCCGGCCAGGCCATCCGTGGCCGTCTTCACGTCGAACTCCGACTCCAGCAGCTCCGCCAGCAGCTCCCGGCTGTCCCCGTCGTCCTCGACCAGCAAGACCTTGATTCGTTCGGCGCCCATGCCCTTGAGAAACCCGCGCGGCGGTGGGGATTCGTCCTTCCCGGATGCGAGCGCTTCGCTGCCCAGTCGGCTGGAGAGCAGGGGAGCGTCAGGCGGGCTCCATTAATGGGCAGGGGGTGGCTCACCACCGGGCGTCAGGCTGCCCATCTTTGGGCTCGGAGGAAATGCCATGAAGGTGTTGCTGCGTGGAGTGCACCTGAACCTGTCGGATGCTCTCAAGTCGTATGTCGACGAACACCTGGTGCGCCATATCGAACGGTTCGCGGATGACGAGGCAGCGGAAATCGACATCTCGCTGGTGGACACCAACGGGCCCAAGGGCGGCATGGACAAGGAATGCCGGGTCACGGTGCGACTGCCCGGGCTCTCCTCGGTGCATGTGACGGAGACGGCGGACTCGTTGTTCCCCGCAATCGACGCGTCGCGTGACCGGTTGGAGACGAGCCTCAAGCGCATGCTGGGGAAACGGCGCGACGTTCATACCAACGGCCTGCCCGAGGACGTGGCGGCCGACGTTCCCACCTATTAATCGCGGTTGGCGGCAGCAAGAGCCCGGCTACCCAGGTCGTACACCTGGCGGCCGGGCTCGTCGTGTCCAGTGCCCGAATCTTGCTGGGGCCGAACGGTGAACGCTATAAGCGGAACCCTTCAACCTCGGGCTAAAAGGACGGCGATGGTCCGCCTCAAGTTCCTCGTCTTCGCATTCCTGGTCATCGGACTGGGCGTTGCTCATCTGCCGATGCTGTCGGGACCGCTGCGCGAGCGCGCCGTCGCCGGAGCATCGGCCCAGGCTTCCGCGGGCGCCGCCGAGGTGGCGCGCCGTGTGGACTCTCGTCGTGCCGAAGTGCAGTCGCTGGCGCTGAAGCTCGCGGCCATGCCGGAAGTGGTGTCCGCCGCCGCGCCGCCGCTTCCGGAGCAGCCCGCGCCGCGCAACCCGCGCGAGCGTGAGCGTGAGCGCGTCGAGGTGGATGCCGCCGCCCTCGCCTTCACCGCCGAGCGCTTCGCCGCGGTGCGCAGCGCCGTTGAAGTCTTGATTCCCCAGGAACTCAAGGGCGTGGTGGTGGCCGTGGTCGCCCAGGACACGCAGTTCCACGCGGTCGCCGGGGCCGAGCCGTCCTCGGACGCGGCGAAGCTGGACGTGGTGAGCCTCGTCAAGTCCGGGGCCAGCGTGGTGGATGCCTTCGGTGCGCCGCATGCCTTCGCCGCGGTGCCGCTGTCGTGGAACGCCGGAGCGCCGGTGGTGACGCTGGTGCTGGGCGCGCCGCTGCTGGACGAGGGCGGGCTGGAGGCCGCCGTCCAGGCGTCGGGCGCGGCCGCGCTGGCGCTGGTGAAGGGCGACGCGCTGGCGGGCGTCGCCGGTCCGCAGAAGCTGCTGGCGGAAGGCTCGCTGACGAAGGTCGGCGCGGATGCCTCGGGCGTGGTGCTGAGCACCGGCAAGTTCCTGGAGCTGGGCCCGGTGGCGCTGCCTGTCTTCACCCAGAATGACCCCCTGGGCGGGAACGCCCCGTTGATGGTGGGCTCGCGCCGCGCGTTGGCCAGCACGCCGCTGGAGGTGCTCGCCATCGCCAGCACGCAGCCGGTGTTGGGTACGCTGGCCGCGTATCAGCAGAACGCGCTGTTCGCCCTGGCGGGCCTGCTGGGCCTGAGCCTCCTGTGGACGCTGATGATGGGCTCCGGCCGCAAGGCGGCTGACGCGGAGGCGTCCAGTGGCGGCTCCGACACGCTGAGCCTGTCGGCCGCCATGGCCTCGGCGCCCGCGCCGGCCGCCGTCACGCCGCCGCCGGCCCCCGCGCCCGCCGCGGACCCGTTCGCCTTCGCGCCGCCGCCCGCCGCTCCGGCTCCCGCCGCGGACCCGTTCGCCTTCGCGCCGCCGCCGTCGGGCGATCCGTTCGCGATGTCGCGCCCGGCGCAGGCTCCCGTGGACGATCCATTCGCGTTCGCCCCGCCGGCGCCGCCTCCGGCTCCCGCGGCGGACCCGTTTGCCTTTGCCCCTCCGGCGCCCGCGCCCGCGGCGGACCCCTTCGGCTCGGCCGAGGCGTTCCCGTTCCCCGCGCCGCCGCAGCAGCCCGCGCACGCGGGAGCGATGCCGTTCGAGTCCTCACCCGAGTCCTTCGGTGGGCCCGAGCCACTGTCGCCCGCGTCACCTCGCCGGGGCGCGTTCGCCTTCGAGGACCAGCCCACGGCGGCGTACTCGCTGCAACAGGCGGCGGACCCCTTCGCCCTGGCGGCCTCCCAGGCCGCACCGGACAGCCCGGAGACGACGCGCGTGGCGGCGATTCCGCGCGAGCTGCTCCAGGCCAGCGTGCGGCCTCCGACGTCGGACGCCATCCCCATGCCGCCGCCGCGCTCCGCCCCTCAGCCCGCCGCGATTCCGCTGCCGGGCCTTGGCAACTCCGCGGTGGCGCTCACCGACGAGCAGCACTTCCAGGAGGTCTTCCGCGAGTTCCTCACCACCCGTGAGCGGTGTGGCGAGGCGGCTGACGGCCTGACGTACGACAAGTTCGTGCAGAAGCTCCGCAAGAACAAGGAGCAGCTCGTCCAGAAGTACGCATGCAAGACGGTGCGCTTCCAGGTCTACGTGAAGGAAGGCAAGGCGGCCCTCAAGGCCACGCCCATCAAGGACTGAGCCCGCGCGCGGCCCTGGCCGCTGCTGAAGCGCGGAAGGCCCGTGGTCTCCTCGAGAGGCCGCGGGCCTTCTCATTTCGGACGTTCGCGCGGGCCGCCTTCGGAGCCAGTGGTTATAGAGGCCCGCGGAGGCGGTTCATGCACAACGCGGTCTATCTGGGGATTGCCATCGCGGCCGAGGTGGTGGCGACCTCGGCGCTCAAGAGCTCCAACGGCTTCACGCGGCTGGGTCCGTCCCTCCTCGTGGTGCTGGGCTATGGCGTGGCCTTCTTCTGCCTGTCCTTCGCGTTGAGGACCATCCCCACGGGCATCGCCTACGCCATCTGGTCCGGGGCGGGAATCGTCCTCGTCTCCGGCGTGGCGTGGCTCCTTCACGGCCAGCGCTTGGACGTCCCCGCGCTCGTGGGCATCGGGCTCATCCTGGCGGGCGTCATCGTCATCAACACCTTCTCCAGGTCGGCGGCGCACTGAGGCGCCTGGCGGAGTTCGCCCGGGAGACGTCGTTGATGTCAGGAGGGGGACGATGCAGACGCGGTACGTGCCGAACCTGACGGGGATTCCGGAGACGATGCTCTGGACGCTGCACTGCCGGGCAGGGGAGGCGAAGCGGCCGGACGGCGTCCTGAAGGACGCGGAGGCGCTGCGCATCTACGGCGCCATCGACTACGACTTCGAGAAGTCCTTTGGCCGCGCGGAGCCGTCCCTCGCGATTCGCGCGGTGGCGATGGACCGGTGCATTCGCGCGTGGCTGGCCACGCACCCTGACGGCTTCGTGGTGTCGCTGGGAGAAGGGTTGGAGACGCAGGCGCAGCGGCTGGACAACGGGCAGCTGCGCTGGCTGAGCGTGGACCTTCCGGAAGCCGTGGCCATCCGGGAGCGCTTCCTCACGCCGAACGAGCGGCTGATGCACTTCCCGGTGAGCGCGCTGGAGCGCGCATGGATGGACCGCGTGGACGCCAGCAAGGGCGTGTTCATCGTCGCGCAGGGCCTCTTCATGTACTTCGAGGAAGACGACGTCCGTCGGCTCATCGTGGACATCGCCGAGCGCTTCCCGGGCGCCGAGCTCCTCTTCGACACGATTCCCCGCTGGTTCTCGCGGTGCACGCTCAAGGGGCTGCGCCGCACTCGCGCGTACCAGGTGCCACCCATGCCCTGGGGCATCAACCGCGACGTGCTGGAGGCGACGCTGCGGCGGTGGGCGCCGCGAATCCGCCAGGTGGAATTGAAGCCCTACAGCTTCCCGCGGGGCTTCTTCCGGTACGGTTACAGCGGTCTCAACATGCTGCCCTGGGTGAAGGAACGGTTGCCCGCGCTGGTCCACGTCCGCTTCGCGGAGCGCAGCGTCTGAGTCAGGCCGTGCGCGGCAGCACGAGGCTGAAGCGCGCGCCGTGGCCGGGCTCTCCGCCCACCTCCAGCTTGCCGCCGTGCTCCTGGAGGATGCGCGAGGCGATGGCCAACCCCAGGCCGGTGCCGCCGTCCTTGGTGGTGAAGTAGGGCTCGAAGATCCGGGCGCGGTGCTCCAGGGGGATGCCGGGGCCGGTGTCCTCCACCTCGACGATGGCGTCGGCTTCGGTGGAGCGTACGCGCACGCGCAGGGTGCCACCCGTGGACGTCATGGCCTCCTCGGCGTTCTTCACCAGGTTCACCAGCACCTGGGTGAGCTGGTCGCGGTCCGCCCGCGCCACCACGCCCGTCTGGAGCGTGGGCAGAATCTGGATGCCGGCCGGAGGCGTGGCGTACAGCGCCAGCACGCTCTGCGCCAGCTCGCCCAGGTCCACGGGCGCCAGCTGCGGCTTGGGCATCCGCGCGAAGTGGCTGAACTCGTCGACGATGCGGCGCAGCCGGTCCACTTCCTCCAACACCACGCCCGCGCTCTCCTTGAACATGTCGGGGAAGCGCGGGTGCTTCGCTTCCTGCGCGGCCTGGAGCGTCTCCAGCGACATGCGGATGGGCGTCAGCGGGTTCTTGATTTCGTGAGCCAGTCGCCGCGCCACTTCCTGCCACGCGGCGATGCGCTCGCTGGCCATCAGCCGCTCGGTGGTGGCCTTCAGCTCGGATGTCATGCGGTTGAACGTCCGCACCAGCTCGCCCACCTCGCCGCTGGCCTCCACCGTCACCTGGGACTCCAGCGCGCCTTCGGCCACGCGCCGGGCGCCCTCGGTGAGGGCCTCCACTGGCCGCGTCATCCACCGGGACACCAGCAGGCCCAGCAGCACCGCGAAGGTGCCGCCCAGCGCCGCCAGCAGGAGGAAGGCGCGCATGACGCCCTGTTCCGCTTCACGCGCGGCGGCGCGGCTGAAGACGAGCCGCACCGTGGCCGCGTCTCCCAGCGGGAGCGCCTTCGTCACCGTCGGCGGTTCGGCCGTGCCGGCGCTGGCCAGGGGCGTGTCACCCGCCAGCAGCGTCACCTGCGTCTGGGTGAGGCGGGCCAGGTGCTGCGCCAGGCTCTCATCGAGCAGCACGCCGCCCACGGCCCACAGCCGCAGGTCCCCGAAGTCCACCGGGCGCGCGGTGACGAGCGCCGGAAGCTGACGGAGTCCGGAGGCCGTGCGCACGTCCACGCGCACTGGCACGGGCCGGGGTGACTTCTGCCGGGTGACGGCGAAGAGGGCTGGGTCCGGGTCTCCCCGGCGCGCGGGCAGGTGGCCGGAGGAGAGCACTCTTCCTTCGCGGTCGAAGAGGGTCAGCACGCTCAGGCCGCGGCTCTTCATCAGGGCCTCGGCGGTGCCGGCCTGGATGGCGCGGGTGGGGCGGTCGCGGGCCTCGCGGGCCAGGTCCTCCATGCTGGTGCTGTCCACCAGCTCCTCCACCGCGCGGCGGGCCGTGGCGCCGGAGCGCTCCAGGGACTCTTGCGCGGAGGCGGTGGCGGCCTCCATGCGCGCGTCCAGCTCGCGCGACAACGTGTCGCGCAAGCGGGTGAGGGTGGGGGGCACGACGACCGCGAGCGGAACCAGGGCCAGCAGGGCGAAGGCGAGCGCCAGCCGCGTCCTCAAGCGCATGCCGTTCTCCTCAAGGACGTCCTCCCATCGCCGTCCCCTCCGGTGGAAGCACATGCAGTCCGTCCAGCGAGGGCAGGCCTTGTGCATCCATCATCACCCCGCCCACGTCCGGAGCGAAGCGCATTCCCAGCCCCTGTACATATAGGGGGACCAGGGGCACGGACGCGGCCAGGGCCAGGGCCCGCTCGCGCGCCCGCGCGTCCCGCGCCGCGGAGGACGCAAGCGCGCCGATGGCGGGCAACTCCACGCCCAGCAAGTCCTTGCGCCCACCGGCATCCAGCACCACCGCCAGCGCAGGCCCGGGGATGGGGGGCAGCAGCAGCGCGTGCAGCATCAGCTCGAAGTCGCCCTGGGCCCAGCGGGCGCGCAGGGCCGCGCGCGGGAGCGCCTCCAGCGCCACGGTGTAGCCGCGCTCGTGCAGCTTCACCTGGATGCGCTCCGCCACCGCGCGCTGGTCCTCCACCGATGCGTCGTAGCGCAGCGTCACCGTCCGCGCGGGGCTCACCGGCGGCGCGGACGGACGGGGGCGCGCGGGCGCGTCCATCATCGCTGGCGGGAGCAGGTGCGGCATGGGCTGCGCGGGCGCCTGGACGAAGAGTCGGGTCAGGTCCTCGCGGTCGATGGCGCTCTCCACGGCCTGCCGGAAGTCCGGGGGCAGCCGCCGTGGGGAGAACGCCAGGAAGGTGGCATAGAGCGGCGCGCCGGCCGTGGTGTCCGTCTCCGACGCGACGCCCAGCTCCACCTGGACCTGCCGGGACGACCACAGCCGCGAGAGGCCGCGCTGGTCCGTGGCGGTGAGCAGCAACCGGTCCAGGTACGGGCGCCCCTGGGGCCAGGCCGTCTGCGCCTCCAGGGCCCCGCGTCCCGCGGCGGTGAAGGGGCCAAGCGCGTTGGGGGAGGCGGGCGGCGCCAGCGCCGGATGGCACAACGCGCGCTCGAGGTCCGGCCAGGGGTAGGCGAGCGTCAGCTCCAGCGTGGCGCCCTGGGGCGTCACCTGCCGCGCCTCTCCGCGCAGCGGATGGAAGAGGGCCCGGTACGGGGATGCGCCGTCGCTGCTCGCCAGCCGCATCCATGCACGCGCGAGCGCGGTGGCGGACGCGGGGGTGGGCAGGGTGATGCGCAGGGACTGGGGCGTGGGGCGTGACAGCTCCCGCGCGAGCGCGGGCTCGAAGCCGCCGTCTCGCGTGGCACGGCACACCGGTGGGGAAAGCAGCCCCAGCAGCGTTGCTTCCAGGGGCGTGTCGGCCAGCGCGGGCTCGGCCACTTCCGGCGGGCCGCCATGGGCGACGCGCAACTCACCCCCGTAACGAGGCCGGCCGGCCGCCTGCGCGGCCGAGGACGCGAGCAGCGCGAGGCAGGCAAGGGTGGAGCGGAGTCTCATGGCGCCCCCTGACGCAGGAGGAACAGCTCGCTGGTGCCGTCCGGCTTCCAGATGCCCACGATGACCTCGCGGCGCTTGTCGCCGTCCAGGCGGGCCGTCACCACGTACAGCGCGCGGCCCGTGGGCAGGGCGCCCTGCCACAGCGGTTCGTGCGTGCCGGGGTCGTCCCCGGAGGTGCCGTGCACGCGCAGCACATCGGGGGCGGGAGTGAGCTGAGTCGAAGTGGTGATGAGCTCCGGCACGCCGTCCCCATCCAGGTCTCCCAGCGCGCTGCCGGCGCCCAGGTTCGTCCAGCGCGCCGGGGCCGCGCCCGCGTGCGCGTAGAAGGCCGCGGTGCCATCCGGGTGGACGAACAGCATCCGCTGGGCATCCATGCTCGCGGTGGTGAAGGGCGCGGGCACCGTCAGCGCGCGGCCCTCCGCCAGCTTCAGAGTGGGCGCGAAGGCTGTCTGTCCCGGAACGAAAGTGCCTCGCTCGGTGGCGCCCAGCGGCGCCGTGTCCAGCGTCCCCACGGCGCGCAGGGTGGCGCGGGCCTTGTCCAGCGCCAGCAGCTCGCCGTGCGCATGGCGGGTGCTCCACGCGGCCAGCCGGGGGGGCCCTGGCAGGAATGCCAACGCGCCAAAGGGCTCCCGGGTGGTGGCGCTTCCCGCGGGCAGGGAGTCCAGCTCCTTGCGCGCGACGAGCCGCCCCTCCGCGTCGAAGACGGCGACGTCATGCTCAGTCAGCGCCACCACTTCATCCCGGCCATCCCCGTCCAGGTCCCCGGCGGCGAGCGCCGCCAGGGGATGCTCCAGCCGCGCCAGCGCCGCGCCCAGCAGACGGATGCCTTGAGGGCCCGTTTCCGGGGGCGACGTGGGCGAAGTGCCTGCGCCCTCCAACGCGAGCGCCAATACGGTCGGGTCCGCGGGCACCGTCTCCACCAGGGTGGCGGCGGGTTTGGGCGGCCGCGTGGGTGTGCGGCCGGACCAGAAGTTCACCCAGGTGCCAATCACATCCCCCCGGGCGCGCAGCTCGCCGCCCTCCACGTCCAGCGAGAGCCGCACCAGCGTCCGGGCACCTTGCGCGCGCGCCAGCGCCTCGGCGGCATCGGCCGTGGGCGCCTCCAGCACCACGGGCGGCAGGCCCGCGGAGGAGAGCTGCGAGGCGAGCATCGTGCTCACCGCGCGGCGGAGCTCGGCCGAGCCGCCCGTGACATTCACCGCCACCGGCGACTCCACGCCACGCTGCGCCCGCACGGCCCCCGTCACCTGCCGGGCGAGCCGGGGAATGGCGGCGGTGGTGTCGGACGCAGGCGCCGCCCGCGCCGCGAGCGTGGCCAGCAAGGGGGCGAGCAGCAGGGCTCGGGTAGGGCTCACAGTCCCCGCCTGCTGCCTTCGTCGAGGAAGAACTGGTCGGTGGTCACCTGCCCCGGCGGCGGCGCCTCCGCGGTGGGCTGCGTGCCTTCGAGGAAGGGCTCCAGCCGGCCCGGGACGGAGTTGCCCGCCAGCAGTCCGCTGATGGGGTCGATGCGCACTTGCACGACGCCGGGGGGCACCTCGAACTCCCGCGTGGGCAGCCCCTCGTGGGCCACGCGCATGAGCTGGAGCCAGATGGGCAGCGCGGCGCGGCCACCCGTCTCACTGCCGCCCAGCGGCGCGTTGTTGTCGAAGCCCACCCACGCGCTGGCCACCCAGTCCGCCGTGTAGCCGGAGAACCACGTGTCGCGGGACTGCTGCGTGGTGCCCGTCTTGCCAGCGGCGGGGCGCTCCAGCGCGAGCACGGCCCGGCCCGAGCCGTCCTCCACCACGCTGCGCATCAGCGACGTGGTGAGGTAGGCCACCGCGGGCGGCAGCGTCTCCTCGAAGGCCGGCTGATGCTCCTCCAGCACCTTGCCGCGCGCGTCGCGCACGCGCAGCAGCATCAAGGGCTCCGCATAGCGGCCACTGGCCTGGAGCGTGGCGTAGGCGTTGGCGGCCTCCAGCATCGTGACTTCACCGGTGCCCAGGGCCAGCGTGAGGTTCTCCGGCAGCGGGGAGTGGATGCCAGCCCGGCGCGCGAAGTCGATGGTGGTGGCCGGGGTGAGCGCTTCGATGAGGCGCACGGACACCGTGTTCTTCGACTTCGTGAGCGCCTCGCGCAGCGTCATCGGCCCGTGGAACTGGCGGTCGTAGTTCTGCGGCTTCCACGTCTTGCCCGTGTACGGGTCGCGGACGGCTTCGGGAGCGTCATTGACCTTGGACAGCGGCGTGTAGCGGCCACTGCCCATGGCGGCGGCGTAGAGGAACGGCTTGAAGGACGAGCCAGGCTGCCGCTTCGCCTGTGTGGCGCGGTTGAAGGAGGAGCGCTCCGCGTCGTAGCCGCCCACCAGCGCCACCACGTGCCGGTTCTCCGGACGGATGACCACCAGCCCGCCCTGCACCTCGGGCACCTGGTCCAGCGTCGCTTCCACGAAGGCTGGCGCGGGCGGTGCCTTGAGCACGCGCACGAAGACGAGCTGCCCCTCCGTGAAGACGTCGGAGATCTTCTTCGGCGCGCTCCTGCCCTTCTGCCGCGCCCAGGAGACGGCCGCGAAGGCCACCTCGGCGGTGCGGCCCACCAGGTCCACGCGCGCCACGTTGCGCTTGTCGTCGACCTGCATGACGTAGCCCGTGAGGCGCAGGCCTTCCTCCATGGGCTTGAGGCGCACGGACTGCGCCAGGAGTTGGTCCGCGGAGAGGGGCGCCTCGTCTTCGGGCGACAGGTCCGGCCGCTGCTCCTCGGTGCCTTCCTCTTCCAGCGCGTCCAGGGGGGCACCCGCGGTCTCGGGCGTCTTCGGCTCTTCCTTCTCCACCTTCGCCAGCGCGGACAGGTCCGCGACGTAGCCCTGGTCCTTCTGCCGGCGGCCCGCCTCCTCGATGCGCGTGGCGATGAGGGCCCGGTATCGCTCCCACTGGTTCTTCTCCAGCGCGCCACGGGGACCGCGGTAGCCCTGGCGCCGGTCCACCGCCTCCAGGCCGTCACGCACCGCCTGCTCCGCCGCGAGCTGGAGCTTGGGCACCATGGCGATGTCCACGCGCAACCCGCCCTCCATCACCGCCTGCTCACCGTAACGCGCGATGAGCGTGCGGCGAATCTCCTCCGTGTAGTACGGCCCCACCACCTTGCCTCGCCGGGGAGCCAGGACGATGGGCTTCTCCTTCTCCGCCTCCGCCACATCCGCGGACACGAAGCCGTTGCGTGCCATCTGGTCCAGCACGTAGCGCTGACGCGACTTCGCCCGCGTGATGTTCGTCACCGGGTTGATGCGGTGCGGGAGCTGCACGGTGCCCGCGAGCACGGCGGCCTCGCCCACATTCAAGTCCTTGGCGTGCTTGCCGAAGTAGAAGAGCGCCGCCTCCTCCATGCCGTAGCGGCGCTGCCCGTAGTAGGACTGGTTGATGTAGAGCGAGAGAATCTGGTCCTTGGTGAGCGCTTCCTCCACGCGTGGCGTGAGAATCCACTCGCGCGCCTTGCGGGAGAAGCTGCGCTCAGGGGTCAGCAGCAGGTTCTTCACCACCTGCTGGGTGATGGTGGACGCGCCGGACTTGCGGCTGTTGGGGATGAGGTTCTTGATGGCCGCGCGGGTGATGCCGAAGAAGTCCAGGCCCTCGTGCTTGTAGAAGTCCGCGTCCTCGGCGGCCAGGAAGGCGTTGCGGACGTGGGGCGGCAGGTCCTCCACGCGAATCAACGTGCGCCGCTCGTGCGCGAACTCGGCGCAGAGCGTGCCGTCACCGCACGTCACCTTCGTCACCTGCGGCGGCTGGTAGTTGCGCAGCGCGTCCACGGAGGGCAGGTCCTGGCTGTAGTACGCGTAGCCGCCCGCCGCGGTGATGGCGCCGAGCAGCAGGCACACGAGGCCGGTGATGAGCAGCCGCTTCGTCCAGCGCCACAGCCGGGCACCGAACCCCGGTCGCGAATGCGGTGCGGGGGGAGTGGGTGTGGAGGAGTCGGGCGAAGAGGGCATCTGGGGAGCCGTGGTCATTGCGCTGGAAAGAAAGTCCGCAGGTTAGACCGGGGGACACCGAACGGGAACCGCTCTGGAGGCTCGCCCGGCGCAGGGCCTCCAGGCAGGAAGGCGCTACCGGGAAGCAGGCGCCTCTCCCTGGGTGGGGCGCGGCCGCTCACGAACCGTCCGGGCGCCGGCCATGTCCGCGTGGGCCGTGCGGCGCATCCGGTCCGCGTTGACGCGGGCCTGGACGTAGCGCGGTGACAGGTGCATGGCGGCGGCGTAGGCCGCCCGGGCCTCCTCCACCTGTCCGAGCCGCTCGTGGGCCACGCCCAGGTTGTTGTGCACATAGGCCACGTGCGGGAGCAGCTCCGCCGCCCGGACGAGCACGTCCACGGCCTTCTGGGCTTCTCCGGCACGCAGGTAGGTGAGGCCCAGGTTGTTGAGGGCGTAGCCGTGCTCGGGGTGGAGGTGGACGGCCTGCTCGAAGCGCAGCATCGCCTTCGCCAGCGCCCCCTGCGCCAGGTGCGCGCGCCCGAGCACCTGATAGGCCTCCACGTACTCGGGATTGCGCAGCACGGCTTCCTCGCCCACGGACACCGCTTCGGCGTGGCGGCCCAGGGACACCAGCAGCCTCGCCTGACGCACCAGGGGGCGGGCATCCAGGGGGAGCAGGCGGCCGAGCTGGGCATGGGCACGCACGGCCAGCTCCGTCCGGCCCGTGAGCCCGGCGAGCTCCGCCGCCAGCGCCAAGGCGGCCACGTCGTCGGGGGCGTCATGAATCGCACGGCGGCACTCGGTGAGCGCGCCAGCGAGGTCGTCCCAGTCGCGCAACAGGTGGGCCCGGCTCAAGTGGTCCACGCGCCGTCCATGTCTGTGCGGCAACGCGAGCTCGGCGTCCGGCGCGATGTTCGAACCTTCCGACGCGGCTCCGGACACGGCGCCGAGGTGCGCGATGCTGCTGTCTCTACCCGGCGCGCGCTGCTCGGACGCCGGCGGAAACGCGGCGGCGTCTCCCCCTGGATGGGCCGCATCCGGCGCCGCGGCGTCCGCGTTGGACGTGGACTGCTCCTCCGCGGCCAGCCACGCGCGCAGCGCCCGGGGCAGCGGCGCATCCGCCCACGCCAGGGCCAGTCCGAGCACCACGAGGCTCGCCAGCACCAGCGCGCGCCGCGCGGAGGCCGGCGAGCGGAATCGGGTGTGGGACGTGGGCTTCGTGTGGTTGCGGCGCATGGCGGCGACCTCGACTGCTGGCGGAGCTCCCGGGACGGGGACTCCGGGGCGCCGTGTGCCGGCCTCCCGCCCGGCGTCATTGCGACTGGCGTGCCACGCATGCTCCCAGAGGGACGGAGGGGGTTGTGTGGCCCTGTGGCCACAGGGCCGGGGAAAAGCATGGCGGGGGGCGCGGGCGGCATGCGACGGTCCGCGCGATGAAGATCGCCACCTGGAACGTGAACTCGGTGCGGGCCCGTCAGGAACGGCTGCTCGCCTGGTTGAAGAAGGCCCAGCCGGATGTCCTCTGCCTGCAGGAGCTCAAGTGCGTGGACGACGACTTCCCCATGGAGGCCGTGCGGGAGCTGGGCTACCACGCCGCCGTCCACGGGCAGAAGACGTACAACGGCGTCGCCATCCTCGCGAAGGAGGAGCCGAAGGACGTCGTGAAGGGCCTGTCCGACGGCGTGGATGATTCGCATGCGCGCCTCATCGCGGCGACCGTGGGCGGCATCCGCGTGGTGAGCGCGTACGCGCCCAATGGCCAGTCGGTGGACTCGCCGCAGTACCAGTACAAACTGGAGTGGTACGGCCGGCTGAGGCGCTACCTGGATACACGGCACAAGCCCGACGAGCCCCTGGTGCTGGGCGGGGACTGGAACGTGGCGCCCGAGGACATCGACACCTATGACCCGAAGTTGTGGGAAGGCCAGACGCTCTTCACGCTGAAGGAGCGGGATGCCCTCCAGCGCCTGGGCGCCTTCGGGCTTTCGGACGCCTTCCGCAGGCTGCACCCTGGCGTTCAGAAGTTCACCTGGTGGGATTACCGCATGCTCGGCTTCCCGAAGAACCTGGGCCTGCGCATCGACCACCTCTACGTGACGGCGCCCGTGGCCGAACGACTGACGGTCGTGGACGTGGACCGCGAGGAGCGCAAGGGCAAGCAGCCCTCGGACCACGCTCCCGTGTGGCTCGAGCTGCGCGACTGATGCGATATTCGAGAGCGGCCATGCCATTGCTTGCATGGCCGCTCTCCACGAGCATCAGGCACGCGGTGCGATGCGTGCGATGCTCCAGGAGCGAAGGTCATGACGACGCCCCCGCCCGAATCGCTGCCGTTTCCCGACAGCCTTTGCCACCGCTGCGCCGCGCCACCTCGCTACGTCCAGTCGAGGACCACGACCTTCATCCTCTGCCCGCTGCTGCCTCAGAAGTACCCGCCGCAGCCGGTCCGTGCGTGCGCGCTGTTTCAGCCGAATCCGCCGGGGACGCCTCCGGTGTCCCGCTGACGCCAGCCTCGATAGCCGGAGGCCCGCGCGCAACACCCGTATCGGTTTCACGCTGGCGGACACGTCGTCCCGCCAGGGGGCCCGTTGTGTGTCTCGCGCCGGGGCTTCGTGCCTTCGCTGCCGGGTGGAGGATGTGGCGCCGCGAGAGTATCACTTCGCCAATTTTACATGGAGTGGGGGTCTAAATTGATTTCAGCAATTTACATGGAGAGGTGATTGACCCTGAGCTTCGCGCTCGGGCACGCTTTGCGTCCATTCGCCAGCGTTGCTCGGAGGAAGCCCGTGTCTGTTCAGAATCCAGGAGCGCCGAGCCGGCCCACGGCAGACATGCTGGATGGCGCGATTGGCGCGGCGGTTGCCGCACTGGAGCAGCTTCCCGTCGCGGAGATGCTGGCTTCCACGGGAGCAGGCGTTCATTCGGTGGACTCACCGGCGGCGGCAACGCTGGTCCTCCTCGCGCTGGCCGAGAGCGAGGGGGCTGCACATGCGCATGGGGCGTCCTGCATGCGGCGGCTGCTCTCCAGTCGCGCATCGACTGGCTTCTGGCGTTTCTCCTCGGATTCGGGACGGTCGGAAGCGGGGGAGTCCGCCCGCGCGCTGGTGGCGTTGAGGCAATGGAACATGCCGTTGGACCCACCCCCGGCGCTCGCTGCGCTCCTGTCGCGCGACGTCGCGGGGGCGCCTGGCCAGACATCGTCCGAGTCCAGAGCGGCGGCCATCGAAGGCGTTCTTCCTGAAGCGGACGTCGCCATGACCGCGGACCTCCTGCTCCTGGCGGCGCACGAGGGGCGGTCGCTACCGGGCCGCGCCGCGCTTGTTTCCGAGAAGGTTCGAACCCAGGGGCTTCTGGGCTGCGCCCGCGGCGAGCCAGCGGTTTCGCCTCTCCTGCTGGGCTACCTGCTGACGCGCTGGGTTCGTCACGTGGGGGACCACTGGCAGCTCGCGGTCCCCCTTCGGGCAGAGCTCATCTCGCTCTGGGAGAAGGGGGAGGTGCGCGGCGCGGTGAATGTCGCCCTCGCGATGAGCGCCCTGATGAACCTGGGGCGCCCCACGGACGTCAACCTCTTCGAGCGGACGTTGGATTCCATGGCGGCCCTGCTGCTGCGCGAGCAGAGCGAGGAGGGGCTCTGGCCCGTGGCGCCGCTGTACGAGGCCGGAGACGTCGTCTACGGCTCGCTGGAGGCATCGGCGGCGCTGTGTGTCGAAGCGCTCGTCCGGTACGTCCGAATCGCGCGCATCGCGGCGGACCGGACCGACAACTTCCTCCCGGGGGCGCTCCCGCCTCGGTCGGGCACCTGGAAGGAGACGTTGGCGGCCTTCGACAGTGATTATCCGCCCGCGTTGTTTTCTCCCGAGTCGCGGGCCCGCCTGCTCGCGTTGGGCGAATGGCTGCCGGCGGCCCTGGAGGGCGATGGGGGCTTCGAGGTCCGGCTGCTGGAGGGGACGCCTCGGGTGGACTTCATCCTGGGGATCAAACACGACGGGCAGGCGCTGCTTGCTGGCAGGCATCCCCACTCAGAACTCCCAGCGCCCTTGTTCGCCGCTCCCGAGTGGCGGCGCATTCGCGACTTCGCGCGAGCGTGGGCTGAGCCGGGCGGGCTGCTCGACCGGGAAGTCGACGCGTTCTGGCTGGAGTTCGACCTGGATGCGCCAGTCGCCTCGCCTCCGCTGCCCATCGTGTTCCTCTGCACACGGGACCAGCCTGTCGCCGTCAACGAAGCGCTCCACCGGCAGAAGTCGGATACCTACCGCGCGACACTCCACGCGGGGCTTCCGCTCTTGCGTGGGGATGAGGCGCCGCTCACTCCAGAGCTCCAGCGAGGAATGGATGTCTGCATCGAGGCGCTGCCTCCCGGTGCACACCTCTATGCGGCCTGCGTGATGATGTCGCGGCGCAGCAAGAACCTCCGCTTCACGCTCAAGAACGTGCCTCCCGAGAGCATGGTGGCGTACCTGGAAGCCGTGGCGTGGCCAGGAGACATCCAGCAGTTGCGGGACACCCTCGCGTGGGTCCTTCCGCTCGGCGTCAATCGCTTCATGCTCAACCTGGACCTGGCGCCGCAGCTGCTGCCGACGCTGGGGCTCGAGTGCTCGTTCCAGGGGCGTGCGCAGCCCGCCGAGGAGCCCCGGTGGCAACGCCTGCTCGACGAGCTCGTGACGCGGGGGCTCTGCGCACCCTCACGGCGCGACGCGCTGCTGGCGTGGCCGGGTCGCACGCAGGTCAACCTGTCCGCTGGCTCGGCCACGCGAGAGAGTGTCTTCGATAAGCGGCTCGCGCACGTCAAGCTGGGGTTGACGGGGGCCCCGGTGATTGAAGCCAAGGCCTATCTGGCCACACATCGCACCTCCGAACTGCTCCGGCCGCGTTGAGTCGTCATTCCCGTGGCCTGCATTGACGCTCGGGGATACGAATTGATACGTTGAATTCTGAATATTCAGAATGGGCAGGCTGTGCAGACTTTCATCGAGCACCTGGGCCACACTTCTTTTGTCATTCAGCGCGGTCCTCTGAGGGTTCTCATCGACCCGGTGCTGGTGCTGCGGGAGCTGGAGTTCCGGCAGCCTGCGTGTCCCGCGTGGTTCTTCGATGACCTGTCGTCGGTGGACGCGGTCTTCTTCTCCCACGCGCACGACGACCATCTCCATCCACCCAGCCTGTTGGGGCTTCGCGAAGACGTCGCCCTCTACTTCCTCGACAGGCCGAAGCCGGGCGCGGCGCCCGAGTCGAGCGCTCGCGCGATTCTCACGGCGCTGGGCTTTCGCAATCTCCATCCCTTCCAGGAGGGGGACGTCGTCGAGCTGGCCCAGGACCTGCGCATCCACATCCTGCCCGCGCAGTGTTCGGGGGAGGGCGAGGATCAATGTGCCCTGCTGGTGGAGACGCCGGATGTGCTGGCGCTGGACGCGGTGGACGTGACGGATTCCCCCCGGACGCGCGAAGCGCTTGAGGCCTTCCGGGGCCGCGTTGATGTCGCCTTCGTCCCCACGGGGGCCTCGGTCCAGTGGCAGGGCTTCTGGAATCAGATGGACTCCGTGGGAGCGCTCGCGTTCTGCGACTGGTTGAAGCCAGCGCGTATCGCGACCTGTGGGGGCACGCTGTCCATGGCGGGGCGGCCGCGGGAAGACCGCCTGGAGCGCTACCCGGTCGACCGGGCGCATTGGATGGCCGCCGCGGTGACTCGCGCGCATGACTCGGCGCTCCTGCCCTGGAAGCCCCCGTACCGGCTCGTCTACGGCGAGCACGTCCTGGAGCGCTGCGCGCTGCTGCAGCCCGGCCGTCGCTTCGAACCGGCGCGAGGGCAGCGGCGTCCTCAGGCCCTGCTGACGACCTTCTTCACGGGATATCACCCGAGCAAACCCATTCAGCGTTGGGGATGGGGAGACAGCAACGACCTCGTGCGTTGGCTGGAGCCGTTCGAGGCCATCCGGGAAGTGCTGCGCGCATCCACCCACGACCTGCGCTACCTGCTGGAGCGGTGCCAGCTGTCCGTCAACAAGACCCCCGCGGCGGTCCTGGTGCCCCGGACGCTCCGCTGCCTCGTGGAGGGTAAGGCCTTCGAGCTCGCGGCGAGGGTGGTCTCACTCCTCCCGTCGAAAATCTCGGAGCCCACGGACATGGATGCTGGCTACTTCGCCGCTGTCGAGGCCACGCTCCAGTGCGAGCCGGCGCTCGAGGCGCCGCTGCGGGAGGACCTGGCGGCCTGCCTGTGGATGGACCGGGGCCTGTTCCACATCCAGTGCATGTCACGCCGGATGAAGGAGCTGGCCCGCCGTGACGAGCGCACCGAGGCGCTTCGCGCGACCCACGTGTCGGTCCTGCGTGACAGCCTCCTCCAGCGCCGCCCGGTGTTGGGGCCCTACCACCTGCGCGTCACGCGAGACCTGGCGCGGCTGCTGGACGCGCGCCCGCTGTCGCCGGAGACGTCGGAGGTCCTGTGTTACGCGAGCCCGGCGGGCATCCGCCATCAGCCGCTGTCGACGCTCGAGGTGCTCCTGCTGGACCAATGTGACGGACGCACGGTCGCCGAGATGGTCGGCGACGTGAGCGCGGCCCTCTCCCTGCCTCACGACGACGTCCGGTCGGCCATCTTCACGTTCCTGTCCCATCTGTCGCACGAGTCGCCGTTGGTGCTCGACTGGAGTCACTGATGCAATTCCAAGATGCCTTCACGTTCCCGACGCCGTTGTCCCCCGAGACGGAAGCCTCGGCGCGTGAGCTGTTGCGTGCGCAGCAGATGGGGCAGCTCGATCTGCTCATGGGCTGGGTCCAGCAGCCGGAGCGGCTCGGGAAGTTGGGGGGATGTGCCGCGGAGCTCCAATCCCTCCTCTCCGAGGCGTTCGAGCTCGTCGAGCGCGCGCCGGCGCTGGCGCGTGAGTTCCTGGAGCACTGGAGCACGACGGTGCTGCTCGGCCGCTTGTTGGGGCCCGCCGCCGTCGGGCCTGGCTTGATTCAATGCCTGATGGGCAACCTCGCGTCCCTGCTCATCGTCCAGCGGCTGCGGGGAGAGGTCACCCACGGCGAAGCCTTCTTCGTGACGCCGCGGACCCTCTACTGCCTGCCCCGGGGGGAGCGGCTCGACGTGCGCGGCCTCGGCGAGGGGCGCGTCGTTTGGCACTTCTCTGGCGCGGAGTGCCTGCTCTCCGCCGAGGGGCACGCCGGCCCCGGGCTGCGCATCCCGCTGCCGCTCACGGGCGATGCGCCCGTGAGCATCCAGCCGTTGCCCTGGTCCGAGACCTGGAACGTTCCGGTGCTGGACGACAGTGAGATGCTCGGCATCACCGGCCGGCGCGAGCAAGCGGGCATCCCGGACGACGGGAGCACGGGCACCTGGCGGCCCATGCCCCTGCTGCGAAGCACGGAGGAGGCCTTCCACATCCTGAGGGAGCTGTGGCCCGAAGTGCTCGACTGGGCCCGCGTGTTGCTCCCCGCGCTCGTCGACATGGGAGGCCCGGAGAACCGGAGCGTGCGCTGTTCGTCCTCGTATGGGGCTGGCACGCCCGTCTTCCTCACGCGCGTGGCCCACGGCCTGGAGCATGCGGAGGACCTGGTCCACGAACTGCAGCACGAGCGCATGTATCTGCTGCTCGACTCGCGCGCATTCGGGCGGTGGGACGACTCACGCCCCGAGTTCGTCTCCGCCTACCGCACCGACCCTCGCCCCCTCCGAGGCGTGCATCTGGGCCTGCACTCCTTCCTGGCGGTGAACCGGCTCCGGCTGCGGGCGCTGGACAGGCCCGAGTTCAAGCAGCGGGAGTGGCGCTTCCAGTTGCTCAAGTCACACCGCTGCAACCTGCTCTCCTTCCGGACCCTCCTGGACTTCGAGCGTCCCACGCCCGAAGGGCGCGTGCTCCTCGCGCAGATGGCCCAGGCCCTGAGTGAGCAGCACCCGCTCATCGAGCGTGTCGCGGATGCGGACATGGACCAGGCCTTCGACGCTTGGATGAAGCAGCACTTCTCGCGAGTGGCCGCCTGCGGCCCCGTGGTGAATGACGCCGAGACATACATGGACTGGCGCGAGGCGGCAGCGCTCGCGGCCCGCTATACCCAGCACGCCGGAGGTGCCGCATGAGGGTCCCAGGGTTGCGTTATCGCGACGAGTGGTTGCCCAACTTCTTCCCCGCGAAGCAGGTGGGCCCCGACCACTTCGTGCGGCTGTCCCGGACGGGCGCCATGCAGCTGCTGTCCGCCGCGGAGAATGCCCAGCTCGACGAAATCTCCATGGATGAGGCCCTGTTCGCGCGGCTCGAGCAGACCAGCCACCTCATCACCGCGCAGAACTCCTCGCGCGTGCTGGAGGACCTCAAGCGCTGGCATGACCGGACCTACGCGGGGCCGGGGCTCCACATCGTCGTGCTGTCCAAGCGGTGCAACCTCAACTGCACCTACTGCCACATGAACCCGGAGAACATCTCCGCGGACTCCAAGCGCTTCGACATGCAGCCCGACGTCGCGGATGCCATCATCCGCTTCGCGCTCGGTTCTCCGGCCCCCTTCCTGGGCTTCGAGTTCCAGGGCGGCGAGCCCTTCTTGAACTTCGAGGGCATGAAGTACTTCGTCGAGGAGGCCCGCAGGCAGAACGAAGCCGTGGGCAAGCGGCTTCGCTTCTCCGTGGTGAGCAACCTCATGGTCGCCACCGACGAGCACATCGCGTACTGCAAGGAGAACCGCATCAACGTGTCGTATTCGTTGAACGGTCCCGAGGACATTCACGACTCATTCCGAGTCACGCGGAGCGGGGCGGGCAGCTTCCGCAAGGTCATGGAGCGGCTGTCCCACTTCCGCGACCGGTTCCCCGGGGTGCTCAGCGCGTCGCCCCTGTGCGTGGTGGGGGCCTCCAACGCCAAGGAGCTGAAGCGCACCATCGACTTCTATCATGCGGAGGGCTTCAAGGACCTCGCCATCCTCAAGCTCAAGGCCCTGGGCAACGCCCGCAAGGAGAAGCTGCCCTTCGACATCCAGGACTTCCTCCACTACTACCTGGACGCGCTCGATTACATCTACGAGAAGAACCGCCAGGAGAACGAGAACTACTCCGAGCGCGTGGTCCGGGTCGTCCTGGCCAAGATTCTCCAGTCGACGGATACGGGCTTCGTGGACTGGCGCAACCCGGTCGGGGACTTCGGTTCGGCCATCACTTATGACCATGACGGCGAAATCCTGCCGTCGGACGAAGCCCGTTCGATGCGCTCCGAGTTCGGCTTGGGCAACGTGAAGGGGACGACCTATGACGCGCTCATCCGCAACAAGGCCACGTTCCGGTCCATGAACCTGTCGCTGCGGGATCGTGACCCGCAGTGCCGCGAGTGCGCTTTCAATCCCTACTGCGGCGTGCTGCCGGTGCTCGACTATGCCCGGACCGGGGACGCGACGCCGCGCCCCCATGCGTCCGAGGAATGCCTGCAGACGTTGGCGGTGGTGGAGTGGGTCCTGCGCAAGCTCGTGGAGGACCCCATCCCCCTGTTGCGGATGATGCCTGGAATGGACGCCGCCCTGGTGGAGATGGCCAACGGTTTGCCGACAGAGCCTGCCTCGCAGGCCATGCCGCCGATGCTGAGCGTGCAGAGCGGCTGAGGCCGCAGGGGCTGGCGCCCTCGCCGCCGCTCAGGCGGGGCGCAGCCGCCCGGCGGCGAGGTCCGTGAGCGCGCCGAGGACTTCTTCCTCGGTGATGTCGTCCATGCTCCCGTTCCCGGTGGGCTCGCGGAAGGCCGGCGTGAAACGGAAGCCCCATTGCTGGGGGGAGGTCGTTCCGAACAGGCCCACCGAGGGGAGCCGGAAGAAGTCCGCCGCGTGCAGCATGCAGGAGTCGATGCCGAGGAAGCCATCACAGGCGCCGAGCAGCGCCATGGCGACATCGAGTGGGGCGCCTGCGATGGACAGCACGCGGCCTTCATGGACCATGGGCGCCAGCTCCGTGGCGTTGTAGTCCACGTTGAGCACGAGCCATTCGGGATGGGCTGCCAGGAAGGCGTCCAGCACGGCGCGGTAGCGGGCGACGGGCCACTGTTTCCGGGAGCCGGTCTCCGTATGGAGCGCGAGCACCTTGGCCCCGTCGGGGACGCTGTCACGAAAGCGCCTGGCGGCCTCGGCGGCCTCGGCCGTCAGCACGGGGGGCTGGGCGAAATCCTCCAGCCGCAGGGTGGGGTCCACATGCTGGGCCAGCGAGAAGAGCCGGTCCGCGGAATGCTGGGACTCTTCACCCCGGACCCACTGCTTGTAACGGCGATACAGGCCGACCGTCTCGGTGGCCGCCGGGAACCCCTCGAGCAGCTCGGAGACACCCGTCGCGTGCCAGGTGTTGAAACAGACAAACAAGTCGCAGTCCCCCACCGCCTGCCGGAGCATCTCTGCGTCGATGCTTCGCTCCGTGCCTTGCGTGGTCGCGCGGACCTCGTGAATCTTCATGAGCCCGAGCTCTTGATAGAAGAACAGGCTTGAATCACCTGGCGCACCCACCAGTCTGATTTGACCCGGGTACAGCTGACTCAGGGCGCGTAGGGCGGGAAGGGCGAGGAGCCGGTCCCCAATCCCATTCAGGTGAAATACGACGGGGGCCTGGGCAGAACGAAGTTTCTGCTGCATGGAGGGGGCAATCCTTGCGTCAAGACATCCTGCCCCCGGCGTGCCGGGTGGGGTCACCGGGGCGCAGGGACCTGCTAGAACCAGCCGTCAGACGTGTGGTTGGAGTGCTCCCACGGATAATCGACGGGGGCGGCCGCGCGCGCGGAGATCTGGGCGAAATCACCGCGACCCAGGATGATGCTCAGCTGGCCGCGGAGCGCGTCCACCTTCGCGGGATCCAGCTGCTTGTACGTCACCACCTCGGGCTTCAGATCGACGTTGCTCTCAACCATGAGGGACTCCTGGGGAGGTGAATCAAATCACACGCGCGGCACGAGCTTGTCTCCGGAGGAGCCGGTCTCCAATCCCATCCAGGTGGAACACCACCGGGGCTTGGAGCGAGTGATGCTCCTGCGGCGGGGAGGGGGCAATCCTTGCGTCACGACAACCTGCTCCCCGGTGCCCAGGGATGGGCGCCGGGGAGCAGAGACCTGCTAGAACCAGCCGTCAGACGTGTGGCTGGTGTGATCCTGCGGCTCCTTGACGACGACGGCGCCCGCGCGAGCGGACATCGTGGGGAACTCGCCACGACCCAGAATCATGCTCAGCTGGCCGCGGAGCGCGTCCACCTTCGCGGGGTCCAGCTGCTTGAACGTCACCACCTCGGGCTTCAGAACGATGTTGCTCTCAACCATGAGGAACTCCTGGGGAGGTGAATCAAAACACACGCGCGGCACGAACTTGTCGCCGAACGTGCCGAGTCTGACGCCAGTGGATGCTCGCAGCTCGGATCACAAAGAGTACGGCGTCCCTCGAACGAATGTCCAGGCGTAGACGTGTTTTCGCTGAAACAGCTGCTACACGTGAGATTCGGCGCGCTTGACCCGGGTACGGCTGACTCAGGGGGCGCGGGTTGGGAAGGGCGAGGAGCCGGTCTCCAATCCCATCCAGGTGGAACACCACCGGGGCTTGGAGCGAGTGATGCTCCTGCGGCGGGAAGGGGGCAATCCTTGCGTCACGACAATCTGCACCCCGGCGCCCAGGGATGAGCGCCGGGGAGCAGAGACCTGCTAGAACCAGCCGTCAGACGTGTGGCTGGTGTGATCCTGCGGCTCCTTGACGACCGCACGCGCGGACATCATGGGGAACTCGCCACGGCCCAGGATCATGCTCAGCTGGCCGCGGAGCGCGTCCACCTTCGCGGGATCCAGCTGCTTGAACGTCACCACCTCGGGCTTCAGAACGATGTTGCTCTCAACCATGAGGAACTCCTGGGGAGGTGAATCAAAACACACGCGCGGCACGAACTTGTCGCCGAACGTGCCGAGCCTGACGCCAGTTGATGCCTTCAGCTCGGATCTCCAAGCGTACGGCGAACCTCGAGCGGATGTCCAGGCTTAGACATGTTTTTGTTGAAATATCTGCCAGCTTTGAAATTTCGCGGACTTGGGTGTTCTCAGGCGCTGGGCCTGGGCCTTTGTGGTGATGCGCGTCGCCGCGGTACACGCCGCATGGCATGCTCTTGCGTGAGAGGGACATGGATACAATTCGTCAGGACATCCGGTTTGGCGCCAGGTTGTTGCTCAAGAGTCCGACGTTCACCCTGGTCGCGATGATGACGCTGGCGCTGGGGATTGGCGCGAGCACGGCGATATTCAGCGTGGTCAACTCCATCTGGCTGCAACCCATGCGTTTCCCGCATGAGGAGCGTCTGGTGATGGTGTGGGACTCGCTTCCCAAGGCAGGTGTCGAGCGGAGCGAGACATCCCTGGCGACGCTGGAGGACTGGACCGCGCAGGCGGGGGTCTTCGAGCACGTGGCGGGGATTGTTCCGCGGAGCTTGAACCTGGGGGGCGCGCTGCAGCCGGAGCGGCTCCAGGCGTTTCGGGTGGGGGCCGCGCTGTTCCCCGCGCTGGAGGCGAGGCCCTCGCTGGGCAGGGCGTTCTCCGCGGAAGAAGACCGTGTGGGTGGCGAGGCGGTGGTGGTGCTGTCGGACGGATTGTGGCGGCGCCGGTTTGGTGGCGCGCCCACCGTGCTGGGTGAGTCCGTGACGCTGGATGGTGCGCCCTACACGGTCGTGGGCGTGATGCCGAAGAGCTTCGACTTCCCGCCTGGCGCCGAAGCCTGGGTGCCGCTCGCGCCGACGCAGGCGGAGCTGGATGCGCGCGGGGACCGGAAGGTGCGGGTGGTGGGCCGCCTCAAGCCTGGCTTCTCCGTGTCGATGGCGGAGGACGCCCTGCGGGTCCTCGCGGGGCAACTGGCGGAGCGGTACCCCGACACGGATTCGGAGCGCACCGTGCGGCTGACGTCCGTGCGCGAGGCCTACCTGGGGCCCTTGAGGCCGCTGCTCATCACCCTGGCGGGCGCGGTGGGCTTCGTGTTGCTCATCGGGTGCGCGAACGTCGCGAGCCTGCTGCTGGCGCGCGCGGCGGCTCGGCGGCGGGAGCTGGCCATTCGTGGGGCGCTGGGGGCGAGCCCGACGCGTTTGATGGTCCAGGCCCTGACTGAGAGTGTCTTGCTGTCGCTCCTGGGCGGAGGATTGGGAATCCTGGGCGCGCTGTGGGGCACGCACATGATTGCCACCATGTTGCCGCCCGGGTTGGCGGAGCGCCTGCCAGGGTGGCAATCCATCCAGGTGGATGGAGGGGCGCTGCTGTTCTGTGTCGGGCTGTCCGCCATCACCGGGGTGCTGTTTGGCCTGGCGCCCGCGTTCCAGATGTCGCGGCAGAACCCGCTGGAGGCGATGCGGGAGGGGGCGGGCGCCACGGCGGGGCGAAAGAGCATCCGCTCGGCCCTGGTGACGGCGGAGGTGGCCCTGGCCTTGATGCTGGTCGTCGGCGCGAGCCTGATGCTTCGAAGCCTCTACCAGCTCCAGGGGACCTCACCCGGCTTCGCCGCCGAACGCGTGTTCTACTTCGACGTCACGCTGCCGGAGACCAAGTATCCGACGGACGCCGAGCGGGTTCGCTTCTTCCATGCGCTGCAGGAGCGGTTGTCCTCCATGCCGGGAGCCCAGGCCGTCTCGGCGGCCAGCCTGCCGCCCATCAGCCGTCGCAGCCAGAGCTCGAACATCTACCTGGAGGGGCAGCCGAAGCCGCAGCCCGGGCAACTGCCCGAGGCCAGTCAGCGCGTCATCTCCCCGGGCTATTTCCGGACCATGGGCATCCCCTTGCACGAGGGGCGCGATTTCAACGCCTTGGATGTGGAGGATGCGCCCCGGGTCGCGATGATCAACTCGGCCCTGGCGCGGCGCTTCTGGCCCGGGGAGTCGCCGCTGGGCAAGCGCTTCTTCACGGGCGGCACCGAGCCGTGGGAGGTCATCGGCGTGGTGGGTGACGTCCGGACGCTGTGGCGCGGGCAGGTGCGTTCATCCGTGCCGGAGTTCTACCTGCCGCTGGCGCAGGCCCCGCGTGACGCGATGGTGATGATGGTGACCGTGGGAGGGACGGGGGCGTCGGCGTCGTCGCTGGCGCTGTCCTTGCGTGAGGGAATGGCGTCGTTGGACCCCGAGCAACCACCGCCGTCGCCGCGGCCCCTGGAGGAGCTCATCGCGGAGTCGTTCGGCTCCAGGCACCTGCTGGCCGCGCTGCTGGGGTTCTTCGCGTGCGTGGCGCTGCTGCTGGCCGCCGGGGGCGTCTACGGCATCATGGCCTACTCCGTCACCCAGCGGCGGACGGAGATTGGCGTGCGCATGGCGCTGGGCGCGCGGGAGGGGAGCATCTTCTGGTTGATATTGAGCCAGGCGCTGCGGCTCGCCGGGCTGGGCGTCATCATCGGCTCCGTGCTGGCGCTGGTCCTGGCGCGGGGCCTGTCGAAGTTGCTCTTCGAGGTCAGCCCCGCGGACCCGCTCGTCTTCCTCGGGACGGCTTGCGTGCTGCTCTTCGTGGCGCTGGTGGCGGGCTACGTGCCCGCCTGGCGCGCAGCGCGCGTCCCGCCCAGCATGGCCATGCGCGAGGAGTGAGGGCTCAGGCGGCGATGAACTGCCGTTCCACGAGGCGCTTGTAGAGGCCGTCCTGGGTGATGAGCGCCTCGTGGTTTCCGTGCTGGACGACGCGGCCCTGGTCCAGCACGAAGATGCGGTCGACGCCCGCCACGGTGGACAGGCGGTGGGCGATGATGAGGGTGGTGCGGCCCACCATGAGCCGGTCCAGTGCCTCCTTGACCAGGTGCTCGCTTTCAGAGTCCAGCGCGCTGGTGGCTTCGTCCAGGATGAGCAGCCGCGGATCCTTGAGGACCGCGCGGGCAATGGCGACGCGCTGCTTCTGCCCTCCGGAGAGCTGGATGCCCCGCTCGCCGACGCGCGTGCGGTAGCCTTCTGGAAACCGGCTCACGAAGTCGTGGGCGTTGGCGACGCGGGCCGCGGCTTCCACTTCCGCATCGGTGGCGCCGGTGCGTCCGTAGCGGATGTTGTCGGCGATGCTGCCCGAGAAGAGCGTGGGCTCCTGCGACACGATGCCGATGTTCTGACGGAGCCAGCGGACGTCGAGCGTTCGCAGGTCTGTCCCATCGACGAGGATGGCGCCCCGGTCCGGATCGTAGAAGCGCATCAACATCGAGGCGACAGTCGACTTGCCCGCGCCCGAGTGTCCCACCAGCGCCACGACTTCACCGGGGGCGACGTCCAGGTCCAGGCCTTGGAGGACGGGCACGTCCCGGCGCGTGGGATAGCTGAAGCTGACGTCGCGGAAGCGCAGGTGGCCTTCCATGCTCGCGGGCCGCTCGCCGCCGCTGACGGAGATAGCGGGCGTACGGTCGATGAGCTCGAAGACGCGCTCGGTGGCGCCTCCGGCCTTCATGAACTCCGCCCACAGCTCGCTCAGGGCGCCGACGGCCATGACGACCATCAACGTGTACATCAGGAAGGAGGTCAGTCCACCCACCGTGATGTCGCCCGAGACGACCATGTGCGTGCCGTACCAGAAGACGAGCAGGGTCGAAGCCAGGCCGGTGAAGCCCGTTCCTCCCATGAAGAAGCCCGAAGAGACGATTCTCGTGCGCGCCAGCGCCAGGGCCTTGCCGATGGCACGGCCATAGCTCCGGCGCTCCGCGTCTTCGGCGACGAAGGCCTGGACGGTCTGGATGCCATAGAGGGACTCGGCGGCGACCTCATTGGCTTCGGCCACCGCGGCCTGGGCGTCTCGCGCGAGCTGCCGGGCCTTGCGGCCGTAGAACAGCGCCCCCAGCGTCACGGGTGGGACGACCGCCAGCATGACGAGCGTCAACCGGGGCGACGTGTAGAGCAGCAGCGCCAGCCCTCCAATCAACGTGGTCGCGTTGCGGAGCATGATGGCGATGTGCGTACTGACGGCGCCCTGGATGAGGGCGGTGTCCGTGGACAGCCGGCTGGTGAGGCCGCCCGTGCGGTGCTGGTCGAAGAACGCGATCTCCTGCTCCAGCAAGCTGCGATACAGCCGCTCCCGCAGGTCGCTGACGATGCGCTCACCCGCGATGTTGAAGAAGGCGAAGCGCAGCCCGATGGCCACCGACTGGATGAAACACACCCCCAGCATCCACAGGGTGGTGTCGTTCACCATGTCGAGCGTGGCGGTGGTCAAGGCTTCGTCGAGGATGACCCGGATGGCCTGTGGGAAGAGCAGGCCTCCCGCGCTCCCGATGAAGAGGAAGCACGTGCCGAGCAAGAGCAGCCTCCACTCGGGACGAGCCAGTGCCAGGACGCGACGAAGGGATGCGTGGCTCAGCGGCGGATTCTGAATCAAGCCCATTGCTCACAGGCTAGTCCAGATGTGCCAAAGTTGTAATCCCGACAAAACTGGTGATGCAGGGGGGCCCGGCGCATGTCTCGCGCCGGGCCCCTGGCTTCAGGGCCTACTGCGCGGTGCCCTTGGCCAGCTCGGCGACATAGGCGGCGGCAATCTTGGAGAACTTGAGCGCGTGCGCGGCGCTGCTGTCGGAGTTCGCCAGGGTGTCTCTGGGGGTGTGGATGTTGGGATTCTTCTGGGCGACGGTCCCCTCGAAGGGGATGGAGGCCGCGTAGCCCTGGTTGTGCCAGGAGGCGTGGTCCGAGCACCCGTAGCCGCAGGTCGTGTCGATGAACTGCACGCCGACATACGTCGTGATCAGGTTGCGGATGAACTGGTTCTGAGGGGCGTTCGTGTTGTCGATGACGATGCCCACATCCCTTGTGGCGTTGGGGTGCTTGTAGTTCGTCATGTCGAGCTGCATCACCCCCACGACGTTGATGTTGTTGCTCTTGTGCGAAAGGGCGATCTCCCGCGAGCCGCGCAGGCCCGTCTCCTCCGCGGCGTAGGCCATGAACTTCACCGTCCGCTGGGGCCGGTAGTTGCGAGCCATGGCGGCGCGGATGACTTCGGTGAACGTCGCGATGCCGGACGCGTCGTCGTCGGCGCCAGGCGCGGCGCTGGTGGAGCTGATGGAGTCCAGGTGGCCGCCCACCACGACGACCTCGCCAGACAAATCGGTGCCGGGGATGGTGAGGATGACCGAGGGCTGCCGCCAGCCCGTGTGCGGGTAGTACGCCACGGTGACGTCCGTGCGCCCCGCGCTGGTGACGTAGCCCTGCCACTTCGCCAGGAGCATGGCCGCGGCGTCCACGCCCCCTTGCGAGCTCTGGCTGCGCGTGGGGAAGGCGGACAGGTCGGCGATGGTGGTGCGGATGTTCGCGGCAGAGAGCTCACCCATCAGGGTGTTCACGGTCGCGGCGTTGGTGAGGGTGTAGTTGACGGCCTTCTGGGTCGCATTGGGGGCCACGGGCGCCAGGGACGCCAGTGCCTCCTCCTTCGTCTCGTAGGTGATGAAGCCCGCGCACCGGTTGAACTTCTCGTGCATCATCAGCGCCAGCCGCGACAGCTGGGACTCCTTCAGCTGGAACACGCCCGCGTGCTCCTGCTGCTTGAGGGCGGTGGGCACGTTCCAGCCTTCGGCCGCGAAGGTCTCCTGCATGGGCGTGATGGCATCCGTGCCAATCGCAATCCAGACAGTCTTGTCTGCTGGCTTGGCCTTGATCGGCTCGGCAAGGGCCAGCGGGGCATTCAGCAGCAACAGCGAGACCGGCATCCAGGTCTTCATCCGCATTGCTCCTCCAGGGGGACGGCGTTGCGTCGCAGCACGGGGGACGGGCTGCGGGGAGGAGCCTCTGCTTTTCGAGAAATAAAGGCTTTCTGATGTCCGGTGTGGGTGTGGAAAATAAAACACACCAAGAGTGAAATCGAGGCTGGGCGGGCAGGCGCTTCGTTCCCCGCACCGCCTGAATCTCCGCGCCGGGTTGATGCATCCCTTTGTCGTAGAGTGGCGCCGCCGGCATGCGCTGGTGCGTGACGTGTGTGGCGTGGTGCCCGACGGGAGGCAGGATGGCCATGGACTGCGACTGGCTCATCATCGGCTCGGGGTTCGGCGGCAGCGTCAGCGCGCTTCGGCTGACCGAGAAGGGCTACCGCGTCCTGGTGCTGGAGAAGGGGCGGCGCTTGCGCGCCCCGGACTTTCCGAAGACGAACTGGGAGTTGAAGCGCTGGCTCTGGATGCCCACGCTGGGGTGGCGGGGCCTGTTCGAGATGTCGTTCTTCCGCCACGTCACCGTTCTGTCGGGCGTGGGCGTGGGCGGCGGCTCGCTCGTGTACGCCAACACGCTCCCCATCCCCCGGGACGACTTCTTCCAGGCCTCCTCATGGGGCCACCTCGCCGCATGGAAGGAGGAGCTGGCGCCGCACTACACCACCGCGCGGAGGATGCTGGGCGCCACGCCGAATCCCCTGCGCACCGTGGCAGACCAGGTGCTCCAGGACGTGGGCACGGACCTGGGCCGCACCGACTTCCAGCCCACCACCGTGGCCGTGTACTTCGGCGAGCCGGGTGTCTCCGTGAAGGACCCGTACTTCAACGGTGAGGGACCGGACCGGACGGGCTGTATCGCGTGTGGCGGGTGCATGCTGGGGTGTCGCTTCGACGCCAAGAACACGCTCGACAAGAACTACCTCCACCTGGCGGAGCGGCGCGGCCTCACGTTGCACGCGGACACTGAAGTCACCTGGGTGCGGCCCCTGCCAGACGGGGGCTACGAGGTCGAAGCGCTTCAAGGGGCGCGGCGCTTCTTCCGGAAGAAGGTGCGGTTCACCGCGAAGCACGTCGTCTTCGCGGGGGGCGTGCTGGGCACCCTGAACCTGCTGCTCAAGTTGAAGGCGAGCCCGGACGGACTGCCGCGCCTGTCGGAGCGGCTGGGAGACGGCGTGCGCACCAACTCCGAGGCGCTCGTGGGAGTGGTGAGCGGCCGCAAGGGGCAGGACTTGTCACGGGGCATCGCCATCGGCTCCATCCTTCACACCGATGCCCAGTCCCACCTGGAGCCGGTGCGCTACTCGGCGGGCTCGGGCTTCTTCCGGTTGCTGATGGCGCCGCAGGTGTCCGGGGCCACGGTGCTCCAGCGTTTCGCTCGGCTGGTGGGCCTGCTGGTTCGGCATCCGCTGCGCTTCCTCAAGGCGTGGTTCGTCCAGGACTTCGCGCGGCGGACGATGATTCTGCTCTACATGCGCACCCTGGAAGGGCACCTGCGCATGAAGCGCTCGCGGAGGCTGGGGTTGAGCACGGCGCTCCAGGAGGGCCCGGCGCCGAGCGCCAACATGCCAGAGGCGTTCGACCTGGCCCGGCGCGTGGCGGACAAGCTGGATGGCTATCCGATGACCATCGTCAGCGAGACCCTGCTGGGCATCCCGACGACGGCGCACATCCTGGGCGGCTGCTGCATGGGGGACTCGGCGGAGACGGGCGTCATCGACTCGCGGCACCGCGTGTTCGGCCATGAGGGGTTGTATGTGGTGGACGGCTCCGCCATCTCCGCCAACCCGGGCGTCAATCCGTCGCTCACGATTACGGCGCTGGCCGAGCGCGCGATGACCTTCATTCCCGCGGCCCGGACGGCGCCGCGGGATGAGGTGGGCGTGCCCGCGGGGCCCGTGTCCTCGGACGCCCGCGCGAGCTGAGGCTACAGGCGGACCTGGAGCTCGTAGCGGCGGTTCTTCGCCTTCTTGGCGGCGGTGTCGTCGGGCTTCACCAGCGGCTTCTCGGAGCCGTAGCCCACGGCGATGATTTCGGCCCGGGGGATGCCGCGCGCGATGAGCTCCTTGACGATGGTCTCCGCGCGCTGCTCGCTGAGCTTCTTGTTCTTGGCCGCGTCACCGGAGGAGTCGGTGTGGCCGGAGACCTCGAACTTGTAGGACTTCACGCCGGCGGCGACGAGCTGCTTCTTGGCGTCGACAAGCGCGTTGGTCAGCTTCTTGAGCTTGGCGTCGCAGCCGGCATCGAGCGTGGCGGTGCCCGTCTTGAAGCTGCACTGGTTCTGCCGGCCCTCGTCCATCAGCTTGGTGTTGACGCGCTTCTCCACGGCGGACTTGCCGGCATCGCCCGCGGCCTTGGTGAGGGCGCCGAACCCGCCCTGCGCGAAGGCCACGCCGGGAAGGGTGAGTAGCGACACGGTGATGCACAGGGCCTTGAGCTTCATACGTGAGGACGCCTCCGTTGGATGGGCGGTGTTCGCCGGGCGGAAGGCTGCCCGGGGGCCGCGCCTTCGTCCAGCGGCGCGATGTCTCATGGGATGGGTGACGGGGGCCCGTCCGCCCGGCTGGTAAAACTTGCCTCGGTGCGTGAGGGGGGCAGCATGTCCCCCCGGTCCCTTCGCACAGCGAGGCAGGCGTGAGCAGCAGCAGTCGAACGGAGCGTTGGCGGCAGCTTCTGTCGGGTTACCGGGTGGGCTCGGAGAAGAAGCCGGTGGAGGAGCCGGCGCCCGTCTTGAGTGACATGGACGCGCTGCTCCAGGACGAGCGGACCGACTACGACCGGGACTATGACCGCATCGTCTTCTCCGCGGAGTTTCGTTGCCTGCACGACAAGACGCAGGTGTTTCCGCTGTCCACGAGTGACTACACGCGCACGCGGCTGACGCACAGCATCGAGGCTTCGTGCGTCGGGCGCTCGCTGGGGAATCTGGCGGGGCGGGGGCTGCGGGCGCGCGACGTCATGGTGAATCCCTCGCACCTGGGCACCATCGTCGCGGCGGCGTGCCTGGCGCATGACATTGGCAATCCGCCCTTCGGCCACTCCGGCGAGGCGGCCATCCAGCATTGGGTGTCACAGCGGCTGGCGCGGCCCGGTGCTGAGGTGGACGGGCGGAAGAGCCCCTTCGAGACGGTGGAGCAGTGGCAGGACCTGGAGGCCTTCGAGGGCAACGCGCAGGGCTTCCGAATCCTCAACCGGCTTCAGTCGCGCGAGCGGCGAGGCGGCCTGCGCTACACGGCGGCGACACTGGGGGCGATGAGCAAGTACCCGCGCGCGTCGGTGCTGCCGGGCGGGCGTGAGCGGGACAAGGGGCGCGTATCCGAGAAGAAGTTTGGTTACTTCCAGGACGACGAGGCCCTTGCGCTGGAGGCGTACCGCGCGGTGGGCCTGGTGGAGCTGGAGGCTGGCGTGTTCTCCCGGCATCCGCTGGCGTTCCTCGTCGAGGCGGCGGATGACATCTGCTACGCGGTCATCGACCTGGAGGACTCGGCGAAGCTGGGGCTGATTCCCATCAAGGAAGCGTGTGAGTTGTTGGATGCGGTGCTGCCAAAGCCCGTGAAGGGGCCAGTGCGTCCGCCACCGTCGCATCCGGAGACACGGCTTGCACAGGCGCGAGCGCGGGCGATTGGCGAGCTCATCCAGGCGTGCGTGAAGGTGTTCCTGGAGAACGTGGAGGCGATGGAAGACGGGAAGTGGGAGACGCCGTTGGCCTCCGCGCGGGACGACGTGGCGAAGCCGTTGAAGGCCATCCGCAACCTCACGCGGCGCTACGGCTATGAGAGCGAGCGCGTGCTCCAGATTGAGAGCGCGGGATTCAAGACGCTGGGCGGATTGCTGGACATGTTCGCGATGGCGGTCGTCACCGACACGCCGAACCGCGAGGAGAAGAAGCTGCGGCAATTGCTGCCACTGGACCTCTTCCAGCGTCCGGAGCACGTCCGGGACATGGCCGAAGAGCCCGCCTCCCGAGACGAAGCCATCACCGAGGCGGTGGCCCGTCTGTCGAAGTACCAGCGGCTGCTGTGCGTGACGGACTACATCTCCGGCATGACGGACGGCTTCGCCGTGGAGCTGTTCCAACGGCTGTCAGGCATCAAGCTGCCGACGTGATTCGCGTGGCGTGCCTCAGTCCCCGGCGACGGCAATCTGCCAGTCGCCTTCGGGGGTGATGCCCACGCGCAGGCCGAGGTAGCTGCCCTGGTCCTTCATCTCCGCGACTTCCTCGTCCGGGTAGACGCCCTTGAGCGCGCCCCAATCCTTGTCGGACGTCGCGCCGGTGACATGGACGGCCGGCCAGAAGTAGAGATTGCCCTGCTTCGCGTAGGGCAGGTTCAGGACCTGGACGATGCGCGCCAACTCCGGGTTGCCCAGTTTCTCCGCTGCGCGCCAGTACTCTCCCGCGTCGGTGTCGTCGCCGAAGGTGAACCGCACGGCCTTGCCGTTCTCGTCCGCCAGGGCATCGAGCGCCGTGTAATCACAGGCCACCGCCGCGGCGATGATGCGCTGACGCATCGACTCCACGGGCGCTGGCAGCGCCGGGGACGCTGGTGCTGCGCGCGGAGACAAACTCGCCGCTGAGCAGGTTCCCTTCTCCGCGGCCGGCGCTCCCGTGTATTCGCCGACGCCCGAATCGGCGTTGGCCGCTTCGGCCGTTGCCGAGCCAGGCACCGCGGCATCCGGGCTACCCGCGCCCTGGGACTCCGTGCTCGGGGCGGGTGTCTGTCCCTTGCCCGGCGCGGCAGGGGCGACAGGCGCGGCGGCGACACCCGAGTCGACTCCGGCGGTGGGGCTCGAGGTTCGCTCGGTGCAGGCGACGAGCGAGGCGGCGACACAGAGAGAAAGCAGCGCAGTCCGGTTCATGGCCCGCTCGTTGTAGTCCAGCGGACAGGCGGTGGGCTCCGGATTCCGTCGCTCAGCCGCCGCCTTTTGGTGACTCGATGACGACCGCGAAGGGGTCGAAGGGCTTGTCATCCTTCTTCTTCGCGCTCGGCATACCGAACTCGCCGGTGGGGTGCTCAGGCCGGACCGACGTGTACGGGTCAATCTTCACCGGAACGCCAAACACCTTTGGGTTCTTCTTGGGGCCGTCGCTCATGCCCCCCCATGCTACTGCAGCGTCCGCCCGCCTGTTCGGCTGCGCTGGCAAGGCGTCTTCTTGGGCATTCGGCCAGCCAGGGCGATACTTCCCGCCCATGTGTGGCCGTGTCACCGTTCGAGCCTCTCCTGAGCAGATTGTCACCGGTCTGGGCCTCGCAGGCATCCGTACCGCGGTGGAGCGCCCGCGCTTCAATCTCTGTCCCACGCAGTTGATGCCCGTCGTGACCAATGATGGCGCGCGGATGCTGGATGCCTTCCGCTGGGGGCTCGTCCCGTCGTGGGCGAAGGACCCCGCCATTGGCAACAAGCTCATCAACGCACGGGGCGAAACGGTGGCGGAGAAGCCCAGCTTCCGTTCCGCGCTCAAGCGGCGCCGTTGCCTCGTCGTGGTGGATGGCTGGTACGAGTGGAAGCAGTCCACGAAGCCGAAGACGCCGTACTACTTCCACCGCAAGGACGGGCAACTCCTGACGCTCGCGGGGCTGTGGGAAGAGTGGACCGCGCCCGACACGGGGGAGGTGCTCAACACCTGCACCATCATCACCATCGGGCCCAACGCGCTGATGGCGCCCATCCATGACCGGATGCCCGTCATCCTCGAGCCGGAGGCACAGGAGGTGTGGCTGCGTCCGGAGCCGCAGGAGTCCTCGGTGCTGCTCCCGCTGCTGGTGACCTGCGCCGAGGAGTCGCTGGACGCCTACGAGGTGTCGCGCGTGGTGAACTCCCCCGCCAACGACACCCCGGAGTGTGTGGAGCGCGTGGCCGCCTGAGCCGCGCGGCTCAGGCGCGGCGGCGGACCTTCGCGTCGAGGCTCCACGGCCCCGCGCCGATGAGCGCGATTCCGGCCATGACGGCCAGGTAGAGCAGCGCCATCTCCATGCGGCCGAAGGGGTCCGCGCGGTGCCGGTAGAGGGCCACCGCCATGGTGAAGCCCGCCATCGCCGCCGCCGGACGCGTGAAGAGGCCCACCGCCACCAGCAGCCCGCCCAGGAACTCCGCCAACGTGGCGCACCAGGCGAAGAACGTCGGAAACGGGAAGCCGAGCTGCGCCACGCCCGCCGCGAACTTGCTCATGTCGCCGGTGAGCTTGGACAGGCCGTGCCCCAGCGCCAACGAGAGACCGAACACCACGCGGATCAACGTCAAACCCACCGCGGACTTACCCACCATGCTGTGTACCTCCCAGGTTGTCCGCGCATCCTCGCACGGCGACGTGCGTCACGCTGCGTTACGCGGAGCGCTTGGGTGCTCGCATGTCGCTGATGGCCAGCGGATGCCGGGCGCCCTGAGGGGAGACGAGCGCGGCGCCGAGGACGAAGTCCTGGCCCATGCGGAGCTCCAGCGTGGTGGGGCCCTTGTAGGTGGTGCGCCAGTCCAACTCGACGCGGACGGTGCCCAGCAGCTCGCGGTCCACGGTGGTGGTGTCCAGCGCCTCGAAGAGGGCGATGGAGAGCGGCCCGGGAATCATCGGCAGCTCCAGCGTCACGGACTTCGCCGCGGGCACGGGGGTGTTGGCGGGGATGACCTCGTGCTGCGCGCCGCCGGGGACCATGATGCTGATGGGCATGGGCACCACGTCCGCCAGGCCGGTGATGCCGCGCGCCAGGTTCCGGCCGAGGATGGCCGCGCCCACCGCGACGCCGAGCTCCGGGTTGACCTCCTTGTCGGAAGACATGCGCTTGAAGTGGGAGAAGCGCTGGCGGATGGCGGGCATGCGCGTCTGGCCGCCGACGAGGACCAGCTCGTCAATCTGGTCTGCCCTCAGCTTCGCGCGCTCGAGCACGTCGTCGCAGGCGGAGGCGGTGCGCTCGATGAGCTGGAAGGCCATCTCCTCCAGGCGCTTGCGGGTGAGCGTGTAGTCGAAGTCGATGAAGCCGCCGTCCTTCTGGGCGATGCACGGCACGCGGAGCACCGTGGCGTCGCGCTGGCTCAGCGCCATCTTCGCGGACTCCGCGGCGAAGACGAGCCGCTGCATCACCACCTTGTTTCCGCGCAGGTCGATGCCGTGCTTCTGCTGGAAGTCGTCCACCAGCATCTCCACGATGCGCTCGTCGAAGTTGGCGCCGCCCAGGAAGGCATCACCGCCGGTGGCCAGCACCTTCACCACCTTGTTCTGCACCGCGAGCAGGGTGGCGTCGAAGGTGCCGCCGCCCAAGTCAAACACCATCACCGTCTGCTCGGGGTTGCGCAGGTTGGCGTAGTAGAGCGCGGCGGCGGTGGGCTCGTTGACGATGGCGCGCACCTGGAGGCCGGCCTGCTCCGCGGCATGGCGCACCGCCGCGCGCTGGCGGCTGCTGGCGTGCGCGGGCACGGTGAGCACGCACTCGCGGAAGGGCGTGCCGGCGGCGTGGTTCGCCAACGTGTAAATCTGCTTGATGATGAGGTGCGCCACGTCCGTCAGCGACGTCTGCTTCCCGTACATCGTCACGGCCGTGTAGCCGTCCTCGGCCTCGACGAGCTCGAAGGCGTACTTGTCCTTGTGCTGGGTGACGTACTCGGACTGGAAGCGGCGGCCCAGGAAGCGCTTGGCGCCGAAGACGGTGTGGCGCGGGTCGTCAATGATTTGCCGGCGCGCGGCGTGGCCAACGAGGGCCTTGTCCGCCGCGTGGAACCAGACGACGGAAGGCAGCGTGACGCTCTTGTCCGTCACCGGAACGACACGAAGCTTGCCGGCCTTGTCGAAGAAGGCAGCGGCGGTGTTGGTGGTCCCGAAGTCGATGCCAAGGATGGAGCCCGTACTCATCGCCGCTGACTCTCCCACGTCCCGTGGGCACGTTCAGCCCCTGAAAATGTCTCGAGTACAGCGTGGGTGGGTCACTTGAAGCCCGGTTGCTCTTCGCTTCACTCCGCGGCGGCGGTGGGAGGCGACAGGCAGTAGAAATGTGTTGTTGGGTGGGCGCAGAGCGTACGCGGGGGCTTGCCGGCCCGAAGGCAGGGGCATCGAGGTCCGTGGCGGTGTTCGTCGTTGACCGGCCCGAGCCTTCGTTTCATGGATGCGCGCCATGGTCATGGGGCATGTGGATCGAACTCTGGTTCGGGATGTCGCGGCGATTGCCGCCGCCTCTAGCGTCATCGGGGCTTCGTTCGGCGCCATCTCGGTGGCGTCGGGATTGTCGGTGTGGGTCGCGTCGGCCATGTCCGTGCTCGTCTTCGCGGGCGGTTCACAGTTCATGGCCGTGGGGGTGGTGGCGGGCGGTGGCAGTCCCGTGGCCGCGGTCATCGCGGGGCTGCTGCTCAACGCGAGGCACCTGCCGTTTGGCCTGGTGATTTCGGACGTGCTGGGAAAGCACTGGCTCGTGCGGCTGATTGGCACGCACTTGATGGTGGACGAGTCCGTGGCGTTCGCGCTCGCGCAGCCCACGCCGGAGCGCCGGAAGGCGGCGTACTGGCTGTGCGGTGGGGCGCTGTTCGTGGGCTGGAACGTGGGCGTCCTCGTCGGCGCCCTGGCGGGAACGGCGCTGGGCAGCCCGGAGGCGATGGGGCTCGATGCCGCGTTTCCCGCCGGGTTGCTGGCGCTGCTGCTGCCGTCGCTGACCGCCCCCGCCAAGCCTCCGAACGTCGAGCCCGGTACCGCGGAGGGTGGGGGCGCGACCGCACGCGCCCAGGACGCCCGCGCGGCCGCTGCCCGGGCGCGCTGGGTGGCGGGGGGCGCGGTGCTCATCGCGCTCGCCACCACGCCGATTCTTCCCACGGGGGTTCCCGTGCTGCTCTCGCTGCTGGCGCTCGGGCTGGTGCTGCGATGACGCTGCTCCCCATCCTGGTTCTGGCGGCGGGCACCTATGCCTTCCGGCTCGCGGGCCCCCTGCTGAGCCAGCGCGTGCAGGTGTCCGCGCGGGTCCAGGGCCTGCTGTCTCTCTCCGCGATTGCGCTGCTCACCGCGCTGGTGGCCACGGCCACGCTGACGTCGAACGGGGGCTTCTCGGGCTGGGCACGTCCGGCAGGGGTGCTCGCTGGCGCTGTGCTGGCGTGGCGGAAGCTGCCCTTCGTCGTCGTGGTGGTGGGGGCCGCGGGTGTCACAGCTTTGTTGCGAATGTCAGGAGTGAGTTGAGTTCGGGCTAAATCACGCACTGCGGCTTGATGAAGGGTGATGTGGGTGGCAGGCTCCACACTGTTAGTCGAATTTTCCCGGACTCAGTGAGGGCTTGCCATGACTGGAATCGATCGCTCTTCGTCTTCAAGAAGCTCCCAGCGGGAATCGCGGGTGTCTGGAGGGGACTCCGCCCGCGGCCTCCGGAATGAGACGAACCGGCGCGAGGACGCGCGGCAGCCCGAGCAGAACAAGGCCAAGGGCTATTCGGTGAAGGACGGCTGGGATTCGCGGCCCGCCCACGCGGCGAAGCAATCGCAACCGGCGGTCGAGGCCCAGGCCGTGGCTGCGGAGGGCGAAGTTGCCGCCGCGACGGAGCCGGACGTCGACTGGGACTTCATCGCCGAGCAGGAGGGCCGGGCGGTGCAGGATGGCTATGTCCCGGATGCCACGGGGAGCAAGAGCGGCGTCACCGTGGGCACAGGCGTGGACCTGGGCGCCCGGGACATGAACGATTTGGACCGGTTGGGGCTGTCGGACGCGCTGAAGACGAAGCTGGAGCCCTACCTGGGCAAGCAGGGCCAGGACGCCGCGGACTTCCTGGCGGAGAACCCGCTGAACCTGACGGCGGAAGAGGTCAAGGAGCTGGACCGGGCCGTGAAGGGTGAGGCGCTGGACAACGTGGTCAATGAGTACAACACCGAGGTCGAGCGCCTGAACGCCGCGGACGGTGGCAGCCGGCCGAAGTTCGCGGAGCTGCCGCGGGAGATGCAGACGGTGATTGCCTCCGTGGGCTTCCAGTACGGCTCGCTGAAGACGGCCACGCCCAACTTCTTCGCGCAGGTGACGGAGCAGCGGTGGGACGACGCGAAGGCCAACCTGGAGGACTTCGGTGACCGCTATCCGTCGCGCCGGGGCCGCGAGGCGGATCTGCTGGGCGAGGGCATCGCGACCCTGAGCTGAGCCCGCTGCGGCCAACACGGCCCGGAGCGCGGCGGAGACGCCGAGGCTCCAGGCCTGCGCCCGCAGCGCGGGAGCCGCCGGGCTGGAGCGGCACGCGTTCGCTTTTGCGCGTCTGGAATTGCTTGGCGGTAATGATTGTCAGGCCATCAGGATTCGCTCTGTCCGCGGCGTAGGCCCAAGGCCTTCATCTTCTTGTAGAAGTGACCACGTTCCAGGTCGAGCAACCGCGCGGCTTCCGTCACGTTGTCGTGTGTATGGGAAAGCACGTGCTGGATGATTTCCCGCTCGGCGTCTTCCACCTGCTCGCGGAACGTCCGGTCCGCACGCGGCCGGAAGCCCACGGGCGCGGGAGGCTCGGTCGCCACCGGGGCGGCGATGGCGGGCGCGGGCGTACTGGACGCCAGGACCACGGCCGCCTCGGGAGAAGGAGAGGGCAGGGGGCTCGCGGGCGTCTCCACCAGTGCGGGCGGCGGCACGTTCCGGCCCCGAGGCAACAGCTCCAGCGCGTCTGTCCGGGTGACGATGGGGCCTTCACACAGGATGGCCAGCCGCTCCACCAGGTTGCGCAGCTCGCGCACGTTGCCGGGATAGTCGTAGGCGCTCATCACCGCCAGCGCGTCGGGGGACAGCGTCAGCGGCCGGCGTCCATTCTTGGCGCAGGCCTCGTCGAGGAACGTCTTGATGAGGTCCGGCAAATCTTCGCGCCGCTCACGCAGCGGCGGCGAATGAATCTGCACCACGTTGATGCGGTAGTAGAGGTCCTCGCGGAAGCGCCCGGCGGCAATCTCCGCCTCCAGGTTCTTGTTCGTCGCCGCGACGACGCGCACGTCCACCTTGTGCGTCTCCGCGCCGCCCACGCGCTCCAGCTCGCCTTCCTGCAACACGCGCAGCAGCTTGGCCTGCATCGCCTGCGGCATGTCGCCAATCTCGTCCAGGAAGAGCGTGCCCTCGTGGGCCAGCTCGAACTTGCCTCGCCGCACGCTCACCGCGCCGGTGAAGGCGCCCTTCTCGTGGCCGAACAGCTCGCTCTCGATGAGCTCATGCGGCACCGCGGCGCAGTTGAGCTTCACGAAGGGCTGTCCCTTGCGCTTCGAGTGCTGGTGCAGCGCCCGCGCGATGAGCTCCTTGCCCGTGCCGTTCTCACCCGTAATCAGCACCCGGCCCTCGGACGGCGCCGTGCGCTGGATGAGCGAGAAGATGCGCTGCATGGCCGGTCCACTGCCGACCATGTCGTAGCGGCCCAGCTGCGCCCGCAGCTCCTGGAGCTCCGCCATGGCGGCCTGGTGCTTGAGCACGTTGCGCAGCGCCACCAGCAGCCGCTCCCGGGCGATTGGCTTTTCCAGGAAATCCCTGGCCCCCAGCTGGGTGGCCTTCACCGCGGTGTCGATGGTGCCGTGCCCGGACATCATGATGACGGGCAGCTCCGGCTTCAGCTCGGTCAGCTTGGCCAGGGCCGTGAGGCCGTCCATGTCCGGCATCTTCACGTCCATCAGCACCGCGTCCACGGGACGGGCGCTGACGACATCCAGGGCCACCTGCCCGCTGTTGGCCAGGTGCGTCTGATACCCCGCCAGTTGGAGTGACTGGCTCAGGGTGAGGAGGATGTTCTTCTCGTCATCGACGATGAGGACAGAGGCGGGCATGGCGGGCTTTCCCCGAGGCGAGCCGCGGGGCGCGCCACACGCGGGTCAATCGTGACAATCTCACGGAAAATATTTGGAGATTCAAGGGTTTCGACGATGGGGTGGGGTGTCCTGCGCGGGACAAATGTTTTGACTCACCCCCTCCAGTGAGACTACACGCCAACGACTACACCCCGCGGGCGCGGGCGCGTTTTCGACTACAGAATTCTGGAGGAAATAATGCGTCAGATTTCCCTTTTGGCGGGGCTCTCCCTCGCCGTCGCCATCATGGGCGGCTGCACCCCTTCCTATCCGAAGTGCAACGAGGACGAGCACTGCGCGGAGAAGGGCGAAGTTTGCGTCCAGGGCCAGTGCCAGGAGTGCGCCACCGACGCCAACTGCCAGGAGGGTTTCACCTGCCAGGCGAACAAGTGCGCCCCCAAGCCGCCTGAGTGCACCACGGACAGCGCCTGTGGCAGCGGCCGCATCTGCGAGGCCGGCAAGTGCGCCGAGGCCCAGTGCCAGCAGGACACCCAGTGCCCCGGCGGCGGCAAGTGCGAGTCCGGCCGTTGCCAGGTTCCCGAGAACACCTGCGCGTCCAGCACTGACTGCGGCGAGGGCCAGGAGTGCCAGGCCGGCCAGTGCGTGACGGCCTCCGCGGAGCGCTGCGACTGGAGCCCCATCGCGTTCGGCTTCAACGAGTCCGGCCTGTCCGCGGACGCGCAGCAGCGCCTGTCCGACCTGGCGCAGTGCATGAAGACGGCGCCGGGCCGCGTCACCCTGGCGGGCCACGCCGACGAGCGCGGCACCGAGGAGTACAACCTCCAGCTCTCCAACCGCCGCGCGGCGTCCGTCAAGCGCTACCTGACGGACCTGGGCGTGCCGGCCAGCCAGCTGGGCACGGTGGGCTATGGTGAGACCCGCCCGGTGAACTCCGCTTCGTCCGAAGACGCGTGGTCCGAGAACCGCCGCGTCGAGTTCCAGCGCTAGTCTGAGGTAGGCTGCGCGTGTGATGGCCGTCCAAGAGCCGGAAGCGCGTCAGTCCTATCTCGTCTTCGCCTGTGGCAGCAGCTGGTATGCGGTACCCGCGGAGAGCGCGGCGGAGGTCGTGACCTTCCCCGAGCTCACGCGGGTGCCCGGCGCTCCAGCCCACCTGCTGGGCGTGTTCGCGCACCGGGGTGAAGTCATCCCCGTCGTGGACATGGGCCTGCTGGTGGGCGGCGTCAGTCAGGGTTCCCGAAGGGCGGTGCTCGTCCGCCTGCCGCGTGGGACCCTGGCCCTCACGGCCAGTACGGTGGCCGGCGTCTCCCCGGTGACGGGCACGCTGGAGCCCCTGGGCCCCACGGGCGTCCATGTCCACCTGCGAGGCCCCGCCAAGAGCGGCCCCCGGGACGTGGCCGTCATCGACCCGGAAGGGCTCTTCGACCACCTCAGTCAGGGGACCTGAGTCATGGATCCGCCGGGCCACGTCCGGGGAATGCTCCTGTGCCATGCCGGTCCCCACCGGCTCGCCTTCCATGCGCACGAGGTGGCCTCCATCACGTCGCCCTCCGGGCACGCGGCGGCCTCCGCGCGCCGGGCCTTCCATGAGACGGAGGGGTCCGCCCGCGTGCTGGTGTCCGCCTCGGGCGGGGCAGTGGGCGTGGACGCGCTGGAAATCGACGCGGAGCCGCACCGGGTGCTGCCCGCGCCGCCGGTGACGGTGCGCGCGTCGGGGGGCAGCCTCCAGGGCTTCGTGATGGCGCGAGGCGCGCTGTGGCCCCTCGTGGGACTGGCGGACTTCGAGCGCTTCCTGCGCGGGCATCCAGGGGAGGGGGCATGACGGTGCCCGGGGGCATGAGGGGCCTGGCGCGGTGGACCGCGCGTCCCGCGTTGTTGGGCAGTTCCATGGGCACGGTGCTGGTGCTGCTGCACTGCCAGCTCACCGGCACGGTGCCCGAGGGCACCTGGGGGCCCTTCCTGCTGCTGGTCGGCCTGGCGCTGTCGCTGGCGCTCTGGTTCACCGGCGTCCATGGAAGGCGCGCGCTCCGGGTGCTGTACGCGCTGGGCGAAGGCCGGCTGCCATCCACACACGAGGCCCTGCTCAAGGCGCTGCTGGAAGCGCGCTCCTTCCCGGAGCGGAGCTTCGCCTTCGTCCTTCAGTGCTGGCTGTTGGCCTCGCTGGGCGTGGCGCTCGTCTTCGTTCCGCTCGTCGGCGGGACATGGATGCTGGGGATGCGGCTCGCGCTGATGGGCCTGTTCCTGGGGCCGCTGAGCGCGCTGTTCGTCTACCTGATGGTGGCTCGCCGCGCCCGCAAGGCGGTGGAGTTGGTGGCGGCCGAGGGACTGTCCCCGCTGGAGGTGGTTGCCACGGCGCCGCCCCGCCGCCTGCACATCCGCCGGCGGATGGTGCTCTTCACCGCCATCGCCGTGCTCAGCCCGTCCTTCTTCATCCTCGACGCGTCGGTGACGCGGGTGATGGACGCGGTGGATGCGATGGTGGGCGCGCCAGCCCATGTGCAGCGCGACGTGGCGGGACAGGCCAGTGAGACGAGCGGGCTCGCGGTGGCTGGATTGGTCGCGGTGCTGGTGATGATGACGGCCTACGTGGGCGGCGCCGTCATCGCCGAGCCGCTGCGCTCCATCACCGAGGACGCCACGCGCATCGCCCAGGGCGACTTCCGCCCGCCGCGCATCATCGCCGCGGAGGACGAGGTGTGGGCCACCTCCGCCGCCTTCGCGCAGATGCAGACGCAGCTGGGGCAGGCGCTGGCACAGCTGCGGCGCGCGGGCCTCCAGATTTCCACCACCACCGAGCAGTTGGTGGCCACGTCCGGTGAGCAGGAGTCCGGCGCGGATGAGCAGTCCGCGTCGCTCAACGTGACGAGCGCCACCACGGAGGAGCTGGCTCGCTCGGCGCAGCAGATTGCCGGCAATGCGGAGTCGGTGTCCGCCATCGCCGAGACGACCTTCGCCGCCGCGCAGACGGGGCAGCGAGGCGCCGCCGCCTTCCTGGGCGCGATGCAGCGCATGAAGGAGGACAACCAGGCCATCGCGGACGCGGTGGTGCGGCTCAACAAGCGCGTGCAGCAGATTGGCAAGGTGGTGGAGTTCATCAACGAGATTGCCGACAAGTCCGACCTGCTGGCGCTCAACGCCGAACTGGAAGGCACCAAGGCGGGCGAGGTGGGCCGCGGCTTCTCCTTGGTGGCCGCGGAGATGCGGCGCCTGGCGGAGAACGTCATCCGTTCCACGAAGGCGATTGAACAGCTCATCGCGGAGATTCGCGATGCGACGCACGCCGCGGTCATGGCCACCGAGGCGGGGTTGAAGACGACGGACGCGGGCACGGTGCTGGCCGCGCAGGTGGACGAAAGCCTGAGCCTCATCCTGGAGCTGGCCCGGCAGACGTCCCACGCGGTGCGCAGCATCTCCCTGGCCACGCAGCAGCAGCAGACGGGGACGGACCAGCTGGCGGCCGCCATGGGCGACATCCTCCGCGTCACCGAGCAGAACTTCGCGGCCACCAAGCAAATGGCGGCGGCGAACGCCGACCTGTCCACCCTGGCGCGTGATTTGAAAGACGCGGTGGAGCGCTTCCACGTCGGGCCGGGAGGTGACGCGTGAGCGCGCAGAAGCCCCCCAGACGGGCCTCCTTCAGCCGGCACCTCATGGCGCCCGTCCCGCTGGCCAACCTGGTGGGCGCGGCGCTCAGCCTGCGCTTCGCCTCGCTCACCCTCGCCGAGCCGCTGGCGGGCCGGATGGGTTTGATGGGCATCCTGGGCGGTGCGCTCTGCGCGACGGCGCTGGTGTCGGGGGCCGCTGTGTCCCTGGGCCGGCAGCGCACCCTGCGCGGGCTGGAGCGTGGGGATGTGCCCACCACGCCGCAGACGTTGGCGTCGGCGGTGGCGGAGGTGACGCGCGCGCCGGACGAGGCCTTCCTGGGGTCGCTGGGACTGTGGCTGGTCACCACGCTGGCCCTGGGCGCGTGCATGTGGCTGGGCGTGGGCGTGGAGTTGGCGGTGGCCGCTCGCATCGCCGCGCTGGGCCTGCTCTTCGGGCCGTTGACCGCGCTGCTCGTGTACTGCCTGGTCGTGCTTCGTTCGCGCAAGGTGGTGCTGTGGCTGGCGGAGCTGGGCATGACGCACGCGCAGCTCATCGAGGCCATGCCCCGGCGCGCGGAGCTGCGTGCGCGGCTGGCGGCCTTCGCCTTCGTGGCGGTGATGACGCCCGCGGTGCTGTCCGCGCAGCTCGCGTCGGCGCTGAGCAACCACATCTTCACCCGGCTCATGGCGGAGCGGGACGTCAGCCGTCAGGTGATGTTGGCGCAGGAGCTTCGAGTCGAGGCGCTGACGCAGGGCGGAGGGCTGGTGCTGCTCGTCTTCGCGCTGGCGCTGACGGCCGCCTACCTGGGCGGCACCATGCTGGGGCGGCCCCTCCGGGAGCTGTCGCGCGAGGCGAAGCGCATCGCCGAGGGGGACCTGGCCAGCCCGCGCGTGGTGCCCGCGGAGGACGAGGTCTGGGACGTCTCCGCGGCGTTCACCACCATGCGCGTGCATCTGGCGGACGTGATGTCGCAGTTGCAGCGCGCGGGCGCGCAGATTTCGGCGACCACGGAGGAGATTCTCACCACGTCGGGACGCTACGAAGCGGGCGCCACGGAGCAGGCCAGCTCGCTGGACGAGACGAGCGCCACCACGGAGGAGCTGGCGCGTTCGGCGCGGCAGATCGCGGAGAACGCGGGCTCGGTGGCGGAGATTGCACAGCGCACGCTGGGCGCGGCGCAGCAGGGGCAGGGGAGCGCGGAGGCCTTCCTGGGCTCCATGGCGCGCATGCGCCAGGACAACGGCGCCATCTCCTCCGCCGTGGTGCGGCTCAACAAGCGCGTGCAGCAGATTGGCAAGATCGTCGAGTTCATCAACGGCGTCGCCGACAAGTCGGAGCTGCTGGCGCTCAACGCCGAGCTGGAGGGCACCAAGGCCAGTGAGGTGGGCCGGGGCTTCTCGCTGGTGGCCGCGGAGATGCGGCGGCTGGCGGAGAACGTGCTGGAGTCCACGAAGGAGATTGAGGGGCTCATCGAGGAGGTGCGGGAAGCCTCCGCCGCGGCCGTGTCCGCCACCGAGGGCGGCGTGCGCGCGGTGGAGACGGGCACCACGCTGGCGCAGCAGGTGTCCGAGTCGCTGCGGCAGATTGTCGACCTGGCCGGGCAGACGTCCTACTCGGTTCGCAGCATCTCCCTGGCCACGCAGCAGCAGCAGATGGGCACCGACCAGCTCGCCGACACGATGGCGGACATCCTCCGCATCACCCAGCAGAGCCTCAACGCCACCAAGCAGGTGACGACGGCGAACACGGACCTGCTCGTGCTCGCCAGGGACCTGCAGGGCGTGGTGGAGCGCTTCCAGATTGGCCAGGAGCCGCTGGGGGAGGAGGGCGGGTGACCCCGAGCGAGCGCCTGCTCAGGCAGTTCCGGGACCTGGTGACGGTGCGCCTGGAGCGCATCACCCGGTCCTTGATGGAGCTGGAGTCTGGCGCCAGCGCGGAGGCGGGGCGGGGCGTGCTGCGAGAGCTGCACGGCTTGAAGGGTGAAGCCCGGATGATGGGCTTCGATGACGTCAACGCGCTGGTGCACGAGATGGAGGAGTTGGTTCGCAGCACCGAGCCCTTGCGCTACGCGCTCTCCCCCGCGTCCACGGATGCGCTGCTGACCACGGTGGACGCCGTGCTCGTGTTCTCCGGGACGCAGGCCGCCGATGAGCCGCCGCTCGCGGTGGAGCGGCTCGTCGCGTGGTTGCAGGAGTGCGTCCGCTCCGAGTCGGTGCGGCTGCCGCCCGGAAATCTCGCGCCGGCAGAAGGCGCCCCCGCGACTCCGGAGGCCGCTGGCCGTGTAGGCGCCCAAGGTGGTCCCCACTCCGCCGCGCAGACGAACCCGGGGGCTTCTCCGGGGCGGCTGTTGACGGTCCCCGTCGCGGAGGGGGGCCGGCCTCACGTGCCCTCACCGGGCCGGAGCGCGATGCCGAGCCTCGTCTCTCCGCAAGCCTCTGGCGCCGCGGCGTCCTCCGGCGCGGGAGCCCGGGCGGCCTCCTCGGCTCCGACGGCGCAGGGGGCCAACGGCCTCACGGCGCCCCGGCAGCCCGAGTCACGTCCGGACACCGCGGTGCGCATCGGCGTGGAGAGCCTGGACCTGCTCACCAGCGCCGTCACCAACCTCACGCAGGTGGCGCGTCGCCGGGAGCTGGCCAATGCCCGGCGCCTGGCCCTGGCCCGTGAGTTGAGCCAGCTTGCCCGCGAGGCGGAAGACCTGGGGCCCGCGGGCGCCGCGTTGGCGGCACGGTTGGGCTCCGCCAAGGAGATGGCCGCGGTCCTCCACCGCGAGTCGAAGCTGCTTTCCAACGCGGAGCTGCGCGACCTGGGCATGTTGGTGGAGGAGGTGCAGACGCTGCGCATGTTGCCGCTCTCCGTCCTCTTCGAGCCCTACCCGCGCATGGTGCGCGACCTGTCCCGCGCGCTGGGCAAGGAGGTGGAGCTGGTCGTCGATGGCGAGGACACTCGCGCCGACCGCGCCGTCGTGGAGGCGCTTCGCGAGCCGTTGATGCACCTGGTCCGCAACGCCCTGGACCACGGCCTGGAGACGCGGGTGGACCGCGTCACGGCGGACAAGAAGCCGCGTGGCTGTCTCACGCTGCGTGCCGCTCGAGAGGGCAACCGCATCAACCTCCGTGTCGAGGACGACGGCATGGGCGTGGACCCCGTCCAACTCCGCAAGGTGGCCGTGCGCAGGGGGCTGTTCGACGAGAGCGCCGCCAACGCCCTGTCGGACGCCGCGGCCCGCGAGCTCATCTTCCTGCCGGGCTTCACCTCGCGGGACGTCGTCACCGACCTGTCGGGCCGGGGCGTGGGGTTGGATGCGGTCCGCACCTCCATCCAGGCCCTGGGCGGCGACGTCGGGGTGGAGTCTGCACCGGGCTGGGGCACCATCTTCGAGCTGCGCGTCCCCGTCTCCCTCACCGTGGCCCCGCTGCTCTTCATCCAGGTGGGGACGGAGACGCTGGCCCTGAGCGCCACCCATGTCTCGCGGGCGCTGAAGGTGGACTCGGCGGACCAATGCGAGGTGGCCGGCCGCCCGTCGCTCCTGGTGGAAGGCCGGGTCCTGCCGCTGGCCCCGCTGTCGTCACTGCTGGGGCTGGGGCCTCCGCGGCCCGCTCGCGAGGGTGAGCTGGCCCTGGTGGTGAAGAGCCAGAGCGGCGCGGCTGCGCTGGTGGTGGACCGCGTCCTGGAGGAGCGGGTCCAGGCCATCCTCCCCCTGAAAGGCATCCTGGGCCGCTTCGGCCACCTCACCGGGGCCACGTCCCTGGCGGATGGGCGCCTGGCCATGGTGCTCTCGGCGGCCTTCCTCACCGCCAGCGCTCACCAAGGCAATGCCTTGCCGCGTCCTCCCCCATCGGTGGAGCCCGGTCCCGAGGCCCGGCGGCGCCGCATCCTGGTGGTGGACGACTCGCCCCTCACCCGGGAGCTCATCGCCAACCTGCTGGAGGCGGTGGGGTACGACACCGTCATCGCCTCGGACGGCGCGGAGGCCCTGGAGGTCCTGGAGTCTCATCCCGTGGACCTGGTCGTCACGGACCTGGAGATGCCGGGGGTGAACGGCCTGGAGCTGGCCCGGCGCCTGAAGGGGCACCCCGTCCATTCGAGGCTCCCGGTGGTCATCCTCACCACCCGGGGGGGGGAGGAGGACCGGCGCTGT
>NZ_JABFNS010000043.1 GCF_013116825.1 Myxococcus xanthus
GGTTGGGGCTGGGGCTCTACATCGTCGAGCAGGTGGTGAAGGGCCACGGCGGACGTATCGAGGTGAGCTCCACCGCCCAGGAGGGCACCACCGTCCGGGTGACGCTGCCCCGCATGCCGATGGAATGACGCGCTCAGCTGGGGCTCACCACCCGCTCCAGGGTGGCGCGCAACTCGAATAAATCCACGGGCTTGGGCACCGTGGCCCGGATGCCCTCCGGCAGGGGTTGGGAGCTTCCCGCCCCGGAGACCACCACCACCGGCAGGGTGCTCAGCCGCGCGTCCTCGCGCACGTGGCGCATCAGCTCCCAGCCACTCATCACCGGCATCATCAGGTCCAGGAGGACGGCAGCCGGCAGGGGCGGGCGGCTCAGGCGCTCCCAGGCGGACAGTCCGTTGCCCGCCGTCTCCACGGTGAAGCCCTCCAGGGTGAGGAACTCCTCCAACAGCTCCCGGCTGTCGGCGTGGTCTTCCACGAGGAGGACGAGGTTGGGCGTGGACATGAGGCCGTAGCCTTGTACTGAAGTCCAATGTCCGCCAGGGCCCCAGGGCGATGCGTCCGCCCGTGGACGTCTCGGATGTCCACCGCGACACGATGCGGGGGTTGGCAGTGATGTCTGGTTATTCGCGGATGTGTCCGGGGTGACTCATGGGGCCGTGGATGCACGGCGCCTGTCTTGGGGGGGGCCGTTCAGCGTGCAGGGCGGACTGGACGGCGGAAGCCGAGACATGAATGGGCAGTAGGGAGGGGGAGGCTGGCCATGCAGTTGGGCTTTGACAGCCTCGGACCTCTGAACGGGTACTGGCGTGACACGTCTGCCCATGACCAAGCGCGGTCAGGGGGGCGGTGATGACATCAATGCAATGCATCTGCCCGTGGCCCGGCGCCCTGTCGGACCTGTCGGGGAAACTGCGTCCTTCCTCCTGCACGAGGAGTTTCATGGGAGGTGCACATGTCTCTGAGTCGATTTGGGGCCGCGACGCTGATGCTGCCCTTGTTATTGCCCGGGATGGGGTGGGCGAAGGAATTCGCGGAGCCTCAGGCCGGCGAGGACGTGGCCATGCCCGCCGAAGCGCAGGATGGCACTCTGCCTCCGCCTCCTGACGAGAGCAGGCCTCTTGAGCGAGGTGCGCCATCTGAGGTCGCGCCGACGCCGCCAGACCGGGCCCCTGCCCCTGACGAGTTGCCCGTCCTGCCCCCTTCGGCTGCGAGGTGGGGCTACCTGCTGCGCTTGGAGGCCACCACGCTGACGCTACTGCCCAGGCGAGGTGTTGGCGAGGACGAGGGCTTCATTCAACTGGAGCCGACGCTGGTGATCGACGGCGGAGAGAAGTTTGGCCTCAACGCGGGTGCGCCGGTGCGGCTGCGCATGTGGGGAGGGGGAGAAGGGGCGGGCTTGGTTCGAAAGGAGGACTGGGACAGCCTGTCGGACTGGGGCCAGTTGGTGCGCGCCCTCAAGCTGGGCGCGGACACATCCCCCGTCGCGCTGTGGGTGGGGGCAATGGAGGGTTTTCACCTGGTCTCCGGGCACCTGGTGCAGCGCTACTCCAACCGCACGAACCCGGACTACCACCCTGCGGGTGCCCTTCTCACCGGCACGCTGGGGCCTCTGTACATGGAGGCATTCTCCTCTGACGTGCTGGGAGCCCGTCTCATGGGTGGGGAACTCGAGTTGGACGTGCAGCACGTCCTCTTCGGCCGGCCGAAGCAGCCGGGGCGCTACACCCTCTCGCTCTCCGCCATTCACGACTGGGGACGTGGGGAGGTGAAGTCGGCCGAGGTGACGCTGGCGCACCTGGACGCGACGGCGGTGCTGCTGGTGCAGCGCGAGGGGCGGCGCGCCCTGGAAATGCACGTGTTTGCCGGATGGGGCGGCCGCCCCGGTGCAGGAGGCGCCTGGGGTGCCGTGGCTGGCGTCGGCGCAGACTCGGTGACACCGACACTGGACTTGAGGCTGCGGCTGGAAGCACGCCGGCAGCATGGAGGCTTTCGGCAGGGTTATTTTGGCGCGGACTACGAGTTGGCGCGGTTGCAGGCGGCGGGCACCTCGGGCCTGCCGTTGGCCCACGCGTCCTTCCCGGAAGGGTACTCCGTGTATGCGGAAGCCATGGTGGCATGGGACGCGGTGTTGCTGGGCGAGGTATTGCAGCGCCACCTGCACCTCTCCATGGGCGCCGAGGCCTTCAGCTGGGGCCGCGTGGACGTGGACGGACGGCTGGCGGTGCAACTGCTGCACCGCAACCTGGAGGTGGCGGTGAAGGGACTGGCCGTGGGCATGCGTCAGCCGGGGGCCCGCTACCTGGCTTCTGGAGAGGTGCGCTGGCGCTTTTTGGGGGGACGGCTCTATGCGCTCGGGCAGGGCGGTACATTGCTGTACCCCACGGCGGAAGGCCCGTTGCGTCCGGGGGCATTCGCGTCGCTCGGCATGGGGGTGGACAATGGCCGCTGAGTCTCTGGGGAAGTGGGCGGCCATGTTGGGCACCATGCTGCTGGCGTCTGGGTGTGCCACGCTGACGCCTCTGTCCGGCCATGGAGTGGCGCTGGGCCAGGGGGCGCGCGTGTCACACGCCGGAACGTTGAGCCGCAGTGCGGGCAATACGTACCTGGTGGCCTCGTCCGCCGCCGCTTCGACGGATGAGGGCGAGGAAGCGCGGCTTCGTCGTCGCCGCCCTGGGCGCGCCTCCATGGGTACAGCCGTCATCGCGGCTTCTCCAGCCGATATGGCCGTGCTCGCGGTGGAAACAGGAATGCTGGAGGTGGACGCCTTCGAGAAGCTGTTGGTGCTGGCGGGCCTCGGCGACACCGACGTACTCCCTCCGCGCGTCAACCCCTTCACCCCAGAAGAAGCGGCTCGCCTGCTGGCATTGCTGGTGGAGACTCCGGTGACGCTAGGGAACTTCCCGCCTCGAATGGCCGTGGGCCACCTGTTACGCGAGGTGCTGGAGGGCAGAGAGGTGTCCCGGGCCGAACTGCTGCGCCGGGTAGCGCGCTTCCAGGGCGTAGCCGTACTTCGACCGGACGGCTATCTGGCGTGGGTGCGCAATGGGCGCACCCAGCAGAGGGTGGCCGAGGTGGAGTGGAAGGACGGGGCCTTCCGCGCGCACGGCTTCGAGTTGGGTCGTTTCTACGGCAGCCAAGGCGGCGTATTCCGCCTCCTCGACGCCCAATTCCGGGAGCTGAACGAAGGGGCGTATGCAGAGGTATATGACGACGCGGACGTCGTCAGTCGTACGTTAGACGGTGCGGAGGACGCCTTTGTCGAGCTGTACCACGCCCTGGGTCACTTCTTCACGTGTCCGACGGACAGCATCCTCGCGTTGCGACATCTGCCCGCGGGCGTGGCCGCCCTCATTGCGTCTTCCCCCGACTACTGGGCGCGCTTCCGGTACATGACGGCCGGCGAGCAGATGAAGGCGGTCGCCAGGCTGAGTACCTCCCTGTTGATTGCCGGGGGCTCCACCAACGATGTCACGCGGACTCTGACAAGCGCCATGGGTGGCGCCGAAGCCATGGTGCCCGTGCTCTCGCTCTCCGCCCAGGGCGCTCTGGCGATTCAGCGTGTCGCCATGCCGGTTGGGAAGATGGCCACAGTAGTGGGGGCAGGAGTTGGAACCATCGTTGTCCTCAGTCAGGCGGCAGGAAGTGGCGGTGGACCCAAGCTCAAGGGGAGCCTTACGGGACGAAAAACCACCCCAGGGCCGCATGACAAGGATCCAGCCAACAGTAAATCCATTCAGCGAGAGAATGAGTCGGCCGAGATTCTCGCAGATAATGGATATCACGTTGAGCAGAACCCGGCTCCAAAGCCCAATGGCAAGGAGCCTGACTATGAAATCAATGGAGAGTATGCGGACTGCTATGCTCCAAATGGGAGGAGAGTGAGAAAATGTGGGACTACGTCAGGGAGTCCAAAGTGGAGTCAGGGCAGGCGGATCGAATTGTCATGAACTTGGAAGACACTCCTGTGTCAGTCGCCGAGGTTCGGGAACAGTTTCTTAAATATCCCATTCAGGGGCTGAAGGAAGTATTGGGCATCAAAGATGGGAAGGTCTCCTTGATTTACCCTTGAAGCAGGTGCTCGGGGTTCAACAGGGCTGTTGCTGATGACAGATAGGCTTGTCCGACAGGAGTATGTCATGGGTCTTGAGAATGGGCTTAAGTTTGAAGCCGACATGGCGCCAATGCAGGCTCTTCGCCTCCTTGCCGACCAATTTGGTCTTTCATGGGGCGATGAATCTCATTTGATTGGACCCGCCCTATGGATTTGGGCCATGGGTCTCGATGAGGAGAGTCGGTCCCTGTTTGAGGAGGATTTCCACTTCAAGCCCACCATGCTGGTCGGCTTCAGACTCAATCCCAATAGCCCTGAGTATGCCGCCGGATGCCGAACTATGTTGCGCGCATCATTGCTCCTGCTCGAGCATGGCCGCGATGGTGTCCTCCTTTTCAATGGAGAGCACATCGTTTTGCAGCGCATCGGGGGCGTTCTAACGCTCAACGCCGACCGTGGAAACTGGACAGACGGCCTCCATTTGGCGAATGAGATCACTGTTCCCTACAAAATCCAGCCCCTAAATTCGCCATTGCTCTGATACGCAATCCCGGGTCGTGTCCCTATAAGTGTGTAGATGGCGAGGAGGGACGAGCGGGAAAGAGGGAAGCTCCTCGGTGAAACCAACCGAGCCGGTCTCCTCCTAGCAGAGGAGCCGAGGAGTTCCCCGACGTGGACGTTAGCGAGTTTGAAGCCCCGGCGCACGAAGAGGGGCAGGCCGACCTGCGTGCGCTGTTCCGCGGAGCCATCCGGATGACGCTGGAGGCGCTGCTGGAGGAAGAGGTGAGGGAGTTGGTGGGGGCTGGCCGGTGGCAGCGGATAGTGGGCCGGGTGGACGTACGCAATGGCAGCTACCTGCGCACGCTGGTGACGACGGCGGGGGCCGTGGACGTGGCGGTGCCACGCACGAGGCACAGTGGTAGCGCGGGGGACGTGCTGGGCCGCTACAAGCGTCGCAGTGGGGAACTCCCCGAGGCGAAGCTGCCGCGCTGCACGGTGCATCTGACCCGCAACGTGCTCGCCAAGGCCCCCTGGAGGCTGCGAGGACGGCTGGGCAAGGAGACGTCGGCCATCCTTCGAGGCACCCACCCTCCAGGACGCCAGGAAGCGACTGGCGGCACTCCAGGAGGGCCTGGGCCGCCAAGTGTCCGAGGCCATGGAGTGCCTGCGCGAGGGCTTCGCCGCCGCCACCTGCTTCTTCGCCTTTCCCAAGGCCCACTGGAAGCGCCTGCGCAGCACCAACGGCCTGGAGCGTCTCCACGGCGAGGTGAAACGCCGCATCCGCTCCGTCGGCGCCTTCCCGGACCGCGCCAGCGCGCTGCGCCTCATCACCGCTGTCGCCCTCGAAGTCACAGGCATCTGGGACGACCGCCGCTATCTCGACATGGACCTCCTGAAGTCAAACTCAGACACCGCTGAATGATACCGTCAAGGAGCCTTCCTCCCCCGAACCCCCTCCGAACCAACTACACACGATTCGGGACTTGACCGGCCACCTGTGGGAACACGGACGGCCGGAGGCACTTCGGACCTCTTGGTCGACGGTGTCCGCTATGATGTGTATACGCCTACAACCACAAACGCGAACCGCATCATCTCGGCAATTGCCAAGAAAAACTCCCAGGCGGAGGGCATCGTGCTCGATTTGAGCCAGACTTCGGTGACGAGAGCTCAACTCGGCAATGTGCTAGAGCGAGTGCGAGGCGTCGGGGCAAATAACATTCGGGATGTGATAATTTTGGGAGGAAATTAGTGCCTAGCTTGAGCTGCAGGTGTGGACAGCAGATTTCGTACGGCCAGATTCCTTGTCCCGATGAATGGCTGTTTGTGTCGGATGTGGACTTTGATCGATTTTCAGGCCAAGTTGACTCCGAGTCTGTTTACGCCGCCATGAGTAGCTTTCTGAAGTGCCCAAAGTGTCGACGGCTATGGGTGTTTTGGAATGGGTTTTCGGCTCCACCGGAAGAGTATCTTCCAGCTCAGCACTCTGAGAGGAAGGTGGCGCAGGCATAGTCACAAGCGTCTGGGGAGTGTCCCTCTCGCAGTCAAGACACGCGCGCCGACGGAAATAGGCGGGTGAGAGCGGCGTGTCGGTGAGGTGCTGCTATGTGACCTCGCGCAGGGGGGGCTGGCGAGCTTCTCCGCGCGCACCTCGGCGGGCGTCTTCCAGTCGAGCGCCTGGTGGGGGCGACGGGTGTTGTAGTGGCGCCCCCACGCCTCGAGTGTCATGGGCTGCGGGCCATTCACGACAGGCTGAGGCTGGAAGGTGCTCCAGCGCAGCGTGCCATCGCGCGCCCGCTGGTGCAGGGAGAACAACGCCACCGTGTGGTCCACCAACCTCCGTGCGCCACCTGCTGCGCGCACATGTACCGGGGCGCCTGCGGCGCCGAGGTCACCTGGGCGTCCAGGCGCGGCACTTGCCCCAACCCCACCGGCCCCCGCAGCACGTCCGCAAAGAAGGACTTCACCAGTCGCTTCGACAGGCGCATGGCCCCCGTCAGGTAGGTCGTCGACGCCACCAGCCTGGGGCCGAAACTCCCCGACGGGACGACCTCTCCGTGTTCGGCCCCATCCCGAACAGTCGCGCCACTTCGCGCGCACCCGTCCCCATGCGGTGCTGCCGCACCAGCTCTCTCAGCCCGTCCATGTCGGCTCTCCGGTAACTCATCCGCGCGCTGTCCCTGCCCGCGCCGCTCCGGCGGTGCTCATGGACGCGCGAGGATGCTCGCGTGAGGCTGCCGGGTAAGAACTCACCCGACAACGGACCTCGTTTCTTTCAACTCTGACCGCGATCCGCTTGGCCGACCCACTACGAACAACTGCGGTGACCCCGCTGCGGATCCACGACCCCGGCCCATGACACGGCTTGCTGCTGTTGGTGCTGTTGGCATTCAGTCGCGACTTGCCCCCTCCGCCAACCGCAGACCTCTGGACGGGGACTCTTGAGGGGTGTGTATTCATCGTCGATAATGACACCCAGGGGTGTCAGGCATGAATCGCCCCATGTCTGGATTATCAAGAGTCAAGGTGAGGTGTCGTCCATTACCCCGGTGGGGGCGCGGACTTCATACAGGCTGGTGGAAATAATTGTCTCCACGTGCACTGGGAGTCCGTGGTATCCGGGGAAACGAATCGACATAAAAGCGCTGCCTCGTTGAGAGGCATTTCCCCCTGCAGAGCAGGCGTGCTCCCGGCATGCCAGGAACCAGACATGACACGGAATCATGGCGTCTCGACGTTGACGGCGTTGTTTCTTCTGACGGGCTGTGAGGGGGCGCTCCCCGAGCAGAGCCCGGCAGACATCGACATGGAGGTCCTGCGTCAGGAGGCGAAGGAGACGGGGCTGGACCTGAGCGTTGTGGACCTGTCCGCCTCGTGCGCGGCGACGGCGCTGACGCTCTCCGCGGCCATCAAGAACGAGCGGCCCACGGGCATCGGGAACTCCACCGCGGCGGTGTACGCGGGGACGCCGGGGGCTGGCGGCGTGCGGCTGGGCACCATCAGCGTCCCCTGGCTGGTGGGAGGGGAGAGCTTCCCCTTCTCGCTGTCGTACACGGTGCCGGAGGGCACCACGAAGGTGGTGGTCGTCGCGGACGAGGACGGCACCTATCCGGAGGACGACGAGGACAACAACTTCGCCTCCATCGATTTCGAGATTCCCTGTGCCACCAACCAGCAGCCGGTGGCCAGCTGCCAGAGCGTCACCGTCCCCGCGGACGCGGCCTGTCAGGGCAGCGCCAGCATCGACAACGGCTCGTTCGATCCAGACGGCTTCCCGGGGCCGTTCTCCGTGGCGCAGTCGCCCGCGGGCCCCTACGGGCTGGGCACCACGAGCGCGCAGCTCCTGGTCTCCGACGGCGCGGCCACCAGCACGTGCTCGGCGAACGTGACCGTGGTGGACGTCAGCGCCCCCACGCCGGGCGCCAACCGCGGCCTGGTCATCCAGCCGGTCCTGGGGTCTGACTACGTGCTGGTGCCCCTGTCTGACTGCGCGATGCCGGCCGTCGACAACTGCGGCGGCGAGCTCGGCCTGGAGGCGTCGGCCAGCATCATCCGCGTGACCTCCGACGAGTCCAACGACGCCCTGTCCCTGCTCCGGCTGCTGGCGTGTGACGACATCAAGCTGACCCCGGACCGCAAGTCCGCGATGGTTCGCGCCGAGGCGGCCCTGTTGGGCAACGGCCGGGTCTACAACTTCACGTACTCCGTGAAGGACGTGTCCGGCAACAGCGCCATCGGCACCTGCAACGTGAAGGTTCCCGCGCTGCTGGCCAGCCCCGCCATCGATTCGGGCGTCGTGTACTGCCAGGGCGACGACTGCCCCTCCGGTTCGCGCTTCCCCGGGCTGCTCTGCTCGCTGCTGTAGTCGAAGCGCCGCCTCGCCCCTTGAAGTGGGGCGGGGCCTTTCCTCCGCCGGGGGCCCGGAGCACGGGGCCGCCGGCGTTGTTGCGCTTCAGCGCCAGGACAGCGCGTACTCCGTGTCGAGCAGGCCCAGCTCACGCCCCTGCACCCCGATGTCGCGCGCGCCCACGGCTTCCAGGACGGCGTGCAGGACACCCTCATGGTACGCCGTGGGCATGAAGTCCCGCTTCATGACGAAGCGGCCGCTGCGTGGGCCTGTCCACACCATGGTCCGCTCGCCGTAGCTCACCGCCGCCAGGAACCCGGTGGGGAGCTGTCCCAGCAGCAGCCGGGGCTCGTCATAGGCGAGCATCAGCAGGGTGCGGCCCGCGACGGACTCCAGGAAGTCATGCGCGGCCTTCTGGCCCATGACGCGATGAGCGGCGGCCAGGCCCCCGCAATGTTCGGAGAGCAGGTCGGCGGCCTGGAAGGCCAGCGGCAGGAATTGGGTGATGGGGTAGCTGAAGAAGTCGATGTAGCGCTTCTCCGGCAGGGACTGGCGGCAGCGCTGCTCCAGGGCGGAGCCGCCCACGCGCCGCACCGTCTCCAGGACCCCCCGGAAGAACATGCCGCGCGCGGTGTCCTCGGGGGTGGCGAGCGCGCAGCGCTGACGCAGCTCGCGCAAGGCATCCGGCTCCAGGGGCTGAGGCGGCGCGGGGTCTCGCGCCAGGCGCGAGGTCAATCTCAATTCCATTGCGGGGGGACTCCAGAAGAAAGGGGGGCGCCGTCAGGCCGAAGCCAGACGTGCTGTGCTCCAGGGTGGATGCCGGCCCCCACATGCGCGGCGAATGTCCTGGCCGCCCATGCCCAAACTCACGCGTCCGGCCGCGGGCCTCCGGTCCAGGAGGCTGCACAGACAGGTCGCGGAAGTGTTGCCGTAATGATGCACATTGCATGGAGTGGTTTCGCGAGGCAACCCTGGTCATTGAATTTCGGTGGAGGGATTGGCCGCCCCCTCAATGACAGACATGGCGAGTAGGGCCGGATGGACCCGGTGCCGGACGGGCCACGCGGGCTGGCGCCTGGACGTCTGTCCGGTGCATGGCGGCGTACCGGCGAGAGAATGTGTGGTGCCGGGTACGACACTTTTCGCTGAGGGTGCGAGGCGGGAGACTACCCTCCATATCGGTATTTCGCCTAAGGACGTGCTGGGTTATAAGTCGCAGGAAAACTCGTGACCGAGCGCGACCTGTTCCCGGGCAGGGCGTGAGCTTGGCCCGTACTCACAAGGTTGACGCAGTGAAGACCCACCTTGAAGGTCCTGCTCCTCCCCGCAAGCGGCCCCAGCCCCGAAGCCCGGCGGAGCGCGCCCGGAAGTCGCGCGAGCAGCTGGAGAGCCGCCTGGCGGAGAGCGTTGGCGAGGCGGCGCGAGGCGCGCGGCTGCTCGCGGGGCTTACCCAGGCGGATGTCGCGGAGCGTGTGGGTATCGCCGCGGAAGTCTATGGGCGCATGGAGCGGGGGAAGATGATGCCCAGCGTGCCGACCCTGTTCCGGCTGTGCCTGGCACTGCGGTTGTCGGCGGACGTCGGGCTGGGGCTCGCCACGGCGGCCAGCGTCGGCGCCGCGCTCTGGGAAGGAGACTCCGGGCACAGGGACCAGTCGCCGGAGATGCGGAAGGTGCTCCGAACGCTGCGGCGCATGTCGCGCAGCCAGCTCAACCTGATGAACCAGGTCGCGGCCGCCATCCTGCCTGAGCGGTGAGGGCCGGGCTCCGGACGGTGAGGCATTGACCGTCCGGAGGGGCGCTTCCCACGCGTGGATGGCGGTGCCGGTGTGCGTGCGTCCAGCCGAGGCCGGGACTCCGGGCACGTTGGGGAACCCAAGGCTGCGCTTGCCATTGGGCCGAGAGCAGGGCTGGCAATGCGCCGCGCCCAGGGCTGACGCGGCCCGCGCGGGTCCACCCCGAGGCGCTTGTCACTCCGACGTCTCCCTGGCCTCATGGGGGACAGGGTGCGCCGCGCCCTGCCTGGTGAGGGAATGACCCGCGGACTTGGGTGGTGGACAGTCAGGCGAGCAACGCGAACGGCGGCCGCCGTGGTGGCCCTGTTCATGCTTGGGACTCGGGCGCACGCACAGGACGCGGGGACGACGGAGGACGGGGGCGCGGCCCGGGCCGAGCGGGAGCTGCAACGCACCGACGCGGGCTGGGCCGTGGAGACGGATGCGCCCTTGTCGGAGGACGCGGGCGTTCCCGAGCCCGCGTTCACTCCGCCCGTGATGGTGCAGGACTCGCCCGCTCCCTATCCGCCGGGGCTGGCGTCCGACGGCGTCGCGGGGGGGGTGAAGCTGGAGCTGCTCATCGACGACGCGGGCCAGGTGGAGTCCGCCACGCTGGTGGAAGGGCTGCATCCCTTGTTGGACCGGGCGGCGCTGCACGCGGCGCCGTCGCTGCGCTTCGCCCCCGCCACCCTGGACGGCCTGCCGGTGGCCGTGCGCCTCTTCTTCGAGTACCGCTTCGAGGCGCCCGAGCCGGCCATGTCCGAGGGGGCCACGCCCGCGGCGCCCATCACCCTGAAGGGCCTGGTGCGCGCCAAGGGCAACCGCCGGCCGCTGGTAGGGGCCACGCTGGTGTCGGACGCGCATCCGGACGCGCCGGTGCAGGCGGACGTGGACGGACGCTTCGAGGCGCGCTGGCCCGCGGGCGTGCATGCGGTGCGCATCACCGCCCCCGGCCACAAGCCCGGCGTCTTCCGCGAGGGCCTGAAGGCGAACGAGGCGCTGGAGGTGGTGTACGGGCTGGAGCCGCTCATCATCAACCCGTACGAGACGGTGGTGCGGGGAGACCGCGAGCGCACGGAGGTGAGCCGCGTCACCCTGCATGACGCGGAGCTGCGCGAGGTTCCTGGCACCATGGGGGACCCCTTCCGCGTCGTCATGCTGCTGCCCGGCGTGGGCAGCATGGTGTCCGGCGTGGCCTACCCGGTGGTGCGCGGCAGCCAGCCCGCGGCCACGGGCTACTTCCTGGATGGCATCCGCGTCCCCATCCTCTTCCACCTGTTCCTGGGCCCGGCCGTCATCCACCCGGACTTCATCGACGCCATCGACTTCTATCCAGGCTCGCCGCCGCCCCGGTATGGGCGGTTGATGGGCGGCGCCATCGACGGGCGTCTCAGCCGCCCGCGGGATGACGGCGTCCACGGCAGCGCCTACGCGGACCTCATCAACGCGGGCTTCTTCATCGAGACGCCGTTCAAGGACACCGGCACCAACGTCAGCCTGGCCGGCCGCTATTCCTATACGCCCTGGCTCATCGCCCTGGCGGCGAACCAGCTCCAGTCGCCGCCCCCTCCCGGGCGGGAGAACCCCAAGGTGGTGCTCGACTTCTGGGATTATCAGGGCCGGGTGGAGCAGCGACTGGGCGAGGGCACGCTGCGCCTGTTTGCCTTTGGCTCCTCGGACACCTTCGGCTCGGAGGCCCAGGACGCCTGGGGCGACACCGCGATGCAATCCATCATCTTCCACCGGGTGGACCTGCGGCACCGGCACCCCGTGGGGCCCGGTGAGCTGGAGGTGGGCGGGACGTGGGGGCTGGACCGCTTCGCCATCGTCAGCCGCAGTCCCCCTGGCGAGGCCACCGAAATCCATATCGACCAGGGGCACTGGTCCGCGCGCCTGGGCTACACCGCGACGCTGTCCCCCAGCGCCACGCTGCGTGCCGGGGCGGACGTGGAGCACAAGCGCGCCATCGTCGAGCTGCTCCAGCAGGACGGCGGCTCCGACGCGGACGTCGAGGTGGCGCCCGTGGCGCTGGGGACCTTCATGGGCGCGTGGACGGAGCTGGTGTGGCAGCCCCATGAGAAGTGGGCCGTGGTGCCCGGCCTGCGCGTGGACAACTACCACCTGTCGCCGGGGATTGATCGTCGCGCGCTGGAGCCGCGTCTCACCGTGCGTCACAAGGTGTCGGAGGCGCTCACGCTCAAGGGCGGGGCGGGCCTCTTCCATCAGCCGCCCACCACCCTCATCAGCCTGCCCGTGGTGGACGTGGGGAGCCTGCTGCTGGGGCTCCAGCAAGGCGTGCAGCTCTCCGTCGGCGCGGAATGGAAGGCGTGGCGCGGTCTGGAGGTGGGGCTGGACGTCTACCTCAACCCCATGCTGCGGACCCTCGAGCTGACGCCCTTCGCCGACGAAGGCATGGTGGACGACGACACGCCGGACACCGGAACTCCTCCCGCGGGCTCGCGCCGCGGCATGCAGTTGGGGGACGGCGGCGGCATCCCCGACCGCTCGGACTTCGACTTCCCGGACTTCCGCGGCAGCGGCATGGCCTACGGCATGGAGTTCCTGCTGCGCCACCCGCTGGGCGACAACTGGTTCGGCTGGCTGTCGTATTCGCTCCAGCGGAGCACGCGCCGCACGCGCTTCCACCGCTACGACGCGGAGGGCCACCGGGTGGGCGAGGCGGAGGCGAACCTGCCCTTCGCCTTCGACCAGACGCACATCCTCAACCTGGTGCTCAGCTACAAGTTCGCCAACAACATCACGCTGGGCGGGGTGCTTCACTTCAATACCGGGCGCCCTGAGTACGGCACCCTGGGCACGCAGACGCACCGCCCTGGCGAAGACGCCTCCGGCAGGCCCGCCTGGGTCAAGGTGGACAGGGACCGCGTGGACCGGCTGCCGGCCTTCCTCCGGTTCGACGTGCGGCTGTCCAGGTCGTGGGTCTACGACACCTTCAGCCTGGAGGCGTATCTGGACATGCTCAACGTCACGCTCCGTCGGGAGACGTTGGGCTTCGAGTACGAGGGCGGCAACGGCTTCCCGCTGCGCAAGGACGCGGTGGGGCTCCCCATCGCCCTGCCCATCCTGGGCGTGAAGGGGCGTTACTGAGCACGCGGACTGATGGATAGCGCACGCTTGGCGCCGCGCCTTCGCCTTCATCCGGGCACGATGGCGCGCCACGCGGTGTAATTCCGCGCCGCCAGTTGTTCCGGGGGCCAGTCCGCTCCTGGGGGCCCGGAGACGTCGGGCCGAGTTCCTGACCACCGCACACCAGGTGACTTCTTCATGTCGCAGGACGGGATTCCGACGATGGTGCCGTTGCAGCGGGGGGGCATCCCTTTCAGCCGGGGGGCCACCGTGGCCAGCCGGCTGACGCTGACGCACCTGCGGATTTCGGATGAAGGCCCCCATCGCCAGGCGAAGGCCGTTTCGGATGCCCCCGCCGTGCTGCTGGTGGATGACCATGTGTCGAACCTGGTGTCGCTGGAGGCCATCCTCGAGCCGCTGGGCATCCGCATGGACAAGGCCTGTTCGGGGGAGCAGGCCCTGCGCTTCCTGCTGCGCGAGGACTACGCCGTCATCCTGCTGGACGTGCGGATGGCGGGGCTGAGCGGCTTCGAGACGGCGGCGCTCATCAAGCAGCGTGAGCGCACGCGCAACGTCCCCATCATCTTCCTCACCGCCTACGGCCGGGATGACACGGAGCTCGTCACCGGCTACGCCACCGGCGCGGTGGACTTCCTCCAGAAGCCCTTTCCGCCGGAGGTGCTGCGCTCGAAGGTGTCCGTCTTCGTGGAGCTGTTCCGCGCGCAGCAGCAGGTGCGGCGCCAGTCGGAGCTGCTGCGGCAGAAGGAAGCCGAGGCGCGGGATGCCGCGCTGAGGGCCGCGGGCTACATCGACCGGTTGCGGGACTTCACCGCCCGGCTGTCGGAGGCGGCCACCGTGCCGCAGGTGTGCCGCGCGCTCTTCGAACAAGGGCTGGTGGCCGCTGGCGCGAAGGCGGGCACCGTCAACCTCCTGGACGCGGAGGGCGAGGCGCTGGAGGTGGTGGATGCCATTGGCTACCCGGAGAGCGTGCTGAGCCGGTGGCGGCGCATCCCGATGACGGCGGCCATGCCGCTGGTGGAGTCGCTGCGGGAGCAGCAGGCCATCTGGGTGGGGTCGCCGGAGGAGTGGAGCGCGCGTTATCCGCTCATGGATACGCGAGGCCTTCACGAGGCGGCGCTCGCGCTGCCCTTGCTGGTGAAGGGACGGGCGCTGGGCGCTATTGGCCTGTCCTTCGCGCGGCCCCGGACCTTCACGGAGATGGACCGGGCCTTCTTCACCGCGCTGGCGCATGCGTGTGCCCAGGCGTTGGACCGGGTCCACCTGACGGCGGAGGAGCGCCGGGCCCATGCCGTGGCCCGGGCCGCCGCCGCCCGGCTGCAGATGCTCACGGAAGCGTCCGACGCCTTCGATGCGACGAACCGCGACCTGTCCGTGCTGCTGGACACCATCACCCGCCAGGTCGCCTACTTCCTGGGGGACACGTGCACGCTGTGCCTGCTGTCCGACGACGGGACGCGGCTGGAGGTGGCGGCCAGCCACTCCAATCAGGGGGAGGATGGGGCGCCGCTGCTCCCCGGCGAGGGGCTGGGCGACTTCGTGCTCCGCGGCGGACGGCCGCTCCTGGTGCCCGAGCTGTCGGAAGACCAACAGCGGGAGCTGGGGCAGGGCGAGGCGCTGCGCAGCCTGCTGTGCGTGCCGCTGCGGACGCGGGGCAGGGGGGTGGGAACGCTGTCGGTGGGGCGCATGGGCCCGGGCCGGAGCTTCACCCAGGAGGACCAGGAGCTGGTGGAGGAGCTGGCGGCGAAGGCGGCGCTCTCCATCGAGAACGCGCGCCTGTTCGCGGAGCAGCAGCGGTCGCAAGAGGAGCTGCGCCGGCGCGCCGAGTTCGAACAGCAGCTGGTGGGCATCGTCTCCCACGACTTGCGCAATCCCCTGGCGGCCATCTCCATGTCGGCGGGGCTGCTGGAGAAGAAGGGGGCGTTGACGGAGCCGCAGAAGCGCATGGTGTGGCGCATTGGCCAGGCCACCGAGCGCGCGGCCCGGATGATTCGCGACCTGCTGGACTTCACCAAGGCCCGGCTGGGCGGCGGCATTGCCCTGCACCGTCAGACCACCGATTTGCGGGAGGTGGTGCACCAGGTGGTGGATGAGCTCCTGGTGGCCAACCCCGGGCGTCACGTGGAGGTGGCGGTGGAGGGCGAGGTGCGCGGCGAATGGGATTCGGACCGCATCGCCCAGGTGCTCACGAACCTGCTGGGCAATGCCCTGGCCTACAGCCCCGCGGACGCCCCGGTGCGGGTGGAAACGCGGCTGGAGGGCGAGGCCGCGCTGCTGTCTGTCTTCAACGGGGGCGCCCCCATCCCCCGTGAGTTGCTGCCTCGCCTGTTCGAGCCGCTGACACGGGGCGCGTTGAAGGAGGGCCAGTCCACCCGCAGCATCGGCCTGGGGCTCTACATCGTGCAGGACATCGTGCGGGGCCACGGCGGCGGCGTGGAGGTGGTGTCCTCCGAGCAGCACGGCACCACCTTCACCGTGCGCCTGCCACGTGCGGCGGGCTGAGCCGCCCGTCCCGTCCATCGATTGGCTCTCCGATGTGGGAGACCTCCACGGTGACGGCCCATGCGTGCGGTACCAGGTCAAGCGGATGACAGGTGCCGCCACGACGCCGGGGCAGGCCTTGCTCGGCGGTGCCGCCGGCCCCGGGCTGCGCGGCGTCGCCATCATGGATTGAGCCGGTGTCCTGGGCGAACGCGCGGGGCCCTGGCCATTCGCGCAGGGCCATTGCGGAAGGAGGACACCGCGGCGAGGGCCGGGCCGCGTGGCGCGTTGGCACTGGCGCGGAGTGAGCACTGAAGGTCGCGCCGGTACCCACGTACAAGTTCGCGCTCCCGGAGATTTGCCACTCTTGTCCCGTGTGCGTTCCGCGACCGGGCGTCGAGCGTCGGGGCTGGAGGGCATGCCAGGGGGACGTCGATGGGGGTGTGTCTGTCGTCGAAGTGGGGCTCCGCCTGGACCTGGACGACGCATGCGGGAGGCGCCGCGCCCTGCCTGCGCTTCGAGACGGTGCGAGGGCCGGCGGGGGAGGTGCTCGACTTGCGCCAGGCCGCGCTCGAGGCGTCCGCCGAGCCGGTGGCGCAGGATTGGGTCCTGCCTCCATGGGTGTCGCGCTGGGAGCAGGAGGGCGTGCGAGGGCTGCGCCTGGAGGACTGCGTGCGCGTGGTGGACACGGGCGAGCCGGTGTCCGTCGTGCTGCGCGTCACCCGCGAGGGCATGGAGGCGCGCTTCCGGGCCGTGGGCATGAAGGCGTTGGAGGCCTTCGTGCTGTGGCTGCTGCCCGATGACACGGACGACGCGCAGGCGCTCCGCGAGGCGCTGGAGCGTGAGCGCGAGGCCCGCCACCGGGCGGAGGGCGCGCTGGAGCACGCGACGGCCCGGCTGACCCGCGAGGCCCTGGATGGCAACGCGCGCCACCTCGCGCTGGAGCGGCTGACCGAGGAGGCGGAGTTTCGTGAGCGGTTCATCGGCATCCTCGGGCACGACCTGCGCAACCCCCTGAATGCCATTGCCCTGTCCGCGCGAGCCCTGGCGCAACGCACGCTGCCGGCGGCCCAGCAGCAGCAGTGCGCCCAGCGAATCGAGGCGAGCGCCGCGCGGATGGGCGCCATGATTTCCGACATCCTCGACCTCACCCGCGCGCGCCTGACGGGCGGCATCCCCCTGCACCTGGGGATGGTCAGCCTGGCCATCATCTGCCGGATGGTGGTGGAGGAGCTGGCCGCCGCGAATCCGGGCCGGCACATCACCCTGGACGTGGAGGGCGCGTCGGAGGGCTTCTGGGACGCGGACCGGATGGCGCAGGTGCTCAGCAACCTGGTGGGCAACGCGCTGGAGCACGGCGCCGAGGACGCGCCCGTCCGGCTCAAATGTATCGCCGTGGACGGTGCGCAGGTCCTGGAGGTCCACAACATCGGGACGCCCATTCCGCCTCAACAACTGGAGACATTGTTCGACCCGTTCCGCCAGGTGGGCACGGCTCCCGGGAAGGGCCACCGTCGTGGCGCCGGTGGCCTGGGGCTGGGACTCTTCATCGTGAAACAAATCGTCCAGGCGCACGGAGGCGCTGTGTGCGTGTCCTCCTCCGTGGCAGAGGGAACGACCTTTACGGTGAAAATGCCACGAGACGCGCGACAGTCGCAGGAGCCCGCACCCTCGGGCGTGAGACATCGCGTGTGACTGCAACGTTGGCGGCTGGGCGGATTGGACGCTGAGCGTCAGCCGGCGCACGGACTACGTGTTTGCCGCATGACCGACGTGCGCGAACTGCCCGGGAGGGCACCTGTCAGAGAGGAAAAGAAGGACTACCGGTTATCTTGGCCGCGAGAAACGCGGCTACCCCCAAAAACCGGAGGCAGCCATGTATCACCACCCCACCTCGAAGACCTGTTCCAGCTCCAAGGTCACCTACGCCGGACGCCGTTGTGCGCACCGGTGGGAGCTGCTGCCAGCGTTGCTTCTTGTCGCCGCCGTGGGGTGTGGCCCGGCGGAGCCGATGGATGCGGCGCGCGAGACGCTGGGCACCCAGTCGGACGCCTTGGTGTCGTCCAATGGCCTGTCCACCAATGGCTTGTCGACGAACGGGCTGTCCACCAATGGCTTGTCGACGAACGGGCTGTCCACCAATGGCTTGTCGACGAACGGGCTGTCCACCAATGGCTTGTCGACGAATGGTTTCAATACATGGTTCAGCGCGGACCCCGCCAAGGCCGAGGAGGTGATGCGATACATCGTCCGGTGCGCGCTCCCCTCCGGCCAGTCCCTGTCGTACACGCATGCGGGCACCACGCACACCTGGCACGGCTCCCTGGGGTTGGCGCCGACGTGGTCGAGCCCCACGCCTCCGCCTCCGTCGAGCCCGGGCGCCCCGGTGGCCCCGGAGTCCGAGCAGCAGCTGGTGTCGAGCTGCCTGGCGGCACACGTGAACAAGTACGGTGTGCACCTGAACATCTCCGTGCAGGGCAAGGACTCGCAGGGCGTCCTCATTCCGACGACGCCCGAGGAGGTGCAGACCTACAACCAGAACGAGGCCGTCTTCTTCGGCAACCTCTTCAATGGACAGGGGCTCTTCGCGGCCAATGACGCGCCCTATCTGGCCTATGACGAGAGCACGGTGCGCGCGTGCGGCCTGTCGTCGTGGAGCGGGGACCCGGACTGCGCGGCCGTCATCACCCACGTGGGGGCTGCCCTGACGTACTGCCAGCAGGACTCCACGCGGACGTACTACACGCGCTGCACGTACAACGGCGTGACGTACCGCCCGCTCACCACCCGCATCCGCCCCCAGGACATCTACAAGTGCGGTGATGGGACGTGCCAGCTCTCCGAGCGCTGCGGCACCAGCAACACGCCGGACAGCTGCGCCGCGGACTGTGGCGCCTGCTAGGCGCTGACGTCTTCGCGGCGCCCCCCCCGTGCCGCGCGCAGTGGCGGCCTTTCCTCCTACCCCTCGGGAGGATGCCGTGGAAGTCCCAGCCTGTCCGAGCGCTGCGGCCGCCGCATCCAGGCTGAAGATGTGGGTCGTCCCCGGGCCCTCCCCGCACGCCCGGCTCCTTCAAATGGCGGTCCGCGAGATGCATCCACACCTCCCGCGCTTCGTTGGGGGCAGGGCGTGGCTTGCCTGATGCGGCGTTGTTCGTGGCCGTGGGTCAGCGGACCGCGACCTGACGGAAGGTGACGCCTTCGAGCTCCAGGCGCTGAACCGCGTCCACAAAGCGCTGCGTGGCCAGGATGAGCGTGGGCCAGTCCGCGAGGCGGAAGACGTCCACCGTGGTGGGGATGGAGGTCGTGTCGAGAAGATAGGGGGCGGGGAGACCGTAGCTTTCAACGCCACATGTGGGGCACGGAGGCTCCCGGTCGGATGGAAGGCAGTCCGGATGGAAGCGCCCACAGGGCGTCAGCTGGAGTTCGAGCAGCTCGGGTGGGTTCCTTTTGCTTCCCTTCAGTTGCATCGGGCAGCCGTTCAGCCCTTGCAATCCTGATTGCCGCAGTTGTTCCAGCGCTTCACTGCGGAGGCTCAGGGACCACGCTTGAAGATGTAGCTGTCCAAAGGTTCCAGAGGCGCGTCCGGTCATCGGGCCAAACTTGGTTCCGGGCATCAACGCGAACCCGTGGGGCACCTGGGGCCGCACCTGTTCGCGCAATCGAGCCCACTCCTCGTATGGCTCAGCGCGGGGTTCTTCGTACTCGTGCCGTGTCGGGAGCGATGTCAGGTCCACGCATGGATAGTGAAGCCCGGCGGTGCTCCAGGTCGCACCACAGCCGGGACAGTCCGCAAGTCCAGGCAGGCTCCATCGATGCGCGGCATTCAGGTTCCCCGTGTAGCGCGACGGTCGCGGCGTCTCGACTTGATAGATGCGCAATCCGGCCTCTTCCTTGGGGGTCATGGAAGTCGCCGGAAGTAGGGGAGCACGGGACCCGTAAGCTCGAAACGGTAGATGAGTTCACCGGCATGCCGGAAGATGTCTTCTCGCCGCACCTTGTTGCCTCGCGTCTCGATGAATTGGCGCCACGCTTCATTCCACAGGCCTCCGGATGCGCCGCCGCCATGGATGCGCCGGTGGGCATGTGTGGGGATGAGTATCGTGTAGTCGTGGATATTGATGCCACGCTCCTTGAACCACGCCGAGAGTGTTGGGGCCTGGGGGAACAGATGGTGCTTCTGCAACTGGGGGGCGGGCAGGACGGGCGGCGGCCGTAGCGGTGGGCGCTCCGGGTACCAGCGGAACGTCATCACCGGTTCCGCACCCTGACGAAGCCAAGGTGCCCTGCGCCACCACCGTCCGGGCCTGGCCGAACCTATGGGAAATCCCGGCCGCAGGGCCAGCACGTGCCCGGCGGCGGGGGCGCTCACGGACGAGGTCGCGGGCGTGTCGGACTGGCGCATATCCTTGCAGGCGAAGAAGCCGCAAACGCCTTCCTCGCAGCCGAGCACTACGCAGCGGTCCTCATTGGGCGCGGCACAGCGGGCCGCGTCCATTGCTTCCCATGCCTGCTCCAGCGGCGGCCGAGCGGCGCACGCCACGCCCAGCCAGACGACGAGCAGTACGCACCACGACAGGACAGGGTTTCGCACACAGGCTGCGGAAGGCGTGTTTCCCGCTGCGCTCACGAACAGCGTCTTCGAAAGCAGGCTCATGGGGACTCCACGACGATGGGGGCCAGACCACGAAGTAAAGCAGCACTGGCGGCTTTCTAGGGGCCTGCAGCGCACCACCCCTAAATGACTTGCACAGACGCGAACGTCAGGATGGCCGCACCTGGACGCGGGCCTGGCCAGGGGGGAAGGGGTGACAGCCTTCCTGCGGAAACGCCACCTCGCTTCACCCGGACCGTGACGCATGATTTGCCCCCGTTGCTTCCATCGTGGGAGGTGTCGCCATGCGCTGTCCGACGTACCTCGCTGTGACGGACCATGCGTGCATCGTCGCCGACCGTTGCTTGCAGTTGTTCGGAGGGTACGGGTACATGAAGGCGCTCGTCGCCCGTTCCCTGTAGACCCACATCCCCGTCCCAAGGAGGCTCTTCGTGAGCCAAGAAGCATTCATCTTCGACGCCGTCCGGACCCCTCGCGGCAAGGGCAGGAAAGGCGCGCTGCACGGCACCAAGCCCATCACGCTGCTCACCGGGCTGGTGGACGCGCTCAAGAAGCGTCACCCGAACCTGGACCCCCAGCGCATCGACGACGTGGTGCTCGGTGTCGTGTCGCCGGTGGGTGAGCAGGGCGCCGACATCGCCCGTACCCTGGTGCTGGCGGCGGGGCTGCCGGAGACGGTGGGCGGCGTGCAGCTCAACCGCTTCTGCGCGTCCGGCCTCACGGCGGTGAACATGGCCGCCCAGCAGGTGCGCTCGGGCTGGGAGCACCTGGTCATCGCGGGCGGCGTGGAGAGCATGTCGCGCGTGCCCATGGGCTCGGACGGCGGCGCCTGGGCCATGGACCCGGCCACGAACTTCGACACCTACTTCGTCCCGCAGGGCATCTCCGCGGACCTCATCGCCACCATCGAGGGTTTCACGCGCGAGGACGTGGACCGCTACGCGGCCCGTTCGCAGCAACTGGCGGCCCAGGCCTGGGCCGGCGGGTACTTCAAGAACTCCGTCGTGCCGGTGGTGGACCAGAACGGCCTCACCGTGCTGGACCATGACGAGCTGATGCGCCCGGACTCCACCGTGGCGTCGCTCGGCAAGCTCAACCCGTCCTTCTCCGTCATGGGTGAGGCGGGCGGCTTCGACGCGGTGGCCCTGCAGAAGTACCACTTCGTGGAGCGCATCGAGCACGTCCACACGCCGGGCAACTCGTCGGGCATCGTGGACGGCGCGGCGCTGGTGCTCATCGGCTCCGAGCAGGTGGGCAAGTCGCTGGGCCTCACGCCGCGCGCGCGCATCGCCGCGGTGGCCACGTCCGGCGCGGACCCCACCATCATGCTCACCGGCCCGATTCCGGCCACCCAGAAGCTGCTGGAGATTGCGGGCCTGTCGGTGAAGGACATCGACCTGTTCGAGCTCAACGAGGCCTTCGCCTCGGTGGTGCTCAAGTACCAGAAGGACCTCGGCATTCCGGACGAGAAGCTGAACGTGAACGGCGGCGCCATCGCCATGGGGCACCCGCTGGGCGCCACGGGCGCGATGATTCTAGGGACGATGGTGGACGAGCTGGAGCGACGCAAGGCGCGCCGCGCGGTCATCACCTTGTGCGTCGGTGGTGGCATGGGCGTGGCCACCCTCATCGAGCGCGTCTGAGCTTCTCTTCCAACACTTCGACAGGATTCGAGCGAACCCCATGAGCGAGCAGAACACCATCCGCTGGGACAAGGACGCCGACGGCATCGTCGTCTTGACGATGGATGACCCGAACCAGTCCGCGAACACCATGAACGCCGCGTACCTGAAGTCCATGCGCGCGACGGTGGACCGGCTGGTCAAGGAGAAGGACACCGTCACCGGTGTCATCCTCACCTCCGCGAAGAAGACCTTCTTCGCCGGTGGTGATTTGAAGGACCTGCTGAAGGTGCGCAAGGAGGACGCGAAGCAGGCCTTCGAGCTGGGGCAGGAAATCAAGGCGCAGCTGCGCGCGCTGGAGACGCTGGGCAGGCCCGTGGTCGCGGCCATCAACGGCGCGGCGCTGGGCGGCGGGCTGGAGATCGCGCTCGCGTGTCACCACCGCATCATCGCGGACGTGAAGGGCGCCCAGGTGGGCCTGCCGGAAGTCACGCTGGGCCTCTTGCCCGGTGGCGGCGGCGTGGTGCGCACGGTGCGGATGCTGGGCATCGTGGACGCGCTGATGAAGGTGCTGCTCCAGGGCCAGCGCTACCGCCCGCGGGAGGCGAAGGAGGTCGGCCTGGTCCATGACGTGGTGGACTCCGTGGAGGCGCTGCTGCCCGCGGCCAAGGCGTGGGTGAAGGCCCATCCCACCGCGCAGCAGCCGTGGGACGTGAAGGGCTACAAGATTCCGGGCGGCACGCCGTCGTCTCCGGGGCTGGCGGCGAACCTGCCCGCGTTCCCCGCGAACCTGCGCAAGCAGCTCAAGGGCGCGAACATGCCGGCGCCCCGCGCCATCATGGCCACGGCGGTGGAGAGCACGCAGGTGGACGTGGACACCGCGTTCACCGTGGAGTCGCGCTACTTCACCGAGCTCGTCACCGGGCAGGTCGCGAAGAACATGATTCAGGCGTTCTTCTTCGACATGCAGCACATCAACTCCGGTGGCGGCCGTCCCAAGGACTACCCGCAGCACACCGCGAAGAAGGTGGGCGTGCTGGGCGCGGGGATGATGGGCGCGGGCATCGCCTACGTCTGCGCGAAGGCCGGCATCGACGTGGTGCTCAAGGACGTGAGCCTCGCGTCGGCGGAGAAGGGCAAGCAGTACTCCGTGAAGCTGGTGGAGAAGGCCATCCAGAGGGGCAAGTCCACGAAGGAGAAGGGGGACGCGCTGCTTGCGCGAATCCACCCCACCACGGACGCCGCCGACCTCAAGGGGTGTGACCTCGTTATCGAGGCCGTGTTCGAGGACGTGAAGCTCAAGCACCAGGTCTTCCAGGAAGTGCAGGACGTGGTCGCCCCGGACGCGGTGCTCGGGTCGAACACGTCCACGCTGCCCATCTCCGTGCTCGCCGAGGGCGTGAAGCGGACGGAGGACTTCGTGGGCATGCACTTCTTCTCGCCCGTGGACAAGATGCCGCTGCTGGAGCTCATCGCGGGCAAGAAGACGAGCGACGCCACGCTCGCGAAGGCCATCGACATCGCGGTGCAGATTGGGAAGACGCCCATCGTCGTCAACGACAGCCGGGGCTTCTTCACCAGCCGCGTCATCGGCACCTTCCTCAACGAGGCCATCGCCATGGTGGGCGAGGGCATCTCGCCCGCCTCCATCGAGCAGGCCGGCCTCCAGGCGGGCTACCCCGCCGCCCCGCTCCAACTGGTGGACGAACTCACGCTGACGCTGCCGCGCAAGATTCGTCAGGAGACGAAGGCGGCCATCCTGGCGGAGGGCAAGCCCTGGGTGGAGCACCGCGGCTACGCCGTGATGGACGCGATGATTGACCAGCACCAGCGCAAGGGCCGCTCCACCGGCGGCGGGTTCTACGACTACGTGGACGGAAAGCGCACGGGCCTGTGGGCGGGCTTGGCGCAGCACTTCACCAGGCCCGGCCACACCATCCCCTTCGAGGACATGAAGGAGCGGATGCTGTTCGCCGAGGCCATCGACACGGTGCGCTGCTTCGACGAAGGCGTGCTGCGCTCCGCCGCGGACGCGAACATCGGCTCCATCCTCGGCATCGGCTTCCCGGCGTGGACGGGCGGCGTGGTGCAGTTCATCAACGGCTACGAGGGCCGGACGGGCAATGGGCCGCGGGGCTTCATTGCCCGCGCGCGTGAGCTCGCGCAGCGCTACGGTGCGCACTTCGAGCCGCCGGCGTCGCTCGTCGAGAAGGCCGAAAGAGGCGAACTCTTGAAGTAGCAGCTCACACACAAGGAGAGGTCCGATGACGCAGGGCTCCAGTCGTCTCGCCGCCGTTCCACCTTCGTTCGACGCGAAGGCGCTCGTCGAGAAGCAGCGAGCCCGTTTCGAGACCCGTGCCACGCTGCCGCTGGCGTGGCGACGGGAGCAGTTGCAGGTGCTCGAACGGGCGGCACGCAAGTACGAGGCGGAGATTCTCGCCGCCCTGCAGTCGGACCTCTCCAAGAGCCCCGAGGAGGCCTACCTCACGGAGGTGGCCAGCATCTACGGGGAGCTGAAGGACGCGCTGAAGAACGTGAAGGCGTGGATGGCGCCGCGCAAGGGGGCGGCGCCGCTCGCCATCCAACCCGCGCGCGTCTTGCAGTACTCGGACCCGCTGGGCGTGACGCTCATCATCTCCCCGTGGAACTATCCCTATCAGCTGGCGATTGCTCCGCTCATCGGGGCGCTCGCCGCGGGCTGTACCGCCGTGCTGAAGCCCAGTGAGCTGTCCCCGGCGACGTCCGCCGTGCTCGCGCGGATGCTGAAAGAAGCCTTCCCCGAGGACGTCGTCGCCGTCGTGGAGGGCGGCGCGGAGGTGAGCCGGGCCCTGCTCGACGAGCGCTGGGACCTCATCTTCTTCACCGGCGGCCCCCAGGTGGGCCGGGTGGTGGCGGAAGCCGCGGCGAAGCACCTGACGCCCACCGTGCTGGAGCTGGGCGGCAAGAGCCCCTGCATCATCGACAAGAGCGCGGACCTGGAAGTCACCGCGCGCCGCATCGCCTGGGGCAAGTACCTCAACGCCGGGCAGACCTGCATCGCCCCGGACTACGTGCTCATTCCGCCCGAGCTCAAGGGCCGCTTCACGGAGTTGCTCCAGAAGGCCGTCACCGACTTCTACGGCGCGAACACGCGTGAGAGCCGCGACTATGGCCGCATCATCAATTCGCGGCACTTCGAGCGCGTCTCGAAGCTGGCGCAGGATGGGAACGTGGCCTTTGGCGGTGAGAGGGACGCGGACAGCCGCTTCTTCGCGCCCACCGTCATCACCGACGCGCCGCTGTCCAGCCCGCTCATGCAGGAGGAGATTTTCGGGCCCCTGCTGCCGCTGGTGGACTGTCCGAGCATCGACGAGGCCATCCGCTTCGTCCGCGCGAGGCCGAAGCCGCTGGCGCTCTACACCTTCTCCAAGGACGCGGCGGTGAACGAGCGCGTCCTCACGGAGACGTCGAGCGGCGGCGCGGTGGCCAACGACGTGTGCGTCCACTTCGCCGCGAAGGGCCTGTCTTTCGGAGGCGTGGGCGAGTCCGGCACCGGTGGCTACCACGGCCAGGCCAGCTTCGACGCCTTCAGCCACCGCAAGGGCGTGGTGAAGCGGCCCTTCCTGCTCGACATGAAGCTGCGCTATCCGCCCTACACGGGGAAGCTGGGCCTCTTCAAACGCTTCCTGTGACGCGGAGGCCGCGGCCTCCTGGCGGGTTCTCCAGGAGGCCGGCGCCCGCGCTCAGACGAAAGTTGGCATCGAAGCGCTCCCGGAAAAGTCAGACCGATCCGGTATGAATTTTCCTGCGCGGCGCCTTTCAGGGCGTCGCCGAAAGGGTTGCCTTCACAATGAATATGTCATTGATTTCCCTCGGGCTTTTGGTCGGCATGGCAGGGGTTGGCTGCGCGGGGCTCGACGAGGCCGAGGCGGTGGACTCCTCCGTATCGACGGACGCGACCTCCCAGGTCACCCAAGACCTGGTCACCCAGGTCACCGGTACCAGCCCGGTCACCTTCGTCGCCATGTCGGGCAACGAGACGAAGCCTTACGACCAGTCCGCCACGTCGGTGGTGGCATACCTGCGGGACTCATCGACCGGGGCGTTCACGGCCTATCCGGGCACGGGCTCCGCGGACGGCACCATCTCCGTGCCGAACGTCCCTTCCGGCCGCATCTACCTGAAGCTGGGCTCGCGCTACCTGGTGAGCACCGGCCGCGCGTTCGATCTGGGCTCCACGGAGTGGGGCCGCGATGGCACCTTCGCCTCGCTGCCCACTCCCGTGACGGTGTCCGCCACCGGCTTGTCCCCCTGGCATCCGGGGGACTTCCTGGAAATGTATTCGTTGAACGCGGGCGCGTTCGGCTACATGGGCGGCGCCGCCACGGGGCGCCCCCTGGCGGGCGCCACGTCGCTCTCCGGGCTGAGCTTCGATTACGCCCACATGCTCAACCCGGTGCTGCTCGACAGCAGCCGCGGGGATGTGTTCTCGCTGGCGCAGATGCGGTGGCAGACGAGCGCGAATGGAGTGCCCTACCGCGCGATGCACAAGGTGCTCGACACGAGCATGACACAGGTGGAGGGCCAGCCCGTCACCGTCAGCGGAACCTTCACCCAGCCCGTCGCGACAGGCACCTTCGCGGTGGACTGGAGACGCTCGGCCTTCGAAGCCATGCGCACCCAGGTGAACCCGGACGCGGTCAGCACGTACAACGAAATCTGGATGTCCGCCCGGCCGGCCGCGCTGAGCTCGGCGTTCGCGTCCATCAGCGGGCCGCCGCTGCTCGTGAAGCTCAATCCTGACGCGCAGCGGACCGACATCGTAACGGGGAGCATGACCTACAACAACCCGCTCCCGGCGACGTGGCAGAAGGTGGCGCTCGCCGCCGCGGGCTTCACGAAGAGCTACGCGCTGGGAACCGCGACGCCCTACACCATGAGCGTGGACATCCGCGTGGACCAGGAGGCGAGCGCGTTCACCGCCGCGCCCGTGGAGCCCCTCGTCGGGCCGGTGCAGGCGCCCCTGGTGAACACGCGCGGCGCGTTCCAGAACCTCACGGGCGTGGGGACTGACGCCTCGCTGCGCTGGTCGAAGCCGCTGGTCGGCACGGCCACGAACTACGTGGTGAACATCTACCGGCTCGGCACGAGCAACGGCTCCACCACCGCGACGCGCGTGGCGATGCTGCACACGGATCTCCAGAGCGTGTACCTGCCCCCGGACGTGCTGCGGGCGGGCGGGACGTACTTCGCGGAAATCCAGAGCTGGTACCAGCCCGGCTCGAGCCTCGCGACGAGCCCGTTCAAGCGCTCGCTGCCTCGAGGCCGCGCCAGCGTGCTTACCGGCATGTTCAGCCCGTAGACGCTGAAGTCCTGGGAAGGGAGGGAGCCCGCTCCCTCCCTTCCTCACGAGCCGCAGCGCTTCCGGGGGTAGGCTCATCATACGCAGCACGTTAGGGATTTCCGGGGCGGGCTTGAGTCCGTTGGCTGCTGGTGGGAACCGCGTAGGGTGGATGGATGGCTTCGAAGCGCGTTCCCACCGTCACTGAAATCGGGCCCGGCACCTCGGCGCTCCAGGCCGCGTTCTGCGACTCCGTGCCGCGAGTCTTCACCCGCGCTGACTTCCGGCGTTGGACGCAGTGGGGAGCCTGCCTTCCGAACGTGGGCGGGGGCTGGCGCGCGCGGTGATGAACGCGGTGCTGGCGCATTGTGGGGATGCGCCCCCGTGCTGCTGTTCGCCAACAAGCGCGTGCTGGAGTTCTACCCGCGCTTTGGCTTCGAGCCTCGGCGCCAGACGCTGTTCTCCGCCTCGCACGTGGCGCGGCCGGGAGGGGCGACGGCGCCGCGGCTCGACCTGGGGGCCGCGGATGTGCGGGCACGGCTCCGGATGCTCTCGGACGAGGGGCTGCCGGTGACGGAGCGCTTCGGCGCGCGGGGCACGGCCGCCAGTTGGTATGCAGCGAACGGGTTCGCTCGGCCGCTGCGAGCCCTGAATGACGATGCCTGGGTGTTCGCGGAGGTGGAGGGCGAGACGCTGTTCATCGACGACGTCTTCGCGCGTGCGCCCTTTGATTTGCGTGAGGCGCTGCCGCGGCTCATCGACCGGCCGATTTCGTCCATCCAGTTCGGCTTCACGCCGGAGCGCTGGTGGCCCGGCGCGGTGGAGGCGGGCGAGGACATGGAGGCCGACCTGTTCGTGCGAGGACTGGCGTCCCCCCGTGAGGCGAACCTCTTTCCCGTCATGGCGCGGACCTGAGCCTGGGGCCGATGACCTGGAAGTAACAGGTCCGGGGCAGGCGCGTGAAGCTCCAGGCGAAGTTGATGACGGTCAGCTCCAGCACGAGCAGGAAGAGGCGGCGCTTGTACAGGATGCTTGAGGCCGCTTTGCGCCTTTCGTGCCGCTGGCCATGGAGCCAGGCCACCACGCCCGTCCGGATGACGAACACGGGCGCGCAGAGGTGCGCGGCGAACCGCGTGAAGAAGAGGCTGGGCGGCGTGGCGGATATCACCACCGGGGCGCTCACCTGTGCGTGCAGGTAGAAGTACTTTCGCACGTGGTCGACAATCATCAGCGCCATGACCAGCCCTCGGAGGGCGTCGATGCCGACGATGCGGCGGCCCTTGGCGCCCACCGTCTCACGCGACGAGGCGGCGGAAGGGGCGGCGAAGTCGGGGCGTGGTGTCCGAGCGAGTTGTGTCATCGCGAGCGAGGGGAGAAGGCCATCGTCGCGGTGGCTGGTGGAACAAGCATGCGTTCCTGGCCCTGGCCTGCTGGCCCGGTAACGCCCGCGGGGGCTGCGTTGGATTGCAGGGGCATGTCCCGCCTGCAGGAGGAAAGCAGCGGGAAGAATCCCCGTTCTTCCTCGTGGGCGAGGAGTACCTGGGTTTCATTGTATTTGTATCATGATGGCGATAGTTGGGCCTTGCCCAGGCGCGGACGTGCCCTTGAGAGGGCGTCCATGCGGGCCCGCCGTCTGGCGCCTGCTCTCTGTGTTGCGTGCCGCAGCCGTTCGCGAGTCCCCCTGCCCGCGAACCCACGGACGGCGGCACCTATTCGCGCGCCGGACGTGATGGGGCTTGCTTCCGGCGGCGCGTGCGCCCGCCTTCGCTCCCGTGCGACGCGTGCGCCGGTCTTTGTCTGGAGGCCGTGGCAGCCGACAGGAGCTGGCGAAACCTGGGACATGCCATGTGGCGCTGCGCGGGACAGTTCGCCGCGTGCCGCAAGCCATCGCGCATGGCGCTCAGCCGCCGGATGGTGCGGTCGAGTTCCTCCGCCTTCGCGCTCAGCAGCTCCCGGTCAATGCGCGGTGGTCCGTCCGGCGAGAACATCCGAGCCAGCTCATCCAGCGAGAAGCCGGCTTCGCGTCCCAGGGCGATGAGTGCGAGCCGCTCCAGCACGTCCGGATTGAACAGGCGGCACAGGCCTCGCCTGCCCGTCGAGGAGAGCAGGCCCTTTGCCTCGTAGAAACGCAGCGTCGAGGCAGGAACGCCCGTTCGCCGGGCCACCTCGGTGATGTCCAGGTCTCTCACCCTGTTGACCTCAAGTCGACTTGAACTGGCACTGTACGGCCTTCACTTCTTGAAGGCATGTGAAGGGAGACGCCCAGATGGCATCTGGTCACCAGCCCCCGGAGGGGCAGGCAGCGCTTTGGAATGGCCTCGCGGGACAGGCCTGGGTCGATAGTCGGGACCTGCTCGAAGGGATGTTCAAGCCGTTCGAGGACCTGCTCGTCGAAGCTGTCCAAGCCCGTGGCGCGCGTCAGGTGCTCGACGTGGGTTGTGGGACGGGCAGCACGACGCTCGCCGTCGCTCGGCGGCTCGGTGCCCAGGGACACTGCGTCGGCATCGACATTTCCGCGCCCATGCTCGCGGCGGCGCGGGCCCGGGCCGAAGCGGAGCATGTGGCCGCCAGCTTCATCGAGGCCAACGCGGAGCATCACGCCTTCGAGCGAGGGCGCTTCGACATGGTGATTTCACGCTTCGGCGTGATGTTCTTCGACGATGCCGTCCAGGCCTTCGTGAACCTGAGACGTTCCGCAAGGGAGAATGCCAGGCTGAGCTTCATCGCCTGGCGAAGCCCTTCGGAGAACCCGTTCATGACGACCGCCGAGCGGGCCGCGGCGCCCCTCCTTCCAAACATGCCCGCCCGCCAGCCGAACGCGCCGGGCCAGTTCGCCTTCGCGGATGAGGACCGGGTCCATCGCATCCTGGAGCAGAGCGGCTGGATGGACATTGGCATCCACCCCATTGATGCCGCCTGCACCCTGCCTGAGCGGGGGTTGGTCCAGTACCTGACCCGGTTTGGGCCCCTCGGCCGCGTTCTTCACGAAGCCGACGAGAGGACCCGGACTCACGTCATCGAAACCGTCCGCGCCGCCTTCAACCCCTATGTGCACGGCGACGAGGTGCGGTTCACCGCCGCTTGCTGGCGGGTCGAAGCTCGCGCTCCCGCTGAGGTCCTCTCGGCGTGACGTGACGGGCGGCTCCCTGAATGCCGCCGTCACCAGTCCGGGAGAAGGTTCGGGGACTACTGCTGCCGGCCCTCGATGGCGCACATGAGCACCGCCGCCGCGATGCCGAATCGCCGGTCCAGCTGGCGTTGGGTGTCCATGGAGAAGTCCAAATCAATCTTCTGGATGAACGGGTTGAAGCGCTGGTGGAAGGCGAGCACCTGGTTGGTGCCCAGCGTCCCGGTGAAGGACTGGGGAATCAGCGCGGTCAGGAAGCGGCGCACCAGCGCCAACATCATGCTGTCCTCTTCAATCTTCCCCACCTCCTGGTCATTCGCGTCCAGCACCAGCCACTGGTCGCGGAGGATGGAGCGCAGGCCCTTGCGGCGCAGCGCGCCCACGCGCTCGCCCGTGGTGGCATCCGTCACGTCGTACGTCATGCCGAAGTCGAGGATGCCGCGCGCCTTGATGGTGATCAGCTCCTCGCGCATCTCCTCGTCGCTGTAGATGCGGATGTCCTCCTTCAACTTGAAGGCCTTCAGCTTCGAGTAGAAGGCGAGGTTGCCCGCCTCGTCGTAGATGTGGAACGCGTCGCCGAACAGCTTGAAGAACTTGCGGCGAATCATGTAGCGCGTCTGGCCGAAGCGGCCGGGGGCCAGGTGGCTGGGGGGACGGGTCTGGAGTGCAGTCGACATTCCGCCACCCATAGCAAAGGTCACCAGTGACTGGCACGGGGCTCCCGCTCATTGCGAGCCCGGTAATTCCCGGGAGGCGTGAGCGTTTCAGCGGGAAGGCGGGTACTTCTGCAGCTTGCGCTGGAGCGAGCGCCGGTGGATGCCCAGCTTGCGCGCCGCCTCGGAGATGTTGCCGCCGCAGTCCGCCAGCACGCGGTTGATGTGCTCCCACTCGGCGCGCGCCAGGGACGGGGCCTCGAAGCGCTCCGAGGTCGCGACGGAGGGCTCGCCGGACGCGCGCGCGAAGGCCGCGAGCAGGTCCTCCGCGTCCGCGGGCTTCGGCAGGTAGTTCACCGCGCCCAGCCGGATGGCATCCACCGTGGTGGCGATGCTCCCGTAACCGGTGAGGACGATGACGCGCGTGGCGGCATCCACCGCGAGCAAATCCCTCACCACCTCCAGGCCGCTGCGGCCCGGCATGCGCAGGTCCACCACCGCGTACTCGGGCGACTCGCGGCGCGCGGCGGCCAGGGCCTCGTCGTAGTCCCCCGCGGTGGTGACGTCCCAGCCGCGCTCGCGGAAGGCGCGGGCCAGCCGCTCGCGCAAGGTGGAATCGTCATCCACCAGCAACAGGCTGGGGCGCTCCTCTGTGCCCGCGCTCGCGATGCTCATGGCGCGCCCTCCGTCACCGGCAGTGAGAGGCTCGCCGTGGTGCCCCGGCCCGGCGTCGAGCGCAGCTCCAGCGAGCCGCCCAGCTGCTCCACCAGCGTGCGCGCCAGGAAGAGCCCCAGGCCCATCCCTTCGCCGGGTGGCTTGGTGGTGAAGAAGGGCTCGCCCGCCCGGGACAACACGTCCGCCGCCATCCCCGTGCCCGCGTCGCGCACCTCCAGCAGGGCGCCTTCGCCGCGCGCTTGCACGCGCAGCTCCACGGGGCGTGACACCTGGGACGCCTGGAGCGCGTTCTTCACCAGCCCGCGCAGCACCCGGGCCAGCGCCCGGGGCGGGCCGTGGACGTGCCAGTCGCGGGCCTCGGTGGGCAGTTCGACCTTCACCCGCTCCGCGCCGGGAAGCTCCGCCAGCATGTCCTCCACCAGCCGGCCCAGGGGCACGGGGTGGAAGGGCTCACCCGTCGTCTGCCCGGCGTCCGCGGACATCTGCACCAGGACGTCGCGGCAGCGGTCCACCTGCTGGCGGATGAGGCGCAGGTCCTCGCGAACGGACTCGGAGGTGCCCGCGATGGCCAGCGCGCGCTCCACCTCCTTGGTCACGACGGCGATGGTGGACAGCGGCGTGGACAGCTCGTGCGCGGCGCCCGCGGCGAGCGTCGCCAGCGAGGCCACCTTCTCCCGCCGCGCGTGCAGCGCGCGCGCCTGCGCCAGCTCCTGCTCCCGCGCCCCGAGCGCCCGCGTGACGCGCTGGACGAAGTAGACGATGAAGCCCGCGGCCACGGCGAAGGCCACCCACATGCCGTTGATGTGCAGCCGCATCAGCTCCGCGTGGTCCGGCCGAGACAGGCCCGCTGGCAGCTCCACGTCCTGCAACACGAACAGCGAGCCGAAGGCCGTCAGCGTGAAGCCGAGCAGACCCCACATCCACCGCGAGGGCAGCAGCACGGTGCCCAGCGCCACGTTCACCAGGTAGAGCGTGGTGAAGGGGTTGTGCGTGCCGCCGCTGAGGGCCAGCAAGCCGGTGAGCACCAGCGTGTCCCACAGCATCAGCTTGCCAAGGGTGCCCTCCGTCACCCGGGGGCCGCGCGCCAGCCACGCCCGCACCGACACGTTGGTCAGCGCCTCCAGGCCCAGCAGCGCGGAGAGCTCCGGTATCGGCAGCGCCAGCTCCAGCCCGAAGGCCGCCACGCTGATGACGAGCGTCTGGCCCAATAGCAGGCCCCATCGCAAGCGCAGCAGCCACTCCAGGTTGATGCGGGCCCGGGAGTCGGGCTCTGGGAGCGGCGGGGCGGCTTGGGGCGGAGGCGTCATGGTGCGACGGAGGAGGGAGGCACCACCGAGCGGGCCACGTTGCCCACCAGGTCCACGTTGGCGGGCGGTTGCTCGGCGCTGACGCCATCCAGCCACGTATCCCACGAGAGCGCAAAGACGAGCTGCGTGTGAGGCGCGGCTTCCGACAGCGTCACCCACTCCAGTAGCACGTCCACCGAGGCGCGCGTCTGGAAGCTCACCTCGAAGGGCTGGGGCTCGCTGTCCTGTCCGGTGCGCAGGGTGCCACGCAGGTGCAGGCTGCGGCCCACCATGTCCACCGGCGCGTCGCCCTGGGCGGCCGCGGCCAGGCCTTGCGCGTCGTTGCCCGCGGGCTCGAAGTGGAGGCGCGCGTGGCAGTAGCGGCCCGGCGGCGGGTGCACCGCGCCCAGCGGAATGACCGTCCCATCCTCGCCGCCCAGGTTCACGACGTGGGCGGTGTCCAGCCGCGTGGGGTGGGTCACCGTGTGGTGGGCCCACGCGGTGCCCACGGGGGACAGCTGACGCAGGAAGCGCTTCCAGCCGACCTCCGCGCAGGGGAGCAGCTCCACGCTGCCCAGCGTGACGAAGCCGCTGGTGAGGATGGCGTGGGTGCCCTGGTCGTTCATGAGCTCGCGCGCGCCGGCCGCGCCCGAGATGGGCCGCGCCCGGGCGGTGATGAGCGCGAGGTCGAGCGTCATGCCGTCCTGGACGTTGGTGCCGCCGCAGCCGGTGAGAGACAGGAGCGCGGCGGCGCCCACGGTGACGGGCTTGAGGAAGGAGCGCATGGTTCAGAGGTCGTAGGCGACGGACAACATCGCGATGGGCGTGGGGACAACGCGGCCACGCAGTTGGTTGATGAAGGGCACGCGCACGCCCGCCGCGACGACGACGTCCATGCCCGGGCTGAAAATCACGTCGGGAGATGCGTAGCCGATGAAGCCGCCCGTGTGCTCATGGCGCTCGCTGTCCGTGTGGCCCTGGTGCTCGCCTTCCGAGTCGGCCGGCGCCTCCAGGCGGCTGTCGAAGCCCAGGCGCAGGGCCCAGCGGGCCGACGGCTGGTACTGCGCGGCGAGCGTGGTGCGCAAGGAGGCACCCGCGCGGAAGCCCTGGAGGCCGCGGGTGGGGAAGAAGCCGGTGGCGCTGGCCAGGAAGGACCAGCTGCCGCGGAAGTGCTGATAGGCGAGGCCGGCCAGTGGATCCACGGAGCCGCTGCCCAGCTGACTGTCCAGGGCCAGCTGGGCGCCGTCCGGACCGCGCAGCACGGGCGCGGTGGGGAGCTTCACGCCGCCCAGCACGCTGAACAGGTGGTCCGCGGAGAAGGCCTTGTCCTGGAAGAGGAACACCTTCGCGGCGACCTCCACGTCGCCAATGCCCCAGCCGCGGTCCCGGGCGAGGCTGACGTGCCGCACCTCGCGGGCCTGCAGGGGCAGGGTGGCGGAGAGGAACAGCCAGGGGAGCGGCGCGTAGGCCACCGCCAGGTCCATGCGCGCCTCGCGCAGGCGCAGGGCGTCCACCCCCTCCTCGCCGACCGTGTGGCCCCAGCCCCGGATGGTGGAGGACACGCGCAGGCGGCCGGAGAACGGCTGCTCGGTGCCCATGGACATGAGCGTGGGGTCGCCACAGGCGCAGGTGGCGCAGGCCCAGGCGCTCGAGGTGGGGACGAGCAGCAGGGCGCTGGACAACAGGAGGGTGACGGTGAGGGCGTTCTTCACGGCCCGGGCACCATACGTGCTGGCCTGGAGGCCCGCGTGTGGCGTGTTGTCGCAGCGTGCCATGGCCTGGAATGGCTGGCGGCGCAGGGCGAGCGGCCGGGCGAGCGGCCGGTGTCACGCAGGAATCGATGCCCACGTTGAGAATGGCGACGTCCTGCCAGCGTTGTGGGGCTGGGAGGAGGGACGACAGGGAGGATTCATGGGCGTGCTAGCGCCGATTGGCCGGCTGCTCTTTTCGGCCATCTTCATCACCAGCGGCCTGAACCACTTCTTCCAGTGGGAGGCGCTGACGGGCGTGGCCCAGGCGTCCGGGGTGCCGGAGCCGCGCATGGCGGTGCTGGGGTCCGGCGTGGCGCTGGTGGTGGGCGGCTTGTCCGTGCTGCTGGGCGTGTTCGCCCGCCTGGGCGCGGCGGCCATCGCCATCTTCCTGCTGTCCGCCGCCTTCATGGTCCACAGGTTCTGGCTGGTGACGGACCCGGTGCAGGCGCAGGACCAGCTCGTCCACTTCATGAAGAACCTCTCCATGGCGGGTGGCGCGCTGCTCATCGTCTACTTCGGGTCCGGGCCCTTCAGCCTGCGGCGCAAGAAGGCGGAAGGGCTGGGGAGCGGGAGGCTGGGCGTTCCGCTGCGGCCTTGAGGCTCAGGGTGTGGGGGCGCTGACGGCCGGGGCCGCCGCGCTGTCGGGAACCCAGGTGATGAAGGTGGCGGCCTCGGGCAGGTTCTTCTTCAGCTTGTCGCAGGGGACGTGCACGGTCGTGTGGTTGTCCGAGCCCGCCGTCACGAGGAAGCAGCTCTCCGTGCGCGGGTCGATGAGATAGGCGTTCCGGCCATCGATGTTGATGAGGGCGAATTTCCCCGCCTCCGGCAGCTTGACGTAGTCGACGTGAGACGGAATGCAGCCCACGAACGGCAGCAGGAGCACGGCACATCGGAGCAGTGATTTGCGCATGCGGCGCATGTTACCCGCCCCGGCCGTGCGGGAGCAGGTCACCCCGCGCTGACGGCGGCCTGTCGCAGCGTGAAGAAGGCCACCTCCGGCTCGCTGCCCCGGCGCAGGTAGGGGCCGCCGAAGCCGAAGCCCAGGCCCCGGTTCACGTACAACTGGTTGCCATTCACGTGGTAGTGGCCGCGGATGTACGGCTGGCCCGCGCGGCGGAAGAGGGCCTCCGTCAGGCCGCGCACCACGAACTGGCCGCCGTGCGTGTGCCCGGAGAACTGCACCAGCCCCGCGTGCGCCGGCAGCTTCTCCGCCGTGGGCGGCGTGTGGGCCAGCACCAGCCGCGTGCCGGACACCGGCGCACCCCGGAAGGTGGCCTCCACGTCGTCCCGGCCGGTGAGCCCGTCGTCGATGCCCAGCACCGTCACCGGCGCGCCCTTCACGTGCACCTGCCGGTGCTCATTCTGCAGCACCGTGTAGCCCATCCGTTCGAAGGACTCGCGCAGGTACGGCGCGTTCACCCAGTGGTCATGGTTGCCCAGCACCACGTAGACGGGGCCCTGGATGCCAGCCAGCAGCTCGCGCACGCGCGGCAACGGCTTGGGGCTGTGCGTGACGTAGTCGCCGGTGAGGAACACCAGGTCCGGCTTCTCCTCGTTGACCGCCTCCACCGCGCGACGGATGCGCAGCGCCGAGGTGGCCTGCCCCACGTGTACGTCCGACAGCTGCGCGATGCGCAGGCCGTCATGCACGGAGTGCATGTGCTGGACCATCAGCACGTTCTCCGAAAGGGAGAAGTGGTCCCGCCAGCGCAGGCGCCGCTCCGTGCGGAAGGGGTCGGCACCGCTGCGCGCGACCAGCGCATTGCGCCCGTCCTCCTGCAGGTTCCGCCGGAAGCTGTTGGCCGGGGCTGCCAGGGGGGCGTCACGACGGGCGAGACGTCTCAGGCGCATGCGGTTCGGTTCCTTTCGGTGCCGGGACGGCGTGAGGGCTCGATTGTAGCGAGCCTAGCGAGGTGGGTTGAAGCAGGTGTCCCTCGCACGCTTGCCCAGCCAGCGGCCGGCGCTCGAGGTGCGTGGAAAACCCGCGCGATTTCAGGAAGATTCCGAAGCGTCATCAGGCATCCTTCCATCATTGGACAGACGTCCGGGGGGCGTGCAGTGACGGTGACCGTTGGGATTGCTGCAGAAGGTGGAGGAAGCGCCGCGCCCCCCTCTGGCGGCGGTTCGCGGCCGGTGGAGCTGGCCGAGCTCATGTCCACGGTGCCGCTGGGCATGGCCATCATCGACCGCGAGCTGCGCTTCGTCGAGGTGAGCGACGCCATGGCCGCCATGCACGGCGTGCCGCGCGAGGCCCACCTGGGCCAGCCCATGGTGGAGGTGCTGCGCGCCGAGCCCTCCGCGGCCGACGTCGTGCGCCGCGTCCGCCGCGTGCTGGAGACGGGGGTGGCGCTGGAGGGCGTGGAAATCATCCACCGCGAGTCGGACGCCCACGGCGAGCGCACCCGCGTCTACCGCGCCAGCTACCACCCCGTGCGCCGCGATGGCGCCATCGTCGCCGCGTGCATCTACGTGGAGGACATGACGGAGCGTCGCCGCGTGGAGGCCCAGCGCGACGCGGGCGCGGCCCGGGAGCGCTCGGTGCGCGAGCAGGCGCTGCGCGAGACGCAGGAGGCCGTGCGCGCCCGGGATGAGTTCCTCAGCGTGGCGGCCCACGAGCTGCGCACGCCCCTCACCAGCCTGCGCCTGCACCTGCAGCTGCTGCTGCGCCAGGTGGGCGGCTCGAACCAGGAGCCGCCGGCGGAGCTGGCGCCCAGGGCCCGCGTGCTGGACCGCCAGTTGTCGCGGCTGGTGGGGCTGGTCAACACGCTGCTGGACGTGTCGCGGCTGGCCGCGGGCCGGCTGTCGCTGGAGCCCCGGGAGCTGGACCTGGCGCAGATGGTGCGGCAGATGGCGGAGGCCTTCTCCGAGGAGTTCAACCGCGCCGGCAGCACGCTGTCGCTGCACGTGGACGGACCGCTGCTGGGTGAATGGGATTCGCTGCGCCTGGAGCAGGTGCTGGTGAACCTGCTCTCCAACGCCGTGAAGTACGGCGGAGGTCAGCCCGTGGAGGTGTCGCTGGCCAGCGAGGGCCCCACGGCGGTGCTCGCCGTGAAGGACCAGGGCATCGGCATCTCCGAGGACGGCATGGCGCGCCTGTTCGGCAAGTTCGAGCGCGCGGTGTCGGAGCGGCACTACGGCGGTCTGGGCCTGGGCCTCTACATCACCCGTCAAATCGTGGAGGCCATGGGCGGCAGCATCACCGTGCGCTCCGCGCAGGGAAAAGGCTCCACGTTCATCCTCCGCCTGCCCACGCGGCCCCCGGTGCCCACCAAGGCCGCCGCGGGCGCGCGGTAGATTCAAGGCGCGAACCCCCGGGGCGCCCGTGCGTGGCACCCCAGGGGCTTCCCCGCGCTTCAGTTGCCGCGGAGGACCGTCAGGCCCTTGTCGGTGAGGACGTACAGCGCCGCTGGCGTCACCCGCGGGTCGTAGATGAGCTGCCGCACCCGGGAGCCGCTCACGGCCGCCACCTTCTCCAGCGTCTTCTGCGGCGTGAGGCGCCACAGGCCCGAGCGGTCCGTGCCGATGTAGAGCGAGCCGTCACCCGTGGCCGCCAGCGCGTTGATGTTCTGGAGCGCGGCGTTCTGCTCCGCGTTGGCGCCAGTCAGCCGGGTGCCCGTCTGGGCCTGATTGGAGGCCCACGTAATCGTCATCTCCCACAGGCCGTGGTCCTTGCTGCCCAGGTAGTAGCGGCCGTCGGTCGTCTGCTGGAAGCCGCGCCAGCTGTCGAACTCACTGATGCTGTTGAGCTGGGGCAGGTAGGAGGACTCCACTTTCATCAGATTGACGCGCTTGTCCATGTTGTCCCAGTCGCCGTGGTGGGGCGTCGGCGTGACGATGCCGAACATCCACTCGTTGGCGATGAGGACGTCCCCGTCCTGCGCGATGCCGAGCCCGTAGGTGTAGCCCGCCATCTGACTGCCCTTCTCGTTGAGCCACACCGGGTGCCGGTGGGAGCTGTACTCCAGGCCGCGGATGCGAGTGACGCCGTGGTTGGAGCCCACGTAGACGTCGCCTTCGTCACGGCCGTGCATCACCGTCACGCAGCTCAGGATGCTGCGGTCCTCGTCGAAGTGGTGGTCGTTGCTGTTGCGGATGCCCAGGTTGTGCACGTCACCCAGCTGGCGCGGGCCTGTCTGCACGCGGGGATTGCCGTTCGCGTCCGTCGTGTTGCGCACCGACTGGTGCAGGTGTTCCTCAAAAACAATCTGCCCGCTGCCGTCCAGGCGCACCACGTCCACGTCACCCTGCTTGTAGTACTGGAGCCGGCGGTGGCTGTACGGGAAGCACGGCTGCGCCGGGTCGGGCTGGTAGCACTCGTTGGGGCTGACGATGTAGTTGGGTTGCAGGCCCGGGTAGTCCGGGTCCGCGCGCAGGTCGGTCGTGGCGTAGCCCACGTAGGCGCGGCCCGCGCTGCCACCACAGATGACGGTGGAGCCGGTGGCCGCCCGGTCCGGACCGAAGCCGCTCTGGGCCTGGCCAATGGGCGAGCGCGTCCAGACGACCTGCCGCGAGTCCGCGCGCAGCACGCCAATCCGGTCGCCATCCAGCAGCCAGATGTTGTGCGCGGCATCCACGCCCACCGCCTGCACCCGGGAGATGTTGTAGCGGGACGAGTAGTTCGTCACCGCGTCCGTCGGCCACGGTCCTTCAACAGGACCGCTGCCCGCGTCAGGCTGTGGCTCCGAGCCCCCGTCCGGCTCCGTCCCCGCGTCTGGCTGGGTCCCCGCGTCTGGCCTCGTCCCCGCGTCTGGCTGCGTGCCGGCGTCGGGCTCTGGCCGCGTCACCGGTGGAATGTTGTCGATATCGTTGCCCGTCGTGGGGGGCGAGGGCTCGTTCGAGCCACCGCATGCCCATGCCGTCATCACCACTGCCCCGAGACACCCGCCCCACAGTCGTCGATTCACCGCTTCCTCCTCCCGCGGGACGCACAGCAATTCGCATACCGGGCATTGGGCGCCTGGCCGCCTGGGAAACAGGGTCTGCGTGGGCAAAACGCTTCCCTGTCTGGGAAAGAAGAGGGCCTCGCGGTGACGAAAAACGAACGGGCCCGCCTCCGGTGTGGAAGCGGGCCCGTTCCGAGGCACGATGCGCGTGTCGCCAGGACTACCGCGTCGGCGTGCCGTCGAGCTCCTTGTCGACGGACTCATGCGGCTGCGTGCCCGCGCCGCCGGTGCCCGGCTGCTTCTTCTTGGCACCCTTGGGGCTGGTGGCGCGCAGCTCCAGCGCGACGGGCTCATCGCCCTCCAACTGGAACTTCGCGCGCACCGAGGCGCCTTCCGGAATCTCATCCGTCTTGGCGACCTTCTTGCCGTCCAGCATCAGCACCGTCTTGTCGCGCACGTCCAGGTCCGCGTCGGGCAGGCCCGGGCGGGACAGGCTCACGCCGTCCGCGGTGGCATCCTTGAGGGTGCCTTGCAGGCTCATGGCCTTGTCCATCTTGAAGGTGCCTTCATCCTCCGTCTGGATGCCCGTCACGTCCTTGGCGGCCTTGCCGATGGCGGGCCCCACTTCGGTGGCGTCCACGCCGGTGCTCTTCTCCGTACCGGGGCGGGGTAGCTGCGTTTGCGACGGCTGCTGCGCGAATGCGGCGCTTCCCACGCACAATGCGACTGCGGTGATGAGCTTCTTCATCATCCCTCTCCCTGGGTTCAGTTCGGTTGGACCGACTGCTGGGAGCAAGGGTGGGGCCACTTCCTGCTCTCGCCAATCCAGGCCGGGTGTCCCAGCAGCGCCCCTGGCCGCAGGGCAGCCGGGCAGGCGCCCACGCTCAGCCGAGCCGCCGCTGACGGAGCCGCTTCAGCGTGTTGGGCGTCACTCAGTTGCAGCCGTCGCAGAGACCGCGAAGCTGCACTTCCACCGAGCGCTGGGACACCGCGCGGGGCACGCCCTTCGAGGACGCGATGCGGACCGACTCCTCTGGGAGGCAGGCCACGGAGCCGCAGTCCGTGCAGGTGAAGTGCGGGTGGCTGCCGCCGTGCCCCCCGCCCGCGCGCTTCAGTTCGAAGCGCCAGACGTGGTCGCCCAGGTCCGCCCGCACCACGAGTCCGGCCTCGGTGAGGTCCGTCAGGTTGCGGTAGATGGTCACCCGGTCGTAGCCCTCGTCACCCAGCGCGTCCACCAGGTCAGCGTGGCTCATTGGGGACGTGGCGTCCTCCAGCTCCCGCAACACCGCCACACGGGGCGCGGTGCTGCGCAGGCCCGCGGAACGAATCCGGTCCTGGAACTCAGTGAGCTTCGGCTGCACGGCACTTCTCTTTGCTCCCATGATGCCCTTTCGATAACCGATTTGACGGCCACTTTCACCCAGCTGAGACCTGGAGCGTCGAGTCCTCACGCTCCGCGTCATCCATCCCAGCGGGTCTCCCCCGACTCCTCGCGCGTGCTTCCGGTGTTGTATCTGCTTCCAATGCAATCTGGATGCAGAAGAATCTTCGTTGCCACCTTGCTCGGGTGAAATGGGAGTTGAAGGTTCGCCCCCAGGTGCCTGGTGGTTGGCGTGTCTGGCGTCACCCGATGGCGGGGGTGGGGTGAGAGGCTGGAGCTCCGGAAGCCGCGCGGCATGTCACTGGGAAAGACCTCGGCGAGGGCGGGCTGGCCACAGGTGGCCCCTGCTTGCCCGGATGCGACTGTTGACGGGATACCGCTGCCGCCGTGGATGCATCCGCCACGCAAGTGCGTTTCTGGAGGGAGATGCCGAGGGCCGGCGACCGACTGGCGGTCATTTGCACCGGAGAACACTTGCCGCCGGACTGCTTGACTCGCTGCGTCCGGTGCCCAGACTGCGACTCTTTTCTTCATCTGGGGTGTCCGGACGCCCTGGCCGCACGCTCGCCTTCGATTCGTCGTGATGACGCCCTCCCTCCTGCTCATCGAAGACCCTGGTGCCTCCCGGGAAGTCCAGGTGCTTGCCCTGGAAAGTCAGGGCTGGCGGGTCTGGGCTTCCGCGGACGTTCCGGGCGCGCTGGCGCTGCTGCAGACGCAGCCGGTGCAGGTGGTGGTGGCGGCGGCCGGCCTGCTGATATCGGATGGGACGCACCTGGAGTCGCTGCGGAGCGCCCTGTCGCTGGCGGGCGCCCTGTTGCAAATCAGCGCCTTCCCCGCTGAGCGGGAGGCGCTGCGCCCGCTCGGCCTGTCGGTGGAGCGCTACCTGGGCCGGCCCCTGTCGCTGGGGGCGCTGGTGGAGGGGGCGCGGCAGGCCTTCCCGGTGGAGGCGTCCGGGGGGCCGGAGGCACGGCGGCCCCGCGTGCTGGTGGCGGATGACGACCCGGTCTCCCGCAAGCTGGCGCAGCTGCACCTGGCGCCCTTTCGTTTCGACGTGGTGCTGGCGGCGGATGGCGCCACGGCGCTGGACCTGGCGCGGCGCCGCGGCCCGGACGTGGTGCTGGCGGACGCGCTGATGCCGGGCATGGACGGCTTCAAGCTGTGCCTGGGCTTCCGGCAGGACCCCAGGCTGGCCCGGGTGCCCGTCATCCTCACGCACACCATCGCGCCCGACGAGCTGGACCTGCGCATGGCCCACAACGTGGGGGCCAACGGCTTCGTGCGCAGGACGCAGGAGGGCGACGAACTGGTGGGCGCGCTGCTGCGTGAGCTGCGCGCCGGCGGGCCTTCCTACACGGCGCCACCCGCGGACCTGAGCACCGAGGACCACCTGTACCGGATGGTGCGCCAGTTGGAGCGGCGGGTGGGGCTGTTGGAGCAGGCCGAGCGCACCGCCCGGGAGAGCGAGGCGCGCTACCGCCTGGTGGTGAGCGGCTCCTACGACGGCATCTGGGACTGGGATTTGCGCGGCCAGGCCTTCTACTGGAGCCCGCCGCTGCTGGACATGCTGGGCCTGGGGCCGGGGGGCTTCGGCGGGACGTTCTCCGCCTTCCTGGAGCTGATTCACCCGGAGGACCGGCCGGACGTCATGGCCGCGCTGTCCGCGCACCTGGAGCGGGGCGCGCCCTATGACGTGTCCCTGCGGCTGCGGCACGTCACCGGCACCTGGCGCTCGTGCGTGAGCCGTGGCCGGGCGCTGCGGGACGCGCAGGGCCGCCCGGTGCGGATGGCCGGCATCATTGGCGACGTGACGGAGCAGCTGCGCCTCTACCGCGAGACGCAGGAGGCGGTGCGCGCGCGCGACGACTTCCTCAGCGTGGCGGCCCACGAGCTGCGCACCCCGCTGGCGGCGTTGCGGCTGCGCGTGCAGGGCGCCCAGGGTGTGCTGCGCGCGGGCCTGGGCAGCGGGGCGGAGCGGCTGGAGCGCGCGCTGGATTCGGCGGACCGGCAGGTGCAGCGCCTGTCTGACCTGGTGGAGTCGCTGCTGGACGTGTCGCAGCTCCAGGGCGGCGCGCCCCGGCTGCACCTGGAGGATGTGGACCTGGCGCTGGTGGTGCGCGAGGCGGTGTCCCGTTCGGAGGATGCGGCGGCGCGCGCGGGCTGTCTGCTGGTGCTCAGCCCGCTGGAGCCCACGCCGGGACGGTGGGACGTGGCGCGCCTGTCCCAGGTGATGACGCACCTGTTGTCCAACGCGATGAAGTTCGGGCCGGGCAAGCCGGTGGAGGTGGCGCTGGAGTCCGGGCGGGACGTGGCGACGCTGATGGTGAAGGACCATGGCATCGGCATCGCGCCCGGGCGGCTGGAGAGCCTCTTCCGCCGCTTCGAGCGCGCCGTGCCGGTGCGGCACTACGGCGGGTTGGGCCTGGGCCTGTACCGGCTGCGCCGCATCGTGGAGGCGCATGGGGGCGGCGTGTCCGTGGACAGCACCCCCGGAGAGGGCGCCACGTTCCGCGTCCGTCTGCCGCGCGAGGGCCCGCCCACGGTGAGGGGCTGACGGCGTCCCTGTCGCTGAGTGGCAGGTCAGGCAGGAGACAGAGTGGAAGCGGGGCCCACCACTCAAGGTGAGGAAGCCCAGACGGGCGGCGTCCGCACCGCAGGCGCGTCGGGACTGATACCGAGGGTCCGAGGTGGGGCACGCCGCCGTCTTGGACTGTCTGCCAGTGTGCGCTGGCGCGGCCCCATGTCCGGCAATGTCTTTCAACTTCACGGAATCGCTCTAGGTTCGGTGGCCGTTTCCAGGGGACGCCATGGCAGATGTGCTCGTCGTTGATGACAGCAAAGTGATGCGCGACATGGTGGTCGCGTGCCTGCGGCCCTATCCGGGCCTCACCTTCACGCATGCCTCCAGTGGCTTGGAGGCCATCGAGCGGCTGTCGCTCCAGCCGTATGACCTGCTGGTGCTGGACCTGAACATGCCGGACATCGGCGGCATCGAGGTGGTGGAGTTCGTGCGAGGGCAGGACCGGCTGCGCGAGCTGCCCATCATCATCGTCACCACGCGTGGGGACGATGCCTCGCGGACGCGGGCGTTGGCGGCGGGGGCCAGCTGTTTCATGACGAAGCCCTTCACGCCAGACGCCATCCTGTCGGAGGTGCGTGGGCTGCTGGAGGGGAGGCGCGCTTGAGCGCGTCCGTGGACCTCGCGGACTTCCTTCCCGCCTATCTGGCGGAGGCGGAGGAGTTGCTGGGGATGGGGCACCGCCAGCTGTTGGCCATGGAGGCCAGCATCCGGCGGGGGCTGCCGCACCCGCGCGCCGTGCGCGAGCTCTTCCGCGCCGTGCATACCATCAAGGGCCTGTCGGCCATGGTGGATGTGGAGCCCATCGTCGACATCGCCCATTGGATGGAGACGTGCCTGCGCCACGCCGACCGGGCGGGGGGCCGCCTGCCCGAGGCCAGCGTGGAGCCGCTGATGGAGGGGCTGCGCGAAATCGAGCAGCGCGTCCGCCAGCTCGCCGCGGGCAAGCAGGCCGCGCCGGTGCCCCCGGGCCTGCTGTCTCGGCTGGAGGCGCTGGATGCCGAAGGCGCTCCGGGGGGGAGCGCCGCGAAGGCCGCGCCCGCCGCGCTGGCGTTGGAGGAGGCCGTGGCCTCCCGGCTCTCCACGGCGGAGCGGGAGCAGCTCACCACGGGCGCCACCGATGGCCGCCGCGCGGTGCGGCTGGACTTCATCCCCGGCGCGGACCGCGCCGCCAATGGCATCACCATCAACAGCGTGCGCGAGCGCGTGGCCTCGCTGGGCGAGACGGTGAAGGTGTTGCCCCTGTCGGGGCCCGCCGCGGGCGGTGGGGCGCTCACCTTCGTGCTGCTGCTGCTCACCGAGGCCTCCGACGCCGCGCTGCTGGAGGCCGCGGGGGGGCCGCCCGCGGCGGTGCGCCCGCTGGCCGTCGTCGCCCCGCGGGCGCCCGCCCTGGAGCCCTTGCCCGAGTCGGCAATGGCGGACGAGGAGCCCGAGGAGGCGCGGCGTGGCGGCGGCTCCCTGCGGGTGGACGTGTCGCGCCTGGACGAGGCGCTGGAGCGGCTGGCGGCGCTCGTGGTCAACCGTTCGCGGCTGTCCCGCGCGGTGGCGGCGCTGACGGCGGCCGGCGCGCCCACGCGCGAGCTGCAGGCCATCCTCCAGGAGAACGCACGCCAGCTTCGCGACATGCGCACGGCCATCCTCCGCCTGCGCATGGTGCGGGTGGGGGATGTGCTGGAGCGACTGCCGCTGCTGGTGCGCGGCCTGCGCCGCAGCACGGGCAAGTCGGTGCGGCTGGAGCTGGACGTGGGCGACGCGGAGCTGGACAAGGCCGTGGCGGACCGGCTGCTGCCCGCGCTGGTGCACCTGGTGCGCAACGCGGTGGACCATGCGCTGGAGTCGCCGGAAGCGCGCCGCGCCGCGGGAAAACCGGAGGAGGGCGTGGTGCGCGTGGCCAGCCATGGCCGGGCGGGGGGGCTGCTGGACCTCACCGTGGCGGATGACGGGCGCGGCGTGGATGCGCGGGCGGTGGCCGCGCGCGCGGGCGTGCCCGTGCCTCCGACGCCGGACGCGCTGCTGGAGGTGCTCTGCCGGCCCGGCTTCTCCACCCGGGATGCCGCCAACGCGACCAGCGGGCGGGGCATGGGCATGGACATCGTCCAACGCATCATCGTGGACCAGCTGGGCGGCGAACTGGGGATGGAGACGCGGCCGGGCGCCGGCACCACCTTCCGGCTCCGCGTGCCGCTCACGATTACGCTGCTGGACGCGCTCGTCTTCGAGTGCGCCGGGCTTCGCTACGCCGTGGCGGTGGGCTCCGTGGAGGAGCTCGTCGAGGTGGACGCCGCGCGGCTGGTGTGGCCCGCGGGCGCGGGGGGCGTGGCCCTGCTGGAGCGCCGGGGGGACTCGGTGCCGCTGATGGGGCTGGCCCGGCTGCTGGGGCGCGGGGCCGCGGACGGCCGCGGAGGCTCGGTGGCCAAGGCGCTCCTCGTGCGCCAGCGCGGTGAGCTCGCCGCGTTCGGCGTGGACCGGCTGGTGGGGCAGCAGGAAATCGTCCTGCGTCCACTGGAGGACCCCTTGGTGCGCGTGCCCGGCGTGGTGGGCGCCACGGACCTGGGGGATGGGCGGCCCACGCTGGTGTTGGACCTGGCCGCGCTCGGGCTGGCGCGGGCTGGCGGCGCGCCGCACCGGCGCATGGCTCCCATCCGGGAAGAGGGGCGCCTCGCATGAGCGTGCTGCACGTCGTGTTCAAGGTAGACGGAGCCGAGTACGTGCTGCCCGCGGCGGACGTGCTCCAGATGGAGTCCTTCACGGGGGCCACGCCCGTCCCGGGCGCCGCGCCGCACGTCGCCGGGTTGGTGCAGGTGCGCGGGCGCGTCATCCCGGTGGTGGATGCCCGCCTGCGCTTCGGCCTGCCGCCCGTGGAGCGCACGCTCGACTCCCGGGTGGTGGTGGCGCAGCTCGGTGGCCGGGTCGTGGGGCTCGTGGTGGACAGCGCCCGCGAGGTGCTGAAGCTGGAGCCCCAGCAGCTCAAACCGCCCCCTCCGCTGGTCGTGGAGGGAGCGCGCGGTTTCGTGAAGGCCGTGGCCCAGGTGGGCCCGCGCCTGGTGATGCTCATCGATTTCCCTCGGGTCATCGGGGAGGAGACGTTGGATGGCGACGGACAGCGGTAACGCAGGGTTGGCGCTGGAAGAGGCCCGTACCCTGGCCGAGGACGCGGCGCGCAGTGTCCAGGAGAGCGTGGGGTTGGTGCAGGCGGTGGAGGGGCTCGCGACGCGCCTGGCGGCCGGCGGCAACGAGCAGGCCGCGGCCTCCGAGCAGGTGCGCGCCGCCATCGAGTCGGTGGCCGCGCACGTGGAGGAGACGGGGCAGTCCGTCCATGAGCTGGTGCGCTCGCAGCGCACGGTGAGCGACTCCGCGCGGGCCCAGGTGCAGGAGGCCGAGGCCACCGCGGGCACCCTCCAGGAGGTGAACGCCTCGGTGGCCGGCGTGCGCAAGGACGCCGCGCACCTGGCGGCCTCGGCGGACACCACGGCGGGGGCGCTGGAGGAGGTGTCGCGCTCGGTGAAGGGCGTGAGCGCCAACGCGGAGGAGCTGGCCGCCTCCAGCGAGGAGCTGCTGGCCTCCATGACGGAGATGAACGCCACCGTGGCGGACCTGGTGGCGCGCAACCAGTCCAGCGCCGCCGCCACCGAACAGGTGGCCGCCACCGCCGAGGAGATGGCCAAGGGCATTGCCCGGCTGTCCACGGATTCGCAGGGCGTGGGCGAGCGCGTGGCGCAGGTGACGCAGGCGGTGACGGGGTTGGTCCGCTCCCTGTCCGAGGTGTCCCGGGACGCCACGTCCATGGCCTCCAGCGTGGAGGAGACGGCGGCCACGGTGGAGGAGCTGGCGCGCAGCGTGAAGGGCGTGGCGGAGAACGCCCGGACGCTGGAGACCCACTCCGCCACCACCGCGTCCACCGTGGAGGAGGTGGCCGCCAGCGTGGAGGAGGTGGCCGCCACGGCGGAGAAGAACGCGGCGACCGTGGAGGCCAACGCGGCCACCATCGAGCAGCTCGCCCGCTCCGCGCAGACGGTGGCGAGGGCCTCCGAGCAAATCAACACCCTGGCGGCTGGCAGCGCCACCGCCTCCGCGCAGCTGGAGTCGTCCACGCGGCGGGTGGCGCAGATGATGGAAGAGGCGCGCACCACCGCCGAGCGCGTGGGGACCACGGCGCGAGAGGGGGGCGCCACGGTGTCGCGCTCCATCGCCGGCTTCGGCCGCATCCGCGAGTCCATCGTCGGGTCGGCCGGGGTGATGAAGGAGATGGGGCGGCGCGCCGAGGAGATTGGCGACATCGTGCAGACCATCAACCTCCTCGCGGACCGCACGAACCTCTTGTCCCTCAACGCCAGCATCGAGGCGGCGCGCGCCGGTGAGCACGGCCGGGGCTTCGCGGTCGTGGCGGAGGAGATTCGCGCGCTGGCGGACCGCGCGGCGGCGGCCAGCGCGGACGTGGCGAAAATCGTCCGGGGACTGCAGACGACGGCGCGCGAGGCGGCCACCGCCTCGGGCGAAGGCGTGCGGGCGGCGGACGAGGGCGCGGCGCTGGCAGGGGAGGCCGAGCGCGCGCTGTCCACCATCCTCAAGGGGGTGGAGGACCTGGGGACCAACGTGCGCGAGGTGTCGCGCGCCTCCAGCGAGCAGGTGCAGGCCACGCAGGCGCTGGTCCAGGGCACCGCGAAGGTGAGCGAGCAGGGGCGGGCCATCGCCACGTCCGCGGCGGAGCAGGCGCAGGCATCCCAGTCGCTGGCGCAGGGCGGCGCGGAGATGCGGCGCATGGCGCGGCAGACGATGCAGGCCACCTCCGAGCAGGCGCGCGCGCTGCGCGACGTGGTGCGCTCCAACGGTCAGCTCGCGGAGGCGGCGCAGAAGGTGTCGCGCGCCGTGCAGGAGCAGGCGCTGGCGGCGGCGGACCTGGCCAAGGGCACCTCCCAGATGCGCCAGCTCGTCCAGGGCGTGAGCGTGGCGGTGACCACCCAGAGCCGGGACGTGGCGGGGGTGGGCACGTTGGCGCAGGAGGCGGCGGCGGCCACCCAGCGCACCCTGGTGGGGCTGGCCGAGCAGGCCACGGCCGCCCAGGAGGTGACGCGGGCCATGGAGGAGACGCGCAAGCAGGTGGCCCAGTCCGCGCGCGGCATGACGGAGCAGGCCCGCGCGCTCAAGCAGGGTGAGACGGCCAGCCGCCAGGTGGCGAAGCTGGCCGCGTCGGTGACGCGGGCCGCCGAGGAGCAGTCGAAGGCGCTCGGCGGGCTGGCGCGGGAGGCGGACGAGGTGCGGCGCGTGGCGCGGCAGACGTCGCGCGCGCTGGACGAGCAGGCGGAGGCGCTCGGTGCGCTCACCGCCTCCGCCAGCCGTCAGGCCACGGGCGTGGCCGTGGTGGCGCGCGCCAGCGCGGAGGCGACGGCGGTGATGGAGGGCCTGGCCAAGAGCGTGGAGGAGATTCGCGTCCGGGCGCGGGACATCACCACCGCCACCGCGCAGCAGTCGCGCGCGACGGCCACCACCGCCACGGAGGTGCAGGAGGTGGCGGGCCGGCTGGCCCACCTCACGCGGCTGCAAGGCGCGCAGTCGGAGAGCCTCGCGCGGCTGCGAGGCGCGCTGGGGGGCGTGAAGGACAGCCATGAGGCCGCGGCGGCCTCGCCGCGGGAGCAGCGGGCATGACGGCCGCATCCTCGACGTCGGTGCACCCGCTGACGCTGTCGGCGGAGGACCGCTCCCAGGTGGATGAGGTGGAGCAGCTCGCCCGGCGCGGCACCGCCAGCCTGGCGCTGCTGGTGGGCGGGCTGGATGCCCAGAGCTGGGCGGTGCGGCGCGCCGTGGTGGGCGCCCTGGCGAAGCTGGGGACGCCCGCGGTGGCGCCGCTGCGCGACGTGCTCATCCACCGCCGCGACAGTGAGGCGCGACTGGCGGCCGCCGTGGAGGCGTTGGTGGCCTCCACCGGTGATGTCGAGGGCACGCTGGAGGCGCTGGGGGAGGACGCCAACCCCGCCATCGTCTGTGACGTCGCCCAGGTGCTGGGCCGGCGCCGCAGCCGGCGCTCGGTGCCGCTCCTGTCCCGGCTCACCGTGCACCCGGATGACAACGTGGCGGTGGCGGCCATCGAGGCGCTGGGCCGCGTGGGCGGCGGCGCGGCGGTGGACGCGCTGCTGGCGGCGCTGGGCAGCGGGAACTTCTTCCGCATCTTCCCCGCCATCGACGTGCTGGGCCGGTGTGGAGACCCCGTGGTGGTGCCCGCGCTGCTGGGCCTGCTGCCCGACCCCTTCTACACCCTGGAGGCGGCGCGCGCGCTGGGGCGCACCGGTCAGGAGGCCGCGGTGCCCGCGCTGGTGGGGCTGCTGCGCAAGGGCAATGACGCGTCGGTGCGCGCGGCGGCGGTGGCGCTGGTGGACATCCACGAGGCCCAGGTGCAGCGCTTCGGCGGCTCGCGCACCGTGCACACCGCGGTGCGGGGGCCGGAGTCGGCGGTGCTGGGACGGCGGCTGTCGCAGTGTGTCCCGAGCGCGGACACGACGGAGAAGACGGCCCTCTCACGCCTGCTGGGCTGGGTGGGGGGACAGGACGCCGCATTCGGGCTGCTGAAGCTCCTGGACGGGCCGGACCCGTCGGTGGCGCGCGCGGCGGCCGGCGCGCTGTCGGAGCTGGGCGCGGACGCGGACACCCAGATTCTCCAGGCGCTGCGCGAGGGCGACAGCGCCCGGCGCCGCGTGCTGTTGCCGCTGGTGGGCCGCAGGGCCGCGGCGGTGCCGGACGTCATGTCGTGCCTGGAGGACCGGGACGCGGCGGTGCGCGCCCTGGCGGCGGACACGCTGTCCCGCATTGGCAGCCCGGCCGCGGTGCCTGCCTTGTTCGAGCGGTTGGTGGACGAGGACCTGCGCGTGGTCCAGGCCGCGGTGGGGGCCATCCAGTCCCTGGGCAGCGACACCACGGAGAAGCTGGCGTTGCAGGCGGCCCGTTCCCCTGACGCGCGCCTGCGCCGCGCGGCGCTGCGCATCATCTCCTACTTCGGCTATCCGAAGGGATTGGAAGTGCTGCTCCAGGCCATGCGGGACCCGGATGAGCGCCTGCGCGACGCGGCCATCTACGGCCTGCCCTTCATCGAGGACCCGCGCGCGGTGGACGCGCTGCTGACAGCCGCCAACCACGAGTCGGAGCGCACGCGCGCGGCGGCCATGCGCGCGCTGGGGCAGACGGAGAAGGAGGCGCGCATCACCTCCGCGCTGCTGCGGGGCCTCAACGACCGCGACCCCTGGGTGCGCTACTACGCGTGCCAGGCGCTGGGGAAGCTGAACGAGGAAGCCGCCGCGGACGCCATCGTCGCGCTGGCGGACGACGCCGCGGGCCAGGTGCGCGTGGCGGTGGTGGACGCGCTGGCGCACATGCACACGGAGAGCGCGATGACGGCGCTCCAGCGCGCGGCGGCCAGCGCGGACGCGGATGTGCGGCGCGCCGCCCTGCTGGGGCTGGGCGTGGGCCGGCGGCCGGACGCGCTGCCCGTGCTGCTGGAGGCGGCGAAGTCGGAGGACGCGGCCACGCGGCTCGTCGCGCTGTCCGCGGTCGCTGAATACGAGGCGCCGGAGACGCTGCCCGCGCTGCTGCATGCCGCGGGTGACGGCGACGACAGCGTGCGCAGCGCCGCGGTGGGCTTCATCGCCACGCGCCCCGGTGTCCCGGCCACGCAGGCCCTGGTGTCCCTGCTGGGGGACATGACGCTGCGCGAGCGGGTGGTGAGCGCCTTGGCGCTGCCCCTGGAGGGACGGCTGCCGGGGCTGCTGGCCGCGCTGGAGGCGGCGGACGAAGTCACGGCGCCGCTGCTGGTGGCGGCGCTGGCCCGGATGCGACGGGCGGACGCGCGCGCCGCGCTGATGCAGCTCCTGGTGTCCGCCAGTCCGGCGGGCCGTCGCGCCGCGGTGCCCGCGGTGGCGGCATTGGGGACGTTGGAGGCACGCGAGGCGCTGGAGCGCGCCTCCCATCAGGACGAGGACACCGAGGTCCGGCGGGCCTGCCGGCTGGTGCTGAGCCGCTGACGCCCCGCCATGTTCTCACTGCCCATGTCTCCCCAGGTGTTCGCCATCCTGGCCGCGCTCATCGAGCAGCGCTCCGGGGTGCACTACGCCCCCGAGGACCGGGAGCTGCTCGCCGACAAGGTGGTGCCCCGCGCGCTGGACGCGGGCTTCGACTCGCTGCTCGACTACTACTACTTCCTCCGCTACGACCCGGCGGGCTCCGAGGCGCTGGACGCGCTGGTGGACTCGCTGCTGGTCCACGAGACGTACTTCTTCCGGGAGGCCCTGCCGCTGCGGGTGCTGGCCGAGGACCTGCTGGTGCCCGCCGTGCGCGCCGGACGGCGGCCCCGCGTGTGGAGCGCGGCCTGCTCCACCGGAGAGGAGCCCCTCACGCTGGCGATGATTCTCGCGGAGCTGGGCGTGCTCGACGAGGTGGAGCTGCTGGCCAGCGACTTGAGTGCCCGCGCGCTGGAGCGGGCCCGCGCCGGGGAGCACAACCTGCGCTCCCTGCGCGCGCTGCCTCCGGGCGTGGAGGGCCGGTGGCTGGAGACGCGCGAGGGGCGCCCACGCGTCCGGCCGGGGTTGGTGCGCGCGGTGGACTGGCGGCGCGTCAACCTGGTGGATGCCAGCGCGGTGGCGCAGCTGGGCACCTTCGACGCCATCCTCTGTCGCAACGTCCTCATCTACTTCCAGGACGACACCGCGCGCCGCGTGGTGTCGTCCCTGACGCGCGCGCTCGCTCCGGAGGGACACCTGCTGGTGGGGACCTCTGAGTCCCTGATGCGCTTCGGCACCGCGCTCACCTGCGAGGAGCGGCGCGGCGCCTTCTTCTATACCCAGGCAAGGCCATGACGGCGGTGTCTCCCATTCGCGTGCTGGTGGTGGATGACTCCGCCTTCGCCCGCAAGGTGCTGCGGCAGGTGCTCTCCAGCGCGGAGGGTTTGGAGGTGGTGGGCGTCGCGCGCGACGGCCTGGACGCGCTGGAGAAGGTGGCCGAGCTCTCTCCGGACGTGCTCACGCTGGACCTGGTGATGCCGGGCCTGGACGGGCTGGGCGTGCTGCGCGCGCTCGCCTCCAGCGCCGCCGCGCCCCGCGTGGTGGTGGTGAGCAGCGCGGGCGAGGAGAGCGAGCTGGCGGTGGCCGCGCTCCAGGCCGGCGCGGTGGAGCTGGTGAACAAGCCCACCGCGCTCGCCACCGAGCGGCTGTATGAGCTGGGCGGCGAGCTGGTGGCGAAGGTCCGCACGGCCGCGGGCGCGGTGGCTCGCGCGCCGCCGGAGCCGGCGCCGTCGCAGGAGGTCTCCTCCGCGCCGGTGGCTCGCGCGGCCGCGAAGAGCCTGGTGGTGGTGGGCACCTCCACCGGCGGCCCGCAGGCGCTCACCCGCTTGTTGTCCGAGCTGCCCGTGGACTTCCCCGCGCCGCTGGCGCTCGCGCTCCACATCCCCACGGGCTACACGGAGGCGGTGGCCCGGCGCCTGGACGCGCACTGCGCGCTGGAGGTGCTCGAGGCGGTGGACGGGCTGGAGCTGCGGCCCGGCCGCGTGGTGTTGGCGCGCTCCGGGCAGCACCTCAAGCTGGAGCGCCATGGGACGGTGACGCTCGCGCGGCTGGACCGGCAGCCGCTGCGCACGCCGCACCACCCCAGCGTGGACGTCCTCTTCGAAAGCGCCGCGCGAAGCTGGGGCTCGGACGTGGTGGGCCTGGTGCTCACCGGCATGGGTGACGACGGCGTCGCGGGCGCCCGGGCCATCCGCGAGGCCGGAGGCACCGTCCTCACGGAGAGCGAGTCCTCCTGCGTGGTGTACGGCATGCCGCGCGCCGTGAAGGAGGCCGGGCTGGCCACCGCCAGCGCTCCGCTGGAGGGCATGCTGGCGCTGCTGCGGCGCCATGTGCGCTGAAGGCCGACCTTTCCTAAAGACGCGTGGGTGATGGTCCCGGAGCGTCGCCTGGGTCAGGATGGCCGGCATGCTCCGATACGCCGCTGACCGCCGGACGATGTTGTGGTGTCTGGCCATGCCCGTGGTGGCCCTGTCGATGTACGTGGCCCCCGGGTGGATTCCCTATCTCTGCCCCCTGGCGTGCTACCTGGCGCTGTCGGCAGGCGTCATCGCGCACAACCACAACCACTGCCCCACCTTCCGCAACCGGAAGCTGAACGAGGCCATGGGCATGTGGCTGTCGCTCTTCTACGGGTACCCCACCTTCGTCTGGATTCCGACGCACAACCTCAACCACCACAAGTTCGTGAACAAGGCGGGCGACGCCACCATCACCTGGCGCTACTCGAAGAAGCACAACTTCCTGGTGGCCTTCCTCTTCCCCTTCGTCTCCACGTACTGGCAGCAGGAGCCCACGAAGGCGTTCATCGACAAGGCGCGCGAGCGCAACCGTCCGCTGTACCGCCAGATTCTCACCCAGTACGCCGTCTGGGGCGGCACGCACGCGGCGCTGCTGGGGCTGGCCATGGTGATGCACGGCGTGGCCGGCGGCGCGCGCATCTGGGCGTTCGCCTTCCTGGTGCCCGCGCTCTTCTCGCTGTGGACCATCATGTTCTTCAACTACATCCAGCACGTCCACACGGACCCCTGGAGCGAGCACGACCACAGCCGCAGCTTCACCGGCCGCCTCATCAACTTCTTCCTCTTCAACAACGGCCTCCACGCAGTCCACCATGAGACGCCGGGCCTGCACTGGAGCCTGCTGCCCCAGGCGCACGCGAAAATCGAGGCCGCCATGGACCCGGCCCTCAAGCCGGTGAGCTTCTTCGCCTGGTGCTTCCGCTCGTATGTGGTGGCCCCCTTCCTGCCCCGCTTCGGCACGGCGCAGGTGGGACGCGCGCCCTATGAGCCGCCCGAGGGTGTCGCGCTGGACGTGCGCTTCGGGGACGACCTGCAGGCCGTCGACTCGGGCGTCAACGTCGCCCGCGTCTGACGCGCCTTCGTGGCGCCGTGGACACCGGCTGCGGCTCCAGTCGGAGGTGGGTGTCCTTTATTTCTCATCTGTCATTGGAATCTGACCCAGGGGGATTTTCTCTGACTGGACGTTTCTCATACTTCGAAGTCGCAGGATGAGCGCGGTGGGCGGGCCGGGGGGGACGAAGACACGGGAGGCTCCGCATGATGACGGCTCCAGGACGCGTGCGTCCTTCACCAGGGCCGGTGGAAGCAGCGCCGCGGGTGCTGTGTGTGGGGGCCACGAGCGAATCCTGGTTGGCGCTGTCACGAGCCCTGCGTCCCTTGCGCTGCGTGGCCTTGCAGGTGCCTTCCCTGGAGTCCGCCTTCCTGGAGGTGCAGCACACGCGGCCTGCCCTGGTGCTGGTGCACTGGCGGCAGTTGGTGGCCGGCGCGGGCATGGGCCTGCGCGCGCTGAAGCTGCGCCTGGGGGGGGATGGTCCGCCGGTGGTGCTGGTGGCGGAGCCGGAGACGCCCGCCGAGGTGCTCGAGGTGGGAGACGCGGAAGGGGTCGAGGACTGCCTGCTGTCGCCTCTGCGCACGCACGAGCTGCGCGCGCGGTTGGCGATGCTTGCGGAGGGCGGCGTCCCGGCCGCGCCGGTGCGTGCATCCCGTGTGCGTTCGCGCCTGCTGCTGCTGGCCGGCGCCAGTGGCCCCCTGGCGTGGAGCGGGCTGGGCGCCCTGCTGGAGGCGTGTGGTCATCGCATCCTCTACAGCGCCACCGTGGGCGGTGGCGCCGCGCGCGTGGCCGAACACGGTGAGCGGCCCGACCTGGTGGTGTCTCGGGAAGGCGCGCCAGGTGTGCCCAGGAGCCTGCCCTCTCCACGGTTGCAGCCGCTGCTGGCCGGGGTGCCGTCGCTCACGCTGGACGCGGACGCGCCGGTGCGCCCGGCCTCGTTGCTGCCCCGCCTCCACGCGCTGCTGGGGCGGGAGGACGCCTCGCTGCGAGTCGAGGCGCGGGTGCGTTTCTGCTGTCCGGTGTCCTTCGGCGAGGCGGGGCCGCGCGGCGCGGAGTGGCGCTCCGGCGTGTCCAGCGCCCTGAGCCCTGGCGGCCTCCTGGTGCGCACGCTGGTGCCGGCGAAGGCGGGGACGGCGGTGGAGCTGCACATCCTGCTGCCCACCCTGGGCGAGCGCCTGGAGACACACGGCGTGGTGGCCTGGGCCCACGCCTACGCGCCTCGCAACGGCGTGTCCCACCCCTACGGCATGGGCGTGCGCTTCCTGGGCATGGGCCCACCGCGCCTCATGCAATTGCGCCAGCTGTGCCAGGCGGAGGTGCGCCCGTGACAGCGCAAGGCGCATCGAGGCGCAAGAAGGTCCTGCTGGTGGATGACTCGGACACCGTCCTGTTGCTCCAGCGGATGCTGCTGGCGGAGCTGGGCCACGACGCCATCGTCGCGCGGGACGGGCTGGAGGCGCTGACGCGCGCGGAGCAGGAGCGGCCGGACCTCGTCTTCCTCGACGTGCTGATGCCGCACCTGGACGGGCTGGAGACGTGCCGGCTGCTGCGCGACCGGGAGCCGACGCGGCGCACGCCCATCATCCTTTGCAGCGCGCGCGCCGAGGCGCGCAGCGTGCGCGCGTGCTTCAACAGCGGCTGCAACGACTTCGTGGCCAAGCCCTTCGACGGCGCCGCGCTGGTGGCCCTGCTGCGGCGCTACCTGGATTAGTCGCGCGAGCTTCCGGTGGGAGGCGGGGGCGGCCGGGCCGGCATGGAGCGGCGCGGCAGCGTCACGGTGAAGGTGGTGCCTTCCGCCTCATCGGAGCGGACCTCGATGGTGCCGCCGTGCGCCTGGACGATTTCCCGGACGATGAAGAGCCCCAGCCCGTAGCTCATCTTCAGCGTGCGCGAGCTCTGGGGCCCGCCGCGGAAGGGCTCGAAGAGGTGGGGCAGCAGGTTGTCCGGGATGGGGCGGCCGGCGTTGTGGACCTCCAGCACCACCCGGGTGCGCAGCCCGCGCGCCGTCAGCCGCACCGGCGTCTCCGGCGGGCTGTACTTGAGCGCGTTCTCCACCAGGTTGGACGTCACCTGCGCCAGCCGGTCCGGGTCCCACACGCCCTGGGTGTTGCCCTTGGGGTCCACCTCGACGGTGCGCTGGGGGAAGGCCACGCCGAACTCGTGGGCCACCTTGGCCACCAGGTCCTTCAGGTCCATGGGCCGGGGCTCAATGGCCACGCCGCCCATCAGCCGCGTGCGCGTGAAGTCCAGCAGCAGCCGGGTGAGCCGCTCGATGCGCACCGCCGCGGTGGCGATGCGCTGGCTGGTGCGCTGCGCATCCTCATCGGTGCCGCCCGCGGCGAGCACGCGCGACCAGTTCATGATGGCGCCCAGCGGGCTGCGGATGTCATGGGTGACGATGCCCATGAGCTGCTCCTGGAATTCGGAGTGCCGCCGGGCCTCCTCTTCCGCCCACTTGCGCTGGGTGATGTCGCGGCTGATGCCGAACAGGCCGAACACCTTGCCCTCGGCGTCACGCAGCACGCCCTTGGTGGACAGCCACACGCGCGGCCCGTCCACGCCCGGCTGCGCGTCCTCGTAGGTGACGGTGCGGCCGAAGGCGAACACCTCGCGGTCGTTCGCCGCGTTGGTGCGCGCCACCGCCGGGTCGAACAGCTCGAGGTCCGTGCGCCCCACCACGTCCTCGACGCGGTAGCCCACGGCCTTCGCGCCCGCCGCGTTCATCATCGTGAAGCGGCCGTCCACGTCCTTCGTGTAGACGGCGTCCGTGGTGCCTTCGAGGATGGCGCGGAACACCTCGCCGTTGCGGCGCAGCGCCTCGCGCCCCTTGCGCTCCTCGGTGATGTCACGGCAGTGCACCAGCAGGCCGCCCTCCACCGGGCGCACGCGCACGTCGAGGCAGGTCTCCGCTCCCGGCCAGGCGTGCTCGTAGCGGACGGAGGGCTGCTCGGAGACGGGTTGTTCGAAGTGCAGGTGGCGGCTCAGCTCCAGCAGCTCCGGGCACACCCGGCGCACGTCGTCCTGCAGCCGCGCCGCGCCGCCGAGCAGCCGGGCCATGTCTGGATTCACGTACGCCAGACACCACCGCGCATCGAGCAGGAAGAAGGCGTCCGGGAGCGCCTCCAGGAGCGTCTGCAGCAGCTCGGGGGAGGGGGCCTCGGCGGAAGGCTCGGCCAGGGGACGCTGGCGCTTCTTGGCGGGGGTGGGGGGCATGCCTCTTCGGTTCCAGCGGTGGGAACGGAACCATACCCCGCTCTCCGCCCCGCGCGATGCCAGGCAGGCATCAGCGCGCCGTCTGTCGCCCCCGTTGCCTGGAAGGGAGGCGACCACCGCCTCGAGGATGCATCCGTGACAGAGGAATGCGACCCGGGTGGATGCAACCCAGGGTGAAACATGAATTTCAGGAAGTCACTTTCAAGGGAGGGTGGAGAAAGTCAGGCACGCGGTGGCTCACGAGGTTCTGTCTGGGTGCTCCGCTTCGTCCTTGTTGCCCCGCGACGCGGGGCCCCGCGGTCTCAGGCGTCCGTGGCCCCGCGTGGGAGCGGCGGGTGCACGGCGTGGGACGCCGAGGCGCCCGCGAAGGGCAGGGTGAAGGTGAAGACACTGCCTTCGCCCAGGGTGCTCTCCGCCTGGATGCCGCCGCCGTGGGCTTCGACGAGCCCCTTGGCGATGGCCAGGCCCAGTCCGGTGCCGCGGCTGGCCGCGTCGCGGGCCTGCCAGTAGCGGTCGAAGATGTGGGGCAGCGCGTCCGGAGCGATGCCGGAGCCGGTGTCGCGCACGTGGACGGACACCTCACCGCCGCGCGCCCGGGCGCCCAGCATCAGGTCGCCCCCCGCGGTGGTGAACTTCACCGCGTTGCCCAGCAGGTTGCCCAGCACCTGGAGCACCCGCACCTTGTCGCAGCGCACGCGCACGTCCGCGGTGGGGAGCTCCACGGACAGGTGCAGGCCCTTGGCCTCCGCCAGCGGACGGATGGAGTCCAGCGCCTCGGTGAGCAGCCCCGCAACGCCGTGTTCGCCCCACTCCAGCGGCAGGCCGCCCGCCTCCAGCCGGCCCCAGTCGAGCAGGTCGGAGATGAGGCGCGACATGCGCTCGGTGGCGTCCTGGATGCGGGTGGCCTGCTTGGCCACGCTTTCGCCGCCTGGCTTCGCCCCCGCGCCGCGCAGCAGCAGCGCGGCGCCCAACTGCACCACGCCCAGCGGGTTCTTCAAGTCGTGCGACACCACGGCCAGCAGGTCCTCACGGGCTCGCGCCGCGCGCCGGGACTCACCCACCAGCCGCGCGTTGTCGATGGCGAGGCTGGCGCGCAGGCACAGGTCCTCCGCCAGCGCCAGGTCGTCCGGGCCGTAGCGCCGCCCGGAGCCGGAGGACACGAAGGTGACGGCGCCCAGCGTGTGGCCGCGCGCGCGCAGGGGCACAATCATGTACGAGCGCGCCTGGAGCAGCCGCAGCAGCGCGGGGTGCGCGGGCTCCGCCGCGGCGGCGCGCAGCAGGGAGTCCGTCACCGCCGGCACCAGCTCCGGCTCTCCGGTGCGCAGCACGCGCAAGAGCCCCACGGCGGCGTCGTCCCGCAGCTCGGTGCGGATGGGCAGCGCGCCCGAGCGCTCCTGCTGCGTCGGGTCCAGGCAGGCCGCCGCCACGCGCGTCACCCAGGGGCCCTGCTCCAGCGCGTCCACCAGGCACCAGTCCGCCAGGTCGGGCACCGCCAGGTGCGCCAGCAGCGTGTACATGCCCTGCGGATCCGGCGGGTGGGTGAAGAGCGTCGTCATCGCCTGGTAGAGGAAGGAGCGGCGGCGCTCGGCCTGCTCCACCTCCGCCCGCGCGGCCAGCTCCAACTCCATGGCGCGGGAGAACACGGCCTCCGCGTCGGTGAGGCGACGCGCCGTCACCAGCACGCAGCCAGGGCTCCCGTCCTCGGAGGGCAACGGGCTGAGCACCAGCGCGTGACGCCGGGGACCCGTCTGCGTGGCCCAGGGCGCTTCCAGTTCGCAGGTGTCCTGGATGCGCATCACCCGCGCGCGCGCCGTCTCCAGCCGCGCCAGCTCCTCGGGCGGGAAGCCCAGCTCCCCCCAGTGCCGGCCCACCAGGTCCTCGGGGAGCCGGCCCACCGTTCTCGCGCCCGCCTGGCTGCACACCAGGACCCGCCCCGTATCATCCAGGACGTAGGACGGGTCGGGGAGCGCGGCGAAGACAGTGGCGAGGGATGCGGGGAGTCGAGCTGCCATGAATGGGGACTGGCTGGAAGGGGCCCCCATCATGACACCGCCCGGGCGCAGGACCATCCCGGCACCAGGAGAATCCTGTGGATGTTTTAAAATCCAATGTTCTGGCGCGTGTAACTCAGACGCCCCCGTTACCCCGGAAGGCCGCGGTGAGCCGGCTCGCCAGGTCGGGCAGGGCGACGACCTCGTGGGCCAGGTTGGCGCCCACCACCACGCCGGGCATGCCGTAGACGACGGAGGACTGCTCGTCCTGGGCCAGGATGCGGCCTCCGGTGCCGTGGAGCTCGCGCACGCCATCCAGTCCGTCCTGGCCCATGCCGGTGAGGATGACGGCGAGCGACGCGGGCCCGTAGGCGCGGGCCACCGAGCGGAACAACCACGTCGCGGACGGCCGGAAGCCATTCACCGGCGCGGCCCGGGAGACCTCCGCCCGGCCCTCGGCTCGCACGCCGAGGTGGCGCTCATCCGGCGCCAGATAGACATGCCCGGGGAGCAGCGGCTCGCTATCCTCCGCCACCTTCACGGGCAAGGGCCCCGCGGTGCGCAGCCACTGCGCCAGGCCCTCGCTGAAGCCAATGGCGATGTGCTGCACCACCAGCAGGGGGACGGGGAAGCTGGCGGGCAGCTCGGACAGAATGCGGAAGAGCGCCGCCGGACCACCCGTGGAGGCGGCCAGGGCCACCACGCCGGGGCGCGTGGGCGACACGGGCGGCGCG
>NZ_JABFNS010000044.1 GCF_013116825.1 Myxococcus xanthus
TCCTCCGGCCCCTGCTGCACCGGCCACCACCTCGGCCGAGGGCACGCAGCCCGCTCGCCAGCGCGGGCGCTTCGGCGGCATGTCGCTGCAGCAGTTGCAGGAGAAGTACCGCGAAGTCGTCGAGCGTCCGACGGGCAGCAGCAACGTCTCCTACCTCCAGTGGAAGATTCGGGAGGCGGAGGCTGGGCGAATCAACGTAGGCCCGCGTCCCGAGCGCGAGGTGAAGGTGCGCGAGGACGGCAAGCGTGTCATCCCGCTCTCATTCGACGACGAGGCCATCAAGGCCCTGGACAAGGCCTGGCGCGACGCGGGCCTGCCGAGCCGCACGCGCCTCGTCACGCGCGCACTGTACAACGAGCTCAAGGCCATGGGCGCCACCGAGGCCGCCGCGCACTTCGCTCCGAAGGCTGAGGAGTAAGGCCCGGCATGACGACAAAAGAACAAGCCACCGACGCCCTCGTGTCGGTGGCGCTTCGCAAGGCGCTCTCGGGCGCCCGTGTGAAAGCAAAGCTGTCCGGGACGACGCAGTGCTGGCCCTTGAACGCCCTGAAGAAGCCGATGTCACTGAAGCGACGGAATGCGAACGAAGCGCGGTAGCGCGTGACAGGGACGGCAAGGACCTATCACGCGGTCTCAGCGCCGCTGCTCTTTCAATCGAAGAAGACGAGTGCGTCGTTCGAGCATGGCTTGACGCTCCTGCTCGCGAATCGCTTCGGGATCATCACCATGCGCCCGCAGAGCACGATCCATCTCTCTATCCACCGCCCGTACGAATCGCGCCTCCGCCTCCTCGGTAAACCCGAACGGGAACGTTCGTGGCAGGAGCAGAGAAGGGTGCCCTAAGAACCGAAGTTCGTCCGCGATGGGCTCTAGCAGGACTCTCGCGCCATCAATCGCCACCCACAGCGCCTGCACCGAGTCCACGCCCACCGCATCCGCCTTGAGCTTCGAGGGGCCAATCCCCACCACCTCGTATTTGCAGACATAGTCGCGTCGAGAACGGACGGGCTTGAACCACCGGACCTCGATGCTTCCAGAGCCGTCCGCCCACTCATACTTCCTAGTCGCCACAAGTATTCTCGCCATGGTAGCCCTCAATCCCCGAAGTAGGTATAGCACCAGCTATTCCTAGCCCTCAGGCTCGAGTTCTCGTTCGCGCGGCAGCTCTCCCTCAGTTGGATGTCGGAGCTATTGCCGCAGAACCTGCACCATGCGTGGGGGAAGCCCCGAGCGCCGCGAAGCCGCGCATGCATCAAGACATTGGCTGAGGCCCAGGAGAAGTCCACCTTGCCGCGCAGGCCCAACTCGTCGAGCAGGCTCTCCTCACCCAAATGGACTTGATACGCCCGCCAACCAGAGCGTGCATGCCTTTTGCGACGGGCAACAGAGCGCCGCGCGAACCCACCGGAACACCGACTATGAGCACCACGGCCGTCCCCTTCTACATTGTCCCCATCAAGGTGATTGATTTCAGCAACGCCAGGCTGTCCTTGGACCTCGGCAAGAACCAGGTCGGCAGAGCCCAACCTCAGCTGGACATTTTCCTTCCCGGCGCCCCCCATCGGCAGTTGAGCGCTTTGCTCCACACCTATGCCGCCAGCCTGGAGCTGAACACCCCACCCAACGAGCGGTGGCTCATTCGGACCGACTGCTGCGTGGAGCCGAACCACGGCCGCATCTTCCTGGAGCTGGCCGAGGGGGACCATGCCGAGGCGATGCGCGGGATGATGCTCCTCAACGCCCTGTTGCTGGACTGAACGGCAGGGGCAGGGGAACCCGCGCCGCACCACCGCGCGGGCTCCTCTCCCAATCCCGTGACACTGAAACACCACGCGAAACACGCCGCAATCCTCGGCGCCAACTACATCCAGCACAAAACATCAGACACAACTTGCTTCGCACCCCCACGTAGGGATGTATGCGTTTCGCGACGAACGACAAAGCGCCGCGCCAACCCCAAAGGAACGCACACCATGAAGACCACCCCCAAGCCCCCTCGCCTTGGCCAGACGACGGCAACCGCCCCCCAGAACGCCACGGTGACTCTGAGCCTCAGCAAGAACCGATACGGCACGCCTCAGCCGCAGGTGGACTTCTTCCTCCCGCGCGGCTCCAGCCACCGGGAGACGAGCGCGATGCTCTACACGTTCGCCGCCAGCGTGGAGCTGCGCACGCCTACCAGCGAGCGATGGATTGTGCAGACCGAGCGCCTCGAGGAGGCGAATCACGGCCGCGTCTACCTGGAGCTGTCCAAGGGGGACCATGCCGAAGCCATGCGGGGAATGGCGCTCCTCAACGCCGTGCTGCCGCGCTGAGCAGCAGAGGAAGGGGGAACCCGCGCCGCAGCACCGCGCGGGCTCCTCTCCCAATCCCGTGACACTGAAACACCACACGACACACGCCCCCAACCCTGGGCGCCGACCACATTCGACACAAAACACCAGACGCGACTTGCTTCCCACCCGCACGCAGGGATGTATGTGTTTCGCGACGGCCAGCGACGGCCCCGCCAACACACGGAGAACCCCATGAGCCGCCCCATCGTGATTGTCGAGAGCCCTTACGCCGGTGACATCGAGCGCAACGTCGCGTATGCCCGGGCGGCCCTCAGCGACTGCCTCCGGCGCGGCGAGGCCCCCTACGCGAGCCACCTGCTCTACACGCAGCCTGGGGTGCTGCGGGACGAGGTCCCCGAGGAGCGCAACCACGGCATCGAGGCGGGCTTCGAATTCCGCCGCGTCGCGCAGGCCACGGTGGACTACACGGACCTCGGCTACTCGGAGGGGATGAAGCTGGGCATCCGCCACGCCGAGGCCCTCGGCCACCCCATCGAGTACCGCTCGCTTCCCGGCTGGGCCACCCAGGCGTAAGCGTCGGGACGCAGCGACAGGGCAGCAGGAGCCAAGCACCTCGGCCGCGCCCTTTCGCAGAGTCAACGCGGAGCCCCACAGACTCAACTTGAATTGCATCCCCACAAGAGCGCGTATGTCTTTCGCAACGGGCGACACCCCGCCCTACGGAACGCGAGGACAACGGTGGCCACGACGAGCCAGCAGTTGATGATGGTAGGACAGCACACCGCGCGCCATGGAATTCCCCAGCCGTACATCGAGGTGCGCTTCCCGAAGGACACGCGCCAGCGCAGGCTGAGCCCCGCCCTCCATCGACTCTACGCCGATGTCGAGATGGCAACCCCGGAGAGCGAGGGTTGGGACGTTCGCATCGAACTACTCCCGGATGTGTTCATCTTCTCCGGAGGCCGCGTGTACCTGGAGCTGGCGGGGGGGCACCCCGGATGAGGCCGAGCGCGCGATGGCGCTGCTCAAAAGCCTCGTGGGTTGAGCCCTTCTGAGCCCCTCGGCAGGCGCCGCGTGCAGCGCGCGCCCGCCAGCAGCCCGGCGCCGGTGGAAGGCTCCTCCGGCTGCCCCAGCGGACGCAGCGGGGGACTCCGCGCCGACACATCCCGCCAATCCCCCGGCCTATCGCCAAGACAATCACACACACTTGAATTCCGCCTACCGCCCCGAGCCCAGGAACGCGGGGCTGCTCGCCATCCGCAGAAGGCCGGCATGAAACCTCGCGAATTCTCGCGGCTATTTCAGACACTCAAATTCACCCCACCAACCTTCAAAGAGGACTTGCCTCATTCGCACACCGGAGCACGTATGTGTTTCGCAACGGGCGCCACAGCCCCGCGCCAATGCGAGAGGCAAACTCCATGAAGACGCTCCGGTTTGGAATTGAGATTGAGACGGTTGGCGCCACCCGCCAGAAACTGGCCTACGCGATTCAGGGCGCGGTAGGTGGGCACGCTTCCGGCGACTACCGGGGCTGGCAGGTGACGGACGCCCAGGGCCGCACCTGGAAGGTGGTGGCGGACGCCTCGCTGAGCGGGGGCGAGTACAGCGGCGAAATCGTCTCCCCCATCCTCACCTACCAGGAAATGGACGCCTTACAGCAGGTGGTGCGCGCCGCGCGCGAGGCCGGCGCCCGCTCCGACGCCTCCACCGGCATCCACATCCACGTCGACGGCAGCCGCTTCGACGCCAAGGGCGTCACCAACCTCGTCAAAATGGTGCACAAGCAGGAGCGCCTCCTGGAGACGGCCCTCGGGGTGAGTGCGGCCCGGCTGGCCCGGTACTGCCGGCCCATCGATGGGGCATTCCTCCAGCGACTGGAGGCCCGGCGCCCGCGCACCCTGCAGGAGGTGAATGAGGCTTGGTACGGGCGCCGCAACAGCATGCCCAACCGCTACGACTCCAGCCGCTACCACGGCCTCAACCTCAACAGCCTCTTCTTCCGGGGCACCATCGAATTCCGGTACTTCAACGGCACGGTGCACGCGGGAGAGGTGAAGGCCTACGTCCAACTGGTGCTCGCACTCGCCGCCCGGGCCCTGGCCTCGAAGGCCGCCTCCAGCAAGCGCCGCGACTTCAACCCCGCCACCGCGAAGTACGACTTCCGGGTGTTCCTCTTGCACCTGGGCCTCATCGGCGAGGAATTCAAGACGGCCCGCCTCCACCTCCTCAAGCGCCTGGAGGGCAGCGCCGCCTGGAAGGGCCAGCGCCGCGACAGGCGCAGCCCGAGCGGGGAGGGCACGCCCGGCAGCGAGGGCACGCAGAGCGGCGCTGGGGGCGTCCAGGGCGGCGTGCACGAGGCCCTCGCCGCCTGAAGCGGCTTTCACGCCGGGCCCTTGAGGGCCCTGGCCGGCAATGACTACGGCGGGCCGCGCGCCCGCCCCCAACACGGAGAAACCCATGCTCTACTTCGCCTACGGCTCCAACCTCGACAGGGCCCAAATGCGCACGCGCTGCCCTGGCGCCACCGTCGAGGCCCGGGCCACTCTTCCCGGACACACCCTGGTGTTCGGCGGGTACAGCCGCCGCTGGGGCGGCGCCGTCGCCAGCCTCCAGCGCGTGCGCGGCGCCCACGTCGAGGGGCTGCTTTACCGCCTCACCCCGGGGGACTTGCGCGCCCTCGACGCCTTCGAGGGGCACCCCTTCGCGTACCAGCGCGCCACGCGACTGGTGACGGACAGGGCTGGCCAGCGCCGTCGCGCACTGGTGTACCTCCAGCCCGAGGCATGCTTCGAATCCTGGCCACCCGCCACCCGTTACTTCCTCGTCCTCTGGCACGCCTACGGACGCCTGGGCTTCAACCGCGCCGCCCTCTCAGGCGCCCTGGGAGGTGTGGCGTGAAGCGCGATTCAACCTCCGTCACGCGCGTCTTCGTCTACGGGACGCTGCTGTCCGGCGAGCCCAACCACCACCTCCTGCGCGGCGCACACCTCGTCGGCCCGGCGCGGACGCAGCCCCGCTTCACCCTCTACGACTACGGGCCCTTCCCCGCCCTCGCCTCCGGGGGCAAGCACACCGTCGAAGGGGAGGTGTACGAAGTCGACGCGCTCACGCTAGCGGCGCTCGACAGGCTCGAGGGCCACCCCCGCTTCTACCAACGCAGCCCCATTACTCTCGACGGGGGCGCGCGCGTCGAGGCATACCTGTTTCCCAAGGCGCGGCTGGCAGGCTGCCCCACCATCGAATCCGGTTGCTGGCGTCGACACATTCAAGCGAGGAAATCATGGTAATCGTCATGCGTGACGGGCGTGTCCTCCAGGGCACTGCCGTCCAAATCGTGAAGGGAATGCAGGACATCGCCTTCGGAGTGGAGCGCTTGTCCTTGGGTGAGTACATCGACTGGGTGGTAGGCAATGCCCAGCGTTTCGAGTCCGTCGCGCTGCGCGTCCAGGGCGAATCCGACGAGGAGAAGGCCGCGTCGCTCGTGGAGAAGATGCTGCGCGAGGGCCTGGCGACGCGGGGGTGACGGTGCCCTCCCCCAGCGCCCCACATGAGGACTTCGCGCGTGCGCTACTTCCCGTTCAGCCCCTGGCGAATCGCCTCGCGCAGGGCTTCCCGCAGCAGGTACACCTCCCCCAGCAGGCGAAGCACATCCTCAGCCGCGCGCTGCAGCGGCGTCCCCTGTTCCGCGGGGTCGTCGCTCAGCAACCGCAGGTAGTGCCCTTCGAGCCCGTTGAGCTCCTCGTCCGTCATGGGGCATCTGCCTCCCGAGGGACGTGACGCCGTGTCCAGTCGGGGCGTCCTCCACTGCGGGAAGAAGGCCCTCGTGGGCCCCGCGCGCCTCCACAAGCACCAAGGCCTCGCGCGCGCCCAGCGCCGTCAGCGCAGCCTCCTCCGCCCGTCGATACGCGTCCTTCGCTGCGGCCAACCGCGTCCGCGCCTTGAGACTTCCGTCCAAGCACGCATACGCCCGCTGCAACTCCACCTCTACCCGCCCCAGGCGCTCCGCGAGTGCCCGCCGCTTCTTCATGCTCATGGAGAGGGTGGAGAGCAGGTGGCATGCCGCACCTTCACGGACGCCTCTTCACTCGGGACGTGCTGAGCGCCGGCCCAGTGCCCACATCCGTCGGCTTGCACTCCCCAGTCCGGGCAGGAAGACGCCAGCCACCGCCGCCCACGGGCTGGAGTCCCTGGCGACGTTGGCCCATGAATTGAACTGCCCCGAAGGGCGATGCCACTGAAGGGCGTGGCATCAATCAGCCGAACTCTGTCCACAGGCTGACGGTGACTTGCCTTTCCGGCTTTAGCGCGACTGCCTCGTCCGTGCGTTCTCCAGTTAGCGGTTGCGATTGCCACCGCATTTATAGCAGTGACTCTCGCGCGCCGACAGCCGGCGAGGCTGGAAAGCCTTCGCACATTCATGTCAGCCCTTGCAGCTACGCTTCGTGGAATCCAGGGGGAGAGGGCACCATGCTGTTGGTAGACGTGCTGGAGGAGCACCTCGACGAGGCCGAATTTCGGTGGCTGCAATGGGAGAGGGCCCTGGAGGCACCGGACTTCACCCTTGAGGAGACGGCAACGAGAGAGGAGCGACTCCTGGCGCACCTGGAGGCACTGGAGGACGAGTCCGCGCTCGACACCGTGCTGCGCCCGGCCTTCGACTCGGAGGAAGCGCTGCGCGTCTCGGCCGCAACCTACGCGCTGCTGGGGCTGGGCCAGGTGGACGAGGTGCTGGTGCGGCTGCGAGGTGCGGAAGCGCCCACCCGTGCCGCCATTCTCCGGGCGTTGGAGGTGAGTGAAGCACCAGGGCTGGCCCCTCGCCTCCTCGAATTGCTGAAGTTGGAGGACACGGGACTTCAGGCGGGAGTGCTGGAGACGCTGGCCTTCCGCCAGGAAGCGCCCGTGGAGGTGCTGGCGCGCTTCTTCACCCATGACAAGCCGCGGGCGCGAGTCGCCGCCCTGCGCGGGGCGCCTTCGCTGCCGGAGGAGACGGCGCGCAGACACTTGCCCGCGCTGCTCGATTCGGCCCACCCCGGCATTCGTGCGGCGGCCATGGAGGCGGGCCTTGCCTCTGGAGTACAGCTGGCCTGGGAAGCATGTCGCAAGGCAGTGCAGGCGCCCGGCGCGCATACCCGAGAAGCCATGGTGTTGCTGGCACTGGGCGGCGACGAGGCGGAAGCCGCCCGCTTGGTGGACTTGCTGGAGTCCGCCGAGCTGCGTGCCCACGCCCTCTGGGCTCTGGGCTTCAGCGGCCAGGTGGTTGCCATGGAGGCCTGCGTGAAGCACCTCGCGGTTCCCGACGTGGCGCGGCTGGCAGGAGAGGCGCTCTCGGCCATGACGGGCCTGCGCTTGGAAAGCGCCTATGCCCTACCTCCGGGAGAGAGGCTCGAAGACGCGCCGGTGCCCCCGGAGGAGCAGGAGAGTCCCGACGCTGATTTGACGCCCCGGCCGGAGGACGACTTGCCCTGGCCGGACGTGGCCGCCGTAAAGGACTGGTGGGCGCAAAACCGTGCACGCTTCGCGAAGGGCACGCGCTACCTGCAGGGCCAGCCCTTCTCGGGCCCGGTGCTGGTGGAGGCGCTGGGGTCCAGTCCCATGCGGCGCCGGCACGTGCTGGCGCGAGAACTCACCATTCGCACCCGCGGGCAGCACCGCATACCCACCCGCGCCTTCACCCACCACCAACACGAAGCCCTTGCACGGGCGAAGGCCACAGCTGCCCGCGTCCGGGCCGCGCCCCTGGCCTCCACCCTCCGCTGACGCCCCATGCCTGCCCTGGAGAATTTCACACCCTTCGCGGCCACAGACTTTCTCTCGCTGACGAAGGAGGGCGAGGAGTGCCTCGTCTTCGTCGCCGCCGGCAGCTTCGTCCTGCCGCCGGCCGGGCGCGCCGCCAACGCACCGCTGGCGGTATGCGAGAAGCAACTGCAGCCCGCCACCACGGACACGTATTGGGGCGAGCCGGAGAAGTCGAGCCTGCGCTACGAGTCGCAGTCTGCCTACACACGCCCGGGCACGGACGTGCTGCTGCACGGCCAAGCCTGGGCGCCCCGAGGCCGAAAGGTGACGCGCACGCAGGTGGTAGTGCGGGTGGGCACGTTGGAGAAACGGGCCACCGTCTTCGGCACCCGCGTCTGGTACCGCGGCCTCGTAGGGCTGAGTGCCTCAGACGCCCTACCCTTCGAGTCCGTGCCACTGCGCTACGAGAATGCCTTCGGCGGCACCACGGCGTCGGGCCACGAGGCGCGCAACCCCGTAGGCCGGGGCTTCTACACCGGCGCGAAGGAGGCGCTGGAAAGGCCCCTTCCCTCCATTGAGGCGCCCGAGGCCCTCGTGCGCGGCTGGGCGGACAGGCCCCCACCCTGCAGCTTCGGCCCAGTGGCGCGGCACTGGCAACCGCGCCTGGGCTGGGCGGGGACATACGACGCGGCTTGGGTGGAGAAGCGCGCTCCCCTCTGGCCCAGGGACTTCGACGAGCGCTTCTTCCATGCCGCCCCTGACGGTCTGCGGGCTCCGGCTCACCTGCAGGGCGGAGAGACGGTGGTGCTGGAAGGCGTCTCGCCCGATGGCCCGCTGGCCTTCCACCTCCCCACTCACCGACTCCTGGCCCGCTGCACCTTCGCAGGCCGGAGGGAGAAGCGACGAATGGTGCTGGACACGGTGCTGCTAGAGCCGGACGAGGGGCGCCTTGTCCTCACCTGGCGAGCGACGTTTCCAGCGCACCAGCAACTGGCCAGGCATGAGGTGAGTACCGTGCGGCTGCTCTTGCCCGGGGAGGACACGCCATGAGTGCTGCGCAGGTTGTGGGACTGGGCCTCTGCACGCCGGTGGGCACCTCGGCACACATGACGTTGGCCTCGCTGCGCGCGGGCCTCGTGCGTTTCGCGGAGACGGAGGTACTGGACGGGGTGGCCGAGCCCGTGCGGGCCTCGCGACTGAGTCTCCTTGACGCCTCCCTCTCCCGCACAGAGCGAATCGTGGCCCTGGCCCAGCAAGCCCTCGCCGGCGTGCGGCCGCTCCTGGACGCACTCCCTCCTGGGCGGGTGCCGCTGTACCTCGGACTGCCGGAGGCCGGGCTGGGCGCCCGAGTGGAGCAGGAGTCGCTGGTGGCGGCGCTCCTGGCCGAGACGAAGGGACGGTTGGACGTCGTGCAGGTGTATGCGGCCGGGCGGGCCGCCTTCTTCGAAGCACTCGCCTCGGCCCAGAAGGATTTGCACTCCGGTAGAGCCTCCTCGCTGGTGCTGGTGGGGGCGGTGGACTCGTTGGTCGACAGCGCTTCACTGCGGGCGCTCGTGGAGGCACGGCTCCACCTGGGCCGCCGGAATCCAGACGGGAGAATCCCGGGCGAGGCTGCTGGCTTCGTTGCCCTGGCACGGCCAGGCGCCCTCAAGCAGCTTAAGTTGGAGACCTCGGGCGTCCTGCTGGGCACAGCGCTCGCAGTGGAGCCCAAACCCTTCACGCACGGCCGCCCCAGCCTGGCTGAGGGGCTGACGGAAGCCCTCCTTGCCCTGCGGAAAAACGCGGTAACGGGCGGGCGATGGGTGGACGCAGTCCTGGCCTGCCAGCCTGGAGACGGCTTCTGGGCAACTGAATTCTCCCGCGCCTACCTGCGCAACACCGCCCTCATGCCCGAGCCCCTGCGCGTCCTCGTCGCGGGCGAAGGACTGGGAGATGCCGGCGCCGGCGCCGGCGCCGTCATGCTGGGCGTAGCTCTGCACCGGGCACGCTGGCGCCACCCCAGCGCACGCAGGACGCTCGTCTATGGCAGTGCCGACGGTGGACGCATTGGCGCCTGCATCGTGGAGATGAATCGAAACGCCAAGGAGGAAGCTTGAGCAAGGTCTTCGCCAACGGTCGCTCCATCCTGCACAAGGGGAGCGGGAACACGCACACCTCTGCCGCGCCCGACGTCTGCAAGGTGCCGACGCCAGGCGGGCCGGTGCCCACGCCCTTCGTGAACTCCGCCCAGGACGCCACGCTCACCAAGGGCAGCAAGAGTGTCACCATCAACGGCCAGCCGGTGGCGCTGACGGACTCCGAGCTGAGCGTCAGCTCCGGCGACGAGCCCGGGACGGCAGGCGGCCTCATCTCCTCCAAATTTAAGGGGAAGATGGCTTGGGGCAGCGGCAGCGTGGACGTGAAGGTTGAGGGCAAGGGCGTCGTGCGCTTCCTCGACGTTACCCTCCACAACGGCAACTCCTTTAACACCACGTTCATGTCGAATGGCCGGGCGGGAACTGGCTTCGCCTACGGGGACGACTTCGAAGGGGTGTGCATCATCTGCCAGAAGGATGCGGAGAGCCACGCGGTGCCCGAGCTGCTCGAAGGCAGCCTGGATGTCGCCAACAAGATTCTCAAGGACCTCAAGGCGCGCGAGGACGCATGGGTCAAGGTCAACCAGGAAATCGCCATGAAGGCGGCTGAACTCGAGCGTCTTGGGCGCCAGCCTGTCCCCCCTAAACAGGCGACGCTGGAGGAACGACGGGCGAGCATTCAGTCACTGAAGCGGACGCGCGATGAACTCGAGGGCCATCGCCGAGAGGACTCCACCGGGTACATGTTTGGAGTCATGGTGTGCCTCACCGGCAAGAAGTTCGCCGCGGTGTCGGGGAATGAGGTGCCGCCCGCGTTCGAAACCATCGCCGCGAGTTACGGTTGCACGGTCATCAAGGATTCGGCCACGCTGGAGAGCTTCAAGGCCCTGAATCCACGATGTGCCGCCGGAGACACCGCGGCTACCCAGAAAATGACCAAGCAGTGGAACGACACGACGAGGAGGGTCGCAAGAGGAGAGACTGGCTACTCCAACCGCCCAGGGACTTGCGCAGGCGCCAAACTCATCGGGAAGAGCGGCCACGTCGCTCACTCGATGACGGAGCTCTACTTCTCGTTCACAGGCGGTAGGCGAGCACTGACCTTCAATGTGCTTTATCGCGGCCCCAACAAATTCGCTCCATCCGAGGGAACTTGGACTCCTCCTAGCGTAGCTTCTCTCTTAAGTGGCGAGGGCGGCGAGAACATTGAGGAGCGTCGTGACATGAAACGCAAGAAGGAGACCACAGTGCCTTCATGTCGCTCATGTCAGGACACGCTTTACATGGCCCGGTGCGATATCGAGGTGCAGACATGCGGATGACCTGGTCGGAACTCCTCAAGGCCCCGCCCCCCCTCTCGGTGGCGGGCATGCTCACGTTTATGGAGCGATGGAAGCCACGGAGTACGCACGGCTTCGAACCAGCAACGGCCGACCAGATTGCGGCGCTGGCCCAGCCTCATGGCGGGCTCGACATGATGCCCCCCGTGTATCGCGAGTTCCTTGCGACGATGGGAGCCTCAACCGGCGGCTTGCGATTGATGTGGGGCACGACTTCGATTTCGGAGCTGCTCGAGGAGCGCCAGGAGCCTCAGCGAGAACGGCCCGATTCGCGCCGCTACCTCAAGTTCGCCATCGGCGAGGATGACTACAATGGCCGCCATCCCGATGACTTCTTCGACCTCTCCCACCGAACATCTGATGGACGCGACGCAGCGATTATCCGCATCCACGAGCGGCACTTGATAAGTGGCAAAGCGGAGGCTGAGCAGCCCTTCCCGAGCTTCTCAGACCTTCTCCGAGCGGTAATCGTATCCAGAGTCTGCCTGGAAGCCGACCCGCGAAAGAGAACGTCATCCTACGACCTTGGCTCGAATCCCGAGGCGCCGGCCAAGGCCTACGCGTTCTTCACACAACTAGGATTCTCGCTTACAGAGCTCGGGGCATCCTCGGCGATAGTCCCTCTAGAACACCCAGAGCGCGGCGCAGTAGCCCTTATCAGTGCGCCTTCGACACTTATCCCAAGTACGAGTGTTGAGTTGCGTGCTCGTGACAATGCCCAGCAGGTGCTCCTCAATGAAGTGCTCCAGGACCACGAGCAGGAGTTAGGCGGCGATTGAAGAAGAGGCGTCACGCACGTAGCGTGTCGAGCTCTCATCCATGCGGCGACGGGGGGGACGATGCCTCCGCCAGAGACAACACCGGCGACACACAGGCTCGCGGTTTTGAATTCCGGCTACGAAGCAAGCAGCCGGACCTGCGCACGCGCAACATTGGCTATAGCCGCCAAGCCAGCGCGCCTTGCTGGTTCACCCTACCCTGAGAAAAATCTCCGTACGGTGAAACTCAAGGTACTTCCTCTGCGCCGGGTTGAATGCCCCCACGTTGGGCCTTTCGGCAACATTCACCCCCATCCTGAGTAAGGCATCCTGGTTGGCCACTGGAGACACCAGAACATGGCCGTTATCTGCAAAGGAGATAAAGCCTCTGTCGAAGAGGCAGTCGATGCTGGGGCTTAAGAGCAGTCCATTATTTCCGTCCAATCGTTCCTGATTGGAACTGTGCCGCCACGGCTTGATGTGGCTCGCGATAAGGAAGCTGGGGATGCTCACTCCAGTGATGCGACAGGCCTTCTCCACCTTCGCCACATTCTCCCGAAAGAGCCCCTGTCCACGGCGGGCCTTCACAAGCGCATCCCGCTCTGTTGTCGACAACTCGGCCTGAGCTCGAACTTGCCCTTCTGCGAGCGCCTCCCATTGACTTCGAGCCTGCTCCACGGGGGATACGACCTCGAGTGAAGCCTCATGACTCGTCGCGGCGATTTGCAAGTCCTTGGCATTGAGCAATGCCACCAGGAGCTCGCCCATTGCGAGAGGAAGCTCCGCTAGATAGACGGACTGCAGGCCATTGCCAGTCTCCGGATGAAGGGGAGAGTAAATAGCGGGCAGTAGCGGCCGGATTTCTTCCAGGTGAGCTTTCGGTGAAAGTGGGTACGCCAGCACTTCGAATTCAACGCTCACCTTATAGCCGATGGCCTCCCACCCCTCGCTGAACCCATCGGGCCGCGGGCAATCGTAGCAATACGACTGAACGACTCCGTATCCCCGAATCGCCCCATCCCAGTATGCGAGCACCACATCCCCCGGCGAGGCCTCCCTCATGTTCTCGTAAAACTGGTTGCGCGCACCGTTGCGCTTCCGCTTCGGCGACCACAGGTACCCGCCGGCGATCTCGTGTCGATGCGTCTGCTTCTGGTTAACCCACCAATATCGCAAACTTCCCCCTCCTACGTCGTTGGCTCTTGGGGCGAGTATAGGGGATGAGATTGAGTCTGAGGGAAGTCCGCAGCTCAAGCGACCTAATTACGGCCCACCAGGCACTGCCCTAGTTAAGGTGACGGACGCGACCAAGCGCAAGCCGGCCTCCTGCTACTCCTCACGAAGCCGGAAGCCCCGCGGTCGACGCCCCCCCCTTCAGACCGCCTGGCACGGCACAACGGGCTGGCCCGCGAGAGTAGCGTGCCAGCCAGGCAGAACCGGCGCACGATCGCCTCTGGCACGGGATGCCTTCTGCTCATGTCATGTAACAACGGGGTCGGGCCGGTCGCCTCCGAGCTGAACTGAGCCAAGTTCCGTAGGAGCTGCATCAGACTACGGTGGGCGGATGAAGGGTGGACACCGCCCTCGACGAGCCAAGCACCTCCTCGAGAACGCGCAGCGCATCCGCAGTCGTCTCTCGCATCTCCGCATGCCATCGTTGCTCGTCAGCGGTAGGTTCACGCATCGTTTCGAGTCGGCGCTCCATGTCGTTTAGGAACGGCCGCATCCGCTGGTGCACTTGCTTCGCAAGTTCGCGGCCGAAAGATTCAATCCCAGCGTCCACTGATTGCTTGAAGGATGTGAAAGCCGCATTCGCATGCTCCTCGATACGCGCTCGTAGAGTAGCAGAACTATCCGCTCGATCTGTAAGAACATCAACAAGCACGGACACTCCGAACCCAACCCCTGCCGCGGCAAGCAAGCCCACAGGATTTGCGAGGGCAAAGAACACCGCCAGGCCGGCGCCTCCGCCAGCAGCAGTCACCTTCAACATGCGTTCACCGTCACCAGAGTCGGGCAGGACGACGGCCTCGCTCCAGTTCCCAAGTGCCCCCAGCGTCGCACGAGCATGCCTTGCCTGAGCGGATAGCCCTGCCTCCTCTCTAAATTCTGAAAGGGTACGCGCCACTGCCTTCTCCGCGCCCTCGCGCAGCGTTGTCACTGACGGAGTTACGTTTTCGATGATGGACCGGCATGCCACAATCAAACGCTCCTGCAGTGCCTGCACCGATTCAGAAACTAGCGGAACCCTGCTCCCGGCCGGCAAGGATTCGATGTACTCCGCAATGGCGTGGAAGTGCTCGCCCCTACGCACCTCGATGAGCGCAGCAGTCCGTTGCCGGAGGGAGTGAAAATTGTGCCGGCAGGTCTCCAAGATTCTTGCTTTGTCCTGCTGGCAGCGTGCAAATGCAGCGAGCAAGCGTTCGCGCTCCCTCCCCTTGGCCCTGCGGGCAGCGATGAGCGCATCAACTTCCTCGTCGGCAACACGAAGAGCGTCGAAGACCCTGAAGAGCCGCCGCAGGCCGACTGCCTCGGTGTTCCAAAGTCGCTCCCAAAGAGCCGCCTCGAAGGTTGAGAACGGCCTTGGAACCGGCCCGCTACGGGCACGCGCCTCCAATACCTCCCGGGTGCTCATGAAAAATGGGCCGTGTACTAATGCTGTGCGGAGCCTGAATCGGTCGAAGCTCTCCAACACGTACAGCTTAGCCTCTTCCTGATCCGCCCTAGAAAGCTTGTCTGCCTTGTTGCAGACGACAAGGACGGGACATTCACGGTCCCTGGCGCGTTCCAGGACTTCCCGTGTTGCATTGTCTATGGTTAAGCCACCACTCTCATAGGACGAGACATCAAGCACCAAGACCAGCGCATGTGCCTCTCCGATCGTCTCCTGCGTCGCAGACCAAATCCGTCCGCTCGGGTCGTCAAATCCCGGGATGTCGACATATTCGACACCAAGATCGAGCACCTGATGCCCAAGACGGACTTCGATGCAATCCACACGTTTCTCGTTCCCTCGATTGTGACGTTGGTCCGCGTAAGGGGCGAGCATGTCGGCTGAGATGGGACCATCGAAAATGAGCGGCGGCCGCCCATTAGGTTGGTATTTGATGGTTGCCGACTCTTTCTCTCCGGGGCCAATTATGATTGGAATGGCAGTCGTAATGACCCGCTCAACGGGACAGATAGAACGCCCCACAAGGGCATTTACCAACGAACTCTTCCCCGCACGGGACCGGCCAGTTATGGCCACCCGGTATAGCTCCTGCTCCAGGACGTGAGATATCTCCTCGCTATGCACGCCAATGCTCTCCCAGCCGAGTTGGCGGGCAAGCGCGCTGAGCCGGGCAACAGCCTCGCGCCCCTTCTGCTGGAGCCGCGAGTATTCTCCGGCCGAAAGAGAGGGACGTGCTAGAGGCAAGACATCCTCCAGTGACGGTACCGTCAGATTCGGATCTGCTTTAGCGCCTTCGAGCCCTGGCGAACGGAGCGATTCGATGAACGCGGGAAGCTCATCATAGGAATCGCCATATGGCACCACGCGCACATGGTGCCCTCTTTCGTTGTGCCATTGCTGTCGGCGCTCTACATCGGCTTTGCGCTCAAGGCGGAAGTGGCGATGCCGCGCGCCCTTGAGAACTACCGCCATCCAGTCAAGGAACTGTTCGAAGTTTGGATCTGCAAGTCCATCACCGCATCCGATGAAGACCAGCGACCAAGCCTCCCCCAACGTGCGCAGGCCAGCCTGAGCCAACTGAGCGCCGAGGATGCGTTCATAGTCCCCACCATCAAGGATGACAGTGTCCGGCTGCCGCCAAAAACCGTGCAGATGCAGAATTGTTTCACATGACTCAACGCGCGCGAAGGCGATTTGGTCCGACTTATCCATCCAGGTAATGGGATGTCGATGAAGCCGGCGTTCAAGGAGGTCGTCGTAGTTCGTCGTGAGAATCGGAGCGTTGAGGCTTCCGATCGCATCAATTAGTTCAAATCGCGTCGCTCTTAGTGTGCCGATTGTGTCTTCAAGCCAGCGCGGCCACTCACTCTGCCGGAGAAGAGAACGGCGTACCTTTGACGCTCCTGCGACAAGGTCATCAAGTCGTCCCGAACTAACATCGGCGAGCGCCCTGTCACGCCAGTCACCCGCTAGCTGACCATCAAGCTCGACGCATCGATCTACACCATGCCTTAGGAGCCCCATCCAGGAGGCGGCCGGAGCATTGTTCGTCGCAGCAACTGACACGCCGGAACCAACGACTAGGACCGCCCGTCGGGCGGCAATCTGCCTCTGAAGATCATTGAGGACTACGCTCGTCATGCATGCCACCATAACTGGACGGCGGCATTGAGTCCTCATTGGTACTTTGGCCCCGACCGATTCCGGCGACTGTGCCTTCCCAACGTTCGGTCGCTGGGTCATGGGGCACCAAGGCCACGCTGCGTAGTGGGTCAAGGCGAGTGAGCGAGGCGCGAAAGGGCTCGACGAGTTCGTGTCCTGGCGAAATGGGTGGGTCAAAATTACCACCAACTCCTCCGCGCCGCACGCGAGCATACGGGGCCGCGGGGTGGTATCTCATCAACCCGACGCGGAACAGGCCGCTCACGTCAACCAAGTCTGGGGTTAATCTGAACGGGGTCCGTGGCACTTCCGGACTTTCTCTCCACTGCCGCACGGGCAACGCACATCAGGACCAGGCAATACCTCCGGGGAATTTAGACTGAAGCGGCGGAGCCGAGCATGCGCCTCAGTGAACTTGATTTGGAACTCCTTGAGCCTCCAGCGGTCGCGATTGCTCCGAAGCTCAACCCCCGCGTCCTCCCCACCATCGTCTACGAAGTGCTTCGCTCTGAATTTTGTGTACTGACCGAATGCGAATATATATCTGTCCACGACTTCGCTAGCCGCGATGGCTCGCTGCCGCGACGGCACCATCTTGCCTCCGTAAGCGTGCCCGGGCGTGTGCACGAACAAAACCCTGGCGCCTCCATCCTCTGGGGGTGTGACGTCGACAAGACCGCCGTCCGGCAGTTTTACAATCGCATGGAATTGCGCCTCAAGAAGGACTCCGGGCCACTCCCAAATCTGCCACCCATAAAGCACTTCTCCGCCGGTCGCAGCAGCGTATTCCCTTGCGTTCATGTAGCAGTCGAGCGCTTGTGCACCCTTTCTTGTCACGACAGACACAAAGGTGGGTTGAGCATTATGCCCTGCCAGTTCTTGGGAAAAGCCAAGGATCGCTGAATTTATGAATTCGGGTGTCTTGAGATTCATGGGAAGTTCGGGTCAGTGAATGGATGCCTTAGGACCACGACCACAAGGATTCGATATCACGGCGAGCGAATCACCGGCTACGGTGTCCGCCACTTCTCTCTACGCCTACTCGGAATCCGACCGCTGATTCATGCGTGCGTCAAGACCTGTCCCTATCCCGAACTCGGTCGCAGCATCATGGGTCCGACACCACCACATTGGGCAGTGCGTCAAGACAAGTGAGTGATGCACTCACGAAGCCATTGCGCTCCTGTGACGGCGAAGCGGGGTCGGAGTCACCCCAGGGCACTGGGCAACCTTGAGGTCCAAGCACCTGACCTCCGCCCGCTCGAACATCCTAGGCTTCGAGGAGATGGCGGAGGCGAGCGGCAGGCCGCGTTGGATACCTACCGGGGCCGGTCGCTCGTCCTGGGCTTCCGGCACGGGGCGCCGAATCGCCGTCCTCGCAGCTGAGGAGGACAACCCCAGCCCACGCGGCACTTCTCTCCTAATCAATGATTCGAACGGGCCTGGCACGTCACGCCGAGCAGACCTGCGTTGGACGGAGACGCGTAGCGTGTGCGAAAATGGCCGCATATTCGAGCTGAACGATGCGCTTGAGCGCCTGCACCTGCCATCTGACCAAACCCTCGTGCTGAGGAACGCCGTCTCCGAACTTGGCGAGGCGCTCTACTGGATTGCGGACGAACGTCCAGATCTCTTCCGCGCCTATCAGCACACTCAAGGGCCTCAGCTCACCAGCGCAATGAAGCGCGCGCAGTACATCGTCTCCTGCATTGGGCATGAGCCCGACCGCGCCGTCTTCGTGGGTGTCTACGAAATCATGGGCGGCCGGCTGATCGATGCGGCTCAGTTCAGCGCGCTTCCGGAGCATCAGGAGCTCGCCCGAAACGGGTACAGGATGCTCACCGCCGCCGACACTGCTTGGGCCTTCGACCTGCAGGCGCGTCCCATCATGGAGACGTGGAAGGGGAAGCTGGTGTTCGGTTGGCCCGGCGGCACACGCAGTTGGTGGCGTTACGCCAGCCAGAACCACTTTCCGATTAAAGCGATGCATGAGGAGAGCATCATCACACGACGAATTCCGCCCTGGAGGGAGGTGGTGCTGACATGGGCGCAGCTTGCTCTGCTTCCCACGTCCTGGCGAACCCATCTGTCTCAGTGGCGCGGGATCTACTTCATTCACGATGAACGCAGACGCCTAGGCTACGTGGGCTCCGCAACCGGGGAGAAAAACTTACTCGGCCGCTGGCTTGACTACGCCGACAACGGCCATGGCGGAAACAAGCTGCTCCGTCAATCACAACCGACCGATCTCTGATTCAGCGTGCTTGATCGCACTTCGCCCGACATGGCGCCGCAGGAGGTGCGCCTCCTTGAGAAGACGTGGAAGCACCGGCTGCACACGCGCGCCCCCTACGGTCTGAACGAGAACTGAGCCGGTTCGGAATCGAAGGTCTGAACGATAGGCGGAGGCGTGAGGTTGCTTCGATCTCGTGGCGCTCCCTCTGTCCACCCGAAATTCGGTCGCTGCGTCATGAGTGCGCCAAGGCCACATTCGGCAATGCGTCATGGCGAGCGAGCGAGGCGCGCACAGGTGTGCCTACCCCAAAACTCGGTCGCTGCGTCATGGGTGCGTTAGCCCGCCATTTTTCAGCGCGTCAATGCCAGTGAGCGAGGCGCGCGAGAGGGCGTCGGCAGCTCTGTGCGTCCGCCGAGGCGACGTCTTCCCTCGCATAGGGGGCATGAGCCATAATATCTTCGCTAGGCGATCTTAAGAACGACCTTGCCGAATGCCGCGAGGTCAGCCCGATAGGCATCCGCAGTCCGCTTAATAAGTGCATTATCTGCGGCCTCAGCCAGCACGCTCACCAAGTCTGCCTCTACGTCAATACCAGCAGCGATTGCTCCGGTGCGCAATGCCGCCTTGAGCATGGAGTCTACGTAGGCACGATCATCCTCTGTCGTTTGCAAGGGGCTAAGGAGCTCGCTCAAGGTGCCGGCACCGGTGAAGCCCTTCTGCCGACGTAGATTCCCGAGAGCATGCTGCACGAGGAGGCGAGCCTTCTGCTCTGCACGATCAACATCTAGGAATGTAGTCTCATCCTGAGACCATAGCTTCAACAGTCCCTGCGCCTCTTGCAGAATGCCCACCCGCTCTCGTGTGAGTTCTCCAATCCTCAGAGTCGCCCTGGTCGGTGCGGCATGATGGACCAGTGTTCGTAGGATGTGCGCGTCCCCAGATAGGCGCACCTCTAGGAGACCGACCTCAACAGAGCGTGCAAGCGAGACAACATCCTCGTCGAGTCCTTGTTCAGTTGGATCCCAATCGATGAAGACGAGCCATGCCTCGTTTGCCCACCGCGAGTTCGCGGCAGCTTCTGCAACTGCGGTAAACAGCTTTGCCCGGTCACGGTCGAGACCGCCTTTAACTTCGATTGACGCAAGAATGCACTCCGGCGATACGTCTACAACTCGAAACGCTTCCGGCTCCAAGGTCGGGTCGAATTCTTGCACGCGAGATAACGGACTCGGGCGCAGCATGAGGATGTCTGGATTTCCCCAACGAACGGTGTCGGTTGCGTTTTCGAGCGAAACAACGCGAGACGAGAAGTGGGCACTAAGAGCGACAGTGAGCGGCAGATGAAGAAATGACTCCCAATGCTGCCGCCCTGTGGAAGTGCCTCCTCCCGCACCAGTTATCGATGGCAATGACGCTGCCGTAACCGCGGTGCCGTTAGTGCCTTGCTTCGTAGGCGCCTGAGTCGCAATGGGGGAGACCAGTTGGTAGCCCCCCCAAGGCCCGCTCGAGGCGATGATCCCGCCATCCTTCGCCCTCGCCGCGTAGTTCGCGAAATTCTGTCCGAGGTCCTCAAGCTCTTCGGGACCAATTCCGAACTTCGCGGCCAGAGTAGCCGCACCCTCGATAAGTTCTCGGGCCTTGAGCGACTTGCCGCCAGCGAGCACCTCCAAGAGCACGTACTCGAATTTCTGCTGGAGCCCAGGATATTTTGGTCCACGCGCCATGGGCGCAAAGATACACCGCAGGCTGTGGCCACTCGACGGGTATCCAAACAAACTTGGCCCCCCAGAACGGCCCACAGTGACCATCGGCTGCGGGCAGGGCAATGCGCGCAAGGCCACCAGTGAGGACTGGAGCTGAACCCAGTGCCACCCGCCCACCCGGCGACCTGGGCCTCAGCGCACTATAGGCACCACGCCAACCACCTTGCCTGACAAACCCTTACTCCCCATGACAAGGGCGGCGAACGCGCCACAAACCGTGCTACATCGAAACAACGGGAATGAAGTTTGCGGACACTCAATCGGACCCCGAATTTTCCCGACTTCGGATAACCCTAGGATTTCTCTCGTGTTTTCCGTCGCAGTCTCTGGAGAGAGCGCCGAGAACGGGTTCGCAGAAGCCTTCATTCGGGGAGCTACTTGAAGGGCCCTACCAACCGGTAGGGCCCTTTTTGTTTAACACGGGCCTCGCGATGACATCGCGGGGCCTTCGTGCTTAAGTCCCTGAATCACAAGGGATTTTGGCTCGCAGTGCTGAGGAGAGCCCTCTCGGTTCGCAACCTCGCAGAGCGCGACGCCCCCTCTTTTTCGCCTCCAATTGGGCTCTCTGGAGCGCTCTTTCGACCGTTTTGGGGAGAGAGAGGCCGAGAGTGGTTAACAGTTTTGTTAACCGCCACGGGCGGCCGATTCCAACAATCCAGGGCTTTCGATGTCGTACCTTCCAGGGTTGCTTCGCTTCCCTTTCTCCAGGACGGCTCGGAGCCATTCGGCGACGGATTGGCCCCTCGTGGCTGTTAACCGAGAGAGCGAAACAAGGCGGGGGCTTACCGGGTACTCGCGATTTCGTCGCGCGGCCCAGCCCCTCCGAGACGGCCCTCAGACTGTCTCGGCAGCGCTTCTCGACCACGACCAGGACAGCCCACTGCCCCGATCTTCCGCTCCTGGCCGCGCGGAGCAGCTCGTTGCGCGGTCGAGCCTCCCAGATGTCGTGAGCCGCCCAGAGCATTCAGCCGACGCTGCACCTCTTCCCCAACCGAGGAGCGTCCTCTGGTCTTGAGAGCGCCCCCAGTCAAACCGATGCAGGCTGGCCCTCATTCAAACTGAAGCGCCACCTCGACCGTCTTCGAGCCCAGAAGCCCCTTCTCTGGGACTACCAGCTTCAGCCCCGTGCCAACCGCAGCCTCCGGCACCTCGAAGGCCGGCATCACCGTGCGCTTCACACCGGGGGTCAGCTCCGACAGCAGGTGGTCCTTTCGGCTTCCACTCATGGCGAGGGCGGTGTTCGCATGAGAAGCATGAACGACCTATCAATCGATGATAATGCAAAGCTTCGACCCGATCGATTGTGGCTCACGCCAAAGCTCGCGGAGGCCATCGGCATCGTCGTGATGATGAAAAGCTAGCTGGGAACAGGAGGCAAGATGGTTACGACAAGCAATGCGATTCCGTGGGCGCCGATCAGGTCCACGCTGACTGACAAGTTCAGCTTTGGCGAAATCAAGCAGATCGTCGGATATGGCAATCTGGACATGTTCCTTCTCGCGCACCTTGAACAAAAGCCACAGAATGGCGTATCGAAGTCCCATCTCCTGAGCGAGATCGACAAACAGGTTGGCGCGATGGATGACAAGCGCCGCAACGCTTTCGTCTCTATCTGTTGCGAAGAGATGATGCGCCGCAAGCCTGATGTCATAGAAGAACTGGATCGAGTGCTGTCCCGTGTTGGCTGGAAATTCTCCGGCACGTCCCTCGTCCCTATCGAGATTTTCGATATTGCGGAACTGGCCGAACTCCCCGAGCTGGCGCATGCGGATATCCAGAAGGCGGCGAGAAGGCTTCGCGATGGTGACTTGAGTGGCGCTCTATCGGCGGCCTGCGGTGCCCTGGATGCCGTGACCAGCGACATATATGGCCGGTATGGCCTGGGTGATGCTGGGAAGGCATCGTTCCAAGAGCGCATCAAGAAATCTATCGACGCCTTAAAGGTGAAAGACAGCTTGGTGCGCGAACTGACCGAAATCGGATGGTCTGACCCCGACCGCAAAATACTCTCCGCAAACATTGATGGCTCATTGAATCAAGCCGCATTCGTGATGCAAAAGCTGCGTTCCGACATGGGCGATGTCCACGGGACGAAGCCCGTCATTAGCGCATTGGTTTATGACTCCATCAAGTGGTCATCCCTGCTGCTGAGAGTCTTGGCGTTCCGTTAACGCGCAGATCAGTTGAGCTGAAGGAAGCAGAGGCAGTGACGGAGCCAAGCGACGAGCTTCGCCTCCAGTTCGGGCACCTCGGCCGCCTTGTGGGCTACAGGCGGCGCAGGCTCGGGCGGCAGTGCTGGCTCCGCTGGAGCGGCATTGCGTCGCGCCGTGGCAGCAGAGGCTTGAGGTGAAGGGGCGGGACTTTCGCCCTGGGATTCACGCTTACAAGCCGACGTCGCGGCCATCATGGCAACGAACGCGGCGGCAAGAACACCAGAATGCAGGGGCAGAAGTCGGAACACTGACTGGCTGGCGCTGTTCAGGATGGCACCATACTCCAGAGCCTACAGGCCGCACCGCGAACTGCGCGCCAGCCGGCCCCCCTGGCGCGCGAGGAGCGGCAGAGCCAGCTCAGGGCCGGTACCGCTCCACCTCTCGGAAGAACTGCGTGAGCGAGTAGTCCAGCAGCGACTGGCGGGACTGCATGTACCGGCGGGCGCGGAGAAAGGGCAGCCAGACGCGCTTTCCAACGCGCACCTGGGACTCCTCCATCTTCGCCCGCAGCACCCACGTCCCGCCCAACCGCCGCACCAGTACGTCCCCTAGATAGGCTCCAAGCGCCGGTGCGGTGTGTCCATCGATGAGCTGCCGCTCGTACCTCTCGGGGAAGTCTTCCCTCCAGAAGAAGAAGTCGAGGTCCGTGAGGGACTCGACCGTCTCGTCCATGATGGAGGGCTGCTCCTCGTCGATTGCCATCGCGCGTCGCTTCATGGTGGCCCGACTCTGTGTCGAAGCACCGGCGCCTTCGCACGCAACGACCTACCGAGCGCCAGCTGATCAACTCGCTAGATGAGGGGACCCTTCAGAGTCGGCATGGCAGCAAGCCCAGGCGCACCTCGACAAGCTAGATCAGGAAACAGACGATTGAGAGCGGTGGGCCAACCGTCAGCGGCTCCGAATCCGCTGGCGGTTCACTCCCCCAAGCGTCCGGCCGAGGTTCGGCTCGCCCCACCAAGGTTCTCCCGGTCATGGGACTAGGGGGACTCACAAATTTGTAGAGTCCTTCGGAGAGTAATAGGGTGCCCCCGTTTCTTTGAACCGAGACTGACGCTCAATTTTTCGTCTTGAATAACGTCCCTATTTCTATCATCAAGGCTGGACTGTACGTCTCTGAACGCCATGGAATCCCTCGCGCGACGCTCCTGGGCAGGCCGTCCGTCGAGGAGCGCGAGCTGACCGGACCGCTTCGTAGAGTTAGTTGGGATTCCTTCTGCGAATTCAATGACCGCATCGAACACGCATGGAGCCCGCTGGGGGGCGTCGAGCAGTTCGCCCTGGCGGTGAACGAGCAAATCCCCGAGATATTGGCGGTGGCCCGAAGGGTCCTTTCGCCTCTTCAGCTCCTCCGGCTGGTAATCTCCGTCGGGAGCTGGGCGCATCCTCGGATAACGGTCCGGAGCAAGCTTCTCGGGCCGGAGCGGCTCCAACTCGAACTTTCGCTGTCGGATGATTGGCGCGATTCGCCTGCGTTCTTCCGCATCAGCGGCGCCTCGCTCGCGAACTCGCCACGGCTCATCGGCCTGCCCCGGGCTCAGGTGGAGATGGAGCTCGTGCCGCGTCGAGCCGTGTATCGGTTCCTGCTCCCGCCCTCTCGAACGGCCTTCGCTCTCGGGAGTGAGATGGCCAGCCATGCCCACCTGCTGATGCTGGAGCGCATCTCCCATCTCCAGGCGGAGGTCAGCGTACTCCTGAGATCGCCGCGAGGCGGGAGCTCCACGGGGGCTCGCAGGCGGTTCCTTGCCTGGCGCGGGGCGCTCACGGCCCGCCAGACCGAGGTCCTGGAATTGGTCGCTCAGGGAATCTCGAACCGGGACATCGCGAACCGCCTACGGTGCGCCGAGCGCACGGTAGAGGTGCACATCACGGACATCCTCAAGAAGTCTGGCAATCAGAGCCGAGCCCAGTTGATCGCCGCGTTCTGGGGGGCGCTGGGCTGAGAGACTTGCGCCTCGTGGAAAACCACTAGCCACCTTCATACGCTCCGCCTGGAAGGTCAGATAGGGCTTGAGTCCCCACGCAGCCCGCACCGATACGGATGCGCGCAATCCTCACCCTTTGGAGGCAGTGCCATGCGCGCTTCTCGTATGCGTTGTTTTCTATTGTCCCTCTTCGTTGCTGGCTGTGGCGCCGACTCTGGCAAGGGAGATGATCCTCCCCCTCCCAGGCCCACGCCTACGGACTCCACCATCACCGTCGCGGGGAGCAAGAATACTCTCGCTGTCAATGAGGTGCTCGTGTTGACCGCGTCGGGGCGGGACAGCAGTGGCCAGCCGGTGGTGCTCGACGACGTCATCTGGAGTTCGAGCGAAGCCTCCGTCGTACGTGTGGAGCGGGACGGGACGGTGACGGGAATGGGAGCTGGGACTGCGACGGTCACCGCCGCGTCGGGGAACAAGAGGGGGAACCTGACGCTAACGGTTCGGGGGGCCATTCACCGACACGGGAGCATCTTGACCAGCGAGACGTGGCGCGAGGTGGACAACCCGCATATCGTCCTTGATGACATTGTCGTTGCGGGGCCCGGCACCCCGGTGCTCACCATCGAGGCGGGGAGCATCATCCGCCTTGAGCATGGCGCATCAATCGAGGTCGGCTACGGCGGTGAGGGCGGGACGCTCCGGGTCCAGGGGACAGCGGAGAAGCCGGTGACTTTCACCACGAATGCCGACTCGCCGGCGCCGGGCCAGTGGCAGGGCGTGTACTTGTTGGAAGGGACCACCTCCAGCAACATCTCCCACGCCGTCGTCGAGTACTGTGGTTCGAATTCGGGCTACGGCGCTGCGAGCGATGCCTGCATCATCGTGAGTGGAAACACCGTGCGCCCCAACTTTCAGGACGTGACGATTCAGCACAGCGCGTCCCAGGGCATCACGTTCATTTACGAAGGTGCCTTTGGCTCGAACTCAAGGGGGCTGACGGTGACGGACGTGGCGACTTCCCCCATCTCCATGGGAGTCAACCAGCTCGGAAGCCTCCCGGGTGACAGCGTCTTCAAGACCAACGGACGCAACGTCATCCGGTCGCCCGGTGGGCAGGTGGACCGCTCGCAGACCTGGGTCAACGTTGGCGTCCCCTACGTCATGGAGGACTCCGTCTATGTCGATGGGGCAACCACTCCGACGCTGACGTTGAGCCCGGGTGTCACGCTGCGCTTCGGTCGCCTGAGCTACTTCGAGATCGGCACGGGAGAGGGTGGCAACCTGCGTGCCGAGGGTACGGCCGAGGCTCCCATCACGCTGACGGCCGACGCGGAGTTCCCCATGTCTGGCCATTGGCAGGGCCTTGCGTTCGGCGAGATGGCGACGGCGGCCAGCAAGCTGACGCAGGCCGTGGTCGAGTACGGTGGCGCGCCCGCGAGCGATGGGCACCCAAACGCGAACGTAAGGGTCATTGTTGACAAGGGGCCCCTCATCACCCAGACCACGCTTCGTCACTCCATGGGGTGCGGAATCACTCGAGCGAAGACCCCCAACTATGACACCTTCACCACGGATTTCACCGCGCCGAGCTTGGGGAACGTATTCTCTGATAACTCGGGCCCCGCGCAGTGCGGCCCTTGAGCCATGATGTGTAAGGTGAGGTGTGGGACCGGATGATGGTCTCCGTCCCTCGCTTGTTGCCGTCACCGCCTTACTGTGGCGGCAACGCATCTGGAGTCTGCTTCGCTCAACTCCTGCCAGGCTTGCTGTTAGCGAGCCGTGGCTGCCCCCGCGAAGAAGGACGTGGGCCGGTAGCGTGGTTGGGCAGCGCACGCGTTTCGAGGCGATGGCCCCTCTGGGAATGCGGCCTCCCCCATGGACGGGCGGTACCAGGAGGCTGCTCCGCAGCGCCGATCTACGCGGAGCGAGGACCGCGCGCGCCTCGCGAGTTCGCCTTGACGCGCTTTCGAAGGTGGCCTCGGCGCACACATGACGCAGTGACCAAATTTTGGGATAGGTACGCGGGTAGGAGAAGAAGCGGATGCAGCACCGCGAACTGCGCGCCAGCCAGCTCCACCTGGCGCGCGAGGAGCACCAGCTCCAAGTCAGGGCCGGTACCGCTCTGCCTCATGGAAAAACTGGGTGAGCGAGTACTCCAGCAGTGACTGGCGCGACTGCATGTACCGACGGGCCCGGAGGAAGGGCAGCCAGATGCGCTTCCCAACGCGCACCTGGGACTCCTCCATCTTCTGCCGCAGCACCCACGTTCCTCCCAACCGCCGCACCAGCACGTCCCCTAGGTAGGCGCCTAACGCCGGTATCGTGTGTCCGTCGAGGACGTCGCGCGTGTAGCGCTCGGGGAAGTGAGTCTTCCAGAAGTAGAAGTCGAGGTCCGTCAGAGACTCAGGCGTCTCCTCCATGATGGATGGCACATCCGTGTGAAGCACAGCCACGAGCCCTTCGGACAAGTCTCCGTAGGATTCGAGGACGCGCTCCGGATTCTCCACGTCCGAGGGATGAGCCACAGGGAGCCACTCCTCCGGCACCGGCGGCCGGAAGGCGTTGAGTTCGGCAATCTTCCGTTGCCGCTCGCTGAGGGAGAACTCGTCCGGCAGCCGAGAGAGGAACGGCGCCACGTCCGGGTGGAAGCGCGGCTCGACGGGTGCGAGTGCGGCGCTGCGCTCCCTCAGCGTGCTCAGCACCGTGTCAAAGTCGAGGTCCGGCCGGAGGTGGACATGGGCGCGGGCCTGCGCGACGCGCGCCTCCTCACTGTCGAAATCGGCGGCAGTAGGCCGCAGCACCAGGAGGACGGAACCATTGGGGAGTTCCTCCACGAGGTGCGCAGGCGTCGTGAGCATCCGCTCCCGGCCTACGGACTCCACCAACTTCGGGCCGAAGACGTTCAGCCAGAACAACTCATAGACTTTGTTGAACCCGTCCCGCTTCCATGTCGCATCGTCACGACCGAAGGCGGGAGAATCCGCAAGTTCCAGGTCGGCTAGGCTGTGCGCTGCGGCGTACTCCGAGGGATACCGGGAAGCCCAAGCACGGGCCGCTGCCACAAAGCCGCGACAGGTCTCCACCTTGTCAAAGAATGAGAGTGGCTGCGCACTGAGGCTAACCCTCAAGGTGGACTGTTCGTCTACTGGCCCGAGATTAAGCACCAACGACACACTGGGGTTCTCCGAACGGAAAAGCCCGATGATCGTTCCGTACTCATTACGCCGCTCCTCCAGCGCTCGCCACACAGCTTCTCGGGAGTATTTCCGCTTCCGGCCCGTCTTGACGAGGTTCGGCATCCACCCGTCGGCGCATTCTTCGAGGGCTTCAAGGAAGGGCTCCACTTCGCGCTCTAGCCCATTCCTCGGGTCGTAGGCTCCAGCAAAGGTGAAGCGCAGGCTATCCACCTTGCACAGGTCACGCAGCGTCAGCACTTTCATTGAAACAGCACCTCCACGCCCTTGACGTTGCTCTGCGTCGCGTCCACCGCGTTGTTCAGCACTACCCGCTTTGGGGGCAGTAGCTCCCCGCCCTCATAGACAAGGCGCACCCGCCGAACATCCGCCTGCTGTCGCATACCGTCCCGAAGAATCTTCAGCGTTCCACCGTAGTACTTCATCGCGTTACTAGCGTCCGTGTTCAACTGCACAGGCAGCGTATCCTCGTCCAGAACAGCGAGATTTCGGCTCTTGAAGCTGAACGTCTCCACCCGAGGTGGCTGCCCTGAAGGGGGGCGCGCCTCGATGACGAGGACGTCGGCGTACCGGAAGTCCATCTTCGACACGCCCACGTGCGTCTCAATGCGCGGCTGTTCGAAGTCGCCGAGCCAGCGCCGCTGTGCGCGGGGCAACGCAGCGTCCGCCTTCAGGATGGCGACCATGGTCCGCTCGAAGGCCATGCCCCGAGCATAGTAGGCGCGCATCGCCTCGTAGCCCTCCCACTTCAGGGGGCCCTTCACTGCGTCACCGTCCTGAATCTCCTTCAACCGCCTCTTGCGGTAGGCGACGTACTCCTGCCAGAGCGGCGCCCCCTTCTCGACTCCCGGCGGCGGCTCCTCCAGCTTCGGGGCCATCTGCTTCAGCAGCTTCACGTCCTTCGGGAGCCGAGGGCCCAAGGACTCCAGCTCCGCCAGGAACAGCTTCGCCTTCGCGGCCTCCGCAGCGCCCACCTTGGCGTCCTGCGCAAAGAGGTCCTGGTTGACGTACCGCTTCCCGCTTGCGCCGCGTGAAGCCGCGGGCTGGGCGGACTCCCGACTCGCCCCCTCTCGCGTCGCGGCAGCCCTGGAGGACTCGCGGCTGGCCGTCTGCGCCTCCGCGGCGGACACTTCGGCGTTCTGCTCGAAAAGGTCTAGGTTGACGGGCCGCTGCCCTGACGAGCCCCTGGTGGCCACGGACTGGGCGGGCTCGCGGCTCGCCGCCTCCATCAACACTGCCTGCGCCTTCGCGGGGTTTCCGCGCGCCTCGTACAGCGCCAGCAGGCCCGCCTCGCCCCACTCGGCGGCCAGCAGGGCACCCTCGCGGCTCGCCTGGAGGTAGCGCAGCAAGTCGCGCGCGGCGTTGATGCCGAGTTGCTCCTCCAGGCGCGCTATCAGCGCCTTCATGCCGTCCGCGTCGAGCGCCGGCATCTGGAGCCGCCGCAGCCCTCCGCGCGACTCCACCAGGGCACGAGCGCCCTTGCCCCCGGCGTACACCGCCACCGCCAGTGCGGCCGGCGCCAGTTCGCGCGTGGCCTGCTCGTACTTGCCCTGCGCCAGCGAGTACGCCCCGTGCCCCGTGCCTACCGCCAGGTGGTAGAAGCCCACCGGCACACCGAAGGTGAGGGAGTCAAAGGCACCCGCCGAGACGCTTCCCGGTGAGTAGTGCCTCTCCGCCAACGCCTTCTGCACTTCATCGAGGGCGGCCTGGTAGGGCGGTGGCATCTGCCCACGCATCACCATGAGTTCCGCGTACCGGGCCTCGCCACTCATCGATGTGCTGGAGAGCATGTCCCGGCCCGCGCGCCCCAACCCGCGCAGCACGTCGCCGGCCTTCTCTCCCCGCTCCGGGAAGCCCTCCAGCTCCAGGCCCCGTCGCTTCAACTCCTCGCGGACGGCGGCCATGGCGCCCAGCGTCTCCCCCAACTGCTTGTCACGGGCGAGCCGCTGCACCACCTCGCGCAGCTCGTCGTCGAAGGCCGAGTGCAGAATGAAGAGTGCGAACACCTCGGCATACGGCACGCCGTACTTCTCCACGGACGTGACGATGAATTCCGCGCGCTGGCGACTGAGGGCTTCCGAGGCGTCGTCGTCCATCGGCCCCAGGGCGCCCAGGCGGACAGCGTCCCAGGGATAGAGGGACTGCACTACCGCGCCCATGTCCCCCACCCCGCGCTGCATAGCCACGAACTCCGCGGGCGAAGCACACGCGAGGAAGGGCGCCAGCACCTCCCGGCTTTGAGTCAGGCGAGGCCAGCCCGAAGGCAAGGCCTTGCCGCCACAGGCGAAGGCCTCGCCCTCCTCAGCCGGGCCTCGCGCCCCCTTTCCGTTGACGGCATTGCCGCTGGGCCCTCGCCGATAGCCCATTGGCGCTGGCTCTGGCGTCCTATCCGCGGCGCCTGGCTCCTGTCCCGGGTGCACACCCGTGGCCGCACTCCTCGCCGCCTGGGAGGGCACGGAGAGGGGACTGAAGGCCAGGGCCGCACCACGGCCCGCCTGGCCCGGCCTCGCCGGCAACGAGGCGCACCCGGAGGCCAGGAGGGCCACCACCAGCGCGAGGCCAAGCCCGCCGCACCAAGGCCGCTCAGCGCGCATTGTCCACCCCCAGCCCCACGGACGCGAAGGCGCCTGGCCGCAGCGTCCCTTCCGCTGTCGGGAAGAGCAGCGTGCCCCCCTGCCCCACCGCGTACAGCTTCCCACCCAGGAAGCGCCATCGCGCCTCGGCCGAGGCGAGGTAGCGCGCTCCTGGCTGGCCGGCGCCCATCGCCACGCCGCCCACCCCCACCGAGAGGTTGCGGTGGAAGAGCTGCGTCTCCAGCCGGCCGTCTACGTCCACGCGGTCCCAGTTGAAGACCTCGGTGCCCATCGTCAGCCGGAAGTGGCGCTGCCCCAGCACGCTCAGGCTCTCCGCATCCCAGCTCAGAATCACCTCGCCGTAGGCCGAGTACCCGTCCGGGAAAGGCGCGTCCGCCTGCGGCAGGGCAGTCGGGCCCGCCACCTGGAAGCGCGCCAGCTCGTAGTCCGGGCCGAAGGCGCCCTGCCGGAAGCCTCCGCGCTGGAGGCGGCCCTCCAGGCGCGCTCGCAGGTCCATCCTCGAGGTCAGGTACTCCGCGCCCAGCCCCGCCACCGCGCCCCACGCGCCGCCCTCGCCGGGACGACCGCCCCAGCCCACATTCGCCTGCAGTTCGAAGCCCCCCTCGGGATTGCGGCGCCGCACGAGCATGGCCGTCCCATCCAGGTGGGCCAACGTCATCGGCTCCGACGTCCCTCCCGCCTTGCCCCAGTCATGCACCGCGGACAGCGCCAGCGTGTACTGCATGGGGTACGGCTGGCGGCCCACGAGGAGGTGCTGCATGTCCAGGACGACTTCCGCCCCCATCAGCCGCGCGCCCAGTACGTCCGAGGCAAAGGCCTCGACGTAGAGGGGCCTCAACATGCCCGTCACCACCGCGCCGGCCGGGTGGTAGTCGGGGTTACCCCGGTTGTTGTAGCGGCGCACCAGGTGCCCGGACAGCAGCGTGTACGACTCCAAGGCGCCCACCCACACGAAGTTCGGTGCGTCGCCTCCCACCATCAGGTTTTGCACCATCTGGCCCCAGTCGGAGAGCTCATCCCAGTCCTCCTTCCGCACTAGGCTGCCGCCCGCCTCTCCGCCCCACATGCGCAGTCGCACCGGAGCGCCCAGCTCGACTTGGAGGAAGCCTGGTTTGACGACCTCCAGTCGAGGGTGGAGCTGCAGGAAGCCCTCATCCGTCCTCGCCCCACGGCGAGGCAGCAGCGCCCATGTCGTGGTCTCCAGGCTCAGCCGGTTCGCCCAGCCAGAGCCCGAGCTGGACGAGGCCGGCTCCTCCTCGACCAGGGCGTCCCCCTCCTCGACCAGCGCATCCCCCTCGTCCACGGATGGCTCGAGCAGCGCATCCCCGCCTGCCTCAACGGGGTCGACTTCCTCCTCGGCCACGTAGTCTTCAGGATAGGCAACCTCCTCCGCCCACCCCGCTCCGGGTAACACCAACAGCAACACGACGGCCCAGCGCATGAACATCGACGTCTCCTGTGAAGGCCCCGACGAAGGGGCAATGGACAGAGGCTTCCCGCTCAGTCCGGCAGGGCGCCGGACTGCGGGGTGAATGCATTGCATTGAGGGAGTCGCCGGCCGGCCGACTGGGCCAAGCCATAGGCAGACGTGTCACGCCACGGCGCCAGGAAGCCTGGCCCCGTCCCAACAGCAGGCACACGCGTCACGCCATGGCACCGGGCAAGGCCCGGCTCCGCTTACGACTCCAAACGTGAATAGGGATGACTGAGGAAGGGCTCCTCAGCGCCCGTCAGGCATGCGGCCCAACGAAGCGCAGACGGCTTCTCGGCGCACGACGACCGCCAGCACGTGCCTCACATGGCAGTGCGGGAGGTCCTCTGCGCAGCGCGAGAGCCCAACGCCTGCTTCGATGCGGAGTTAGGAAGGTGGATCAAGTGCGTCGCCCTCGGGGCGCCCTCCGAAGCCACCAAGGAAGCGCGCAGCCGCGCGCATGCACTCCAGCACAGTGGGGAACACATCGCCCTCCAGGGCACGCCAGAATGAACTAGACCAATAGGTATAGTCCATTGGACCCCAGATTGACATTCGGCACAAGCCCCCAATGCCGGAAACCCACGAAAGGGTTTGGAGGCAGCGCTCGCGAGGTTAAGGGAAGGTGATGTTGCCCAGGGTGATTGTGCGGCGCATGTCTGAATCCCAGAGCTTCAGCGTGAAGCCCCCTTGCGGCCCCCCCGATGCGAACTCAGCCTCCACCACCACGCGCTGGGTATCCGAGCCCGGGGCGACGGGGCTGGACTGCCACACTTGAAGCACCTTCAGCTCCTCGTTGGCCTTGCCCCTGAGCGTCGCTCCCACTGCCGTCCACGGTTGGTCGTCCCCTCGTGACATGAGGGTGACCTCAACAGCCACCCTGCGGGCTGCGCGATATGCATAGACATACTGCTTGGCCGCGGCCCCGCCCGGGGTCATGGTCACGCTCTTTGTCAGGTCGCGGAAGTCAACACCTCGCCTGCTGACGACATCTGCCGAGATGAGTCCCGTCAACCCATCAGGAGCACTTCGCTCCGCGCGCAGGCGCTCATTTTCCTCCCTGCACTGCTCGGCCTCAATGCGCGCCTGCCGGACCTCCTCCTGGTATGTCTCGACGTCCCTCCTACGCCGATAGACTTCGACGAGCGCCTCTGACCGTGCCGGGTGCGAGACCAGGACAAACGTTGCACTTGCCGGGGCCGCCCCATCATGGAAACGCACCGTCAACTTGAGCCGCTCTCCCGCGGAGATCTTCTCGGACGGGACCAAGCGTAAGGTGGTGAGACCAGCGTCCACCACCGCGAACCGCTCGCGTCCCTCGAGCGTCAGCCCGTCTCGACCCACCTCCGAATCGAAGATGAACACCGTCGAGAGCCCTGGGCTCACCGCCACTTCAACTGCTGGCTGAGCATCATCAGAGACCAGCTCGACTCGGCGAACGCTCAGTCCCACGGAGGAGGATGAAGGCGACTGAGCCAGAGCCGGCCCCCCGCCTGCGAGCAGGAGGAAAAGAAGACCGGCCGACACTGAATGACGCACTCGACGATTCTCCTGGACCAAGCCAGCGGTGACTCCGCTGGCGACTCACGGGCGCCTGCAAAACAGCGACTTGTCATTCAAACTCGCTCACTGCCTTAACGGAAACGGCAGAGAACACGCGCGCCTTACCGGTATCCCCTCCGCCACCCTCTATTTCCAGCCCGCGGTTGCCAGAGGAGTCCAGCACCTCCAAGCATACAGGGAAGCTTCCTTTGCTCGTGCGCGCCCGAGTCAGGCGAACATAAACGCGGTCGGCAATAATGAGGCGCCCAGATAGAGTGGCCTTGTCCGAGCCCAGGATAATCTGCGCAGCGCCTTCCCTCACCGTTACGTATTTTGAATCCCCCCGGATGAAGCTCGCACCCGCATCGTCCCCAATGTCCATGCCGAGCATTTTCATGCCCTTGGTGGCACCCGACGGGCAGGATTCAGGATCCGGAGCCGGGCGCACCTGTGGGCCCGAGCAGGCCAGTGCGCCGCAGAGGGCCGTCGTCGCCAGGGCAGTGCGGACGCTCCTCGCGGCCTTTTTCGCAGGCGCTGGCGGGGAGGAAACGGTGTCATTCTGGGGGGTCGTCACGGTTGCAGTCACCTCGGGAAGCGTCGCAGGGGGCGCGACGGCCGCAGGTGTTGCCTCCGGCCCGATGGGAGCTGCGGCCGGGGCAGCTTGAGGTTTCTTGGCATATGCCGCTACTTCTTGGCCGGGGTCGGACTGCGGCTGCGGTGCGGCCGTCCGCAGTGAGAAGTACGCCCCAGACGCGAGGGCCATGGCCAGCAGCCCCGCCCCCAGCACACGCCCCAGCCGGAGTCGCGAGAGAAACGAGCGCCGCCCTGCCTCGACGACGGGGGCCACAGGCGCCACTAGCAGCGCGGCGTCCGCCTCCATCGCGGCTTCCGCCCCCACCCCGGCCTCGAGCGCCAAGCCCGGCAGCTGCGCCTCCACGGGCCGCGTGGCCGCAGGCACCAGCGGGGCCTCGGGCGGCAATGCCGCGGGCCTGCCTTCGCCTGGGACTTCCGGCAGCTCCGGCCCCGGCGCCTTGCCACGACGCATCTGGCGCAGGGGCCGCTTCGCCCACCGCTCCAGCTTGTTCACCTTGCCCTCGTTCTCGGTGGTGGCCGAGTTCGGGCCATAGGCGTCAAACAGGGGCGTGTCCCATGCCTCCCCTTCCGCCCCGGACAGGAGCTCCTCCAGGGCCGCACAGACAGTGCTCGCGTCGGGACGCGCAGCAGGGTCCTTCTCCAGCAGCCGCATGCACAACATGCCCAGCCGCTCCGGGACGAAGCGATTGACGTAGTGAGGGGGTACGGGCGACTTGCCAATGACACTCTGGACGTACTCCGCGTCCGTCCCCGCGTCGAAGGGCAACCTCGCCGTGAGGAGGCGGTAGAGGACAGTGCCCAAAGCCCACATGTCGTCCGAGGGAACGGACACGTAGCGGGCGCCCGACTGTTGGTCCATGTGCTGCTTCCAGAAGAGCCAGGCCTCGGGTGGCCGGTACTCCATCGTCCCCGGCGGCAGCATGGACTGGGTGACGCCGGGCGCGCCCCTGTAGTCCCCAATCCCGTAGTCCACCAGCACCGCCAAGCCGTCCGCGTCGCGCACCATGACGTTGGCGTCCTTCACGTCCCGGTGCACCACTCCCGCCTCGTGCGAGGCCTCCAGCGCCCGCGCCATGTCGAGCGTCACCTTCGCAATTCGCCGGGCACAGGGGTTCTCATCCTTCACCCACGCGCTCAGCTTCCGGCCCTCCACGTACTCCATGGCAATGAGGGCAAAGTCGCGCTCCTCGGCCTGCCAGTAGGTGAAGCCGCGAATCCCCACCACGTTCGGGTGCGTCAAGCGCAAGAGGATGGAGACTTCCTTCTCCACCCGCCCCTCCACGCGCTGCCGCTCCACGAGCTTCAGCGCGCAGGGCTGCCCGCCGTTCGTCGCGAGGTACACAGTGCCGAAGCCACCTCGGTCCAGCTGCCTCACCACCGTGTAGCCCATCACCGAGTCCCCAGGGGACAGCACGGCTGGGGGGCCGTTGTCCCTCATGGCGACTTCCTCGAGACTCTGTAGGACAGCAGGACTGCGGCCACGCGCATGCGACTCCCTCCCCGGCGCCGGTCCACGCTACCAGAAGCCCGGGGAAATCGTGCGAAGTCTTACCCTACCTCCAGCCACCAGCCGCAGAGGGTTTCAAGCCTATCTCAAGGTAAATCCAACTAGACTATCAGGTACAGTTGATTGGGAATGTACATCCACCCTGACGCCCGCGGCTTCGCCCTTCCGAAGGAGCCCTCCCGTCCCTTGCCCAGCATCGTCGGCGGCACCCTCCGCGCAGCCCGCCTTCGCGCTGGCCTGAAGCAGACAGAGGTTGCCCAACTCATCGACATCTCCCCTATCGTCTACAGCCGAATCGAGCGCGGCCGAATGCTTCCCAGCGTCCAGACGCTGTACCGTCTGTGCTCCGCGCTCCGCACCACTCCCAACGAGTTACTGGACTACCCCGCCTCACTGCCACCGGACGTCGTCACCGCCGCCAAGGAGGCCCTGCTCCGCCGTGTGCGCCAGTTGGACGTGCACCAGGCGCTCGCCCTCATCCAACTCCTGCCGGACGTGCGTTGATGGATGGTACTCCCTTGACAACTGGCAATTCAGGTATACTCCATTGCACCTATGAACGAACAGCTTGCAGCGCACCTGGGCTCCATCGCCCGCCTTGCTCGGGAGCAGATGAGTCTGACGCAGGTCCAAGTCGCGGAGCGCGTGGGGCTGGCCTCTGCCGTCTACAGCCGGATTGAGCGCGGGCACATGATTCCCAGCGTCGAGACGCTGAAGAAGTTGTGCATCGAGTTGATGGTGAGCCCCGAAGACATGATGGGGCTCACCGAGTCCCCCAACAGCGGGAGTCCAACTCGTCCGGACGACGACGTCACCTTGCGCCGGCTTATCTTCCTCGCGCGGAAGCTCGATGCGGCGAAGCTGGACGCCCTCGTCCGCATCACCACCGAGTTGGCCCGCTGAAGCTGCGCCCCGTGGGCGCCCGCCCCTCCAGCGCCAGGCTGCTTGCGGCCGACGCTCCGGCGTCTCCAAGCAGGGAGCAGACCTGGCGGGAAGAGCCCCATACCTCGGGGCTCTGCACCGGAGCACGCGCCCCCCAACCGAGCGGACCCCGGCGATGACGGAGCGCCTCCCCGTCCGAAGGAGGAGGCACCCCGCTACGCCGCGCCGCGCTCCCGCAACTCCGCATCCACCTCAGCGAGTAACTTCTCCAGGCGCGTCTTCTGCAACTGAAGGCGGGAAACGTCGTCCAGCCCCGCCTCTGGGTCGCTGCGGCGCTCCTTCGGTGGGTCGGCCTCCAAGTCCTCACGCACCTCCACGATGAGGACATCGCCCGCGCGGATGTTCGCGTCACACCACGTCAGGTGCTCGCGGTACTCCCTACCTTCAGAGCCGCCCACGTGGAGTGTGAATTCAGGGATGGCGCTGGTCTCGTCGTCAGGGCGGCGCACCCACGACAGGATGGTGTGGAGGACTCCGAAGTCCGGCAGCCCCGCGGTGGTGAGGTGCTCGCCATTGCGAAGGACGCGAAAGCAGAGCATCGGCGGCCTACTCCTTCTTCGGGAGACCCAACTCGTGCTTCTCCAGCCCATCCGGGTAGATGCCGGCCTCGCCGAACTCCACCAAGTCCCTCAGTACCCCGCCCTCGGACACGACACGGGCGGCCTCCTTGGCGGCTTCCGCTCGCCCATAGGGCTCGCGGAGCTCGGCGTGGGCGACACCACGCAGCGCATCCCTCATGTCCGCCGCCGTCGCGAAGCGCTCCTCGGGGTTGCGGCGCAGCGCGGTGTGCAACACCGCCTTGATGTCCTGGCTGAGGTGGCCCACCGCCTTCTCGACGACGTCCGGAGTGAATGCCTCCATGAGGGCCTGCATCTGCTGCAGCGGCAACGAGGGCTGCGACTCCGCGACAAACCGGCTCTCTTTCGCCACCACTGGGACGTCGCGCACCTCGAAGAGGTGTTTGCTCGTCAAGACTTCCACGAGCAACACCCCCAGGCTGAAGACGTCGGAGCGCGGCGTCAGCCCTTCCTTGCGCAGGTACTCCGGAGAGGCGTAGGCCACGTCCCCGCGCAGCAGATTCTCCGGCGACTCCTCCCGCCCCACCAGCAGCGAGAATGCCGAGCCGAAGTCCAGCACCTTCACCTCTCCATGGAGGCCCAAGGCGATGTGCCGGGGACTCACGTCACGATGGACGATGCCTAGGGGCACACCCTTCTCTGACGTCAGCGTGTGCGCGTAGTGCAGCGCGTCCGCCACCTCCGCCCCCACATACAAGCCAAAGCCCTCCGAGAGGGGCTGCCCTCGAACCAACGCCGCACACACCAGCGTCTCCAGCGAGGGCCCACCCACGTACTCCATGATGGCGTAGGGGGCGTCCTCCTCCTCATCCACCTGCATATGGAAGACGTGCGCAATGTTGGGGTGGTTGAGGCGAAAGGCCAGCTGCACCTCTTCAATCATCCGCTTGCGCATCATGTACGTGGATGGGCTGGCAATTCGGCGAACCAGGGAGAGGCCAGCCAAGACTCCATCCGCCACCCGCCGCTCCACCTTCAGGAGCTTCTCGCCATTCGAACGCACCTCGACCTCCCGCACCGCCTCGTAACGCACGCCCTCCACGTCGAAGAGGAAGCGCGGCGCGCTGGGGCTAGGCGGGGTGGGGAGTCTGGACGGTAACTCCTCCGTCGACACTTCATCTTCCGAACGCTTCGTCATGGCTGTGAATCCTCCTGAAAGCAGGGGCGCGGCCCCACGGACACCGAGATTCGCCATTGCGGCAAATCTCCCGGAGCCACAAGGTCTAGTTGACTCGACCGTCGAATTAACATGACCTTCGGGAGCTTGTGAAGCCCTCTACCACTCGTAGCGAACAGGCCACCCCAAGCGCGCCAATCCCTATCCAGGGTGAAAGAGACCCCAGCCTCGGCCTCAGACGCTGGGCTGGGCAGCCCGCAAAGGAAACATGCATCGTGACTGAAGCCGTTGATTGGGGGCCGATTCGCGCACTGGCGCGTCGTGTCCTCACCGAAGGAGAGCGCCTGGCCCTCACGCGGAAGGAGAAGGCGCTGCTGAAGCGCACGGCCGCCGAGGTGGGCATCAGCGACGGCGAAGCCAAGAGCGCACTCGCTACGGAAGAAGGAGCGCTGGGCCTGCTGCAAGAAGAATCTCGGCGCATCCGCGAGGGCACTCGCCGGCTCATGGACGCGCTGTACCGGATGTACCAGCACAAGGACAAGGGGGACTTCCTCAGCGCCCGCCAGGAGATGCGGGACGTGCTCGCCGTGGAAGTCGTGCCTCACTACCGCGCTATCGCCCAGGGGCAGTTCGACGCCATCGCCGACGAGCCGTAGCGACGAGCTGCAGGAGCGCCCTCCGAAGAGGGCGCTTCGCGGCCCACACTCAGGCTGGCGTCACCTTGTCGAAGGGACGCACCACCTGCTTACCGTCGGAGACGCGCGCCACCGTCACCGTCTTCGCTTTCTCGTCGACGGCCTTCACCTTCGCATTGAAGGCGCCCCGCCCTTGCTTGTAGCGCACCTCCTGTCCCACCGCGAAGGAGACGGGCGCCTCGGGGCTGGGACTGGCGCTGGGGGCTGCGGCCGTCGCAGTGCGTCCCGCTGCGCGCGGGCGCCCCCGGCTCTTCTGGGGCGCGGAGCCGGCCCGCGTGGGCTTCGGCGCAGCCTCCGGCCTCACATACTTCCGCACGGGCACCGAAGGCATGCGCTTCGGCGTGGACGTTGGCGCGGGCGCGGGTATGCGCTTCGACGCGGGAGGCGGTACGGGGGCCCGCTTCGGCGCGGACGCCGCATGAGCCGAGCCGGACTCAATGCCCAGGAACTGAGCAATCTTCCCCAGCAACTCCAGCTGCCGCTCCTGCAGCTCCAGTTGCCGGCCCAGCGTCTTCTCCACCGCCTCCGCCACCGCAGCCTGGATGATGCTCTTCATGTCGCTCTGCATGTGCTCTCGCTCACTTTCCGCGCGGGGCGTACAGCCCGCGCACTCTCAACGCGGACAACAATTCAGCCTCTTACACTCACGCTACACCAAGGAGTCCAGGCGTCCTGGATTCCCATCTCAGAATGAAGCTTTCACCTCACGCCAGCGCTCGCGCTGCACCTCCCACGTCCCCGCGTGTGCAATGGCCCGGAGTCCTCGCTCGCTGAGGGGCTCCTCTCCCTCCACGGCCTCGAGGAACAGCACCTCCTCCTGGATGTCGGGCGCCAACAACTGCAAGTCCAACAGGTGCGTCACACGCGCTCGGGTGAAGCCCAGTTGACTGGCGACGTCCGCCGCGCTCGCCACCAACCCGCGCTCAATGACGGACTCCACATGGTGCGCCAGGGCCAGCATTCTCGCGACGTGCGCGGGCCTTCGCGCCACCTCTCGCGGCGAGGGTGGCGCCCCCACCCGGAAGCGCACCTTCGCGCGACGCACGCGGTGGAAGTGCGCGCTGATGAGGCCAGCCTCCGCCGGCTGAGACTCGAAGCCCGCGCTCACGCCGCCACCTCCTCGCGTCCGGGCGCTGCGGCCTCACCCGCGTCGGCCAAATGCACGTCAACGCGGCCCGTCGCCTCATTCACCACCACCCAGGCAATGAGGGCCCGCAGCAGGCGGCCCCGGTTGGTGGCCGTGAGGGCGTCCCATACCGCGTCGAAGTCCGCCAGTGCCTGGGCCACCCACGCTGCTTCCAGTTTTTCCCCCTCCATGGCGTCCAACGCGCGCTCCACCTCCGCCAGCCGCCTCTTCATCCCGGCGGCCTCCTCCTCCGCCGCCGTCAGCTTCTCCTCCAGGAGGCGCCGGGCCGGGCTCTCCACCTGCGAGAGGGAGTCCACCCACTTTGAGGCCTCCCCGGCGCGCCTGGCCAAGTCTCTCGGAAGCTGCGCGCGCTCGGCGCGCAGGGCCTTGTGCTTCTCCTCCATCCGCGCCGTGAGGCGGGCGTGTACCTGCGCCGCGAAGCCGTCACCTACCGAAACCTCCCGCAGCTGCGTGACGACGAAGTCCTCCAGGGCGGCTGCCGGAAGGGGCGCGGCCCGGCACCCCGCCTTCCCCTCTTTGTCCCGGGTGACGCAGCGGTAGTAGCGGTACTCCCGCGTGCCCTTGCGCGTGCTGCCGGGCGTCATCGCCTCGCCACAGAGGCCGCAGCGCAAAAGGCCTCGCAGCACGTAGTCGGGGTTGCGCCCGTGGGACTGAATGCCGGGGCCCTCCAGCATTTCCTGCACCCGGTGGAAGGTGGCCCTGTCTACAATCGCCGGGTGCTCGCCTGGGTGCGTCTCGTCGCCATACGGCACGAAGCCCGCGTACAGGGGGCTACGCAAGAGGCGCAGCACGTCCTGCGTCGTCCACTTCCGAGCAGCGCGCGTAGCACCGCTCTGGGCCTCGTACCGCTTTGTCTTGCGCCCCGCCTCGTTGAGGAGGCGCGCCACCGTCGAGGCCTGCTGGTGCTGGAGGTACAGCTCGAAGGCCTCTCGCACCACCACCGCCTCGTACTCGTTCACCACGAGGCGCTTGTCCTTCACCTCGTAGCCCAGCGGCGCGCGGCCTCCCGTCCACTTCCCCTTGCGCCTCGCGGCAGCCACCTTGTCCCGCGTGCGCTCCGAAATCATCTCCCGCTCGAACTCGGCGAAGGACATCAGCATGTTCAACGTCAGGCGCCCCATGGCGTCCGCCGTGCTGAAGTTCTGCGTCACCGAGACGAAGGAGGCGCCCGCCGCGTTGAAGCGCTCCATGACTTTCGCGAAGTCGAGGAGGCTGCGGGAGAGGCGGTCCACCTTGTACACCACCACCACGTCCACCCGGCCCGCGTCCACGTCCTGCAGCAGTCGCTGGAAGGCGGGGCGCTCCATGTTGGCGCCGGTGAAGCCGCCGTCGTCGTAGGACTCGTCCACCAACACCCAGCCGGGCTGGCGCTGCACGTAGGCGACACAGGACTCGCGCTGGGCATCGAGGCTGTTGAATTCCATCTCCAAGCCCGCCGCCGTGGACTTGCGCGTGTAGACGGCGCAGCGCTTCTCCTCGGTGAGCGGTGCTCTGCTCTTCTTCATGGCTCCGTCCCCGTTGTCGTTGTCGACTGCACCGGCTCGCCGATCGAGGCCTCCTTCTGCCCGGCGAGCTGCTCCGCCATGGCCACCAGCCGCTCCATGTTGTCGTTGAGTCGCTTCAACTCACGGACGAGCGCCGGCATCGTCCCCTCGTAGAAGCGCTGCCCCATGTGCGTCTGGAATAAGGACGGGCCGCTCATGACTTCACCGCCTTCGAGCCGCCGTCCTTGAGGCCGAAGAAGGTGAAGCCATTCCAGGCCGTGCCCGTAATCAGCTTGGCCACGCTGGAGAGGCTGCGGTGAAGCTGGCCCTCGTACTCAATCCCGCCCTCGCGCACCGTCACCCGGTGCTGCGTGCCCTTGAATACGCGGGTCAGAACCGTGCCAGGCTTCGGCAGGCGCGCGTCGCGCCCATCCGCGGCAGCCGCGCGCCCATCCACAGCGGCTGCGCGCCCGTCCGCAGGGGCTGTGGAGGAGGCGGCGTGGAGGGCTTCGTCTCCTCCACCTGCCGCATCCGCCAGCGCTCAGGCCTCAATGGTCACGTGAAAACCGGCCAAAGAGGGTCCCTTCAAAACCGGCCAATGGGAGAGGACCGAGACAGGAGGACTCCTACCCCGCGGACTCGGAGGTCCGCAACTCCATGGCCCCCTTGGTGCGCCAGCTGCGGGGACCGAATTGGACGACGTGGGCATGGTGCAGCAGACGGTCGAGCATGGCGGCCACGGCGGCGTTGTCCCCCAAGAGCTTCCCCCAGTCCTCCACTGGCCGGTTGGAGGTGATGAGGGTGGAGGCCTTCTCGTAGCGGCGCATGATGAGCTCGAGCAGGTCCTCGGCGGCGGTGGCCGGCAGCTTGCGCATGCCGAGGTCATCGATGATGAGCAGCGGAGCGCCGGTGAGCGCATCGAGCTTCTGGCGTCGGGTGCCTTCGAGGCTTGCTTCGGCGAGCTCCTCGAGCAGGTGGTGCGCCTCGCGGTAGAGGACGCGGTGGCCCTGGGATTGGATGACGGCGCGGCCGAGGGCCTGGGCGATGTGACTCCTGCCGGTGCCTGGAGGGCCGAGGAAGAGCGCGTCCTCGCGCCGCTCCACGAAGCCGCCGGTGGCCAGTTCGAAGACGAGGCGGCGATTCATCTTCTTGTTGAAGTCGAAGTCGAAGCCGTCGAGCGTCTTGCCCGCGTCGCGGAAGGCGCCCTGTTTGAGGCGGCGTTGGATGAAGCTGTCGCTTCTGCGAGTCAACTCGTCGTTGACGAGGGCGGAGAGGAAGTCGAGTGGAGCGAGCTTCTCGGCTTGCGCCTGGATGACTCGACGGGCAGGGCCAGCAGCCATGGGCGCTCCTCGCCGAACATGGCGGCCACCTGGCGCTTGGTGGTGCCGTGGATTCGGGTGTCCGCCCACTTCGCCTCCCACGCGTCGAGGTAGGCCTGGGCGGCCTCCAGCGACTCGAAGCGCAGGCCCTTCAGCGGCGTGCGCTGCGCGTGGCCCACCGCAGACTCCACCTTCCCCTTCCTGTCCGGGTGGCGGACTCGGGCCGGCAGGGCCGTGGCCCCGTAGTGGGCCAGCACGTCCCGGAAGAGCGGATTGAGGGCCGGCTCGTAGACGTCGGGCGAAAGCACCCCCTCACGCAGGTTGTCCAGCACCACGGTGCGCGTCACTCCGCCGAGCCGCCGGAAGGACTCCTCGTGCAGCTGCGCCCACGCGCGGCTGGAGGACTTCCAGCACAACAGCCGCACCGACTTGCGGCTGTAGCCCAGCGTCATGACGAACATGCGCGTGCGCCGGTATTTCCCCGTCTCCGGGTGGCGCACCATGGGCCCCTCCCCATAGTCCACCTGCGCTTCCTCGCCCGGCGCGGTGTGGATGACGGCCTTGGCCTCCGGGCCCTGGCTGTCGCGCAACGCCCGGATGAAGCGGCGCACGCTGATGTAGCTGCCCGTGTAGCCCTGCGTGTCGACGAGCTCCTCGTAGATGGCGCGCCCGTTTCGGCCCACCTCCAGCCGCTGCCGCACCAGCTCGACGTAGGGCGCGACGATGCTCGCCGATACGTGCCGGACTCCGGCTCGGCTGCGCGGCATGGAGTCGGGGGTCCCCTCATTGGCCGGTTTTGCTCCGGCGGCCTCGGCCTCCGGCTCACTCGCCTCGGGGGTCCCCTCATTGGCCGGTTTTGACTTGCCCCACCGGCGCGGTGGACGGATGCCCACGCCCGCAGCCTTCAGGTACTGACGTGGAGCCGGGGCGGCTTCGTGCTGCTGTACAAACGGCTGGAGACGGGGAGATTCCGCCTGCCGCCGGTGGACGCGGGCGCGCAGGTGGTGCACCTGGACGCCACGCAATTGGCGATGCTGCTGGACGGCATCGACGTGGCCCAGGTGAGGCGCCAGCCCGCCTGGACGCCACCCGGGCGCACGGGCACGTGACGGACCCGGCCCGGGACACGGCGCAGCGGCGGCGTGTTGAGGCCGGGTGCCGCGAGAACTCCCTCAAGACCACTTCTGTCCCTGGCGCGAGGAGGCGGAGGAACTCAAGGCCGAGGTGAGCCGCATTGGTGGGGAGGTGGATGCGCTCAAGGGGCAGCTGGCAGCCCTACAGCGTCACGTCTTCGGCCGCAGGGCGGAGAAGTTGCCGACAGTGGCTGCCGAGCTGCGAGGGGACGCGGACTCGACGGCGGCCCAGGCCGACGCCGCGAAGAAGAAGCGCCAGGAGAGGGCCGCCCGGAAGGCCGAGGAGGCACCCGCACGGGAGATTCGCCACGCGGTGCCAGCCGAGGAGCGCCACTGCCCTGCGTGTGGCAGCGCGGACATGAAGCCACTGGGCAAGGGCCGCGCTTCGGTGCTGTACGAGTACGTGCCGGCGCGCTTCGAGAAGCAAGTGCACGTGCAGGAAGTGCTGGCGTGCGCGTGCGGCCGGGGTGTCGTCACCGCCCCGCCTCCGGCCAGAGTGGTGGACAGGGGCGAGTACGGCCCGGGCTTCATCGCGCACGTGGTGACGTCGAAGTGCGCCGATTCCATGCCCTTGCACCGGCTCGCTCAACGAGTCGAACGCGGTGGCATCCCCATGAGTCGCAGCACCCTGACGGACCTCTTCCACCAGGCCGCCTCGGTGCTGCTGCCGCTGTCCCAGCACCTCTTGCAGTGCATTGCCTCGGCGGACGTGGTGTGGGCCGACGAGACGCCTCTGCGCGTGCTGGACGTGAAGAAGACGCGCCTGGGCTACCTCTGGACTTTCCTCACCCAGAATGAGGCGGGCGAGTGGCTCATCGGCTACCGCTTCAGCATGGGCCGGGCCAGCAGGACGCCGAAGGAAGTCCTGGGCGGCACCGCGGGCGCGCTCGTGGTGGACGCGTACACCGGTTACAACGCGGTGACGCTGCCCAAGGGCCGCGTCCGCGTCGGGTGCTGGGCCCACGTACGTCGCCGCTTCTTCGACGCGCTGGCCACCGCGCCCGAGGCTCGCGAGGCGATGAACTTCATCCTCGAACTCTACCGGGTGGAGGCCCAGGCGCGTGAGGCGGCCGTGGTGCGCACCACGGCCCACCGCGAGCTGCGCCAGGTGCACAGCGCCCCCGTCCTCGCGCGACTGCGCGTTTGGCTTGAAGCCCAGGCACCGCGTCACCCGCCCAAGAGTCCGCTGGGGCAGGCCCTCTCCTACGCGATGAAGCAGTGGGAGGCCCTCACGCGCTTCGTCGAGAATGAGCGACTCCCCCTCGACAACAACCGCTCGGAATCGGCGCTGAGGAAGGTGGCCCTGGGCCGCAAGAACTTTCTCTTCGTCGGGCACGAGGCCGCGGGCGAAAACCTCGCGGGCCTCTACGCGCTGGTGGCCACCTGTGAGGCCAACCAAATCAATCCCGAGGCATATCTGGCCGACGTGCTGCTGCGTGTGCAGACACACCCCAACTCGCGCATCGGTGAGCTGCTACCCCACGAGTGGAAGCGGCGCCGCGCCGACGACCCGCCCGATTCGCCCCTCCAGCTCCGTCACTGAACAGCTCGCTCGTCTCGGCGCTCGCCGAACACGGTCCTCGTCCGTCTGCAACCGCTCACGCCACGGCACTGGCCGGACGGTTACGTCTCGCGGGTGTGCCCAGGCGGTGCAACCGCACCAATTCCTGCAGCCGCTCCATCTCCACTCTCCGGTTACTCACGCCACTTCCCTTTCCAAGGGAAGGCAGCGTGGCCTGTCGGCGGGACATCCGAGTGGACCGGTTTGGCCGAACCGGTGCGGACCGGTTTGGCCGAACTCACCCCGACCGGGTTCGCCGAACTCCGGAGGAACTGCTACGCCGAGCTACGACATCAAGGCGAGCAGGAGTCCGGTGGAGATGCCCCCCGGGAACGAGGGGCTCCCGACATCCCGCTCAGCGAGTCTTCTCCTGGTAGGCTTTCACCAGCGCGTTGAGGCGCCGCCCGCTAGGGTCTTCCTTCTTCGGGTCGGCGATAATGAGCATCATCTTGCCGGAGACCGCCGCAGCCCCGACGGAATTGCCGATGAGCTTCCAGGCGGCCTCCTCGGCCTGCTGTGCCTTCTCCGCACTTTCGAACACGCATACCGTGGCATCCAAGCCACTCACCTTGCCCGCCTGACATTTTCCGCCCGGGAGCTTCTCTCCGGCATCAGTGAACGCGGAGGGCGACTCTCCCGCCGTCTTCCAGGCATCCACCACGTCGTCCACGCCGCTGGAGCAGCCCGCCACCAGCAGCGCCACCATTCCAAGTGCCACGCTCCGCACGCTCAGTCCCGTCCCTTGAACTTCTTGTGTTTGTGCTTCTTGTGTTTGTGCTTCTTGTGCTTCTTGTGGACGTGGTGGTCGCAGTGGTCATGGTGCACGTGCACATGCTCATGCCGGATGACGTCCCGCTCCCACTCGGGCGGGGGAGGAGGCGGCGGCCGTGGTGTCCCGACCCGCACCTCGATAGAGGGCAATGGGATGTTCAGGCCCACCTGGATGACGGGGCCGTGGTACTCCGGCGGCGGGGCCAACGTCACCACGGGGCGTGGGGCACTCCAGGAGCGGTACACCGTGTTGACTCGCACCAACTTCGGACTTTCCTGCCGGTACTCCTGGGGGTACTCGCCCGCGTAGTAGTGGACGTCCTCCTTGTCCACGAACTCCTGGCGCGGCGGAGGCGGGTAGGCGTGGTAGTGCGGCCCGTCGTGGTAGCAGTACTCCACCACGTCCACGTCGACGTCGATGCGCACGAGCACGTTGAGCACCACGGGGTGGTGCCCGTAGTACGCATGCTGCGGCCCCTCGTAGCCAAAAGGCGTCGGGTCTCCAATAAAGACATAGACGTTGTCGCGCGTGCGGTAGAGCGTGTCGGCGTGCATCGGCGCGGCGGTGTGCACATGCATCATCTCGATGTGACACAGCCCATCCGCCGGCCGCCCGGTGCGCGGGTGCATGCCCGCGTACCGCCACTGCTTCGCCTCGACCACACCAGAGGAAGCGAGCATGAGTATCGCGACCAGGCCGGCCAGATTCATCCGTGACATAGTGGAGTTCTCCCTCGGAGCGGCACCTTATACCGGACCCAGCTCCCGCAAGGTCGAGCACGCGCACGGTCGGGCATACTCGCGGTGTCTTCACATGTGCTCCGCGCGCAGCATGAAAACAGCCAGCACGAAACATTTCCGCCGCATGACATTTCGCACCGGAACGCGAGCTCCCGAGTAACCTTCAGCGCCAGCCTCCGATGCTCCCGGCTCCCCACACCCTCCGCCGCTGGCTCCTCGCCGTGGCGAGCCTCCTCACCCTCCTGGGCGCGGGAGTCGAGGTCGCGTACTACGCGCTCGACGTCCGGGGGCTGGAGCCATTCGTCGCGTTCCTCTCCTTGAGCTACGAGCGGAACCTGCCTACCTGGTACGCGTCGGCCTTGCTGCTGAGCTGCGCGCTCGTGCTCGCGGGTATCAGCCATGTGGCGAGACAGGGCAGGGAGCAGGGATGGCGTCATTGGCGGGCGCTGGCGGGCGCGTTCGCGTACATCTCTCTCGACGAGAGCGTGGGCCTCCACGAGCACCTCGGGGGGCGGCTCTCCCTGGGTGGCGTGCTCTTCTTCACCTGGGTGGTGCCCGGGGCGCTCCTCGTGCTGCTCTGCGGGCTTGCCTTCCTCCCCTTCCTCGCCCGGCTCCCTCCGCGCCGACGCCGACAGTTCATCCTCGCCGGGGTGCTTTATGTGGGTGGGGCGCTGGTGATGGAGCTTCCGCTGGGGTGGTGGACGGAGCAACACGGCAACGACAACCTCGTGTACGCACTCATCGACCACGTGGAAGAGGCCCTGGAGCTGATTGGTGCCAGCCTGTTCCTCGCGGCGCTGGCAGAGGAGCTGGGCGAGCGGGTGGTGCTCACGGCGCGAAAGGAGGAGCCCCATGGGTCTGGCCCAGCCACTCCCCGTTGAGGCGCAGCGCTCGCCCGAATCCGTCCAGGAGTTGGCCCCCGCGTCCTCGCGCTCGCCCTACATCGTCGGGCCCCGCTTCGACTGGGCCTTCTTCCTGCTTCCTCCACTCCTGGCGCTCGGGCTGGGCATCGCCATCTCAGGCACGCCCTTCAGTGACGACCCCATCCAACTCCTGGGTCAGGAGAAGACGTGGGCCGGGCTGATGGTGGGCAGCCTCATCCATGCCCACCTGGTGGCGGTGTTCTTCCGCAGCCACAGCAACCCCACCATCTTCCGGCTCTACCCGCTGCGCTTCCTCCTGGTGCCCGTGCTCGCGTGGGCCGCCATCCGCGGCTCCACGGTGGTGGCAGCCGGCGCCACGGTGCTCGCGACGTTCTGGGACGTGTGGCACTCGGGACTGCAGACGTTCGGCCTGGCCCGCATCTACGACCGCAACCGGGGCAATCCACCCGATGTGGGGCGCCGGCTCGACTTCTGGCTGAACCACCTGCTGTACGCGGGCCCCATCCTCGCGGGCGCCACCATGCTGGACCACTTCAACAGTTTCGAGTCCTTCGACGGGGTGGGAATGCCGTGGCTCGCCTCCGTGCCCGCGCGCATGACGGCCACCCACCGCGCCTGGACACTTGGCGTCGTGGCGGTGGGCGGCATGTTCCTCCTCTTCTACATAGGGGCCACGGTGCGCCTGTTGCGCCAAGGCCACCGCCCCTCCTTCCACAAGGCGTTCCTGCTGGTCACCACGGGGGCCTGCTCCATCTACACCTGGGGCTTCAACTCGTGGGGTGAAGCCTTCTTCATCATGAACCTGCTCCATGCCATCCAGTACCTGGCACTGGTGTGGGCCATGGAGGGCGAGCGCCTCCGTGAGCGGCTGCGGCTGCGGTGGCGCTGGCTCGCGCTCGCGCTGTTCCTCGGCACCGTGCTCACCTATGGAGTGTGGGCCGAACTTCTCGACTCCAGCGTGGAGAGTCTCTGGGCGCTCACCCTCGTCGTCTCCCTGATGCACTTCTGGTATGACGGCTTCATCTGGTCCGTGGCGCGCAGGCAGGTGTGAGCACCGCCTCACGGAATGTGCCACTCCGTCGCCAAACTGCCACCAGGCGGAGTTTCCCACCTGTGCCTACCCAAAATTCGGTCGCTGCGTCATGAGTGCGTCAAGGCCTCATTCCGCAGCGCGTCACTGCGAGTGAGCGAGGCGCGCGCACTGAGGCGACATCTTTCCTGACGCAGGGGGCAACTCTCGCCTTCCAGCGGCAAGCGGTACGGCTTGGCGCGCGTGACGGCCACCTGGCACGTGCCGCGGGCTACCGTGTACCGGCACCGGGCCCGACGTCAGGCCACCACGGCCCCCGCGGCAGCCCGGCGAGGCCCCAAGACGGCGCTGACGGACGAGGCGTTGCTGGAGGCCATCCGCGGCGTACTGCCAGCTTCGCCCTTCCTGGGCGAAGGGCATCGCAAGGTGTGGGCTCGCCTGCGCGCACAGCGCGTGCGCACCTCGAAGACCCGCTGCCTGCGGCTGATGCGCCAGGCGGGGCTCTTGGCCCCAGGCCGGGCCCGCCGGGTGCTGGGGCCGCGCAACCATGACGGCACCATCACCACCGACAGGCCCGACGACATGTGGGGCACCGACGCCACGTGCACCGTGACGACACTGGAGGGGCAGGCCACCGTCTTCATCGCCATCGACCACGGCGCCGCCGAGTGCGTTGGCATCCACGCGGCCAAGGTCGGCACCCGCTTCGAAGCCCTCGAGCCCATTCGTCAGGGCATCAAGGCCCGCTTCGGTGCGTATGGCCCAGGCGTGGCCAGGGGACTGTCCATCCGCCACGACAACGGCAGCCAGTACACCTCGGACGTCTTCCAGAACGAGCTGCGCTTCCTGGGGGCCGTGTCCAGCCCGTCCTTCGTCCGCAGCCCCGAGGGCAACGGTTGTGCCGAACGCTTCATCCGCACCCTCAAGGAGCAACTGCTCTGGGTGCGAACCTTCTCCACCGTGAAGGAACTGCGGAGGGCCCTGCTGGAGTGGGCCCTGCGGTACAACGAGAACTGGCTGCTGGAGCGCCACGACTTCCTCTCGCCGAGTCAGGCCCGACGGGAGCTGATGCAGTCGAAGCCGGCGGCCTGATTACAACCAACCTGGTGTCTCAACAATCCGGTGCGGTACAGCGGTCTGCCTCCGCGAGCACCCGCAGCTTGTACTCCGCCGTGAGCCCTCGGCGTCTGGCCTTCTCCACCACCTCGGTCTCCATGACGCGAGCCGCTTCCCTCACTGCGCTCATCGTTCCTGCCTGGGTCGCCCTGCACACTAAACTGCCGGGTACGAACTGTCTCACTCACGTTGGCAGAGAGGGCTGGCGGGACTGCATGTACCGGCGGGCACGGAGGAAGGGCAGCCAGACGCACATACTTCGTCTCTGCACCGGACACCTCCCGGACGCCCTGACGTTCACCCGCGCATGTGGCCGCCGACTCCGCCAGAGGGTCCTCGCTATGCAACCGGCAACCCGTGGCGCCCTGGGCCTGGAGCGCCCGTGCCGCCGAAAGAGAGTTCTCGAAGTGAACCGCTTTCTCCTGCTGATGCTGTGCACCCTCCCGCTGATTGGCTGCGGGGATCCGGTGTCCAGTTCGGCCCTCATTGGCATCAACCTCAAGGCCAAGTCCTCGGACACCGCCAACGGCACCGTCACCGCGCAGAAGAGTATCGGGAGCGAGTCGGGCAACCCCTTCAAGGTCTTTGTTGACGATGCTCGCCGGGAACTGGATGGCAAGTCGCCCTCGCGCGTCGAGTTGACGAGCCTCACCCTGACGCTTGGTGCCGGGAGCGTAGGCGTAGCCTCGCTCTCCGAGGTATTTAACGACCGGGTGGAGGTGGTCTTCCTCATGAATGAGTCCAACAACACCTATGCCGCTGGCCACGTTGCGGGGCCGAGCGGAAGCGGCCCTGTAGCGATGGAGGTGGATTTCAACTCCGAAGCGCTCCCGGCTGCCGACTACACCCGATTCCTCGATGGCAAGTTCAACGTGGTGCTGCGCGGCTCCGCGGCCCCCACGTTCATGCGCCCGGGAGCCGACGTCGATTTCCAGACGACCTTCTCCTTCACCGCCTTCAAGTAGCTCGCGCTTCAGTCCTCCCAAAGTGGCCTTTTCCAGTAGCCCTGCCGGACCCGGCACCGTACCTGGGCATCCATAACGACGGCCTGGGCAAGCGGGTGATTGGCGAGAGGGAGGTCAGCTCCTGCAAAACGCAGTGGCAGGCCATAGGCGGGGGTTGGCATCCCTGACGGCCCCCGGTGGGGTGCGCGCCGGACCGGGCCGGTGCTCACGCGGGAGCTGCCCCCGGGCACAGTCGCTGGCCCAGTGGCTCGAGCGGAACAAGGCCCGCTTCCTGCGGGCGGCGTGAGCGGCCGGGACACCGCCGCGCGCCGCCAGGTGCGACTCTACCCAGACGTTCCACCGCGCGTGTGTGAGCGAACCGACGACAGATAATCAGAAGTTTCGCGCCTCCACTTGTTATCGTGCGCGCCCATGAATGAGCCCACGGCCGTTACGGATCCTCGCATCGGCTCAGTGTTGCAGGAGCGCTACCGCATCATCGAGCGGCTCGCCGCCGGTGGCATGGGCATGGTGTACCGGGGCGAGCGGCTGGAGGTGGGCAAGTCCGTCGCCATCAAGTTCCTGCACGCGTGGGCGGCGCGAGATGATGACTTCCGCAAGCGCTTCCAGGTGGAGGCGCGCGCGATGAGCCGCCTCACCCATCCGTGCTGCGTGTCGGTCATCGACTTCGGCGTGGATCAGGAATCGCCGTACATGGTGATGGACTTCGTCACCGGCGAGACGCTGCGGGCGCTGCTGCGCGACGGCCCGCTGCTGCCGGCCCGGGCCCTGAGCGCCGTGCGGCAGGTGCTCGCAGGTCTGGCCCATGCGCACGACCAGGGCATCATCCACCGGGACATCAAGCCCGAGAACATCATCGTCACCCACGCCGTCGGACTCGGGGAGCAGGTGCGCATCCTCGACTTCGGGCTCGCCAAGCTTCGCGACGAGGTGACGGGCATCACGTCGGGGATGATGCTCGGGACTCCGTCCTACATGGCCCCGGAGCAGATCCACGGCGAACCGGTGAGTCCGCCCACGGACCTGTACGCCACCGGCGTGCTGCTCTACGAGCTTCTCACCGGAAAGAAACCCTTCAACGCCACCAGCAACGCGGAGCTGCTGCGCATGCAGCGCGAGGTGACACCGCCCCGGTTGCGCAACGCCGCACCTGACGCGGGCTTCTCCGCTGAGCTCGAAGCGACGCTGGCGAAAGCGATGGAGAAGGCCCCAGGGGATCGCTTCCAGTCCGCCACGGAGTTCCTGGCCGCGCTCGAAGGGGCCGGGGCGGGTCCGGCTGTGCTCTCCGTGGCGCCCGTGACTGGCGATGCACCGGGGGTGCCGCGCTCGTCCTCGCCCACGCCGTCACGCCCCAGGGAGGACGTGCTTGAGACCCGGAACGCCCGGGCGCAGCCCCGCGCGACGCCGGTGGGCCATCGAGCCGAAGCCCGCGCTCCGGAGGCCCTGCCCGTGGCCGTGGCCAGGAAGGAGTCCGAGGCCACGATCCGGTCTGGCCCCATGACGGTCCCGCCCGCCCGGAACCGCTCACGCCGGGTGGTGGGAGGCGCGGTGGTGCTCTCCCTGGCCGCGGTGGGCTTTGGTGGGTGGGCGTTGGCGTCAAGGTCCGCGGGCCTGGCGCCTGTGCCCTTGGAACGACCGTCGCCCAAGCCCCCCGCGAGTGAGGAAGCACCGGCGGAGGCTCCGACGGTCGCCACGGACTGGCAGCCCGTCGTGGAGCAGCTCCCAGGCATCGACGAGGTCCATCGGCTGATCAAGGCGAAGCGACGGGACGCGGCCCTGGCGGCGTTGAAGAAGCTGGCGGCGAAGTACCCGACAAGCGCCTATGTCCGCTACCTGGAGGGGAACGTCGACTTCGACAACCTGCGTTGGGTGGATGGCGTGGCGGCCTACCGGGCGGCGCTGCGCAATGACGCCGCGTACCGCAACGCGCCAGTCGTCATCCAGAACGCGATCCGCTGCCTCGTCAGTGACCGGTTCCACGGCACCTGCCAGGACTTCCTCCGCAAGGACCTGGGCGAGGCCGCGGTGCCCTCGCTGGAGGATGCTGCCCGAGAGCACCCCATGGCCAGCGTCCGGACCCGGGCCGCGGCGCTGCTCCGCCAGCGTGACCGCGATGCCACGGAGGGTTCACGCTGAGCCCCCGGACGGAGCCAAGGAAGTGAAGTTCGAGCGGTAGCCCATAAGGAGCCATGAGACTCTATTTCCGCCGCGCCTCGCTGCTTGTGATGGGACTGGCCCTCGGTGAGTTCGGCTGCGCGGTCCGCACCCTTGGGGCGGCCCTCTCTGCGGAATCCGACCGCGGGGCTTCGCGCCTCATGCGCTGGAGCAAGCCCCAGCGGCTCCCCGCTACACGGCGCGCTACGCCAGCCGGGATGTCGAGCTCTTCCGTGTAGTACGGGCTTACCATACGGCCTTCCTCACGCGCCTAGGCAGGCTGTTGAAAAGGACCGGGACGTCTCTCGGTCAAGTCCCGAATCGTGTGTAGTTGGTTCGGAGGGGGTGCGGGGGAGGAAGGCTCCTTGGAGGCATCATTCAACGATGTCTGGGTTTGAAGTCAGCAGGGCCATGTCGAGGTAGCGGCGGTCATCCCAGATGCCAGTGACTTCGAGGGCGACGGCGGTGATGAGGCGCAGGGCGCTGGCGCGGTCAGGGAAGGCCCCCACGGAGCGGATGCGGCGCTTCACTTCGCCATGGAGGCGTTCGAGGCCGTTGGTGCTGCGAAGCCGCTTCCAGTGGACCTTTGGGAAAGAGAAGAAGCAGGTGGCTGCGGCAAAGCCGTCGCGCAGGCACTCCATGGCCTCGGGGACCTGGCGGCCCAGGCCGGCCTGGAGCGCCTCCAGGCGCTTCCTGGCGTCCTGGAGCGAGGGCGCCCCTCGAAGATGGCCGACGTGTCCTTGCCGAGCCGTCCACGCAGCCGCCAGGGGGCCTTGGCGAGGACGTTCCGAGTGAGGTGCACCGTGCAGCGCTGGAGCTGGGCCTCGGGCAGCGACTGCCGGGCTGCGGCGGCCAGTCCCGCATGTCCGTCGGCGATGACGAGCCGCACGCCCCTCAACCCTCGCTCGAGCAGTTGGCGAAGCAGCTCCAGCCAGGAATCCACCGACTCGCTGCCCCCCAGAGTCACAGCCAACAGGTGCCGGTGCCCATCCTCGCCCACGCCGTAGGCCACCAGGGCCGAGACGTTCTGCACCGTGCGCGCCCACCGGGCGTCCAGGAAGGTGGCATCCAGGTACAGGTAGGGGAAGGCCTGGGTGAGGGGCTGGGTGCGCAGGTCCTCCACCTTCTCCTCGAGGGACTTCGTCACTCGACTCACCGTCGAGCGCGAAACCTCCTCGCCCATGAGGGCTCGCGTCACCCGGCCCATCTTCCTCGTGGAGACGCCCTGCACGTACGCGCTGGTAATCGCCTCGTCGAGCTCTTCGCTGCGCCGCTTGTAGCGGCCCAGCACGGCCTCCGCGGAGCCGCTCGCCCTCGTCCGGGGCACCGCTACCTCCAGGTGCCCCATGGATGTCAGCAGGCCTCGCAGGTAGCTCCCATTGCGCTGGTCCTTGCGCCCCGCCACCTGCTGCCAGCGCCCGGCTCCCACCAGGCCCCGTATCTCCTCCTCCAGCAGCATCTCGAGCGTCATGCGGATGGCCCCCAGGAAGAGCGCGCGCACGTCGGTGCGCACCTCCTCGTGCGAGGGAGGAACAAAGTCTGTATCTTCCACGTCGGGGAACTCCTCGGCCTCCTCGCCAAAGGAGGACCGTCTCGGTTGGTTTCACCGAGGAGCTTCCCTCTTTCCCGCTCGTCCCTCCTCTCTATCTACACACTTATAGGGACACGACCCCACGTTCACCCTCTGTGCCGTCGCCCACGGCTTCCTCGCGCTCCGTCGGGCGCTTTTCCCCCCGGAGCCGCGTGCACTGGACGCTACCGATGGTGCGGCGCGCGCTTCAGCCGCTCCTGCTACGCCAGATTGGCACCTGCCCGCTCTGCAACAGGGCCATCAGCCCCAGAGCTCCGCCTGAGCGACCCTCTCGGATGTGACCAAGTCGTATTAGGGCAGCCTGGTGATGCGATTGAGCGCGGGGGCGGGCAAGGGGCTCGCCTGGCTGCTGTGTGCCTTCAGGTATGCCTCCAGCGCGTCGCTGTCCACGGCGCCACCCAGCCGGTTCGTCCCCTCGGCGAACACCTGGAAGCCATCACCCCCACTCACGAGGTAGTTGTTCGCGGTGACGCGGTAGTTCGCCGCCGGGTCCACCGTCACGCCGTTGATCCGGATGGACGCCGGGTCGACGCGGCTTCCGACGGGCGCCGACGCGCTGAACGCATAGGTGAAGCCCGCCGACGGAAGCAGCATGAGGGTGGCTCCCGACGGCCGCCACTGCCACTCCAGCAGTTGCTCGATTTGCGCGCCCGTCAGCGTCAGGGTGACCAGGCTGTTGCCGAACGGCTGCGTGGTGAAGGCCTCGCCGTAGGTGACCTCGCCCTGGGCGATGTCCGCGCGCACGCCCCCCGGGTTCATGAAGGCCACCTGCGCCCCACCCAGGTTCGCGGGCTTCGTCGCCTCCAGATGTGAGTCCGCGATGACGAAGCCCAGGGTGGACTGGCCCACGGAGTCCGACTGTGTCCTGAGCGTCTGCGACACCCAGCCGATGACCCGGTTGGCCCTCGGCGTGACGAGCTCCTGGTACTTCGTCACCAGCGCCTTCACCGCGCCGACCTCCTGCACGTCGCGAGTAACGATGATGTTGTTCGCTCGCGCCTCCACGACGTCGCCCGTCGCCTTGCTCACCGTCAGGTCGATGTCCGTGACGAGCTGCCCCATCGACGAGGCGCTCGTGACGACCTTGCCATCGATGACGCAGTTGTAGGCCTGATGCGTGTGGCCGCTGACGATGACATCCACCGCGTCGTTGAGGCCCTTGGCCACGCCCACGATGGCACCTGAGATGAGGCCGTCCGCACCCGCGCCCTTGCATTCGTTCACCAGCGAGCCCGAGGCCGGAATTCCGCCCTGGTGCACCACCACGATGATGGCTTCGATGCCCTGCCGCCGCAGCTCCGGCACCAGCGCGTTCACCGTCTGCACTTCGTCCTTGAAGGTGAGCCCCGCCACGCCCGTGGGTATGACGCTTTCCGGCGTGGCCTCCAACGTCATGCCGATGAAGGCCACCTTCACGCCCTCGAACTCGCGCACGTCGTAGCGGGGGAACAGCGTGCGGTCCACGCCCGTGGCCACGTTGGCCGCCAGGAACTTGAACTTCGCGCCCGGGAAGCCATCCCCGTCCAGGCAGCCATCCACCGGGTGGCAGCCGCCCGACTGCATGCGCAACAGCTCCGTGCTGCCCTCGTCGAACTCGTGGTTGCCCACCGCGACCAGGTCCAGGCCAATCAGGTTCATCGCCTCGACGGTGGGCTCGTCGTGGAAGAGCCCCGACAGCAGCGGGGAGGCGCCGATGAGGTCTCCCGCCGCGACCACCACCGTGTTCGGATTGGCGGCCCGCAGGGCCGCGATGTGCCGGGCGAAGTACGTCACGCCGCCCGCGTTCACCCGCACCGGTCCACCGTCGGGGGCGATGCCCGCCAGAATCTGGCCCGCGGGCTCCTCGAGCTGCCCGTGGAAGTCATTGAACGCAAGCACCTGCACGCTCACCGTGGTGGGACCCGCGTCGGGAGTCCCCGAGTCGGGCGTCCCCGCGTCGGGAGTCCCCGCATCGGGCGTCCCCGCGTCCGTGCCGGAATCCGGGGGCGGCACCTGGACGGCATGCTGCTCACAGCGCTTGTCCTCGCAGACCCACTCCGTGTTCGAAGCCGGCGGTCCATTGACTTCACGGCAGTCGGCGGCGGCCTGGCACTCGTCACCTCCGCAGCCGCCCTGGGCGAAGAGGAACATGCCGGTGACGAACGCTCCGGCGAGGAGGAAGACGCTGGGACGCGCGTCCAGAAGGGACGAGCGCGGTGTGGCTTGTGGCATCGACGGAACTCCACCGAACAGGGAGGGCGAACCTACTCGGGTTCGTGGACGATGGCGCGACTTCATGGCGGCACGGACATGCTTTCCGACGACTTGTCGAGCGGAGAGAAGTCCGCGGGGGCTCGACGCGTACTCACTCTTCGAACCCGAGCCGCAAGCGGGCGTTGCCGTTAGACCGCACCCTGTACCGGCTGCGCTACCGGGTGGAGTGCCTCTTCCACGACCTCAAGCGCTTTCGGGCGGATGAACCTGGAGACAGGCTAGGTGGCCTTCAACGACAGCAGCCTCCGCCAACAGCGCCTGTCCCCCGCCTCCACCCTCAAGATTCCGCATGCGCTCATCGCGCTGGAGGAAGGCGTGTTGAAGCCAGACGAGGTGTTCCCCATGGCATCCGTATCGAAACAAGAGCCTGGCCACGCCAAGGCTCCATGAGCACCGGCTGTAGGGCGTGCGCACCCGTGGCAACCACAACCATCCAAGGCAGGCCCCCCAGGCGCTGAAAAAGATGTCTGGGGTTGAGTCTTCGCTTACCGGGTCGGACGCACGTCAGCGTGTTTCACCGCGCGTTCCATGTTGACGCACTTGCCTCCCGGTCGGACGCGGCATGTTTCAGCGCGCCGGGGGCCTTCGTCGCAAGCGCCCGGAAGCCATCAAAGGGCCTCTTTCACGGGGTGCTGGCTCACGTTTTGCAGTGACTGTCTTTCGCAGTCGACGAGCCCATCCCCCCGTGGAAGAGGACGCAATGAACACCCCTGAGAACGCATTCGACATCTCCAACGTCGCCCTCCCCTGGTCCGACCAGCAGAGTGGTGCGGGCGCTGTGTGCTGTAGCGGCGGACGTGTGCAGTACGCCGTCCCGGCTTCTGGCGGGCAGCTCACGCTGCTGTCGGCGGACACCTCCAAGTACCAGAGCAGCCACACGTTCAGCGACCTCAACGTCTGGAGCGCGAAGAAGATCTCGGATCAGTTCCCGCCGAGCCTGCGCGCGCGGTTCGCGGTCCAGACGGACCGGCTCATGTCCATCTTCGCGGTAGGGGACTACACCTACGTGTTCTGGACCTCGCAGGACGGCCACCGCTACGCGCTGCGCACCCGCCCGGACATGCTCGAGCCCGCCGCTGTCGCCGAGGTCGATATTTCGGTCTGGGGCAACAACTACACCTCCAAGAGCAACGTCGCGGCGTTCGCGCTGCCGAGCACCCTGCCCACCTTCGAGGGGATGGTTGGCGCCGTGGTGCTCGCCGAGGAAGTGAACGCCCAGACACACAAGGCCGTTGGCGTGATGTTGCCGCTGCTGTTCGATCCCGCGGACTTCACGCCCAACGGCACGTGGGCCGCGCGAATCCCGAATGGGGGCTACAGGGGCGAGCTCGGGTCGTTGCTCGCCAACGACACCAGCGGATGCTCGGTCGTCAATAACTACCTGGCCGTGAGCGCGGGCTGGATTGACCAGGGCGTCGTCCAGGGTCCCCATGACAGTGCTCCGCGCCCCTACCTGAGCCTGGTGGTGGTGTGCAACACCAACTCCTCGAGCATCAAGAGCCTGTCCTTCGGGATGGATCTGCTGCCGGCGTTCGACGTTTATTGCCGGGTGAAAGCCGGCGGGAACCTGACCGTCACGAAGATCAACGCCGCGCATGGCGACTCCGGCCTCTGCCATGGGGCGAATGTCGGCATGGCGCCGGACGGTTCGCTGTCCGTCCACTTCCGGGACGGCAGCGACAACGTCCGGGTTGGCAAGTTGATCCCGAACTCGGCACAGCACGGCGAAGCGAGCTACCAGCAGCCGGGCCTGTACCTGCCGGTGTGGGAGACGGCGCCGGTGTACCTCGCCTCCAGCACCAGCCACTTGACCACCCGCAATACGCCCTGTGGCGTGTACCTGCCGCTGGCGACGACCCAGGCGCCGTCGCCCAGCGCGGTCATGCGGTCCGACGGCTCCGGCGCGCAGGTGTTCGATGACTGCCCCACCGTCCGCTTCATCCACCTCATCCTCAGCAGCGACTCGAACCACAAGCCGCGGCTGAGTACGTCCTACTGGGGGGCGTTCTTCTCCATCGAGAACTACCGGGTCGACACCGCGACGGAGGCCTACCAGGAGGCGACGCTGGTCTCGATGGTGGCGGACAGCTTCCCCTACCCGGTGCCCTCGCGTGAGATCTGGGGCCCCGACAGCCCGTCGGGCATGGTGAACTGGCATTTGTGCAACTACGAGTACCTGACGGGTGACGACACGGAGGTCGACCTGGACTACTCGTTCCAGTTGGGCGTGGGCCTCAAGGCCGAGGCCATCGTCACCACGGTGGTGGGGGTCCAGGCTGACACGGAGAATGTCGCGGGCGTCAGCGCGCTGGTCCAGACGTCGGATGCCACGCTCAAGGCCAGCTCCTTCTCGGTGGCCACCCGGGGCTTGCCGCCCGTCCCGGGCGATCCCGAAACCGAGACCCTGCGTGTTTCTCCCAGCGGCGCCTTCTTTGGCGTCACGCCGCCCGCGCGGATGGCGACGAACGTGACCTTGTTGAAGCCGCGGGGGAGCGCATCGTCGTCCTTCCTCGCCGTGACCGTGCAGCCCATCATGGATGGCTCCATCACCGCGCGCAGCGGCGGCTTCAGCAGCTACTGCTACACGCCCGGGCAGTTGCAGACCTACAGCCCGGAGTCCATCGGCGCCACGATGGCGAATCGCTTCAGCCACCTGTCCGCGGATGACCAGCGGCGGTTCAGGATCAACGGGGTGGACCACAGCAGCCTGTACCAGGCGGACTACGTGGACCGGGTGGCGCAGAGGTTCGGACGCAACTGCTTCGGGCCGGGCGGCAACCTGCCGTACCTCGAGTTCTCCTTCTCCGAGGGTGGGATCCAACGCAGCGAGTTCCAGAGCACCTCCCGCTTCACTGCAGGGGGCGGGGCCTACGCCAACCAATCGGCGTATGCAGGACTGGCCTGGAACGTGGAGGTGGAGAACTCGGTCGGCGCGCTCGGGGTGTACGAGGTCACCATCCCGATCTTCAATTCGTCGGGCTACGTGATGGTCGGGGTGGAGTGGGCCACCAGCCTGGTCGCCTCGTCCACCAGCACCAAGAGCTGGGGAATCAAGCTGGACGAGTACCTGACCCCGCTCGCCCCCGGGGAGGCCTACACCGTGCGCATGTACCTGCTGGAGCCGAGCCCGCTCTGGGCCCTCGAGATGAAGTACTTCGGCTTCAATCAAGGCGACCCCATGGCGGAGAAGATCGACTTCACCAACAGCAGCCCGGTGCGGATCCTCTTCACCGTCCCCTACATCTCGCCGGCGCTCCAATCGAGGCTGGCGCTGGGCGTCTGAGCGCGGGAGACCGGGTCAGAGCCCCCGCCCCCGGTCAGGGCCCCGC
>NZ_JABFNS010000045.1 GCF_013116825.1 Myxococcus xanthus
ATCGTCGCCCCCGCCCTTCACCGCGCCGCCACCGCCGCCGCGCTACAGCACGCCCGCCCTGTCGCCGCGCGATCTCATCGACGTGGACGAGGAGCCGGAAGCGCCGCCGCCCGCGCCCGTGGCACGCGCCGCGCCGTCCCCTGCCCCGACCTCCACGGCCGCCCCTGCCCCCGCGGGCCGGCCGGCACAGCCGGCCTCCGCGTCGCCCGTGCTCGACGCCAAGGCCTACCCCCTGCTCACCTCGCTGGGCCGCAACCTGAGCCAGGCCGCCCATGAGGGCCGCCTGGACCCGGTGGTGGGACGCGCGCGCGAGGTCGAGGAGGTCATCGACATCCTGGGCAAGCGGCGCACCAACAACCCCTGCCTGCTGGGCGAGCCTGGCGTGGGCAAGACGGCGGTGGTGGAGGGCGTGGCGCAGCGCCTGCTCGAGCTGCGTGGGTCGCTGTCCGAGAAGGTGCTGGTGGAGCTGGACATGGCCACGCTGGTGGCCGGCACGCAGCTGCGCGGCTCGTTCTCCGAGAAGCTCAACGCGCTGAAGGAAGAGGTCCGCCGCGCCGAGGGCCGCGTGGTGGTCTTCATCGACGAAATCCACACGCTGGTGGGCGCGGGCTCCACGGGTGACGGTCCGCAGGACGCGGCCAACGAGCTGAAGACGGCCATGGCGCGCGGTGAGTTCCCCTGCATCGGCGCCACCACGCACGACGAGTACCGCAAGTTCATCAGCACCGACCCGGCCCTGGAGCGCCGCTTCACCGCCGTCGTGGTCAACGAGCCCTCCGTACCGGAGACGGTGGAGATCCTCCGGGGCATCATCGGCCGCTACGAGGAGCACCACGGGCTGCGCTACACGCCCGAGGCGCTGGAGGCCGCGACCTCCCTGGCCAGCCGCTACGTGACGGACCGCTTCATGCCGGACAAGGCCATCTCCGTGGTGGACCTGGCCGGCAGCCGCTGCCACCGTGAGGGCCGCAACGTGGTGGAGCCCTCCGACGTGGCGCGCGTGGTGGCCAAGCTCGCGGGCGTCCCGGAGGAGCGCCTGCTGATGAACGACTCGTCGCGCCTGCTCCGGCTGGAGCAGGACCTGGCGGAGCGCGTCATCGGGCACTCGGAGGCAGTCACGCGCATCGCCCGGGTCATCCGCCGCAACTACGCGGGCTTCGCGTCGCGCCGCCCCATGGGCAGCTTCCTCTTCCTGGGCCCCACGGGCGTGGGCAAGACGGAGATGGCCCGCGCGCTGGCGGACGTGCTGTTCGGCAACCGCGACTCGCTGGTGCGCCTGGACATGAGCGAGATGTCCGAGCAGCACGGCGTCTCGCGCCTCATCGGTTCGCCCGCCGGCTACGTGGGCTTCGGCGAGGGTGGACAGCTCACGGAGCCCGTGCGCCGCCGGCCCTCGTCGGTGGTGGTGCTGGACGAAATCGAGAAGGCACACCGCGAGGTGCAGATGCTCCTCCTCCAAGTCCTGGAGGAAGGCCGCCTGACGGACGGCAAGGGGCGCCACATCGACTTCTCCAACACCGTCATTGTCATGACGACGAACCTGGGCGCGGAGGCCTTCTCCCGCACCGGCCGCCCGGTGGGCTTCGGCGCGGACTCCGCGGGCCCCGGGGACGCCATGGACATGGCGTCGTCGGTGGCGCGCAAGGCGCTGCCGCCGGAGCTGTGGAACCGCATCGACGAACGGCTCCCCTTCCGCCCCCTGGCGGAAATGGAGGTGGCACGCATCGCCACGTTGCTGCTGGAGGAGAGCAGCAAGCGCCTGACCACCGAGCGCGGCATCGAATACGTGGCGGGCGACGACGTGGTCGGCCACCTGCTGAAGTCCGGCGGCTTCGACCCGCAGCTGGGCGCGCGCCCCATGCGGCAGATGGTGCAGCGACTGGTGGAGGGCCCCCTCGCGGAGCGCATCCTGTCAGGTGAGTTCGTCACGGGCGACCGCGTGCGCATCGCGGTGAACTCCGGACAGCTCCAGTTCCAGCGCGAGCGATGAGCCCCGGTCCCCGCCGCCGCACAGGGCCTTCGAAACGGCGCCCACCCGTCGTGATTGTCGGGATGGGCCGCCTCGGTGGCGCCCTCGGGCTGGCGCTCCAGGCGAAGCGCTGGCCCGTGCGCATCCACTCCCGCACGGACGAAGGCCGCGAGCGCGCGGAAGCGCTCGGCTTGAAGGCGGCCGCTCCCGCGGACCTGAAGCGGGCCCGCGTCATCATCCTGTGTGTTCCGGACGCGGCGGTACCCGCCGTCGCACAGGCGCTGTCCACCACCCTCCCCCGCACGGCAGCGCTGGTGCACACGGCGGGCGCGCTCTCGCTCGATGCGCTGGGCACGGCCAAGGGCCGGAGTCGCGGCTCGTTCCATCCGCTCTGCGCCGTCTCCTCGCCACGCGACTCGCTGGCGGGCAGCACCGTGGCGGTGAGCACCCCGTCGCGCACGCTGCGGGACGTGCTGCGTCACATGGCGGCGGACGCGGGGCTCCGCGTCATCGAGGTGCCAGAAGGCCACCGCGCGGCCTACCACGCGGGCGCGGTGCTGAGCGCCGGAGGCCTGGTGTCGCTGGCGGATGCGGCGGTGGCGGCCCTGGGCGCCGCGGGAATCCCCCCAACGGACGCGCTGGCGGCCCTGTTGCCGCTGATGCACTCGGCGCTGAGGGGATTGGAGACGCGGGGGCTCGCGGGGGGACTCACCGGCCCCATCGTCCGCGGAGACTCCGGCGTGGTGGCGGCGCACCTGGAGGCGCTCCCCGCGGACGTCGCGCCCCTCTATCGGTTGCTGTCGCGGCGCGCGCTGGGGCTGGCCAGAGACCGGCTGGAGCCCACGTCGCGCGCCGCGCTGGAGCGGCAGCTCAAGCCGTCAGGATGATGGAACCCTGCAGGGCCTTGCGCACCACGGCCAAGGCCTGCTCGGACGCGGCCTCGGCCTCGGTGAGCCGGCGCAGGGACAGCTCGCCGCCCTGAACCTGCGTCACGGAGCGCTTCAGGTCGGAGAGCAGCGTCAGCGCGGCCTGCAGCATCTCCTTGCCCTGCGGCGACTCGGTGGCGGGCTTGCCGGCCGCCTTCGCCACGTACTCCGTGAAGCGCTGGAGCGTCTCCGCCGTCTTCGCGGGGTCGAACTGCTCCAGCAGCGACTGGATGCGCGAGGCGTTGATGCGGATGAGGCGAAGCGCGCCCACCCGGCCGAAGCCCGGGTGCACCAGGCCGATGTCGCTCATCTCGAACGCGCCCAGCAGGCCCTCGTCGGGAGCCTTGTGCGCGTGCGGCACCAGGTCCACGAAGAGCGGCAGCGGGTCCGCGCCCTGGCGGAACATCTCCAGCTCCTCCTCGTCCAGCGGCGGGAAGTTGGCCGGAGTGCCGATGAACAGCAGCGGCAGCACCAGGTCGTGCCAGAAGTCCTCGGGCGCCGAGCCCGTCCCGCCGATGGTGCCGAACAGGTGCGCCATCAACTCCGCCAGACGCGGCGCGCGCTCGGCCTGGTCGATGAGCGACTTGGTGGTGTCCAGGCGCTGGAGGGACTGCACGATCTGCCCCTCGAACTGCTGGCGCGCCTCGGGAGGCAGGGGCGGCTGGGTGCGGCCCAGCGCGTTGCGCACGTCCCGAGCGAGCCCGTCCGGCTTCGTCTCCAGGGCCGTGGCGGCCTTCTTCGGATCCAGGACGACGAACTGGAGGAACCCGGGGTCGAAGAGGCGCTGGTAGTCCACCGGCGTCAGCTTGGGCGCCTGGCCTCCCAGGGCCTGCGCCGGGTTGCCGCCAAAGCGGGCCTGTCCCAGCGAACGGCGGATGTCCGCGGCCAGGTCCTCCAGGCGGGCCAGCTTGCCCTGCCCCAGCGAATCCATCACCGCGCCGAACGGCGACAGCATGATGATGGCCTCCGGGAAGCCCAGCGTGGCGCCCTCCGGCGAGTCGCGGTTGGGGAACCAGAAGGCCTGGTGCTCCTGGATGAGCCGCAGGGCGAACGCCCCCGCCAGGCCCAGCGCGATGGTCTGGTGCTCCGGCTTGTTCACCTGGAACGAGCCGCCAGTCAGCTGCGCGATGCCGGGTTCAATCTCCACCCAGGGTGCCTTGAGCAGATCGACTGGCTTGCCGGTGGCCTGCTCCAGGGCAGCGGCGACCTGCATCTGGGCATTGTGAACGTGCTGCGGAACGGGATGCGCCTGGGTGGCGGGTTCGGACATGGCGGAATCCAGACTCGAAAATAGGAAGGCGACGGGTCCATCCCTTACCGTGAAATTCGCGGTCGTGGCTACGATTTGTGGCCTGTAGGATGGCCTGCATGCCCGCTTCCCGCTGGTGGCTTCGCTGGGCTGTCCTCGCCACCTGTTTCCTGCTGACAAACGGTGGGTGTGCCTTCGTCACACCCCGTTTCCCCCAGAACATCCAGGCCTCGTTCGCTCGGGACGAGATGCGCAAGCTCACCACGGAGTCCCTGGAGCTCTATTACCCCGCCCAGCTCCGGGGCGCGGCCCTGCGCATGGCGTCCCGGCTGGAGGGCTGCGTGGCCCGCCTCCACGAACAGACGTGGCGGAAGAAGAAGCGGGACCGGGTGCTCGTCTACCTGACGAGTTCCAACTTCAACAACGCCTACGTGGTCCCGGACTACGCCAGCACGCCTCAGCAGATGGTGATGCCTTCCCACCTGACGCTGGAGCTGTTCCACCTGTTCAACCTGGGCGAGGTGGACGTCGGTGACGTGGCCTGCCACGAGGCCGTCCACTACGTGCAGCTCCAGCAGACGGACGGGGTCTGGGGTTTCCTCAACCTCGTCACCGGGGGCTTGTTCCAGCCCAACTCCTATACGGAGTCGTGGTTCCTGGAGGGACTGGCCACCTATTACGAAGGGCAGTTCGAAAAGGACGCGGGACGGCCCCACAGCCCCGTCTGGCGCGGCTGGTACGACTCCGTGGTGCAGGCCACCGGAGGACGGCTGAACCCCGGCTACCTGTCCCCCGAGCAGCGCGCGCTGGACCCGTTCGGCGGCAACTACATCACCGGCATGCACTTCGTGGAGTACCTCGCGAACCGCTATGGGGAGACGAAGCTGTGGAAGCTGGTGGATGAGCAGGGAGGCTCCTTCGTGCCGCCGCTGGCGGTGACACTCCGCTTCAAGCGCGTGTACGGGCGGGACATCGGCTCGCTGTTCGCGGAGTACACGCAGTCGCTGCGGGAGAACCTGCAGGTGCGCGAGCGCCCCTCCGCGCAACGGACGTGGGTGTCCGACGCGGGCTACTTCTCCCGGCTGGCCTCGCACGCGGCCAGCGGAGTCACCGCGACGGTGGGCGTGGGCCGGGAGCGCTACACGCGGTTGACGGTGCTGGAGCCGGATGGCCGCGTGCGCTTCGAACGGCCGCTGGTGGAGCTGCTGCCCGGGCGCCGCTGGGTGCTGGGCTCCCCGACGCTGGTCAGCGGCATGTCGTTCAGCCGCGATGGCGCGTGGCTGTACCTGGTGATGGCCGACCTGAACACGGAAGGGGGCTACACTGCGAGGCTGTGGAAGGTGGATGCGCGCACGGGGAACGTGGTGCGGCTCTGGGATGATGTGATGGGGATGGGCGGCAGCATCACGCCGGACGGGACGGCCTACGTCTTCGTCCGCGTCGATGGGGATTCAGCCAACGTGGTGCGGCTGGACTTGGAGACGGACACCCGGAAGGCCCTCACCGACTTCGGCGCCAGCACCTCCGTGGGGCCGCCCGCGGTCGCACCGGATGGCGAACGGGTCGTCTTCCCGCTCTCAGGGGACGCGGGTTGGGACCTGGTCCTGCGGGAAGCGGATGGACGCCTTCGGTGGCTGACGCGCGATGGCCGCTTCAACTACTCGCCCAGGTGGCTGGATGATGAACGCCTCGTGTTCCTCCGGGAGCACGAGGAACGGCTGCAGGCCCACGTCCTCACGGTGGCGACGCGAGAAGTGGTTCGCATCACGGACGCGCCGCACCTGGTGATGGACGTTCATCCCGTGGGAACCGAGGAAGTGGTGTTCCTCAACCGGGACGGTCTGAACTTCACCATCGACCGCGCCCCACTGGTGCCGATCGCGCCGGTGGAGACCGGCATTGGCGCGGCCCAAGTGGAGGTGGCAGGGCACGCGGTGCTGGCGCAGGCCCCCCACCCTTCAGCTCCATCTCTCGAGACCGAACCCGGAGCCCCCCGGATCCCTGAAGTACGCACGGAGACTCCGGCATCGGAGTCGGAACAGGCCCCCACGGCCGCACCTTCCGAGTCCGAGTTCGCCGCGTTCCCCATGTCCGGCGCACCGGTCCAGCCCGATGCGGCGCTACCGTCCTCACCGGCAGGGACCGCGCCGGGCCATGGAGCCCCGCCATCCGGACCTCCACTGCCTGCCCCTCAGTCGGAGCAGCCTGCCCCCGAGGACACCGCGCCGCCGTCCCCATCTCCCGCGGCTGAAGACGCGCCCACGGCGCTCACGGGACTCGACGCTCCAGTCGAAGCCCCGCCTGACCCGGGCACGGAGCTCCAGATTCTCTCGGACGAGCCCTACTCGCCGCTGGAGCGCTTCTTCATCCCCGAGCTCCGCGTGCCCTACCTGCTCGCGGGAGCCGACCCCGACAACACGGACGACACGTACACGATGGGCGGGTTGGCCCTGGCGGGACAGGACCGGCTCGGCTTCCATGCGTACTCGCTGCTGCTCTCCTTCGACACGCGCGAAGACGCCCCCAGCCTCTCGCTGGCCTACGGCAACGCGCAACTCGCGCCCTGGTACATCCAGGTGTCGGGGGCGTACATCCGCCAGAATCAGCGCACGGACCTCCAGGCCACGGCCTTCGCTTCGCGCTCCTTCTGGACCACGCCGGTGACCTTCGGCGTGCTGGCGCTGCGCCGTGAGTACGACGCCACGGACCGCTCCCCGCGCATGCTGACGCGCATCGTCGGCCCGGAGGTCTCCGTGTCGTACTTCGCGGGTGAAGCCACGTCCTACGGCAGCACCCAGCGCGGCCTGGGCATGACGGCGGCCGCGGGTGTGTACCCCGGCGCATTCCTCCGGGACTCCACCATGGGCGACGTGCGCCTGGGACTCGACGCCTTCACGGGGGGCCTGCCCTTCACGGGGCGCGACAACCTCCGCCTCACCGCGGTGGGGCGCTTCCTCCCCGGCGCGCCGTCCGGGCTGCTCCAGGTCGGCGGCCTGAGAGCGGGGCAAATCTGGTACACCAACCGCGAGAGCCAGCAGACCGCTCCCCTGCCCCTGCAGTTGCAGCCGGGCATCGCCTTCAGCGAATACCTGCGCGGCTACGAGGACCTGGAGATTCGCGCGCGCGACGCGCTCATCGGCTCCGCGACGTACCAGTACCGGGTCCCCATCGACTACGGATGGGCCTCCACGCTGTGGCTCTTCCCGTCCCTCTTCGTGCGAGACGTCGGCGTCGAGGCCTTCGGCTCGCTGGCCCGCACCGACAACCGCGCCAACCACGCGGCCGTGGGGGCCTCGGCGTCACTGCACCTCACCTTCGGGCAGGCGGTTCCGGTGTCCCTCTATTACCAATACGCCTACCGCTTCGAGCAGGGCCTGGACCACCTGCACCTCATCGGCCTCGGGCTCTGACTCGGGCTTGCCCCGCAACCTGCTCGCGAATCACGAACCTGGGTGGAGCACTCGCGTGTCGCTTACAGCCCCTCGTCCTTGCAGAGGTCGTCCTGCAATTCCGTCAGCGCCTTCCGCGCCCGCATGGGCTGGCAGGTGTTGGCCAGGAAGTAGGACGAGGCGCCCACCGTCGCGCTCTTGAGCCTCGCGCCGAGCGCCGACCAGCACCATTCGAACGCCACCTTCCTCGCATCACCCGCGCGGGAATCCGTCGCGGGCAGGTCCAGTGCGGCCAGCACCGCCTCCGCGAGCGCGTCGTCCTTGCAGGCGCCAGCCTCCTTCCCACCCCGCACCGCCGAGGCGAAGAGTGGCATCGCGACGTAGGCGAAGTGGCCCCGCTTCACGAGCCGCGCGGCCTGGAGCGTCGTCTCAGCGCTCGCGTCCCCCGTCAGCTCCCGGTACGTGTCGATGCAGCCACTCCGCTCGAGCGCGAGGCAGCGCTCCAGGTCCTTCAATCCTCGCGCATCGCGCGCCGAGGAGAAGCCGGGCGCCTTGGCGAGGAAGGAATACCGCTGCCCCAGCGCGCGCGCCTTCCGGGCGGTGGCGAACGGGTCCTTGTCGTCCGGAGCCATCGCCGATTCGACTTCGGCCGTCGCCGCCTCCGTCACGAGCGCGCGCCATGTGTCGGTGCGCGAGGCGGGAGGAACGTCCTCCGCGCGCTCCAGCAGCTCCGCCCAGGACTTCTGCACGGCCAGCGCACGGAGGTCTTCGAGCGTCGCCGCCGGGCGAGCAAGCACCGGCGCCGCCAGGAGATACGCCAGCACCATGGGCAGTCGACGCTTCACTTGAGCCTCCCGTCCAGGAACCCAGGCCCCTCGGCCGCGCCCCCTTGAGTGGTGGTGAAGATGAGCGCGTCGGCCCCTCGCTCGAACGCGAGCGCAGGCCCGAAGCGACAGGTGAGGACCGTGACATCCTTCACGGCGGCACAGCGAGCCCGGCCCCGCGTCGCGAGCGGCGCACACGCCGCCCAGACGTCCAGCTCCGCCATCACCGCATCGTCGAAGGTCTTCCAGTCGAACGTGAAGGCCGGTGACGTGCCACACGCCTTGCGCAGCGCCGCCATGGCCTCGGCGGCGCGCGCGGTGTACTTCTTCTCCAGGTGGGGCCAGGCCTTCTTCTCGAAGGCCGCGATCCTCCCGGACTCCCGTTGCAGCAGGTGCGCGGACAGCACTTCAGAGGCAGACGCCTTGCCCGTCGCCTCCTGGCTGAACTTGACGCGGAAGGATGGCTTCCCGGGAACGAAGGCCTCGTAATCACCAGCGCGCTGGGACAGCAGCACCCAGTCCGCGCCGCGATGACGGACGACGTAATCAACACCCCGCCCCGTGTCCCGGGCCTTGCCGCGCACCGAGAGGCCATCCTGCTCGGAGTCGGTGCCCTGAAGCCGCAGCACCACCTCCGACGCCTCCCGCGGCGCCAGCGTCACGACCTCGATGGACTGCCCGTCGATGCCCCGATAGACCTTGAGGCCCAACGACTCCAGTGACTCCGCCGCCACGGCCCCCTGGGCCCACAGCAGCAGGAGCACCATCGCCATCCTCCGCGCCATGCTCAGTTCAGCGCCTTCTCGAGGGTCGCCGTGGTGTTGTCCTCGATGTTCGTGTGGTCCACGCTCATGCGGTACGTCAGCGTGCCCTTGTCAAGCGAGAGATTCCGCAGCGTCGCGTCGTTGGTGCCGTCCTTCTTCTCGGGCGGCTTGACGCCACCGAACAGGCACGACACGCCGGTCACCTTCTTCGCAATCGCCTTCTTGTAGGCCGGGCGCTCGCACATGCTGGTGACCCCATTGATGGCCGCCTCACAGTAGGAGCCATAGCTCGAGTTCGCCCAGGCCTCCGGCTTGAAGTTCTGGAAGTCGGTCTTGACGGTGAGCTTGGTGCCACACTTCTCGTTCGCGGCAGCCAAAGCCTCGGAGATCTTCTCCTCGAACGACGCCTTCGCCTCCTCCTGCGCGGGCTTGAGATCCTCCTCGGCGAAGGCAGACGTCGACAGCAGGGCCACTGCGGCGAACACGAGCTTTGAATTCATGTGATGTTTCCCCAGGAAAGAACAACCATCACGAGTTTCAAACTGCCCTGGTTTTTACGCAAGTGCATCAAGGGAATAGAAGCCGCGGAGGTGCCGAGGAGGGGCGCTGTCGGGCGCGCCACCTGAACGGCGGGGCAGCATGGCGAAGGTCGAGTCCGACGGACGGCGTCGCTACGGCGTCCGCTTCAGGCCATAGAGGCCGTGCTCGCGCGCATAGGCAATGACACGCGCGGGCACCAGGTCCGACGGCGCCTCGCCGCGCGCGAGCAGGTCGCGAATCAGCGTCGACGACACCTCCGCCAGCGGCGGCCCCAATGTGTTCGGCGCCGGGTACCCCGCGCGGTTGAGCACCATCACCCGCGACAGCTCCTCGATGCGGTGGAAGTCCTTCCAATGCGGAAGGTCGCGCAGGATGTCGCTGCCGATGATGATGGACCAGCGGATGTCCGGATGCCGCGCCACCAGCAGGGTCAGCGTGTCCACCGTGCGGCCAGAGAGTCCCGGCACCTGTTCGATCCGGCTCGTCTTCAGCCAGCCCGATGTCTCCGCGCACAGCGCATCGCACATGGCGACGCGATGCTCGAAGGGCTCCATCTGCTTGCCGAACGGGTGCTGCCAGGACGGCATCAACCACACCTCGTCCACGTCCTGGGTGGCATGGACGTACGTGGCGGCCATGAGGTGCCCCACGTGGGGCGGGTTGAACGAGCCTCCGAGGAGCGCGACCTGCACGGCGGGCCTCACGTCACTTGAGGGACAACTTCGGGGACTTCTTCTCCAGGGCGATGACCTGGGGCTCCACTATCGAGTGCCCATCCAGGCGGAACGCGGAGAAGCGCAGGTTCCGGTCCACCTTCTCCAGGAGCGCACACGTCTGCTCGGCGGCGCCCACCAATCGCCCCGGCGTCAGGAAGTAACGCGGGCCAATCTGCACCACCTTGGGCTCCGGCTCCTTGCCGTGGACGAAGAGCAGCGCGTTGAGCAGGTCATCCCGCGTCAAATCGTTCTTGTCGTGCACCACGCAGCACAGCGTGTCCCCCATCAGGTCCATGACCTTGTTGTTGATGGAGGGATCTCTGTACTGGAGCGATTCGCGCTCGGGCACGCGGATGAAGCGCTCCATGACGAGCCGGCGGTCGTCCTCCGACGCCACGTCCGCCGGAGCCTCCGCGCGCGACGGCGTGCGTGGCAGCGCGTCCTGGCTGCCCAGCCAGTTCGTCACGTCCGCCAGGAAGTCCGCGTCCGAGTACTCACGCCCGCCCCGGCTCTTCTGCCGCCGCCACAACACCCATTCATCCAGGTCCGTGTAGCGCGCGCCCGCGAAGAGAAAACGCCGAGCCCCCTTGGAGCGCAGCAGTTCGTAGGCCGCGTCGAAGGCTTCGAGGTCCCCATGGCTGTCGGAGAAGACGCCGATCACGCCTCAAGCGTATAGCAGGTAGGACGTCCTGTGACGTGCGAACGTTTCCGTCTGAGCGGAGAACCCCTCCAGCAACCGGTCCAGCGGCCACCCCGCCTCGATGCCTCGGCGCACCTGGTCCGTCCCGCAGAGCAGGTCGAAGGCCGGCACATCCTCGACGAACTCGTAGGCATCCGCGCGCCAATCAAACGAGCCCGGGCCAATGTCATGCAGCGCCTGGAAGATGGCGACGCCGGTGCGCAGGGGCTGGAACGCCTCCCGGTCCGTCACGTGGATGAAGGCGCCGTTGCAGGACTGCCCCGTGTACTTGTCGAACGTCGGCGTGAAGCCCACGGCCCGGAAGGCGACCCCGGGCAGCTCCTCCTTCGCCAGCCGCGCCAGCAACTGGTCCGTGTCCACCCACGGCGCCCCGAACTGCTCGAAGGGGCGGCAGGTGCCACGGCCCTCCGAGACGTTGGTTCCTTCGCCCAGACACATGCCCGGGTACACCAGCGCGGTGTCCGCGGTGGGCATGTTGGGCGACGGCGAGATGAACGGCAGCCCCGTCTCCGACCAGAACTGGCCGCGGCGCCAGCCTTCGCACGGCACCACCGTCAGCTCGCAGCCGAAGCCCTCCTGGACGTTGAAGAGGCGGGCCAGCTCCCCCGCCGTCATGCCGTGGCGGTTGGGCAGCGCGTACAGGCCCACGAAGGAGCGGAAGCCCTCCCCCACCAGGTTGCCTTCCATCGCCACGCCGTTGAGCGGGTTCGGCCGGTCCAGCACGTAGAAGGGCACGCGGGCCTTCGCCGCGGCCTTCATGGCCAGCGCCATGGTGTAGACGTAGGTGTAGTAGCGGCTGCCCACGTCCTGGATGTCGAAGACGAGCGCGTCCAGCCCCTGGAGTGACTCCTGCCGGGGCGACAGCGATTCGAAGGTGGAGCCGTAGAGGCTGTACACCGGCACGCCGGTGCGGCGGTCCTTCGCCTCGTCCACGGCGACCATGTACTGCGCCTCCCCCCGGATGCCGTGCTCCGGACCGAAGAGCGCAGCCAACGTGACGCCGTCCGCGCCCGACAGCAGGTCCGCCAGGTGGCGGAAGCGAGCATCCACGCTGGTGGGATTCACGATGGCGCCCACGCGCTTGCCCTTCAACGCGGAGAAGCCCTGCTCCACCCACACGTCCAGTCCCGTCTTCACCTTCGTCACGGCGTTCCCTTCCTCAGCCAGCCCGGGGGCCGGCACATCAACGCTCCTTGAAGCTCTTGAGCGCGCTGTCCGCGGCCGCCTTCGAGTCGCACTTGGAGATGCCGAACAGGCCCGTCCGCACCCCGTCATCGGGCCCACCGTCGGACTTCAGGTCCTCCAGCGCGCTCACCGCCCGCATCAGCTGGAGCCGGCCTACCGTGGACGCGGCATCCGAGCGCACGTCGCATCGCGCGTGCGACAGCATCTCGATGAGGCGGTCCTCCGCGGCGCGGCTGCCGGCCTTCACGGCCGTGGCGTAGACCTTCAGCGCGTCATCGGGCTTGCCCGTCGCTTCCGTCAGACGGCCCAGCAGGAAGTTGCGCCGCCCGGAGTCCTCCTCCTTCATGATGAGGGTCCGGACGTCCTTGGCCAGCGCGGTCCGCTCCTCCTCCGGCGCCCGCTCCACCGCCTTGATGGCGCGCACCGTCTCGTCGCCACTGAACGCCAGCATCGCGACGCCCATGAGCACGACGGCCGCGCCCACGCCCACCAGCATCCGGTGCTGCTGGACCTGCGGCGGAAGCGTCGCCATGCCGCGCGAAAAGAGCGAACCGCCCACCGTGCGCGCCTGCCGCCCGAGCTCCGCGGCCTGCTGGCCCAGCACCGTGGCGCCCGCGGCCGCGCGTTGGCTGATGACCGCGGCGCCCGCCGCGGCCCGCTGCCCCAGCACGGACAGGTCCACCTGGGCCCCCGGTGACGAAGCCTCCGCCACGCGGGACAGGGCCAGGTTCCCGAAGGGCGGCATCGATTCGGAGCCCGGCGCCTCGGCGATGGCGCTGGCCGCGGGAGCCTCCACGCGGTACGGCGCCCGGGGCACGTGGAAGACGCGGATCTTCCCCGGGATGCCCTTCAGCTCGTAGGCGCCGACTTCCTTGGAAGGCACCTCGGCCTTGTTCATCGCCAGGTAGACGGCCTCGGTGAAGTACACCTCGCCCGCCTCGGCGATGCCCTCCACCCGGGCGGCGATGTTGACGGGCTCGCCGAAGATGTCGTTCCCGTCCAGCCTCACCTCGCCCACGTTGATGGCCACGCGGACGTGAATCTGCTCCGACACCTCCACCGTCCGGTTGTGGTGCCACAGCCGATCCTGGATGGCGATGCCGCTGAGCACCGCCTGGGTGGGCGATTCGAAGGTGACGAGGTACGCGTCACCGATGGACTTGACGATGCGCCCGCCAAACGCCTTGAACAGCGGCGCCAGCAGGGCCTCGTGGACCTGGAGCAGGCGCTGGTTCTCCTCCAGCGTCTGCCGGCTGGTCCGCTCGGTGAAGCCCTTGATGTCGGTGAAGACGATGGCGAGGTTGGCGGTCTTCAAGGCCCGCGCAGTGTATGCGCCACCGTCGATGGTGCAATCGCAACTGCGTACCAAATGACTGCTCGCTGTCAGCGACGTGATGGTTTGAGGTCACGCATTCGCCGCTTCGGAGGGGCCTCCAGCGCCGCGCGGACCCGCTCCGCGAGGTGGGGCCGCCCCGTGCGCGTGTAGAAGTCGGCGAGCCGCCGGAGGACCAGCGGGCTGGCCGGCTGGAGGCCTCGCGCCGCCAGCAACTCCTTCTCCGCGTCCAGCAGGCGCTCCTGCTTCTCCAGCACCTCCGCCAGTTGGAGGCGCACCTGCACCCACTCCGGTTTCAGCCGCGCCAGGTAGCGCAGGTGCAACTCCGCCTTGAGCAGGTCCCCCATGTCCAACCAGAGCGTCCCGAGCCGGAAGCGGGCCTCCTCGTAGGAGGCGCGCAGTTGTACGGCCTGCTCGTACGCCTGGACGGCTTGGCGGCGGTCCTCCCGCTCCTCCCACAGCAATCCCCGCAGGTACCAGGCGCGGGGATTATTGGGAGCCTGCTGGAGCGCGGCGTTCAGGTGGGACTCCGCCTGCTCCAGCGCGCCTCCCGTCTTCAGCAGGAGCCGGGCCATCTCCAACCGGGGCAGCTCCCACGCGGGTTGGGCCCGGACCAGGGCCTCCAGCGCGGCCAGGGCGCCCACATCATTCCCATCCGCTTCCAGGGCCAGGGCATCCGGGAGCGAAACCACCGTCCGTGAGGAGACCGGTGTCAGGGCAGAAGGCTCCGCTGCGTCGGTCGCGCCCGCCAGCAAAGCCACCAGGATGACCCACCTCATGTGCGGCTGATAGCAGAGCCGACCCGGGCGCCTCAATAGATCCTCTTGACGGCCGAACAGCCGCGCATGAAACCCATGACCGTGCAGATATCGCAAAGAACGCTGGAAGACCTGGGCTTCGCGGATGTGCTCCGCGCGTTGGCGCAACGCTGCAGGACGGAGCCCGGCAGAGAGCGAGTGCTCGCCCGGCCCTTCCTGGACACCCCCGAGGCCGTTGCGGAGGCCCTCGCGCTCGTCGCCGAGGCCCGCTCGCTGTCCCAGGAGCAGTTCTCCCTTCCCTTGGGGGGTGTGACGGACCTGCGTACGCCCATCGGCCATGCGGCCAAGGGCGGCATGCTGGAGCCCCGCCAGCTCATCGACTCGGCGCAGCTCCTGTTCGCCTTCGTCCGCACCCGCGAGGCACTGGACGAACGCCGGGCCCGCGTCCCCGGGCTGGTGGAGATTGCCCGCCGGATGCCCTCGCTGGAGCCGCTGGCCCGCCGCATCGACCAGTGTTTCGAACCGGACGGTGAGATTTCCGACCGTGCCAGCCCGGAGCTGCGCGAAGCCCGGGACCGGGCACGTGGGCTCCATCGCCGCATCAAGGCGCGGCTCGACGAGCTGCTCCACGATGAGACCTTCCTCCCCAAGCTGCGGGAGAACTACTACACGCTCCGCAACGGGCGTTACGTGGTGCCGGTGGTGGCCAACTACCGCTCGGAAGTGGACGGCATCGTCCACAACGCCAGCCAGACGGGCCAGACGCTCTTCATGGAGCCCCAGGCCATGGTGGGCCTGGGCAACGACCTCGCCATCGCCCAGTCGGAGGTGACCGAGGAGGAGCGCAAGGTGCTCCAGGCCCTGAGCGACCAGCTCGGGCGGGAGTCGGAGCGCATCCTGGAGGGACTGGACGCCGTGGCGGAGCTGGACGAGGCCGAATCCGTGGCCATCCTCTCCGCGGACCTGGGCGCCAGCATGCCGGCCTTCGAGAACGTCACGGACCTGCAGCTGCGGCAGCTGCGCCACCCCCGCCTGGTGCTCAAGGGCGCCGAGGTGGTGGCCAACGACGTGACGCTCACGGGTGATGCGAAGGCCCTGGTCGTCTCCGGCCCCAACGCGGGCGGCAAGACGGTGACGCTGACGGGCGTGGGCCTCTGCGCGCTGATGCTCCGCGCCGGCCTGCCGATTCCGGTGGCTGAAGGCTCCCGGATGCCGCTGTACCGCTCCGTCCACTCCACCGTGGGGGACGCGCAGGACCTGGAGCAGGGCCTGTCCACGTTCAGCGCGCACGTGGTGATGCTGCGCGACATCATCGGCGCCGTGGGCGAGGGCTCGCTGGTCCTCATCGACGAAATCGCCGCGGACACCGACCCGCGCGAGGGCGCGGCCATCGCCATCGCCGTGCTGGAGGAGCTGATGTCCAAGGGCGTGGTGGTGCTCGTCACCACGCACTTGGAGGAGCTGAAGGCGCTGGCGCACATGGACCCGCGCTTCCTCAACGCGCGCGTGGGCTTCGACTCGAAGCGCATGGCCCCCACCTACCGGCTCCAGATTGGCGCCGCGGGCCAGTCGTCGGCCATCGAGATGGCGGCGCGCGTGGGCCTGCCCCAGAACGTGTGCGAGCGCGCCCGTGAGCTGTCCGTCAGTGCCGGCGGTCCGCTCACCAAGGCGCTGGCGGCGGCCGAGGAGGAACGGCGCAAGCTCTACGAGGAGCTGGAACGCGCCCGCGTGGCGGCCCAGGAGGCCGAGGCGCTCCGGGCCGACCTGGAGAAGCAGAAGCAGTCCTTCGAGCGCGAGCGCCGCGCCCGGATGATGCAGTTCAACAACGATGTACACGCGGCCAGCGAGCACGCGGCGGCGGAAGTGCAGAAGCTGCTGACGAAGCTTCGAGCCGAGCAGAACGAGAAGGCCCTCGCCGAGGCCCGGCAGCAACTCCAGCAGCGCGCGGACGAGGCGCAGAAGCGCGCCCTGGCCGCCAAGGCGGAGCTGTTCCAGGTGGAGGCCCCTGGCCCGGCCAACCTGAAGGTGGGCGCCTGGGTGCACCACTCGGGGCTGAGCCGCGATGTGGAAATCCTGGAGCTGGCGGACAACCACGCGGTGGTGTCCGCGGGTGGCGCGCTGAAGATGCGCGTGCCCATCACGGAGCTGTCGGGCGCGCGCACGCGCAAGCCGCAGCAGGCGAAGTTCCCGGAGCGGCAGAAGCAGGATGCGGCGCTCAAGCGTGCGGCCTCCGCGGCCCCCTCCGAGGTGGAAGCCACCCACTTCCGCTGCGACGTGCGCGGCATGCGCGCGGACGACGCGCTGGCGGAGCTGGAGTCGTTCCTGGACCGCGGCATGCGCAGCGGAGAAGACGCCGCGCTCGTCATCCACGGCCATGGCACGGGGGCGCTCAAGCAGGCCATCCGTGACTACCTGGCCGCGTCTCCATACATCCGCATGTATCGGCCGGGTGAAGGCCACGAAGGCGGCGACGGGGTGACCGTGGTCGCCCTGCGCGCCTGACCGCACCCGCGATACGGACGGAAGCATCCAGGGCCGGAGGTGGCTGGAAACGGCTGCCTCCGGCCCTTCGTCTGTCAGGCCAGCCCGCGCGACCGCCAGCGACTCCACGGTGTCCACGCCCCGGCGCGGGAGCTTGAAGCACGGGAGATGCGCTGGCGCCAGCGCATGTCAGGAGCGGCGACGGAGCTGGTGGCCTAGCTTCGAGACCCGTCTCGACCAAACACCTGGCGGATGCGCTCCAGGTCCGCCGGCGCGACGTGGAGCAGCGAGTGCTTCGGAGACACCACCGCGAGCACGTACCCGCCGAGCACCCAGGCACGGGCGCGGTACTGGGCGAAGTTGCGGAAGAGGCAGCCGTAGCCTCCCGCGGCATGTCCTTCGAAGGCGTCGACCTCCAGGACCTCGAACGGAGCGGTGAGCCCACAGCGCAGGGCCTTGGAGAGCGCTTCCTTCATGGTCCAGATGACGTTCGCCGCCAGCTCGCCGCCGCCGGGCGCGTGACGGACCATGGCCAACTCGCGCTGCGGCATCACGGACTCGAAGACGTCCGTCCGTTCGGGAGAGAGCTGCTCGACGTCGACGCCAACGATGTGCTCCGGCCCACACGCAACCGCTGCCGCCACCGAGCGCGCGTGGCTGAGCGAGACCACGGGCGAATCCCCTCCCGCGCCCTTGACCACCGGGTGTTCGAAGACGCCGGGCGCGATTTCGACCGCGTGCATCGGTACCTGGACGCCGAGCCCGCTGAGGGCGCGTTTGGCTGCGTAGCGCCCCAAGAAGAACCCGAGCCGCCGCGAGTCCGCGCGAAAGCTGTCCAGCCGTGCCCGCTCGTTCGGATGGAGCAGTGCCAGCTGCGCATCGTTGATGGCCGCGGCGGACTCCTGATGGACACAGGCGAGCACCGCCGGCACCGGCACACCGTGGCGCACCATGCCGAGCGACACCGTCGCGGAGGACTCCAGTCCGAGCGGGTCGTGATGGTCAGAGCCGGTCATGGTGCTGGATTCTGTGTCAACCCGCCCGGGACCTCAATCATAGCCGAGCCCCTGGCCCAGGATGAAATCACGGCCGTGTCGTCAGATACCCGGCTCACGCGGAAAGCCGTCAGTTGGCGCACACCGCGAACGTCCCGACGCCTTTCTCCGAGGCCACCATGCATTGGGTCGTCCAGCACAACCTGTTCAACGAGCCTGGCTTCCACACGCTGATGGGCGTGCTGCGGCGCGGCGAGATTCCGCACACCGTCGTGAAGGTCATCCCGTTCGATGGCGGTGTCGAGCCGACTGTGGACGTCGACGGGCCCGTCATCGTGATGGGCTCCCTCAGCCTGACGCGTTACGCGAAGCGGAGAGGCTGGACGCCGGGCGCGTTCCTCAACGACAACTTCGACTTCCGGATCTGGCGCGAGAAACTCGGCCTCCACCTGCTCAACGCCGATGCCCAGGTCCACCGTTTCGGGGACGTTCCACCGAGGGAGGGGCCCTTCTTCATCCGCCCCTGCCTGGACGACAAGTCCTTCTCCGGCATGGTGACCACGTGGGACGACTTCAGCACATGGCGGGCGAGCGCTCTCGCATTGGGCGAAAGCGCCACGGTCGATTCCGACACCTGGGTGGCCGTCAGCCCCCTGAAACACATCCAGCGCGAGTACCGCATGGTCGTCGTCGACGGACGCGTCGTCACGGGCAGCCGGTACAAGCTCGGGGACCGCGTTGCCTCGTCTCCCGAGGTCGAGCCCGACGTCCATGCCTTCGCTCAGGCCATGGCCGACACCTGGACGCCAGACCGGGCCTACGTCCTGGACGTCTTCATGCACGACGGCGGCCTGTACGTTGGGGAGCTCAACAATCTCAACGCGGCGGGCTTCTACGCCTACGACGTCGCGAAGATGGTGGACGCCATCGAAGCGATGCCCTGGTAGCGCGGCCCGCGCGTCACGCCGCGCGTGGCGCGGCTCAGGACAGGCGCTGGTGCTCCGCGAGCACGTCGTCCAGGGCCTGGGCCTGCAGCTTCACGTCGGGATCCGAGTCCATCAGGGCCTTCGCTGTGTGAATGCGAGCACGCGCGGTGTCCGACTTCGCCAGGGCCATGGCCATGAAGAGGTGCGCCCGCGTGTCCTCGGGGTGGGCCTCCAACACAGGCGTGAGAACCTGTACCGCCCGTACGTCCTCTTCGCGCTCCAGCAGCGCCATGGCCAGGTCGTGCGCCGGGCCCGGCTCCGACGGCGCCCGGGCATGGGCGTGCTCCAGCAGCTCCACGGAGCGTGCGCGCTCACCCGCCTGATCCAACACGCGAGACAATCCGTGCATCACCGCCACGTCGCCGGGGGACTTGCGCAGCGCCTCTTCCAGCAGACGGCGGGCTTCGGCCACATCCCCTGCGTCCAACCGGGCCATTCCGTCGCGATAAAGGTCCGTTCCCACTGAGTTCTCCTGGCACCACGCGGTGCGTCGGTCATTTCCACGCAACTTCAAGTCTACAAACTGCGACAAACTGAGAGGAAGCTTTCCCCCCGGACTTCATCATGCTCGTTCGCAACGCCCCCGTCTCGGCCCGCCGCCCGGCGACCTCCTCCTCGGAGTCGCCCGCCGCGGAGAAGCCCAACGCCGCCGCGGCCCCTGCGGCCATCCACCAGAAGGACTCGTTCAGCAACACGACGACGGCGCTCCAGCGCACGGCGAAGGTGGGTGCAGCGCCCGCGGGCGACCACGGCAAGCTGATGATGGAGTACCTGACCGGCGCCCGCCCTCCTCCGGCGGACTTCGAGAAGGTCATCGGCTACAAGCCCTACGCCATCCAGACGCCGCACGGTCAGCGGATGCAGGACCCGCTGGGCTACGCCTCCGTCCCGCTGAAGATTGGCCCGGACAAGGAGTTCGACCCCGCGGCCAAGACGCACGACTACGGCTACGACCTGCTGCGCTACTTCGACAAGAAGGGCACGCCGCTCGGCCCCGATGCGCGCAAGGCCGCCGACGCCCTCTTCCGCAAGGACATGTTCGACTACGCGAACGACCAGAAGGGCGCGTTGAACCGCTTCAAGTACCGCTCCTGGGCGCAGATCTACGCCACCGCGGTGGAGCTGAACTCGAAGCGGCAGGGCAACGGCCCTCCGTGAACCCCGAGTAGGTTGCCGGGGCGCGCGGCGCGGAGTCACTTCTCCGCGCCGCTCGATGCGTTCAGGGCGACTCGTAGCGCCGCAGCTTGTCGTACAGCGTCCGCAAGCCAATCCCCAGCCGCTGCGCGGCACGCTTGCGGTTCCCCGCCTCGTCCGCGATGGCCTGCTCGATGGCCCGTCGCTCCAGCTCCTCCAGCGTCAGGCTGGGAAGCCGGCCCCCCTCCGAGACGGGCGCATCCACCACGGGACCCGCCGCGCCCGTTGGATCCAGCCACAGGTGCCGAGGCTCCACCACCGGCCCATCCGCGAGGATGGCGGCCCGCTCGAGCGCATTGCGCAGCTCGCGGACGTTGCCCGGCCAGGTGAACGCCTCCAGCCGCGCCACGGCCTCCGGTGACAGGCGCAAGCCCGGGCGCCCCAACTCGTCGCCGATGCGGCGCAGCAGCAGCTCCGACAGCGGCCGCAGATCCTCGCGCCGCTCGCGCAAGGACGGCAGCCGGATGGGGAAAACGGCCAGCCGGTGGTAGAGGTCCTCGCGGAACTCACCGCGCGCCATCATCGCCTTGAGGTCGCGGTTGGTGGCCGCCACCCAGCGCACGTCGGCTTCCAGGGTCCGCGTACCGCCCACGCGTTCGAAGCGGCGCTCCTGGAGGACGCGCAGCAGCTTGGCCTGGAGCTCGGCCTTCAGCTCGCCGACTTCGTCCAGGAAGAAGGTGCCTCCCTGCGCCAGCTCAATGCGGCCGCGCCGCTGGGCCACCGCGCCGGTGAAGGCGCCCTTCTCGTGGCCGAAGAGCTCGCTCTCCAGGAGCGTCTCCGTCAGCGCCGCGCAGTTGACGGCCACGAAGGGCCCGTCCGCGCGCTCACTCCATTGATGCAGGGCCCGCGCCGTCACCTCCTTGCCGGTCCCGCTCTCCCCTACCAGCAACACGGTGGCCTGCGTGGGCGACACCTTCCGGAGCGCTTCCACCACCGGATGCATGGCGGGAGCCCCCCAGCTCAGCTCCACCTCTCCCGCTGACTGCCGCGCCTCGGTCTTCCAGTTGAGCAGCGCGCGCCGCTCCAGGGCCCGCGCCACCGTCAGGCGCAGCTCGGCGGGGCTGCCCACCGGCTTGAGCAGGAAGTCGAAGGCGCCCGCCTTCATCGCCGCCACGGCGCTCTCCACCGTGCCCACGGCGGTGAGCACCACCACCTCCACGTCGGGCTGCTCCTCGCGCACCTTGCGCAGCAAGGTCAGCCCGTCCATCCCGGGCATCCGCAGGTCCGTGAGCAACAGGTCCACGCCCTGCCGAGCCATCAGCCGCGCGGCCTCTTCGCCGTCGGCGGCCATGGTCACCGAGTGACCTTCGTACTCCAGCGCCTCGGCAAGGAACGAGCGCACGCCCTCTTCGTCATCCGCCACCAGGATTCGCGCCATCGCTCAGGCTCCTCTCGCGGGAACGGTGAGACGGAACTCCGCGCCGCCGCCCGCATGGCTCCGCGCGCTCACCGTGCCGCCATGCAATTCGACGATGCGCCGGGTGATGGCCAGCCCCAGGCCCACGCCGCGCACGCGGCCCGTGATGAAGGGCTCGAAGATGCGCTCCTCCTCCCCCGCCGCGATGCCGGGCCCGTGGTCCTTGACGGTGAACACCAGGGACGAGTCCTGCCGCTCCACGGTCGCCACCACGCGCTGGCCTTCGGGGCTGGCCTGGACAGCGTTGCGCAGCACGTTCTCCAACGCCTGCTGCAACCGGCCCGCGTCCAGAGGCCAGGGCGTGCGGTCCGGCAGATAGCGAGCCTCCACACGCGCCGCGCCCGTGCTCTCCACCGCCGCGCGGAGCACGTCGTTGGGGTCCGCCTCCACGCGGCGAAGCTCACCGCTGGCCACGAAGCCCAGCAGGTCGTTCATCAACTGCTCCAGCCGGACGGCCTCCGACACCACCCGGTCCGCCTTGGGCGCCAGGACGGCGTCACGCTCCACGCGCTCGGCGAGCAGTTGCGCATGCCCCTTGAGCGAGGCCAGGGGGTTGCGAAGCTCATGCGCCAGCACCGCGGACATGGAGCCCAGGGCCGCCAGCCGCCGGCCGCGCTCCAGTTCCTCCGACAGCGCCTCCCGCTGCGCCAACGAGCGCGAGAAGGCGAAGGCCAACGCCAGGATGCCCACGCACGAGGCCACCGCCACGCCCAGCAGACGCTGCGAGCGCGACTCCAACGCCAGGGCGGTGAGCGGCTCGAACTCGTAGACCACGCGCAGGTGCTTGCGCGGCTCCTGGGACTCGCCCTGCGCCGACATGGCGCGAACCTCCTCCCGTGTCAGGGGACCGAACGTGGGACGGGGTCGGCGGAGGCGGCTGACCAGGCGCGCGCGCGCCCCTTCGACCATCAGCGGCGAGCCCTCATGCAAGGGAAGCCGCCCCAACTGCTCCTCCCCGGCTGACGCCAGCACCTGGTCGTCATCCACGACGGCCACGTAGCGCAGGCCGCCCTCCCGGTGGGATGCCAGGAAGCCGTTCAGCGCGGACGGGTCCGGGAGCCCCTCCGCGTCGCGGAAGGCCTCGAAGCCGGCGACCATGATGACGTTGGCCATGCCCCGGGTGACCAGGGCGGACGACGCCAGCGCGGTGTTCCGGATGAACAGCGCCGCGGACATCAGCACCGCGCACATGAGCACCGCCGCCACCCAGGGCGCTCGAGGCCCAAGCGGCCGCCACCAGGGAGCGCCGCTCATCGCCGACCTCCGCCGTGGGGACTCCAGCTCCATCGCATACCTCCACAGGCTGCGAACTCTGCATGCGGAGTGCGGAATCCGCACCCTCTTCTGTCGGTGCCGCGCGCCGCCGGAGCCGCCGGAGCCGTCGGTCGTCCGAGCATGAGCGGGTGCATGGGGCGTTCTCCTGGGGTTGGAGGGCGGCCGATGGCCGCATGCAGGGCGAAGGAGCAGGCGCGAAACCTCGGCGCGCCCATAGGTCGCCCTGCCCAGTGCAATCATGGGGCCCAGGCCCGCTGTCCAGGCTCAAGCGCGCGGGCCCCAGCGAGGCACCGAGGCGTGCATGCGGAGATGGCCGGCATCGCGTGCGGAATCCGCACTCGCACTGCGGTTCCCGCAGGCCCGGCGCCACATTCCCTCCGCATTTCCATGGGTTGGACCGTGGCAAGGCAAATGCAGTGGCCCGGCTTGCGATGAAAAACGCACAGGCACCGTGGTGGAAGCGGCAACCCTACCGGATGACGGCCCTGGCCCTGGGCTTCCTCGGGCTGGTGACGGCGCCCGGCGTGGGTCTGGCCCAGGCAATGACGACGATGACGACGGTCTCCCTGGAGGAAGCCATCGCCCGGGCGCTGAAGACGAGCCCCCAGGTGGCGCAAGCCGCCGGCACCGTCACCACGACAGGGGCCGCCGAGCGCAGCGCGTTTGGAGCCTACCTGCCCAACCTGTCCGCGAGCGCGAACAGCTCGCTGGCCAGCAGCCAGCGCCTGGATCCCACCACGGGCGCGGTGTTCAACGCCCCCAGCGACACGTACAGCGCCGGCTTGTCGGCCTCGTGGAACGTCTTCACCGGTGGCCAGCGCGGCGCCACCAGCAAGCAGGCCCAGGCGCGCTCCAGCGCCGCGCGGGCCGGACTGATCGCGCAGCGCGCGTCCGCGGTGCTCGACGTGGAGCGTTCCTATTACGAAGTCCTCCGCGCCGGGGGCCTGGAAGAAGTCGCCATGTCCCGCATCGAGCGCGCGAAGCAGAACGCGGAGGCCGCGGATCGGCGCCTGGCGGTGGGTTCGGCGACGCGCTCCGACGTGCTGCGGGCGAAGTACGACCTCACCGCCGCGCAGGAGGCCCTGCTCTCCGCGCAGACCCAGCACGCCGCCGCGGCCCTGTCGCTGGGCCGGCTCATCGGCGAGGATGGGCCGGTGGGCGCTCAGCCGTTGGAGCTCCAGGACGTGTCCACCTTCGCGCTCACCGACGAGGCGCTGACGGACGAAATCACCGCCCAGGCGCCGTCCATCCAAGCCGCGGAGGCGGACCTTCGGGCGGCCGAAGCCAGCGTGAAGGTGGCCAGGTCGTCCTACCTGCCCACGGTGCGTCTGTCCGGCGGCTATGACTGGTTCAATGACGAGCCCGCCTTCAACGGGGGCCGCACGAGCTGGTCGGTCCGGATGGGCCTGTCCTACCCCATCTTCGACGGATTCGTTCGCGAGGAGCGCGTGGTGAGTGCGCGGACGCAGGCGTCGGTGGCCCAGGCCACGCTGTCGGATACGCGGCGCGCGCTGCGCTCGAGCGTGGGCACGTCCCTGAACCAGCTCAAGCTGGCGTCGAACCGCATCGCCCTGGCCACGGAGTCCGTCGCGGTGGCCCAGGAGGACCTGAAGGTGCAGCAGGAGCGCTACAAGCTGGGCGCCACGACCATCATCGAGTTGCTGACGTCCCAGGAGAACCTGGTGACGGCGGAGATCAACCTGGTGGCCTCCCGCTTCGACTACCGGATTGCGCGCGCGGAGCTGGAAGCGCTCGCGGGGAGGCCACTGTGAGCACGTCCACCCATCCCCAGCAGCAGGCGGGCACGGGCCCGGCGCGGGACATCTCCGACGTGGTCATCCGCGTGGAGGGCCTGCGCAAGGACTACACGATGGGCTCCGAGGTGGTGCGCGCGCTGCGCGGCGTGGACCTCACCATCCGCCGCAATGAATACGTGGCCGTCATGGGCCCGTCCGGCTCCGGCAAGTCCACCTTCATGAACCTCATCGGCTGCCTGGACGTTCCCAGTGAAGGCCAGTACTGGCTCAACGGCCAGCCGGTGGCGGGCATGTCGGAGAACGCGCTGGCGCGCATCCGCAACCGGGAGCTGGGCTTCGTGTTCCAGAGCTTCAACCTGCTGCCCCGCGCCTCCGCGCTGGACAACGTCGCCCTGCCGCTCATCTACGCGCGCATCCCCAAGAAGGAGCGGCGCGAGCGCGCGGCGGCCATGCTGGACAAGGTGGGCCTGGGCGCGCGCAAGGACCACCGGCCCAACGAGCTGTCCGGCGGTCAGCGCCAGCGCGTGGCCATTGCCCGCGCGCTGGTGACGCAGCCCGCCCTGCTGCTGGCGGACGAGCCCACGGGCGCGTTGGACAGCCGCACGGGCGAGGAGATCATGGCCCTCTTCGGCGAGCTGCATGGCCAGGGGCAGACGCTGATGCTCGTCACCCACGAATCGGACATCGCGGCGCATGCGCAGCGGGTGCTGTTCCTGAAGGACGGCGTCATCGAGCGGGACGAGCGGAATCGGGACTGAATATTCGCCACGCTCGCTGCGTGGGCCAGGGAACGGGAGGTCGTCGTGAGCAACACGAAGAAGTGGATCATCTCAGGCAGCGCGGCGCTCCTCCTCGGCGCGGGGGTGTACGTCACCCAGCGCGGCGAGGAGCCCAAGACGAACGAGCGCTCGGCGGCGGTGGCCGTGGTGGAGCGCCGGGACATGGAAGTGGTGGCCGAATCCGCGGGCCTGGTGGAGCCGCTGCGCGTCGTGGAGGTGAAGTCCCAGGCCTCCGGTGAAGTGCTGAAGGTCCACTACGACACGGGCGACACCGTCGCCGAGGGCACGCTGCTGGCGGAAATCGAGCCGCGCGACGTGCAGAACGCGCTGGCGCAGGCCCAGGCCGACCTGGAGTCCGCGCGGGTGCGGCTGAACACGACGGAGGCCCAGCGCCAGCGAATGGAGGCGCTGCGCAAGGACGGCTACGTCACGCAGCAGGAATACGAAACGGCCGTGGACGCGTCCGCGACGGCACGGGCCACCAAAGTGCGGGCGGAGACGAACCTCCAGTTGGCGCGTGAGCGCAGCCGGGACGTCACCATCATCGCTCGCAGCCCCGGCACCATCCTGGAGCGGACCATCCAGCCGGGCGTCATCATCGCCTCCGCCACCAACAACGTGTCCGGTGGCACCGCGCTGTTCAAGATGGCGGACCTGTCGGTGATGCAGGTGCGCGCCAAGGTGGACGAGACGGACGTCGGGCAGATCAAGCCCGGCCAGAAGGCGCGCGTCACCATGGAGGCCTACCCGGGCCGCACCTTCATCGGCGAGGTGGTGAAGATCGAACCGCAGGCGCTGGTGGAGCAGAACGTCACCCTCTTCCCGGTGCTGGTGCGGATGGACAACCCGGACGGCCTGCTGCGGCCGGGCATGAACGCGGAAGTGGCCATTGAAATCTCCCGCCGCCGCAATGCCCTCACCGTGCCCAACACCGCGGTGGTGGGCGTACGGGACGCCCGGAGCGCGGCCGCCGCGGTGGGTGTTTCCGAAGAAGCGCTGCGCGCGGTGATGCGGCCGCCGGGTGCATCGAGCCGCCCGGGCGCGCCGTCCGGACCGACGACGGTGTCGGCCGTGGGAGAAGCCGGCGTGGCCGCCACCGCCGCGGTGGCCCATGGCGCCGGGCCGGGCGCGGTGCCCGCCAGGAGCCAGGGCGGCATGGGTGAAGGCCAGGGCCGCGCGGGCCGCCGTGCTCGCGAGGATGTCCAGGGCGCGACGGACACGCGGCAGGGCGTCGTCTTCGTGCAGAGCCCCACCGGTCCGCAGCCCCGGCGCGTCACCCTGGGCCTGAGTGATTGGGAGAGCACGGAAGTGGTGAGTGGCCTGGAGGATGGCGAGCAGGTGGTGCTCATCACGGTGGCGAAGCTCCAGAAGCAACAGCAGCAGAGCGCGGAGCGGATGCGCCAGATGTCGGGCGGCATGATTCCCGGCGCGGGTGGTGGCCCGCGCGGGCCGCGCTAACCCCCAGGCCCATCAGGAGGACACGTCATGGGTGAAATCATCCGGGTCGCATTCGATGCGGTCCTCGCCAACAAGCTGCGGTCGCTGCTGACCATGCTGGGCATCGTCATCGGCATCGCGGCCGTCATCACCATGGTCGCGCTGGGCGAAGGGGCGCAGCGCTCGGTGGCCCAGCGGCTCAAGGGGCTGGGCACCAACGTCCTCACGGTGCGCCCGGGTCAGGCGTTCACGGGCGGCATGATTCGCGCCCAGGCGTCGATGACCATCGACGACGCCGAGGCGCTGCGGGAGAACGCGCGCCACATCCAGGCCGTGGCGCCGGAAATCGAGTCGCGCTTCCAGGTGGAGTACGGCGCGAAGAACGCGAACCTGTCCGTCGTGGGCACCTGGCCGGACTACTTCCGCGTCAACCAGGGGCAGATCACGAACGGCCGGCTCTTCACGGACGCGGAGGACAAGGGCCGCCGCCGGGTGGTGGTGCTGGGCGCGCTGGCCGGTGCGCAGCTCGGCCTGACGGACACCGCGTCCCTGGTGGGCGAGTCCATCCGCATCCGGGGCATTCCGTTCGAGGTCATCGGGGTGCTGGCCGAAAAGGGCGCGCAGGGCTTCAACAACCCGGATGAGAGCCTCTACATCCCGCTGTCCACCGCGCAGTTCCGCGTCATGGGCAGCGACCGCATCCGCTCCATCGCGGTGCAGGCCGTGAGCGACACGTCCATGGACGACGCGATGGCGGAGATCGACCAGAAGCTCCGGCGCGAGCACCGGCTGCGCCCGGAGCAGCCCGCGGACTTCAACATCCGCGACCAGGCCTCGCTGCTCAACACCATGCAGGAGACGACGCAGACGTTCTCCCTGCTGCTGGCCGGCATCGCCGCCATCTCCCTGCTGGTGGGAGGCATTGGCATCATGAACATCATGCTGGTGTCGGTGACGGAGCGCACGCGCGAGATTGGTCTGCGCAAGGCGCTGGGCGCCACCGGCACGGACATCATGCTCCAGTTCCTCGTGGAGTCCCTGGTGCTGTGTCTGGCCGGAGGAACGCTGGGCCTGCTGCTGGGCATGGGCGGCGCGGCGATGCTCCAGCGCATGGCGGGCTGGACGGTGGTGGTGGCACCCGAGGCCATCATCGTGGCCATCGCCTTCTCGGCGACCGTGGGCGTGTTCTTCGGCATCTGGCCGGCCCGGCGCGCGGCGAGCCTCGCGCCCATCGAGTCGCTCCGTTACGAGTGACGGTGATGACGGCCCCTGGAAGCTCAGGGGCCGTCGCCGCGTGTGCCCGCCGGCCCTCCGAGGCAGTGGCAGCCCGCCTCGAAGGCGCCCACGTCGCGGTAGTACCGCTCGACCTGTGCCTGAGTCGCATCCTGCGTGTAGACCTCGGCTCGCGGGTGTTCGATGGCCTCGAGGATGACCTTCGCCGCGTCCTCGACGCGCTGGGCCCCCGGCAGCGTGCGTGAGTCCGGCCCGCCTCCGAGCGCGTTGTCCCCGAAGGCCGTGGCGACCACGCCCGGCATCACCACGGTGACGGTGATTCCGGGATGCGTCTCACGCAGGTCCTGCCGGAGACAGGCGCTGAGCGCATTGAGCGCGTGCTTCGCCGCGCTGTATGCGGACCGGTGCGGAACGATGGGCAACCGTCCCAGCGTGCTGGAGACGTTCACGATCTGCCCGGCGTTCCGCGCCTGGAAGTGTGGCAGCACGACCTGCATGCCATTGAGCGCGCTGTTCACGTTGTCGCGCCACATGGCCTCCAGGTCCGCTTCCGTGAGCTCCGCCACGGAGCGGGTGATGCCACGCCCAGCGTTGTTCACCCACACGTCGATGCGGCCGAAGCGCGTGAGCGCGGCGTCGCGAAGCCGCTCCATGTCCGCACGGCGGGTCGCATCAGTGACCACCGCGAGCGCCGCGCTTCCACACTGCGCCGCGACGGCCTCCAACTCCGCTTTCCGCCGCGCGGCCAGCACCAGCCGGGCTCCCTGCCCGCCCGCCTGGCGCGCCAGCTCCGCGCCAATTCCGCCGCTCGCTCCGGTGATGACGATGACCTTGTCCATGTCCGCGCTCCTCGTGCCGTCGGCCTCTATCAAGCGCATGGCGCTCCCGCGAGCTCCGGTGTCACGGCACATGCCAATGGCGAGCCGCCGCATGGCGCCAGGCACAGGCCGAGCCGTGTTACCCTGACGCGTCGATCGCCACCCCAACCCGCCTTCACTTCGTTGCGATTCTTCTCCTTCTCGATGCTCATCGGGCTCGGCGCGGTGCTGGGCCACCTCTACCTGTACCGCCGGCTGATACGGCAGCTCGTGCACGGCCGCTTGCCCCGACTGCTGGCCATCGTCGTGCTCGTGCTGATGACGGGCGTGTTGGGGAACCGGCGCACCGTGGTGGACCTGCTCCCGGAAGGCACCGAGCGCCCGCTCACCATGGTCATGTACACCTGGATGGGCGTGGCGCTTTGCCTCGTCATCGCCCGGGTCCTCGTGGATGTCGGCCGAGGGCTCGCGGCGCTGTTCCGGCGTCTGCGTCCCGCCCCCCAGCCCGTGGCACCGCTCCAGGAGCCCGCGGCCCCGCCTCCGTCCCGCGTTGACGAGGACCGGCGTCGATTCCTGGGCCAGGCCGTGGCGGGCACCGCCTTCGTCACGGGAGGCGGACTGGCCACGTTTGGAAGCTGGCGCGCCTTCTCGCCGCCGCTCATCACTGAAGTGGCGGTGAAGATTCCCAAGCTGCCCAAGGCCCTGGACGGGCTGAGCATCGTGCAGCTCACCGACATCCACGTGGGCCACTTCATCCAGCGCCGCTACATGGACGCGCTCGTCCAGCAGGCCAACGCGCTGCGCCCCGACCTGTTCGCCATCACGGGAGACCTCGTGGATGGCGACGTGGCCTCGCTGGGCGGCCACGTGTCCGCGCTCGCCGCGCTGAAGTCCCGCTACGGCAGCTACTTCGTCACCGGGAACCACGACTACTACTCAGGTGACGAGGAGTGGTCGGCCTTCCTGGAGTCACTGGGCATCTCGGTGCTGCGCAACCGGCACGTCCCCATCGGTGACAAGGGCGCCTCCTTCGACCTGGTGGGCGTGGATGACTGGAGTGGAGGCCGGCGGCGCAACAAGAAGGGTTACGACCTGGACCTGGCGCTCGCGGGGCGGGATTCCGACCGCGCCGCGGTGCTGCTGGCGCACCAACCCGCGAACTTCAAGGTGGCGGCGGAGCGCGGCGTGGACCTGCAGGTTTCGGGGCACACCCACGGTGGACAGCTCGTGCCCATGACGATGTTGATTGGTCTGGCGTGGGAGCACTCCGCCGGGCTGTACGCGCACGGTGACGCCAACATCTACGTCAGCCGTGGCTGCGGCTTCTGGGGACCCCCCATGCGCGTCGGCAGCCCGCCAGAGCTGGTCAAGCTCGTGCTGACAGCATGACGCACTGGGACATCCGGTGCGCGGCCTGCCTGCTCACCAGGGAGCAGGCCATCGGGCAAAGGGCCGCGGCGGCTCGACTTCGGGTATGCTCCCCGGCAAATCAGGACCCGTGACGGTGGGTCCTCAAAAATCTTGAGAGGCACAGATATGAAGCGCCTTGGAAAAGTCGGTCTGCTGGTCGGAGCGCTCACGCTGGGTGGTGCAGTCGTCGGGTGTAAGGCCGAGGAAGACACCGCGAAGAAGCACCGCATCGTCGGCAGCGACCACCTGAGCAAGAAGGAGTTCAAGGAAGCCGCCGCGGCCTACGCGTTGTCGCTCCAGGCGGACCCCAAGCAGGAGAAGGTCTGGGAGAAGAAGGCCTTCGCCCACATGCAGATGGGGCAGATGAACGAGGCCGCCGAGGCCGTCCTGAAGATGGGCGAGCTCAAGACGACGCCCGCGGAGAAGGCGGAGATCTACCGGACGCTGGCCAGCATGTACATGACCGGCGGCACCACCGAGGACGCCGAGAAGTACTTCAACGAGGCCCTCAAGCTGGAGCCGAAGGACGAGGCGTCGCTCGGGTGGATCGCGGAGATCTACGCGCAGCGCGGCGGCGCCCGCTCCATGGGCGCGCCCATCATCAAGGAGTCCCTGGAGAAGTCGCTCAGCTATTACGACCAGGTCATCGCCATCAACCCCAACTCCGCCAACACCTACCTCAACAAGCGCGTGGTGATGGGCCGGCTGATGGAGTTCGAGCGGCAGCAGAAGGAGATGGCGCTGTCCGAGGCGGCCGAGAACGCGAAGAACAAGGAAGTCGTCGCCGAAGCGACGGCTCGCGCCGACGAGCACCAGAAGCGCATGGACGAGTACCAGGTGCAGTTCGCGGAGATGACGAAGAAGTTCGGTGAGGCGCAGAAGGCCGCGAAGGCGGCGGCGCCCGCGCAGTAACCCACTGCAGCCTGCCAGACCGTACACAAGGGCCTGGAACCGAGAGCCGGTTCCGGGCCCTTCGTGTTTCAACCGATGGCGGCCATCTGGCTCTCTGGCCCGCGACTCAGCGGCGCCGTCTGCCGCCGCCTGCGAGCACCATCAGGATTCCGCCCACCAATGCCGCTCCGCCGCCCGCCAGATACAACGTGGTGCGGTCGGTGTTCCTGCCGGTGAGCAACTCCGTGGCCCGCTCCGCGAGCGAGTCCCGGGCCTTCAGCCCGGACCACAGCAACACGGCGCCCGCGATGGCGAGCATGACACCCAGCAGCCGAACGAAGCTCACGTTTCCTCCTGAAGTCACGGGCCTCCCTTGAAGTAGGAGGCCCGCGTCGGTCTCAGCGCTTCTTTCGCCCCGAAGGCGCCTTCTTCTTCGCGGTTCCCGAAGCCTTCGCTGGCTTCGCGGCGCGCGCCACGGCGGGCTTCGCGGCCTTCTTCGACGGCGCCTTCGCCTGGGACTTCGACGCGGCCACCTTGGAGGCCTTCGCGGCGGCCCGAGCAGGCGCAGCCTTCTTCGCCTTGGCGGTGGGCTTCTTCGCCTTGGCGGCGGGCTTCTTGGCCTTCGTCGCGGCGGCCTGCCTTGCGCTGCCGGCCGCGACGGTCTTCTTCCGCGCCGGGGTGCGCGTTGCCTTCGCCACGGCCTTCTTCCGCGCCGCCTTCCGCTTGGGCGCAGCCGCCTCTGGCTCGGGCGCGGGAGTCACGGGCGGCTCGACGCTCACAGGCTCGGCTCGCACGGGCTCCGGGGCCACGGGGATCGGGACTTCCGTCACGGCCCGGCTGGGAACAGGCGGGGGCGCTTCGACGGGCGCCTCGGGCTGCGGGCGCGGGGGCTCCATCGAGAATGCCCTGTCGTCATTGGACTCGCGCCCGGGCTTGGGCGCGGGGAACCGGGGCCCTGGGCCGCCCTGCGGCTTCGGCTTCTGTAACGAGCGGCCGTGGGAAGCGCCGCGGGGTTCAGGCCCACGCTGACGCTGGGACGCCAGCGCGCGAATCCGGTCGAACCCCGGGTGTGGAGACCGAGCGGCGTCTTCGCCCGCCGGCAACTCCCACGGAGCGGGCGCGGAGGGCGCTTCGGGAGGAAGCGGCTCGGCCGTTTCAGCGGACACGGGCGCCGGTGCCTGCGGCTCCGGGCGGATGAACGTCCTGCGCTTGGGCCACGCGGGCGACTCGGAACGACGAGGCTCCTGTCCTTCTGGCGCCCTGGGCGGGAACCGAGGCTCCTTCCGGTGCGGCGCGGCCTCTTCACGACGGCCCTCGCGGGAGAAGCGTCCACGCGGGCGGCCCGGCCCCGTCTCCTCGTCATGCCCGGAGGGTGCGCCCTGGCTCGCGGCGGCGGATTCCCGTTCGCGGCGGCCCGGGCGCCCTGCCCGCTCCCGCCGGCCATCCCGCTCGCGGTGCGACGGTGCCTCGGCCGTCCATGCCTGGCGCCGCTGCGGCTGCTCGCCCCGCGTCGAGACACGACTCAACGGCGCCTCGCCGTCGAACTGGAGCGCCTCGAAGTCGATCTTCTTCGCCGTCACGTTCACGGACGTCAGCCGCACCCGCAGCTTCTGCCCCACGCGCACCCGGCGGCCATTCGCGTACACCAGGGAGTGCGTCAGTTTGTCCAGCTTCGCCCCGGGCCCCAGCGTCTCGGCCTTTACCAGGCCTTCGACGTGCACCTCGTCCAGTTCGACGAAGAAGCCGAAGTCGGTGATGGCCGCCACGGTAGCGGCGAACTCCTCGCCCACGCGGTCCTTCATCAGCAGGCACGCGTAGAAGGAGACCACCTCCCGCTCGACCTGCATCGCCGCGCGCTCGCGCTCGGAGCACTGAGCGGCCATGTCCTCGAGCTGGTCCTCCTCGCGCTCCAGCATCGACTGCGAAGGCTTGCGCCCCTTCCGGGCCCAGTGCGCCTTGAGCAGCCGGTGCACCAACAGGTCCGGGTATCGGCGGATGGGCGACGTGAAGTGCAGGTAGTGCTCGGCGGCGAGGCCGTAGTGGCCCACGCGAGACGACGTGTACACCGCCTGCATCATGGAGCGCAGCAGGAGCTGGTTCAGCGCCCGCTGCTCCGGGTGACCTTGGAGCTGGCTGACGAAGGCATCCAGCTCCTTGGACGACACGCCATCCTCGATGCGCATCATGAAGCCATAGGCCTCCGCCAGCGCGGCGAACGTGGCCAGCTTCTCCGGGTCCGGCTCGCCGTGGAACCGGTACACCGTGGGCAGTCCCTCATCCTGGAAGAAGGTCGCCACCGCCTCGTTCGCGGCGAGCATGCACTCCTCGATGAGGCGGTGGCTGTCCTTGCGCTCGCGCTTGTCCATGCGCGCGGGCAGACCTTCCTCGTCCAGCACCACCTTGTGCTCGGGCAGGTCGAAGTCGATGGCGCCGCGCTCCTTGCGCATCTTCATCAGCGCGCGGGCCAGCGACATCAGCCGCTCGAAGTGAGGCTTGTGCGCGTTGCGGTGCGGCACGTCCTTGCCGTCGAGGACGTCCTGCACCTCGTTGTACGTGCACCGCGCCACGCTGCGCATCACCGCCGGATACAAGTCGTAGGAGCGACGGTGGCCCCGGCGGTCGAACGTCATGTCCGCCACCATGCACAGCCGGTCCTCGTCCGGGCGTAGAGAGCAGATGCCGTTGCTCAGCCGCTCCGGCAGCATGGGCAGCACCCGGTCCGGCAGGTACACGGACGTGGCGCGGCGCAGCGCCTCCGCGTTGAGCGCACTGCCTTCCCACACGTACTGCGTCACGTCCGCGATGGCCACCACCAACCGCCACCCATCCGGCCGGTCCTCCACGCAGACAGCGTCGTCGAAGTCGCGCGCGTCCTCACCATCGATGGTGATGAGGGGAATGGCGCGCAGATCGCGCCGGTGCTCGCCACGGGCCTCTTCCTCAGTCACGGTCACCGCGTAGCGGTCCGCCTCGGCCATGACCTCCGGCGGGAACTCGTCGGAGAACCCCTGCGAGTAGGCGACGCCCAATACCTCGGCGCTCGGGGTGCCGGGCTTGCCCAGGGAGCCGGCGACCTCGCCGTGCAGCCCCCGGTCCGGGTCCAGCATCTGGGCACCAATGCCCAGCTGGACCTTCACCAGGTCCCCTTCGCGCGCCATCTGCGTCAGCGGCACGCGGATGGGGCCGGGCAGGCTCGAATCCGTGGGGTACACCACGGCGTAGCGGCCCTTCACGACGTAGGTGCCCACCGCCAGCTCGCGACGCCGCTGCACCACCTGGACGATCCGGCCCTCCAGGCGCGGAGGCCGCCCCGAGACGGCCACCACCACCCGGTCATTGTCGAGCGCGCGCTGGGCCTCGTGCGGCGGCAGGAAGACGTTGTCCCCTTCCCCCGACAGCGGATGCACGAAACCGAAGCCATCCCGGTGGACGTGGAGGATGCCTTCCAGCAGGCCATCCCCTTCGACCTCGTTGAAACGGCCTCGGCGGCCGGGCCACTCCGCCCGCTCCTGCCGGAAGCCCCCTCCGTGCTTCGAAGCGCCCCGGCGATCACGCCCTGGGCCCCGCTCCTGCCAGCCCGCGCTCTTGCCGCGAGCCCCCGGCTCATGCCGGCGGGCCGCGAAGCCGCCAGGGCCCGCCGCGCGCTGCCCGGCATGTCGAGGTCCGCTGCTCGGCCCGGCCTCGCGGGGCCCGGCAGCGTCGCGCTGACGCCACGCCATGGGAGCGCCCTGCTCCCTTGCACGCACGTCGGCCTCGCGCCGCGATGGCTGCCGGGGCACGAAGCGCTTGCCGTCCTTGAGGATGTCGCCCTGACGGACGAGCTCGCGCAGGGCGCGCTTGAGCTCCGTCTGTTGTCCGGGGTGCAGGCCCGCGAGCCGGAGAAGCTCCTTGATGCCCAGCGGGTGGTCTGCTTCAGCGAGGATCTGCTTGAGAAGGTCTTGAGAAAGGCTCACGGTGGGGTCGCGGCTCGGCCGCTACGGGAACGGGTAAGCCCGAAGCGGCCGGACGGGAACCCCCCGGCGACCGGCCGCCCCCCGGAACCTGTTCCGGGCGACGACCCTCAGGGCTTGACCGTGACGTTGATTTTGAAGGAGCGGTCCACCAGGCCGGGCGACAGCGCCTTGGCCAGGAAGAACTCCACCTCGAAGGCGCCTGGGTTGCGCGGGGTGAAGAAGAACTCGCGGGTACCGGGGCCGTCCTCGGGCGCGGGCTCGAAGTTGGCTTCACGCAGGCCCACGCGCTTGGCCACCGTGGGCTCGATGGCCCAGGTGAAACCGGGGTGCTCGGGCAGGCGCACCGTGAGGCCGTGGTTGAGGCGCACGTCCACGGACGTGGGGACCTCTCCCTCGATGTGCACCAACTCCATCTCGTCGCGAGACACGGCGCGCGCTTCGGACGGACGAAGCTCCACGTTCTCCGCCAGGATGCGGCCGCCCCAGCCGGACGTCTTGTCGACGACGCCCTGCACCTGGAGCGTGTACCCGACGTGCTTGCGCAGGGCCTTGCCAGCGGCCTTGCCCTCGATGATGAACGACACCTGCTGGCGCGTGCCGCCATTGGACACGACGAGCACGAACTCCTCGCCCGTCATCTCCAGGTTGCCACGCACGCCCGCGAAGCCCTTGATGCCCGCGCCCATGCCGGCCGCCGTCACCATGGAGACCTCACCGGGCGACAGGTAGCGCAGCCGCGCCTCCGTCTCCACCGGGGTGGCCTCCACCACCTCGGCGTCCGGCTTCTTGGCCGAGTACTTGCGAACGTCCACCACGCCACCGTGGTTCGTCGTCTTGCGGATGAGTCCGCTGACGGAGACCTTGTGGTCCACGTAGGCCGGGAGGACCTCCTGATCTGGGCCCTGGAGGAGGAAGGTCAGCTCGCGCTTGTCGCGCCCGACGACCACCAGGTGCGGCATGTCGTTGGTGACCACCAGGCGGCCCTTGAGGCTGCCCTCACCCGTGACGCCGCGGCCTTCGCCGGCCGTCAGCAGCTGCTCCATCTCACGCTTGGTGAGCGGCTCACCCGGAGGCGGCAACTTGGTGGCGCGAGGACGGGGCTTCTCCACCGGAGGGGCGGCGGGGACCGCGCTCACCTTCGCCGCCTTGGTGCCCGCTGCGGACTTCGCCGCGGGAGGCGCCTTCGCCGGAGGTGCCTTCGGGGTCTTCGCTGCCGAGGGGGCGGCCTTCGCGACCGAGGCCGTCTTCCCAGCGGGAGCGGCCTTCTTCGCGGTGGCCTTCTCCTTCACGGCCTTCTTCACCGCGCCCTTGGCCCCCTTCGTTACGTCCGATGCCGCTTTCGCCAATTTCGTCGCCGCCTTCGCCACCCGCTTGGAGGCGTTCTTGATCAGATCCAGCCGGGCAGCGGAGTCCTTCTTCGCAGCGGGCTTTGCGCCAGCCTTGCCAGCGGGAGTCGTCTTCTTGGCCCCGGACTTGGGCTTGGCCATCGACGCAGTCTCCTTGAGAGTTCCCGTGTCCTTTCAACGGGTTGGCGGACCTGCCCAGAAGGCAGGCAAGCCTCGCGACCACTGTTGCTTGTAACGATGATCAGGTAGGCTGTCAAACTAACACTTGATTATCTCACGGACTTTGTTTGTGACCGGGTCCGAGCCACAAAGCCACGGCATGGCTATAAGCCGGGCATGAACGACTCCGCCACATTGCTGCCGGAAGAAGAAGCCCGGTCGCGGATCCTGGCCCTGTGCGCGCCCCTGCCCTCGGAGTGGTTGCCCCTGGATGACGCGTTGGGACGCGCGCTCGCCGAGGATGTGACGGCGCAGCGGACACTCCCTCCCTGGGACAACTCGGCCATGGATGGCTTCGCGGTGCGCAGCGCGGACCTGGCGGGCCCCCTGCCCGTCCGACTCATCGTCGGAGAGACCATCTACGCCGGCGCGGTGGGCCACCAGGCGCTGGCCTCCGGGGTATGCGCCCGCATCATGACGGGCGCGCCCCTCCCCGCGGGTGCGGACGCGGTGGTGATGCGGGAGCGGACTCGGCCCGTGGTCCAGAGCGGCGCGGAACAGGTCGACGTGCTCGAGGCGGTGGCCCCGGGCCAGTTCGTGCGGCCCAGGGGCGAGGACGCCCGGGAGGGGCAGTTGTTGCTGACACGCCGCACGCCGCTGGGCATCCCCGAGCTGGGCCTCCTCTGGGCCCAGGGCCGCCAAGCCGTGCCAGTGTCGCGCGCACCGCGCGTGGCCATCCTCTCCACGGGAGACGAACTGTGCCACGCGGACGAGCCGCCCAATGGCCGCATCGTGGACACCAATGCTCCGTCACTGGCGCTGGCGGTCCGCCGCGCGGGCGGAATTCCCACGCGGCTGGGCATTGCTCGGGATACGCGCGACGCCGTGCTGGCCGCGCTTTCCCGGCTGGACGGCTTCGACGTGGTGCTCACCAGCGCGGGGGTGTCCGTGGGCGAGCGCGACTACGTGAAGGAAGTGCTGGCCGAGCTGGGCGTGGAGCAGCACTTCTGGCGCGTCGCGATCAAGCCGGGAAAGCCGCTGGTGGTGGGCCGTCGCGGCGCCACGCTGTTCTTTGGACTTCCGGGTAACCCCACCTCCTCCCTGGTGACGTTCGAGCTCTTCGTGCGCCCTGCCCTCCGCAAGCTGCTGGGGCATGCGCAGGTGGGACCTGGACGTGTGGCTGGGCGCCTGGAAGGCAAGCTCACCAAGCCCCCGGGCCTGGCGCATTTCGTCCGCGTCACGGCTGCTTGGAGAGAAGGCAACCTGTGGGCTCGTCCGCTGGCGACACAAACGTCTGGTGCCCTGCGTTCTGCGGCGGCGGCCACCCATCTGCTGCATTTCCCTCGGGAAGCCAGCAGTTTGACGGAGGGGGACGCGGTAGAACTGCTTCCGCTCTCATGGGTGGCCTGAGGAACGAAGGACGCCGTGGAGCATCCTCTGGGGGTTCGTGCTCGAAAGCACGAGCCGCCTTGACTTGAGAACCTGAGGACTCCAAACAGGGGCCCGCATCTGGAGAGGACTCAACATGTCGGACACACGCTCACCTCAGGTCCTTCCGACCCGTAAGCACACGCAACACCTGGAGCGGTTCTCGGAGGCGGACATCCCGACCGAGCGCGGCTCGCTGCGGACCATCGTGTTCCGGGACAAGCGCAACGGGCGGGAGCATGTCGCGCTCGTGGTGGGACAGGTTTCAGGGCACGAAGGCGTGCCGGTGCGCATCCACTCCGAGTGCCTCACGAGCGAGGTCTTCGGCAGCCTGAAGTGCGACTGCCGCGAGCAACTGGACCGCTCGCTCGACTTCGTCACTCAGGCGGGACAGGGCGTCGTGCTGTACCTGCGGCAGGAGGGGCGCGGCATCGGCCTGGGGAACAAGATCAAGGCCTACGCCCTGCAGTCCAAGGGCCTGGACACCTACGAAGCCAACCGGCAGCTGGGTTTCGCGGACGACCTGCGCACCTACGACATCGCGGCGGAGATGCTGCGGAGCCTGGATGTTCGCTCGGTGGACCTGATGACCAACAACCCGCTGAAGATCGCGGGCATGGTCGAAGAGGGCATTCCCGTCCGGCGTCGAATCCCTTCCCGGACCGAGCACAATCCGCATAACGTCGACTACCTGAGGACGAAGCGCGAGCGTACGGGGCACCTGATTGAGCTCTTCGCCGAGGACGACGACACGGAAGCCAAGACAGGCTGAGAAGCCCCCCACGAGGCGACGGAACTCCGTCGCGCGCAACCAGGTCCGCGTGCCCTTCGAGGTGCGCTTCTGGGGTGTGCGCGGCTCCATTCCTTCGCCGGGCGCGCACACGAAGCGCTATGGCGGAAACACGCCCTGCGTGGAGGTCCGCTGCGGGGACGAGCTGCTCATCTTCGACCTGGGCACCGGCGCGCGCGCGCTGGGGCACGCGCTGGTGGCAAAGAAGAAGCCCGTGAAGGGCTCCATCTTCATCTCGCACTACCACTACGACCACCTGCAGGGCCTGCCCTTCTTCGGGCCCATGTACCTGCCCACGAGCGACCTGACTGTCTATGGCCCCGCGCGGCACGGGCAGTCGGTGAAGCAGCTCCTCAGCGGGCAGATGGCGCCGCCGTACTTCCCGGTGACGGCGGACGGCGTGTTCCGGGCGCAGCTCACGTACACGGACCTGGCCGCCACGCAGACGCTGCAGTTGGGCCCGGCGACGGTTCACACCATCGAGCTGAACCACCCGGGCGGCAACATGGGCTACCGCGTCGAGTGCCAGGGGCGCTCGGTGGTGTACGCCACCGACCTGGAGCACGGCAGCGACATGGACGCGGCCTTCTACGCCTTCGCCCAGGACGCGGACGTCCTCATCTACGACGCCATGTACACCGAGGACGAGTACCACGGCCGCACCGGGCCGGCTCGCACCGGCTGGGGTCACTCCACCTGGCAGGCCGCGGTGCATGCGGCGGACGAGGCCGGGGTGAAGAAGCTGGTGCTCTTCCACCACGACCCGTCACGAGATGACGCGGGAATGGACCGGCTGCTGCGTCAGGTGCGCAAGCACCGCCCCGACGCCATCGCCGCGCGCGAGTCCCTGGTCATCAAGCTGTAGCGCGCTTCACCGTCTCCCGCAGGCCCTGGAAAGGGAGCCGCTCCAGGGCCGTAGGGACGTCCACCCACTCGAAGGCGTCGTGCTCCGCACCCAGGCGCACGTCTGTGTCCGGCGGCACGTGGACGGCGAAGCCGTTCTCCTCCACCAGTTGCGGTGGCAGCGCCTCTCCCAGGGCGAAGGCGTGGCGGTAGTCCAGGTCCACCAGCGGCACGCGGAGGCCCGTCTCCTCCTCCAGTTCCCGCGCCGCGGCCTGCGCTGGCGACTCCCCCGCTTCGAGCCTCCCGGTGAGGACCTGCCAGAAGCCGCCCCGCTCCGGGCGACGGCGCACGAGCAGCACCCGTGCTTCGGGACCACGGCCCTTCACCACCGCGATGCTCACCGTCCGCATCGGCGGCGGCGCGTCCACGCGCTCGCTGGCGAACACGGTGCAGAAGCTGCTGGCGATGGCCTCTTCCACCGCCCCCATGGGGAGCGCGCGGCCCAACTCCCGCTGCATGGACGTGACACCTGCTTCTCGGATGCCACACGGGACGATGAGCTGGAAGTGGTCCAGGTTCGTGTTCACGTTGAGCGCGAAGCCGTGCGTGGTGAGCCAACGCGACAGGTGCACGCCAATCGCTGCGATCTTCCTCGCGTCCGGAGCACCTTCCGCGCCAATCCAGACACCAGGCCACTTGGGGATGGGGCCCGCGGTGATGCCCCACTGGGCCAGCACCTGCATGACGGAGCGCTCCACGTCGCGCACGTAACGGCGCACGTCGCGTCGGTCCTCCGGCAGCAGGAAGATGGGGTAGCCCACCAGTTGGCCGGGGCCGTGGTAGGTGACGTCGCCGCCACGGTTGGTCTCGAAGACCACCGCGCCCTCCTTCGCCAACTGCGCGTCGCTGGCGACGATGTTCTCGCGCTTCGCGGCGCGGCCCAGGGTGAGGATGGGCGGGTGCTCCAAGAGGAGCAACGCATCGCCGGAGAGCCCCTGGCGGCGTGACTCGCTGAAGAGGTGCATGAGCGCGAGCCCGTCCTCGTACTCCACTCGGCCCAGGCGGTAGACGGTGATGGTGTTCATGACGTTCGCTTCTTTCGAGCCTTCCGCGTGGGCGACGGCTTCACGGTGGGCGCCATGGTCCACGTTCCCGTGGGCACCCGGTTGAGGAGGGCATGCAGCTCATGGCCCGCGCGCGGCGAGCGGCTGGCCTCCTGCGCCAGCGCCATGAGCACTTCCTCCGAGACGGAGACCGCGGGCTCTCGCGAAGCCAGGCGCTGGCGGGCAATCTCCACGAATTCAGACGGCGTGGGCACCTGGAGCGGCAGGAGCACCTGCACGTGCTCCAGGATGTCCGTGGGCACGGCTCCGCGCACGGCCTGAGCCAGCGCGGCGGTGGTGGACACGGAAACACTGAATGCGTCTCCGCGCAGGCTCAGGCCCCGAGCCTCCGTGCGCATGCCCCTCGCGCTCAGCAGGACGACGGGACGGATGTCCCGGGCCAGGAAGGCCCGCAGGGTCGCGTGTGACGCCGCGTCCAGGCGGTCCACGTCCTCCACCAGCAGCAGCGCGCGAGAAGAAGTCGTCACGTCCAGGTCCGCGACGGGGGTGATGACGCCCACGGCCTCTCGCTGGAGTTGCTGGAACCAGAGGCTCTTGCCACTGCCTTCGGGCCCGATGACCAATAGGGTCCGCGCGTGGGCCTCGAGCGACTGCGTCAGCAGCGCCTGCGTCACGCCCTGCCCCACGAGCCCCAAGACAGGTGACACGGGCCGTTGCGGCCGCGCCACCGTGGGCGGAGGCACCAACGTGACGTCTCCCAGCAGCGATTGCGACTCGAGCAGGCAGCTCTTGCAGATGAACGCGCCCGCAGGCCCCGCGACCAGGTCCCCCGTGTCAGTGCGCGGACGGCAACAGAAGGAGCACCATGCATCGAGCGCGGCATCCGCACGCGTAGGGCCGCGCTCGATGATCCGAGCCTCTCTGCGACGCCGAAGCCGCGCATCCGTGAGGATGTCCGCTCCTGCGGGGACTTCCTCTGCCGCACCCGCCGCGCGTGTTGACGCAAGCCGCGTCGTGGACGCCTCGACGCCCAGAAGCTCCTGCTCGCCCACGCCATCCTGGAGCTTGTCCGCTGAGGCGGCCTCCGGTGCGGGCATGGGCGCGGATGGAACGTTCCGTCCAGGCCCCCCCGTGCTCCAACCCGGCATGGACGCCACACCGCCCTGCCCATCCACGGTCGCATCCGGTGGCGATGTGGAATCCTCCGCCCCTGCGACCGCTCCCGCGATGCGCGCAATCTGCACTTCGAGCCGCTGCAGATCCTCCGCGACCTCCGTCTCGATGACCCAGGCCTGGGCGGCGTCGCGAGGCGCGTCGTCACCAGCGTGCAGGGCCGCCTCACGCAGCGCATCCTCGATGAGTCGCTGCCGGTGGACGACGTCCGGCAACAACTCCGACGCCAGGGAATGCACCACCCCGGACGCAGGCAATGCCTCTTCGTCGTCAACGTCTGTCCCGGGCCGCGCGAGCAGAGGCTCCGGCATCCACTCCAGTCGGTTCACCGCATCCGCGATGTCCGCGCGGCTGCCGTCCAACCGCTGCGCATGGCGAAGCAGCTGCAACGCGCGGGACGAATGACCCGCCTGACGGTACAGCTCCGCCGCTTTCTGCAGGCACTCCACCGCACGGGCCACGTCTCCCTGTGTCTCGGCGGACTGCGCGGCGCGGATCAGCTCGCGAGGGTTCTCGGCCATACGGGGAGAGCCTAACCGGCTCGAGGCACCCGCGCGCGGCCCTCGAACACGGCCCCCAGCACCAGGCGCTTCCCAGCCCGGCTCCAGGGCCCCCACGCCCCTCGCATCAGGGGCGTGGACCTGCCACGGCGCTCACCTCACGCCATGGCCAGGAACAGCAGGTCCGGCTTCTCCAGGTACTTGATGATCTCGTACGTGAAATCCGCCGCCACCGAGCCGTCGATGACGCGGTGGTCGCACGACAGCGACAGGTTCATCATGTCGCGCACGACGACCTGGTCCCCCACCACCGCGGGGCGCTTCTTCAGGCGGTGCACGCCCAGGATGCCCACTTCAGGGTGGTTGATGATGGGCGTGGCGAACAGGCCGCCGCTCTGCCCCAGCGAGCTGATGGTGAAGGTGCCACCCGTCAGCTCCTCCATCTTCAGCTTGCGGTCGCGCGCGGCGGCGCCCAGGCGGGCCGTCTCACGCGCCAGCTCGGCCAGCGTCAGCCGGTCCGCGTTCTTCACCACCGCCACGGTGAGGCCGTCCGGCGTCGCCGCCGCCATGCCGATGTTGTACTCGCCGCGGACCACCAGCTCCTGCGACGCCTCGTCGAAGTTCGCGTTCAGGTGCGGGAACTTCTTCAGCGCCGCCACCGTCGCCTTGATGATGAACGGCAGGTAGTTGAGCTTGGTGCTCTCACCGGCCGCCGCCAGTTGCGCGTTCAGCCGCGCGCGCAGGGCCACCAGCTCCGTGGCGTCCACTTCCTCGACGAAGGCGAAGTGCGGCGCCGTGAACTTCGACCGCACCATCTTCTCCGCGATCTTCTTGCGCAGACCCCGAAGCGGAACGCGCTCGTCCGCCGCGCCCGAGCTGACGGCAGGAGCCGCGGGACGCGCCTTCTGCTCGACCGGAGCCGCGACGACGTTCTTCTCGCCACCCTCCAGCGCCGCCACCACGTCCGCCTTCGTCACGCGGCCCTGCGGCCCCGTGCCGGCAATCGCCGCCAGGTCCAGCCCGTGCTCGCGCGCCATCCGCCGCGTCACCGGCGTGGCCAGCACCTTGGACGCCGAGGCAGGCGCGCCACCGACATGGCCACCCGCCACGGGCGCCGCTGCCGCCGGCGCGCTGGCCTCGGCATGACCACCGGCCTGCGCCGGCGCAGCGCCCTCCACCTCCAGGGTGACGAGGAGCTGGTGCACCTTCGCCATGTCGCCTTCATTGCCGTGCGTCTTCACGACACGGCCCGCCTTGGGAGCGGGTACGGTGACGGTGGCCTTGTCCGTCATCACCTCGGCGAGCACCTGGTCTTCCTTGACGGAATCCCCCGCCTTCACGTGCCACTTCACCAGCTCACCCTCCATCACGCCTTCACCAAGGTCGGGGAGCTTGAATTCGAAGATCGCCATGGGGTCGTCTTTCCGGGAAGCAGGGGTGTTGGGTCAAGCCATGAATCGGAGCGTCAAAGCTCAGCCGAGCCGCTCGAGCCGCTCGCGCTCCATCAGGCCCTTCATGAAGAACTCAGCGGCCCGGTAGCTGGACCGCACCAGCGGACCAGAGGCCACGTAGAGGAAGCCGTAGGACTCGGCCAGCGTCTTGTACGCCTCGAACTGCGCGGGCGACACGAAGCGCTCCACGCGCAGGTGGTACTGCGACGGCTGCAGGTACTGGCCCAGCGTCAGCACGTCCACGCCCACGTCGCGCAGGTCCTTGAACGTCTGCTCCAGCTCCGCGTCCGTCTCCCCCAGGCCCACCATGACGGATGTCTTGGTGTACAGGCCCTCGGGGCGGTTCTTGAGGTACTCCAGCACGCGCAGGGACTGGTCGTACTTCGCGCGCCGGTCACGGACCGTCGGCGTGAGTCGCTCCACCGTCTCCACGTTGTGCGCCACGACGTGGGGCTTGGCCTCCGCCACGGTGGTCAGGTCCTTCTCCACGCCCTTGAAGTCCGGGATGAGCACTTCGACGATGGTGCGCGGGCTCTCCCGGCGCAGCTCGCGGATGGCGGAAGCGAAGTGGCTGGCGCCGCCGTCCGGCCGGTCATCCCGGTTCACGGACGTGACGACGATGTACTCCAGGTCCATCTCCTTCACCGCCTGGGCCAGATGGATGGGCTCCATCGGATCCAACGGAGGAGGCGCGCCGACCTTCACGTGGCAGAAGCGGCACGCGCGCGTGCACACCTCGCCCATCAGCATCACCGTGGCGGTGCCACCGCCCCAGCACTCGGCGATGTTCGGGCAGCGGGCCTCTTCGCACACCGTGGCCAGCTTGGTGCGCTTCACGATGGCTTTGACCCGCTCGTAGCCTTCACCGTGCGGGAGCCGCACCTTCAGCCACTCCGGCTTGCGGGTGGTCTCAGTCACCTGGGGCAGAGGGAACCGGTCGGGAGTCGCCATGGATCGCGGGCCTTCTATGGGTTGGACGGAGGACGTTCAAGCGGAAGCCACTGACGCGAGGCGTCAGCATCCACCAGTCGTCCGCCAGTTGTCGCCTCTCTACTAATGCCCCCGGTTCCTGGGGACAGGCCCAGAGCACCCGTGAGGGCGGCCAGGCAGGGGGCCGGAAATACGAGAGGCCGTCCGCGGCACACCGGGACGGCCTCTGGGACTGCAAGCGAGGCGCCGCCGCCTAGAAGTGGCGCGGGTGGCCCAGCGTGGCCTCGGCACCCTCGTGCACGATTTCCGAGAGCGTCGGGTGCGCGTGGATGGTGTTGGCCAGCTCCTCGGTGGTGATCTCCAGCTTCAGCGCGACACACGCCTCGGCCAGCAGCTCCGTCGCGTGAGGCCCGATGAGGTGCACGCCGAGGACCTCGTCGTACTTCCGGTCCGACACGATCTTGATCATGCCGGTGGCCTCGTTGGAGATGGCGGCCTTCGTCACGGCGCCCATCGGAGCGATGCCCACCTTCACGTCGTAGCCGCGCTCCTTGGCCTTCTTCTCCGTCAGGCCCACCGAGGCGACCTCGGGGTAGCAGTACGTGGCAGACGGCGTCAGGTCGTAGTTGATGGGCTGCGGGTTCTTCCCGGCGATGTGCTCCACCGCCACCACGCACTCCGCGCTGGCCATGTGCGCCAGCATCGGCGTGGGGATGATGTCACCCACGGCGTAGACGTTCGGCTCCGAGGTGCGCAGCATCGAGTCGACCTTGATGTAGCCGCGCTCGGCCTGGATGTTCGTCTTGTCGAGACCCACGTCCTCGGTGACCGGCGAGCGGCCCACCGCCGACAGGAGGATTTCCGCCTCCAGCGTCTTGGTCTCGTTGCCCACCTTCATGGTGACGCGCACGCCGTCCGCCGTGTGCTCCACCTTCTCCACCGCGGAGCCGGTGTGCACGTCGATGCCGCGGCGCTTGAAGACCTTCTCCAGCTCCTTGGAGATGTCCGCGTCCTCGATGGGGAGCAGCGCGGGCATGTACTCCACGATGGAGGTCTTGCTGCCCACGTGGTTGAACACGGAGGCGAACTCGCAGCCCACCGCGCCGGCGCCCAGCACGATGATGCTCTTGGGGACGCGGTCGATCTGCAGGATGGAGTCGCTGTTCAGCACCCGCTTGTGGTCCACGGGGACGTTGGGCAGAGACTTGGGCACCGAGCCCGTGGCGAGGATGATGTTCTTCGCCTCCAGGATCTTCTTGGAGCCGTCCTCGGCGGTGACCTCCACCTTGCCCTTGCCGGCGATGCGGCCGTGGCCCTTCACCACCGTCACCTTGTTCTTCTTCATCAAGAAGTCGATGCCGTTGGCACCCTTGGTGACAATCTTGTCCTTGTGCTTCATCGCGTTGGGCCAGTTGATGGCCGGGCTGCTCACATCAACGCCGAAGTCAGCCGCCTCGCGGACGTGGTGGAACAGCTCCGCGGTCCACAGCAGGGACTTGGTCGGGATGCAGCCGCGGTGGAGGCAGGTGCCGCCCAGCCGCTTGTCCTTCTCGATGATGGCCGTCTTCAGGCCCAGCTGACCCGCGCGAATGGCGCCCACGTAGCCGCCGGGGCCCGAACCGATGATCACCACGTCGAACGTCTCAGCCACGCACGCCTCCGTAATTATTGCGGATGGAACCCGGTGGGGCTGATAACCCCCGGTCCCGGTTGGAATCAAGGAGTTTGCTCGTGCGCCGTTTCCCGCTCCGAACCCTCCTCTTGATGTTGGTAGCACTCATCGCCTTTGGACGCCTGTGGTGTGTGACGCACCAGGAGAAAGCGCCCGGTCCTCGGCCCGGGAGCATGGCCCAGGCGGGTGACGCCCTTGACGGGGCCCCCGTCCCCTCCTCCGCCCCTGAGTGCCGTACGCTGGAACGGGCCCTTGAAAGCGCCCTCCGCACGCCCCAGGACACCCGGGTCCTGGACGAAGCGCGCCAGCAGCTCGACGCATGCCGTCAACCGCCCGTTCGCGCCTGCGCGCTGGGCGTGGCCCTGGATGCCCGGTCGCCCTTATCCGAGGGAGAAGCCACACCGCTGCGTGGCCTGCTGGCCAGCCTGTGTGAGCACTGCCCGCCGGCCGCCAATTCGTGCGCCCGGGCCGTGGGGCAGGCCCTGCTGAGTGCCGCGGTGGGGCCGAATGCCGACGTCGCGAGCGCGAAGTGGAACCTGGAGCATGCGGGGCCAGGCCTGGGAGGGGCTTGTGCCTCGCTCGTCCAGTTGGGGCTCGCACCCGCGGCCCAGTCAGACCTCACGGTACGGCCCCCGGTGCTCGCGCTCGTCGGGGAGCTCGCGCCCCGCTGCTCGCAGGCAGGCTTCCTGGATGACGCGCTGCTGCGCGCCGCCGCTGTGAACCTCGTGTCGCCCACGCCCGCGCTGGTCGCCCTGGCCGCGGTGCCCATTCCTCCCGAGACGAGCGCCGTGAAGCCGGACCGGATTGAAGGCACCGAGCCCGGCTTCCAGGCGTTCGACCGGGACGAGAACACCGGGGTCCCGGTCGGCAAGGCGCTCAAGAGTCAGCGATGGGAGGCGGACGGCGCGCTGCGTGCGAGCTACGCGCCCACGCTGAAGCAGTTCGTATCAGTGAGGGTCCGCGCCACGGGCCCGGGAACGGTGCGCGCCATCGTCCGGACGCCGCAGGGCGTGGGCTTGAAGGACCCGGAGAAGGACTTCGCCTTCGTCAACCCCACCGTGTGCCGTTTCACCGGCACGGGTCAGTGGGAGCAGTGCCCGCTCCAGGTGCCGCTGCGCGACGTGGACGCCGTGAGCGTCTTCCCCGAGCGCGCGGACACCGAACTGAAGGAGCTGGAGGTCCACGGCGCCCGCTGAAGGCGCCGCCGACCGACATCAGAAGACGAGGCCGCGCTCCTTGGCCAGTGTGAAGAGTGGCGCGGCGTCCTTCTTCAGCACCGCGCTCACGTCCTTGACGATGGAGTCACCCGACTTCGCGACCGACAGGAAGTTGTCGAAGGTGCGCGTGAGGATGAGCACGCCGGAGATGATGACGCGCTGAAGGTTGTGCTGCAGGTCCGTGCCTTCATAGATGAGCCACGCCTGCTCCACGCAGGTGCGGCGGGCGTCCATGAGGAACTGGTTGAGGACGGTGCGCTCGTTCGCGTCGGGCACCTTCGACTTCGAGCTCACCGAACCCACGTAGATGAGGTTCGTGTTGAGCCGCGCCGCAGCTTCCTGCATCTGCGCCAGCACCAGCGTCACGTCCTCCTTGGTCGGAGGATTCTCCCAGCGGGAGAAGATGACTCGGTCGATGATCTCCGCTTTGTAGGTAGGGCCGTTCACGATGCCTCCGGTGAGGCGAGCGCCTGACCGGCACCCGCCCGGCTTGCCACGCTGCCGTGCGGTCGGATCTGTAGCAGGAACACTCCATTCGTTGAAGTGCACGACACCTGAACCAGCATTCATTGGGCCCGACACCGCGCTCCAGCCCTGCAGCGGAAACGGACAAATCCACTCGGACCGACACGGACACTCAGGGAAAACACGTATACGCCCGCGTCATCTCCAGGATTCACCGGATCTTGTCGTGCAGCGGACATGCGCGGCGCATCAACGCGAAGCGCGCCTGGCGAGGACTGCCTTCACGTCGTCGAGCGAGAGGCCCAGGGGCCGGACCGCGACGAGCACGTGGTAGAGCACGTCCGCCGCTTCCTCGGCGGCGCGTGACGGGTCCACGTCCGCGCACGCCGTCACCAACTCCGCGGCCTCCTCGCCCAGCTTCTTCAAGCGCAGGTTGCGGTCCTGCAGCAAGCGGCGCGTGTAGCTCGGAGGTGCATCATCGGGCCGCTCCGCTGGTGCGGCGCGCCGAGCGAGCGTGTCATCCAGCGCGCTCAGCGCATCCCAATGGCCCGGGCCGAAGCAGGTCTCCGTCCCCAGGTGACACGCGGGGCCCGCCTTCTTCACGCGCGCGAGCACCGCGTCACCGTCACAGTCGGCGCGGAGCGCCACCACGCGCTGGACGTTTCCACTGGTGGCGCCCTTGTGCCACAGGCCGCGCGTGCGCGACCGGTAGTGCATCTCCCCCGTGGCCAGCGTGCGCTCCAGGGCTTCCCGGTCCGCATGCGCCACCATCAACACGTCACCGGTGCTCGCGTCCTGCGTGACGACCGTCACCAGCCCGTTGCCCTTCGCGAAGTCGAGCGCGTCCAGGTCGAGCATCAGCGTGTCTCCACGGCGCCGAGCCGCTCCCGCACCACGCGCGCCATGGCCGCGTTGGTGGCGATTCCATTTCCGCCGAACGCGGTCCGCCGCCCCGTCCAGTCGGTGAACACACCGCCGGCCTCCTCGATGATGGGCTGCAAGGCCGCTCCATCCCAGGGGGACAGCAGCTCATCCACCATGACCTCCGCGCGCCCGGTGGCGACCAACAGGTAGCCGTAGCAATCCCCCCAGGTGCGGTCCACGGCCGCATCCCGCGCGAGCGAGCGCCAGGCAGCCCCGCGCGCCGGATACACCGTGAAGCGCTCATCCGTGGACAGCACCACGGCCTGGGACAGCTCCGCCTGCGTGGACACGGCCGCGCGCTGGTCGTTCCAGAAGCAGCCCTGCCCCGGCGCCGCCACCAGCAACTCACCCACCGCGGGGAAGTACGCGGCCCCCACGAGGATGCGCTCCCCCTCCGCCAGCGCCACCAACGTGCCCCACAGGGGGACACCTCGGATGAACGTCTTCGTCCCGTCAATGGGATCCAGAATCCACCGGCGCTTCGCGCCCGGACGCGTCTCGCCGAACTCCTCGCCCAGGATGCCGTCCTGGGGGAAGCGCGCGTCCAGCCACTCGCGCGCACGGGACTCCGCCGTGCGGTCCGCCACCGTCACCGGAGAGCCGTCCGACTTCGTGTCCACCGCGATGCCACCGCGGAAGAACCCCAACGCCGCGTCACCTGCCATCCGCGCCACCTCGGCGGCGGCCTGCATCAGATTTCCCGAGTCCGTCATGCCAGGCTCCGAATGTGAAGGCCGCCCTCGCGGAGCAGCGCCTTGATGGCGCCCACGGTGGTGAGGCCGTCGTGAAGGATGCCCGCGACCAAGGCCGCATCAGCGCCTCCCTCCTGGAACGCGTCCCGGACGTGCGCCGCGCTGCCCGCGCCGCCCGAGGCGATGACGGGCACATCGACCGCCTCCGACACGGCCCGCGTCAACGCCAGGTCGTAGCCCGTCCGCGCGCCATCCCGGTCGATGCTGGTGAGGAGCACTTCCCCTGCCCCGCGCGCCACACACTCACGCGCCCAGGCCACCGCGTCCAGGTCCGTGGGCCTCCTGCCGCCGTGGGTGTAGACGCGCCAGCGGTCTCCGTCTCGCTTCGCGTCGATGCTGGCCACCACGCACTGCGCACCGAAGCGCTCCGCGCATGCGGTGAGCAGCGCCGGGTTGGCCACCGCCGCGGAGTTGATGCTCACCTTGTCCGCGCCCGCTCGCAGCGCCCGGCCCACGTCATCGACCGTGCGCACTCCGCCGCCGACAGCCAGGGGAATGAAGAGCTGCTCGGCGGTGCGCCGCACCAGCTCCCACAAGGTGTCCCGCTCCTCGGCGCTGGCGGAGATGTCGAGGAACGTCAGCTCATCCGCCCCCTCCGCTTCGTAGCGCCGGGCCAGCTCCACCGGGTCACCCACGTCGCGAAGTCCCTCGAACTGGACGCCCTTCACCACGCGTCCGCCCTTCACGTCCAGACAGACGACGAGCCGCCGCGTGAGCATCACTTCACCTCCAGGGACACGGAGCCCTTCATGCTGAACACCGAGCCGGAGTCCACCATGGCATCCCGCAGCGCCAGCCCCAGCGCCTTGAAGGACGCCTCCGTCGCGTGGTGGCTGTCCTTTCCGCGCAGCACCCGCAGGTGCAGCGTCACCCGGGCGTGCTCGCTGAACGAGCGCATCCAGTGCTCGTAGAGCCGGTTCTTCAACGGGCCCTGGTAATAGAAGCGCCCCCCTGCATCCAGACAGGCCTGAACCAGCGCGTCGTCCATGGGAATGGTGCGCTCGGCGAAACGCGCGGCCGTGGCGGGAATCACCTGCTGCACCGCCGTGCCCAGCGTGATGGCCACGTCCTCCATCACATGGTGCGTGAGGTCCCCCCGCGCATGCAGCGAGAGGTCCAGCCCCGCGTAGCGCGCGAAGGTGGCCAGCATGTGGTCGAAGAACTTCAACCCCGTGTCCACGTTCGTGACGCCCGTGCCCGGCGACAGCTCCACCCGGACCTGCGTCTCCTTCGTCTCTCGAATGACAGTGGTCATCCCGCGAACTCCCGAGCGACTGCGCTCGCATCCAGCCTTCCGGTGTACAGCGCCATGCCAATGACGGCCCCGTATGCGCCCGCCGCCGCGAGGGCCCGCAGGTCCTCCATCGACGTCACGCCCCCCGACGCGTACAGGCGGTGCCGGCTGGTGCTCGCCACCTCCCGCATCAACGGCAGATCCACTCCCGACAACTGCCCCTCCTTATGGACCGCCGTCACGAGCAGGCCCCCCAGCGGCAAGGGCTCGAAGGCCGCCAGCATCTCCCGGATGTCGCGATGGCTTCCCTCCGTCCAGCCTCGCGTCACCACCTCGCGCCCCTTCACGTCCGCGGCCACCACCACGCGGCCGGGGAAGCGGTTCGCGATGTCCGCCAGCCAGCCGGCGTCTTCGATGGCGCGAGTTCCCACCACCACGAACTCGGCTCCGCCCGACAGGACGGTCTCCACCCGGTCGGAATCGCGCACGCCGCCGCCCACGGAGAAGGTGAGCCCTCGCTCGTGGGCGGTCAGCCGGAAGATGGCGTCCGCGTTGGAGCCCTTGGCCAGCGCCGCGTCCAGGTCCACGACATGGAACGCGCGGAAGCCGTGACGGCGCCACTGCTTCAATGCCTCCAGCGGGTCCTCCACCCGGACCTTCTCCGCCGCGTACGAGCCGCCCACGAGCTGGACACACGCGCCCTCGCGCAGGTCGATGGCAGGAATCGCAATCACGGCGCCACCTCCCGCAGGAAGGCCTGCACGAAGCGCACGCCCGCCGTGGAGGACTTCTCCGGGTGGAACTGCACACCCACCACCCTTCCCCTGCGCACCGCCGCCGGGAAGCGGTCCGCCTCGTGCGTCGTCCACCCCATCACCACCGAAGCATCCGCGGCGCGGCAGACGAAGCTGTGCGCGTAGTACACGGTGTCCAGCCGCGCCCCCGCCAGCGTGCGTTCGTCCTCGACCTGGTTCCAACCAATCTCGGGCACTCGCTTCGCCGCCAGCCGTGTCACCCGGCCCGCGAAGTAACCCAGGCCGGCGCCGGCGCCTTCGTCACTGCCGTCGAAGAGCAACTGCATGCCCAGGCAGATGCCCAGGCACGGCAGGCCCTGCTCCAGTGCCGCGCGCATGGCTTCACGCCCCGGCGCGAGCCGCGCCACCGCCGCACCGAATGCGCCCACCCCCGGCAGCACCAGCACGTCAGTGTCCAGCGCACGCAAGGGGTCCTCCTGGGCGCGCACCTCAGCGCCCGGCACCGTGGCCAGCGCCTTGGCCAGCGAGTGGAGGTTGCCCGCGCCGTAATCGAACAAGGTGACTCTCATCGCAACGCCTCCCGCAGCGCCGCCAGCGCCGTCTCCATCAAGGGCCAGGGCCCCACACCGATTCGGAGCGCGTCGCCCACGCCCGTCAGCGCCTGGAACGCCCGCACATTCACGTCCCGCTCACGCATCCGCTCCGCGACCGCCAGCGCGCCCGGAAGCGGCACCATCAGGAAGTTGGCTTCCGAGGGCAGAGGCGTCAGCCCCGACGACACCAACTCGCCGCGCAGCCGCTCGCGACAGGCGACGGCTTCCTCCGCACGGGCTCGCACCCAGTCCGCGTCACCATTCAGCACCGAGACGGCCACGGCCTCCGCGACACTGGTGAGCTTGTAGGGCCCGCGAGCCTTCTCGACCTCCGCCACCAGTTCGGGCGCTCCGACGCCCCACCCGACTCTCAGCCCCGCCAACCCGAAGGCCTTGGAGAAGGTGCGCGTCACCAGGACATTCGACCGCCGTCGCGCCAGGTCGAGGAAGTCCTTCCCTGGCGCGAAGTCCGCATACGCCTCATCGATAATGACGATGCCCGGTGCGTCCTCGGCAACCCGCTCCACCGCCGCCCGCGACAGCGCGGTGCCCGTGGGGTTGTTGGGCGAACACAGGTAGATGACCTTCGCCCCCGTGCCGAGCAGTGCGTCCGCATCCACGTCGAAGTCCGGCTTCAACGGTATCGGCACGCCCTCGAGCCCGTTCATCTTGGCGAACAGCGGCACCATGACGAAGGTCGGGTCCTGATAGGCCAGCGTGTCCCCGGGCTCCAAGAAGGCGCGGAGCGCCGAGTCGATGACGTCATCCGAGCCACAGCCCGTCGTTATCTCCTCGGGCGCCGCTCCAATGGACGCAGCCAGCACCCGGCGCAGGTCCGGGGCATAACCCTTCGGATAACGCGGTACGCGGGACACAGTGGTGGCAAGAACCCGCTCCACGGAGGGCGGAACGCCAAAGAGGTTGGTGTTGTCACTCAGGTCCACCCGGCACGGCCGATTCGGCGGCGCATACAGCGGAATGTCCCGGTACGAAGCCCGCCTGGGAATCATGGCCGCCCCCAGGCGCGCGCGGCGTCCGCGTGCGCGAAGAGACCTTCACCGTCGGCCAGCCGCCCCACGTCCTCCGCCAGAGACGCCGCCGCCGTGGGCGCGACGCGCTGGTAGGTGGTCCACCGGTAGAAGTCGAGCAGGTTGAGTCCCGAGTACGCCCGCGCCAGCCCCGCCGTGGGCAGCACGTGGTTGGAGCCGGTCATGTAATCGCCGTAAGCCACCGACGAGCGCTCACCCAGGAAGACGGTGCCCGCGTTGCGCACCCGTCCCAAGTCCTCCCGCGGCGACGCGGTGGCGATGAGCAGATGCTCCGGAGCGAAGTCCGCCACGAAGGGCCAGGCTTCCTCCAGGGACGCCACCGTCAGCACCGCGCCGCGAGAGCCCAGGGCCGACGTGACGATCTCCCACCGCTTCGCGCGCTCCGCCTGCCGCTCCACCTCCGCGGCGATGGCGTCCGCCAGCGTGTCGCCCAGCGCCAGCGTGACACATGCCGCCTCTGGGTCATGCTCCGCCTGGGCCAGCATCTCCCGCGCCACCGCGGCCGGGCTCGCCGTGGCGTCGGCCACGACCAGGATTTCACTGGGGCCCGCGGGTGCTTCAATCGCCACCGCGCCCACCACCTGCAACTTGGCCTCGGCCACATAGGCGTTGCCCGGCCCCACGATGCGGTCCACGCGCGGCACGCTCTCCGTGCCATAGGCCATGGCCGCCACCGCGCCCGCGCCGCCCAGCGAGAAGACGCGGTCCGCGCCCGCCAGGGACGCCGCCGCCAGCACGCTGGGGTGTGGCAGTCCATCGGGCCCCGGCGGCGAGCACACGATGACCTCGCCCACGCCCGCCACCTTCGCGGGCACCACGCCCATCAGCACGCTGCTGGGGTACACCGCGCGGCCTCCCGGTGCATACACGCCCACGCGGCCCAGCGGATCCGGCCGCCGGCCCACGAGGACGCCGGGCTCGGTTTCGACCTCCACCCATTGCGGCTTCTGCGGCGCATGCGCCAGGGCGATGTTGCGGGCCGCGCGGGCCAGCGCGTCCCTGACGGACGGCTCCAATCCGGCGAGCGCCGCGGCACAGACCTCTCGCGGAACCTCCAACGCTGTCAGCTCCACGCGGTCGAACTGCCGCGCGAGATCGAAGAGCGCCTGGTCTCCTTCCGCTCGCACGCGGGCGATGAGCTCCCGCACGCGCAGCGCGACGCGGGCATCGGATCCAGTCGCGCGGTCCAGCAGACGGCGGAAGTCCTCCCGAGCCAGAGCGGACAGGGGACCGCGGTACCTCAGGGTCGACGAAGCAAGGGAGGCCGTCACGCCATCAACCTTTCAATGCGGGTGACGAGGATGCCCTCGCAGCCCAATGCCTTCAGCGCGTTGATGGTGCGGTAGATGGTCTTCGCCGGCACCACCGCGTGCACGGCCACGAAGTCACCGCCGTCCAGCACGTCCACCACGGTGGGACCATTGAGGCCCGGGAGGACTTCGCGCACCCGGATGAGCGAGTCCTTCGGCACGTTGGCCATCAGGTAGCGCTTGTCGCGCGCCGCCAACACCGAGCCCAGCGCCTGCTTCAGCTCGTCCAGCTTCTGCTGGGTGTCCACCGGATTGCCCTTGCACGCCACCAGCCGCGCGCTGGACTCCAGCACCGTGGCCACCTCGCGCAGGCCATTCATCTTCAGCGTGGAGCCGGTGGACGTCAGGTCCACGACGATGTCCGCGATGCCCAGGTGGGGCGCAATCTCCGCCGCGCCCGACACCGGAACCACCGCCACCCGCTGCCCGCGCCTGGCGAAGAACTCCTGCGTCAGCCGGGGGAAGCAGGACGCGACCCGCATGCCCTCCTTCACGTCCTCCGGCGAGGCGAAGCCGCCCTCCTCCCGCGCCGCCACCACCAGGCGACACCTGCCGAACTCCAGGTCCATCAGCAGGTCCAGCTCACGTCCGGACTCACACACCAGGTCCCAACCGGTGACACCCGCATGCGCGGCGCCGTCCGCCACGAACTCCGGGATGTCCTGGGCGCGGACGAAGATGGCCTCGAACTCTCCGCCCAATGACGCGGTGAGCGCGCGCTCGCCCCGGGCCCGCACCTCCAGGCCCGCGTCATTGAACAACTCCCGTACTTCGTCCGAGAGGCGGCCTTTGTTGGGCAGAGCAATCTTCAGCAGCATGGGGGACCTTCGAGACTGCGAGGAGACAACGACGCGGAAACGAAAAAAGGCCCGTCCTGGGGGACGGGCCTTCGGTCGCTGCGGCAGGTGCCGAGGTGGGTGGTGCGTCTAGCGTCTCACCCAGGCATGCGCATGGCGAACGGTCCCGTCGGGGCCGAGCCGATGATGCGCATGGTGATGGTGAAGGGACGCGAAGAGCATCGCAGCATGAGTAACGACAAAGCGCCCCGCCGTCAACCGGCCCCCGGGAGAGCCCGCGCAACGCTTGCAAACACCCGCGCGGGCGAGCAGGAAGCGCCCATGCAAGTCGCGGACGTCATCATCGTGGGTGGGGGCATCATGGGCTGCGGCATCGCGCTGCGGCTGCGGCAGGCCGGAGTGCGCGTCGTCGTGCTGGAGCGCTCCATTCCAGGCGCGGAGGCCTCCAGCGCGGCGGCGGGGATGCTCGCGCCCCAGATGGAGTCCGACGGTCCGGGCGCCTTCCTGGAATTGTGCCTGCGCAGCCGCGGCCTCTATCCCGCCTTCGCCGCCGAGTTGCGCGAGCTGTCCGGCGTGGACGTGGCCTACCGGCCCTGCGGCATCCTCAAGGTCGCCTTCAGCGAGGCCAGCCTCCACCACCTGGACGCCACGGTGGCGTGGCAGCGTGGCATGGGCCTCCGGGCCGAGCTGCTCGACGGCGCCGCGGCCCGCGCCCTGGAGCCCCGCCTGTCCGCGAAGGCCGTGGGCGCGGCGCACTTCCCGGATGACCATCAATTGGACAACCGGCTCCTGGTGCGCGCCCTGACGATGGCCGCCGCCCGGCTGGGCGCGGAGTTCCGCAGCGGCTACGTGCGCGGCGTGGTGCAGGAGGGAGGCCGCGCGGTCGGCGTGGACCTGGACGGCGAGCTGCTGCGCGCTGACGCGGTGGTGCTGGCCGCGGGCTCCTGGTCCGCCCTGGTCCACGGCGCCGGCGTGGAGGCCCGGGCGGTGCGGCCCGCGCGCGGGCAGATGGTTCAATTCCAGACACGCCTGCCCCTGCTGGACCGCATCGTCACGTCCGAGAAGGGCTACCTGGTCCCGCGCGCGGACGGCCGGGTCATCGCTGGCAGCACCATGGAGCTGGTGGGCTTCGACAAGCAGGTGACCGCGGCGGGGCTGGCGCGCATCCTCGACATGGCCCTGGAGCTGTGCCCGGAGTTGGGCTCGGCGCCCGTCACGGAGACGTGGGCGGGCTTCCGACCGTGGACCGAGGACAAGCGGCCCTACCTGGGCGAAGGCCCGGTGCCCGGGCTCTTCCTGGCCACGGGCCACTTCCGCAACGGCATCCTCCTGGCCCCCATCACCGCCAAGCTCGTCGCGCAGGCCGTGCTGGGTGAGCAGCCCGCCGTGGACCTGACCCCCTTCCGGTACGACCGCTCGCTCGCCCAGCCCCGCACCTGACGCAACCCGACGTCAAGGGTGAGGTGCCGTCCCTGCCTCCCCAGGTGTAGGGGCGCTGGCGGGCGGGCGGTCCCGCCGCCGGATTCAGAGGGGCGGACAGGACGCGGAGCCTGCCTGCCCCACCCACCGCCAGGGGTCGTCCCCTCGCCAGGCCCCCTATTCGATCAGCCGTGAACCCTGATCCGATGGTAAATTCCCGTACGCGTTGGCCAATGAATCCCGGAAACCTCTAGAATCGCTCGCTGTGGAAGCCATCCCCCCTGCCCCACCCCGAATCCTCATCGTCGACGATGACGACTCCGTACGAGACGTCATCTCTGTCCTGCTACGTGAGGAAGGCTACAACTGTGTCGTCGCCAACGGGGCCGAGATGGCCCTGGACCTGGCGGGCGAGGAGGAGACGCCGCTCGTCATCAGTGACATGAAGATGCCGGGCAAGGACGGCCTCTGGCTCCTGGAGAACCTCCGCGAGCGGCTCCCCGACACCTCCGTCATCATGCTCACGGGCTACGGTGACACCGAGTCGGCCGTGGACTGCCTGCGCCGCGGCGCGGTGGACTACCTGCTCAAGCCACCCAAGCTCACGGACCTCATCCGGGCCATCGAGCGGGCGCTGGCCAAGCGCCGCATCGAGATGGCCCGCAAGCGCTACCAGAAGAAGCTGGAGCGCAAGGTCCGGGACAGGACGGCCGAGCTGCGCAGCGCCCTGCGTGACATCGCCAACACGTACCAGAACACGCTGCTGGCCCTGGTGGCCGCCCTGGACGCGCGCGAGCACGAGACGAGCGACCACTCCCAGCGCGTGGTCAGCTACACGTCCGCCATCGCGCAGCGCATGGGCATCCAGGGCAAGGAGCTGGAGGAGATCGGACGCGGCGCGCTGCTGCACGACATCGGGAAGATTGGCGTGCCGGACGCGGTGCTGCTCAAGCCGGGCAAGCTCACCCCGGACGAGTGGCTGGAGATGCGCAAGCACCCGGACATCGGCTTCCAGATGATCCAGGCCATTCCGTTCCTGGACACGCCCGCCTCCATCGTCCTTTCGCACCAGGAGCGCTGGGACGGCGCCGGCTATCCGCGCAACCTCCAGCGGCACGAAATCCACATTGGCGCGCGCATCTTCGCCGTGGCGGACACGCTGGACGCGATGACGAGCGACCGGCCCTACCGCAAGGGCACGACGTTCACCAACGCCATCCAGGAGATCAAACGCTGCGCCAACACGCAGTTCGATCCGGAGGTCGTGCGGGCGTTCCTCGACATTGGCGAGGAGGGGCTGATCCGCATCAAGCAGGAGATGGCGACGAAGAAGCTCCAGCTCCCGCAGGCCGAGCAGGACGCCCATGACGCCGAGGCGGAGCTGGCCCGGCTCACGGATCTGGACGACGACGTGGACGCCGCAGTGCCGGGCCACTCCGCCGGTGACGAGGACGAGCCCAAGTCCGCCGTCGTTCGTTCGGCAGCTGGCAACAAGGGGTGAGCCTGGCTGGAAGAGATGACCGCATGGAGGGGGCGGCTGTTATGAGGACAGGTCCGCCGTGACGACGCCTGCCCCCCAGCCCCCGCCC
>NZ_JABFNS010000046.1 GCF_013116825.1 Myxococcus xanthus
GTCCGATGAGTTGGTGGCCGTGTGGCCGGAGCCCGGCCAGGGCTGGCGGGCGGCGGGGACTCCGTGGAACGTGGGGCAGGCCGCCGAGGCGGCGCTGAGCGCGGTGGGGACGCTGGCATGGGACGGCGTGTCGCGGTGGGAGCCGCAGGCCGCTGGCGACGTCGGACGGATGCTGCTCGTCAACGCCCTGCTGCCCGAGGCGACGCCCGTGGGGCGGGGTGGGTTGCTTGGCGCGGCGGGACGGTTGCTGTCGGAGGTTTCGCCCGTGCGGTTGGTGTTCGCGCGTGATGCGTCCGCGGCGGCGGTGATTCAGGGAGCGTTGGCGAATGGGTGAGGGGGGAGCGCAGCGTCCACTGTTGACGGTGATTGCCGGGCCGACGGCGTCGGGGAAGACGGCGCTGGCGATTGCGCTGGCTCAGCGTGCTGGTGGCGAGATTGTCAGCGCGGACTCGCAGCAGGTGTACCGGCACTTCGATATCGGCACGGCGAAGCCCTCTTCGGAGGAGCTGGCCGCGGTGCCTCATCACCTGGTGTCCGCCGTGGACCCGATGGAGGCGTTCTCCGCTGTCGAGTACCAGCGCCGTGCGGACGCCGTCATCGCGGAGATTGCCGCACGCGGCCGGCCTGTCTTCGTCGTGGGCGGCACCGGGCTGTATTTGCGTGTGTTGCTTCACGGTGTGCTCGAGGCGCCCGGGGCCTCGCCGGAGTTGAGGGCGGAGCTGGAGACGCTGGCGGCCGGCGAGGGGCGCGAGGCGGTGCATCGGAGGCTGGCGGAGGTGGACCCGGAGACGGCGGCGAAGCTCCCTCCGCAGGACCTGGTCCGCGTCATCCGGGCGCTGGAGATTCATGCGCAGACAGGCGTGCCCGCCTCGGCGTTCCGGAAGGCCCATGCCTTCGCGCCGGACCGTTATCCCTTCCACCTGTACGTCCTGTCGCCGCCGCGCGACGTGCTGTACGGGCTCATCAACACGCGCACGCGGATGTTGTTCGAGCGCGGGCTCGTAGAGGAGACCCGCGAGCTGCTGGCGCGGGGGTACGCCGATGCGGCGCCCATGCGCAGCGTGGGCTATGTGCAGGCGCGCGCCGTCGTTGAGGGGCGGATGACGCGCGAAGAGGCCATTCACGACACCGCGCAGGAGACGCGCCGCTACGCCAAGCGGCAGTTGACGTGGTTCCGGAAGGAGCCCGGTGCTGTCTTCCTGGCTCCCCCGTACGAGGCGGCGCTTCCGCTCGGCGGCGGCTGCTCCCCCTGACGGCCCAGAGGTCGGGGCGGGCGGGGGACGGAGCGGCGTGAGCGAGCGTTGTCGGCCCCCGTGCGGGGGCCCATGTTCGGCGATGGATGTGCCGGGTTCCTTTGTCGCCTGCCGACAGGCGGGCGACACGCAAGGCGGCTCGGCCTCCGAAGTGCACTCGCTTCGGGAGCAGTCACCATGGCCTTCACCGATGAACGCAAACCGGAAATCCTGACCCCTGACATGAGGACGAGGGTGAACTCGGCGGCCTGGGGTGGCCCCTTCATCATGGGGATTCTGATGACGCTGCTGGGGATTGTCGCGCTGGGAGCCGCCTTCTTCACCAGCCTGGTGTCGGCCATCCTCTTCGGCGCGATGCTGGCCGTGGCAGGCGTCATGGAAGTCATCTCCGCCTTCCGGACGCGCAAGGAGGGGGGGCCGTTCTGGCTGTACCTGCTCAGCGGCATCCTCTCCGTCGTCGTGGGTCTGTTCGTGCTCGTCTACCCGGCGGCGGGACTGGGGGCCATGACCTTGCTGCTGGCGGGCTACTTCTTCGCCAGCGGGCTCTTTCACGCCGTCACCTCGGTGATGGATCGCTATCCCCGGTGGGGCTGGGACTTCCTCTACGGCGCCGTGTCCATCTTCCTGGGCATCATCGTGATGCGGCAGTGGCCCATCTCCGCCGTCTGGCTGGTGGGCACGCTGGTGGGAGTCGCCATCTTCTTCCGGGGCGTGGCGCTGATGGCGGGCGCCCTCACCGTGCGCAAGGTGCTCCGCTCGGGCGGTCCGACGACGCCTGCCTCCATCTCCCACTGACGGGCTAGCGGCCGAGGGCACCGGCTCCCGTCCAGGGCGGACACATCCCACGTGTCCCCCTGGATTGGCGCTTGCCATGCCCCGCGCAGGCGCGGCAGCGTAGGCGCCCTGCGACAATATGATCGACTACGACCCGCACCGTTGGTGGAGCTACTTCCATTACCTTCGCGGTTCCATGGTCCGCGAGATTGTGGCCCGGGTCCTCGTCTGTGTGTTGTGGGCCGTGGGCGTCACCGCGGTCCATCATCACACCAGGCCCCTGGACATCCCGGCCACGGTGCACACGCTGGCGGGTATCTCGCTCAGCTTGTTGCTCGTCTTCCGGACCAACGCCTCCTATGACCGCTTCTGGGAAGGCCGGAAGCTGTGGGGCGGCATCGTCAACGAGACGCGCAATCTGGCTCGTGCATCCAGCGTCTTCATGCGTCGGGACGCCGCGCTCTACGGCACGTTGCTGCGGTGGATCAGCAGCTTCCCCTATGCCGCCGCCGCGTCACTGCGAGGGGAGCGCGATCTGGGCCCCGTCGCCTCCGAGCTGCCGCGCGACGAAGCGGACGCCGTGCTGGGCAGCCAGCACGTGCCGCTCGCGGTGTCGCAGAAGATGTCCGCCGTGCTCGATGAGGGCCGGCTGCGGGGCTACTACCCCGAATACGTCCAGATGCAGCTCGACCAGAATGTCCAACTGCTCATCGACTACATCGGCGGTTGCGAGCGCATCCACAAGACGCCCATGCCGTTCGCCTACATGATGCACCTGCGGCGAGCGCTGATCGTCTACTGCTACACGCTGCCGTTCGCGCTGGTGGATTCGTTCGGCTGGATAACGGTGCCGGCCACGTTCGTCGTCGCCTACGTCTTCTTCGGCATCGAGGAGATTGGCGTGGAGATCGAGGACCCGTTCGGCCACGACGACAACGACCTGCCGCTGGAGCGGATCTGCGAGACGATCCGCGGCAACCTCAAGGCGCTGATGCCCGGGAGCGCCGAGGCCATCCACGCCCCGGTCTCCGTGGCCGCCATTCCCGGCGGTGCTCAGGACGCGTAGCGGTCCGCGGCCAACTCGCGCGTGTCGTCCGAGGCGTGCGGCGCGGGCGCGGACTCCAGGACGGGGACCCGGCCGGTGAGGATGCGCAGCAGCCGGTCTGGGTCCACGGGCTTGGGCAGGAAGGCCTCGGCCCCCGCGTCCAGGGCCCGCTGCCGGACATGTGGCCGGTTAAGGCCGCTCATCACCAGCACGCGGGTGTTCCGGGTGAGGGGATGCTGCTTCAGGCCCTCGGCCAGCCGCAGGCCATCCACCCAGTGCAGCACCACGTCCAGGAGGATGGCCGTGGGAGGCCGCCGGGCCACCGCGCAGAAGAGGGCCAACTCGTCGGCGAAGGACACCACCGTCGCTCCGGTACTCTCCAGCAGCGCGGTGAGCGCCTCGCGTGCGTCCGGGTCGTCATCCACGACGTAGTAGAGGTCCGGCTCCAACTCCGGCACCACCGAGGGCACCGGCTCCACCGTGGTGCGCAGCCAGGAGCCCACCAGCCCCTTGAGCCCCTGCCAGCGCGCGGCGCCCAGGAGCGTGATGGGCGTGGGGCCGCTCAGGCCCAGCACTCCGCCGCCGAAGGTACCACCCAGCGTTCGTCGCCCCTTCGCCCTGACGAAGGCCTCCGGCGCTCGGGGCCCTGCTCGGCGCAGCCAGGTCATCGTCCGGGCTCCCGCGGCGGCGTCCTCCAGCATTTCGCCCAGGCCTTCGCGCACGTAGCGGCGCTCCAGGAGGCCCGTGTCCAGCCCGCCGTCGAGCAGCGCCACCGCCGCGCGGCTGCACGAAGCCAGGGTCTCCGACAGTCCCACCTGGAGCGGGTGGCCGAAGGCCGCGGGCCCTACCGCGACCTGCCCCGGCGCCACCAGCGTCCGGCCCGGTCCGTAGGGCAGGCGAGTGGTCTCCAGGGCCGCCAGTTCGAAGCCTTCCTCCACCAGCCCGTCACGCGCGGCCATCATCAGCACCTGGCACAGGTCCGCGGGCGTCACCGCCGGCCCGAAGGCCAGCGCGTACATCGAGTTGGCGCCAGGCAGCAGGAACAGGCCATCGACCGATGGCAGGGGTGCAATCCACAGCCGGCCCACCGGAGCCAGCTCCAGCCGAGGCGAAGCGTGGCGCAGGCGGGCCTGCACCGCCGGGATGGTGGGGGCGGGGCGGAAGCCCTTGAAGAAGGCGTCACCCATCAGCGGCCCGGCGCCCGAGGCCAGCGCCACCGCATGAAAGCGATCGCCGCTGCCCTGGGCGCGCACCACCAGCGAGCCCGCGCCACGCACGGAGGCGGGCGCATCCGGCGCGGGGGCCTGCCGCTCCACGCGCTCGACGTGGCGGGGAAGGAAGCGAGCGCCCTGGGCGCTGGCCGCGGTGGCGAGCACATCTCGCACCTGCTCCAGGCCGCCCAGCCCCTGGGGCCAGCCGTCCACCACCCAGAGGCCACCGGGCGTGGAGGACAGCAGCTCGCGCCGGCCCTCGGCGATGATTTCAACGCCGCGCAGCTCATGGGTACGCCATTCGGAGGGAATGCGGCAGCCCAGCGCGGCCAGGCGCGAGCGGCATTCCGGCGTGAGCACCGCCGGCGGGGCGGTGCGCTCCTGTGTTCCTCCGGAGTAGACGCGCACGTCCAGCGCCAGCCCGCGAGCCCTCCCGTTGAAAAGGAGTGAGGCGGCAAGCCCCGCTCCGGCAATGCCGCCTCCCACCACCGCCACCCTCGAACCTGTCGCCAGTCTGTTCCCCAGCATCATCCGCGCCCTCGCTGCTGCCCCGCCGTTGCCTGCCTCACCTCGCCCCGTTCAGTGCCGCTGCGCCGGAGGCGAATTCGCGGGCCGGCCGAACACGACGACCCGATCCCGCCCCTCGCGCTTTGCCTCGTAGAGGGCCGCGTCCGCCGCCTTCATCAGCGACTCGGTGTCCTCGCGGGGCCCTTCGAAGGTATGGTCGGCGATGCCCACGCTCACGCTCAGTCCGAAGGGGGCAGGGCGGCCGTCGCTCTTCTGGACGCCGACGGCGCGCAGCCCGGTGCGGATGCGCTCGGCGAAGACGGCTGCTTCCAACGCCGTCTGGTGCGGCAGCAGCGCGACGAACTCGTCTCCACCGAAGCGGGCCGCGAAATCCGACTCACGCAGCTCGTGCTTCAACTGGGTGGCCAGCGCGAGAATCGCCCGGTTGCCCACGTCATGGCCCATGCCGTCGTTGATGGCCTTGAGGTGGTCCAGGTCGATGATGACGACGCTCAGCGGGTACTGGTAGCGCTGGGCCCGGCGGAACTCTTCTTCCATCCGGATGCTCAGCGCCCGGAAGTTGGCCAGCCCCGTGAGGCCGTCCGTCTGCGCCAGGATCTGCAGCCGGCGCTGCTGCTCGCTCTGGCGCAGCGCCCGGTCGATACGGGCCAGCAGCTCCCGCGCGCTGGCCGGCTTGTGGATGAAGTCCACGGCGCCCATCTCCAGGCAGCGCTCCAGCGTGGCCTCGTTCGCGTCGCCCGTCAGGAAGATGACGGGCACGGCCTCCGTGCGCGACTCGCGCTGGAGCATCTCGAGCACCACGAGCCCGTCCCCGCTGGGAAGGAACCTGTCCAGGAGGATGAGGTCCGGGCGGTGCTCCCGCGCCAGCTCCAGCCCCTCATCCGAATCCGGAGCGGCGAGCACATCGAAGCGTACAGCGAGCAGGTCTACGAGGCTCTCGCGGACCTGTGCGTCATCTTCGATGATGAGCAGAAGGGACCGCTCGGAGGTCCGGCCGCGCCGTTCCATGCACCACTCCGCTTCATTCGGCTGCTGCGAAATGGCAGGCCGAAAGTCTCGGGTGCCACGCCCCGCCGTGTGCTCCCAACGCCCCTGCGCCCCACGCGCACCCGCCGCCGCCCGGTCCAGCAAGCACACCCCAACGCCCACAACCTTCACCCGAGACCTCCGGCTGCCAAGCCTGTCAGGCTCCGCGAGACGAGGCCTTTCCCCGTCATCCGTGAGCACGGTGCGGGAGCAAGCACCATGCCCTGCGGTGGGGGAGGGCAGTCAGAGTGTTTCCGGGCGGTTGCGCACCCTCTGCGTCGCCCTGTTGTACAGGGTCGGAAGACGTTGCAGCGCGCAGAGGGGCAAACCGGTAGATATTCCCGTGCGCGGGCGGACGCTCGATGGCCGCGCGACGGTTCGCTAGCGTCGGGTGCTGAACTGCATGCGGCGGCCGCCCATGGGGGGCATGACCGGCGGCGGAGCCTCGAGCCCGAACTGCCACCAAATGGGCTCGTAGGGCTTCATCTTCAGGCGCTTGTCGTTCTGGAGCTGGGCGAGGCTGCCCTTGAGCTTCTCGTCCTTGGGGTTCTGCTCCACGCCCCGGGCGAGCACGCGCAGCGCGCCGTCCTTGTCCTTGTTCTGCATCAGGCACCAGGCATAGGCCGCCCAGACAATGGACTCCTTCTTGCCGCTCTTCGTGGCGGACTCGAACGCCTTCTTCATGGCGTCAAAGTCCTTGCGCTGGAAGTACAGGGCGCCTTCCATGGCCTTGGCCATGTAGTTGCGGCCGCTGCCCTTGGCGAAGGCGGCCTGGGCGCCCTCATGGTCCTTCACCATGTACTTCAGCATGCCGATCTGGGAGTTCAGCTCCGGACCGACCAGGAACTGCCACTTGTCATAGACGAGCCCCTGTTCCAGCGTCTTCACCGCCCGGTCCACCCGCGACTGGGCGTCCTTCTGGCTGGTGGGCTGGGACTGGAGATCCTTCTGGACCACCGTCATCAGCGACTGGACGCGGCTGGCCACCCGGCGAGCGAGCACGATGTAGGTGCCGACGAGGGCCAGGACTCCGGGGACGAGCCCCGCCCAGATGGAGAAGCCGGCCACCTTCACGAGGAGCGCGACGGCGATTCCCACACCGAGGGAGATGAGAAGGTTGTACATGGGGGGCCCCTCTTAGCGATGTGCGTGGATCACCGCAATCTTCGGATGCACTTGGTTTCAAGTCGCGGTATACGTCTGCTCGTCGCGACAGCAGGGGGCCCTCTGTCGAAATTGGTAGACGAGGCGGACTCAAAATCCGCTGCGGCTGACCCCGCGTCCCGGTTCGAGTCCGGGGAGGGCCATCATCCGAAGGGCAGGACCGGCGAGGTGGTCTTCCGCTGGAAGCGCCCGGTCCTGATAAAGGACAGGCTCCAGCAGGTAGGGGCGGCGGAGGTCCCCCGTTAATGAGGGTGTTGCTGGTCGAGGATGACGCGAGCCTGCGGGAAGGCATGGGCGAGCTCATCTCGGAGCTCGCGCAGGTCCACGCGGTCAGCACCGGGGAGGAAGCGGTCGCGGCTATCGAGGCCGAGCGCTTCGTCCTGGTCATCAGTGATCTGCGCATCTCCGGAGGCGAGCTGGGCGGCCGGACGGTCGTCGAGGCTGCCCGGAAGCGTCATCAGGCGGTGGCCATTGTCAGCGCCGCGACGCCGGACGAGGTGATCCAGGCCGTCCAGCCCCAGGTGGCGGACGCCATGCTCCTCAAGCCGTTCCAGATTGACGACATCTACGCCCTGGTGGAGCGCTTCATCGCGCTGCGTCAGGACGTGGAGCAGTTGGCCACCCAGGGGCAGCGGCCTGCCGCGAGCGCCTGGGCGCCGCAGGGCGTTCATGTCCAGAGCGCGCGGGAAGACGCGCTCAGGGCCATGTGGGTGTCCGTGACAGCCGGCGGCGACTTCGGGTGGACGTTCCACCCGACCCCCTCGGGCGTGGGGGTTCAGGTGGTCGAAGGTGTACTCGAAGTGGATGGCGTGTCGTATTCGGCGCCCGGGTATTTCTTCCTGGGGGCCGGGCAGGCGCCTCGGATGCGCAGCCCGGAAGGCTGCCTGGTCGTGGCCGTGGGACTGAAAGGGCAGGGCTGAGGCACGTGGATTCCGTCTGGCCGGCAACGCCCGTAGACCCGGACCGCCTGGGTCGTCCTTCCCGTCGTGGTGCGACGGCGGCACTCGAAGCGCACATCGCGGTGCTGCGCGGCGAGCCTTTGAAGGCCGCGCTCGCCAACGCCTTGCGAGAGGCCAATGGCCTGGGCGGCCAGGAGCGGCGCTTCGCCGCCATGGCCGTGCGCGAGCTGTCCCGGCACCAGCGCTTGCTGGACCTGGCGGCCCGGTTGCTGGGCCACACCATGGGCAAGGTGGGGCTGACGGAGGACCAGGCGCTGGTGCGCTATGCCCTCTGGCGCCGCATCTTCTGTGGTGAGGGCTGGGCGCGCATCGGTCCCGAGGTCCGGCTGCCGGGGCCCGTGCGTCCGCGCACCATCAAGGACGACCTCCTCCAGCGCGTGGTGGAACAGCCGCTGCCGGAGGCGCCGCTCCCGGAGTCCCAGACGGAGCGGCTGGCCATTCGCTACTCGTTCCCCAACTGGTTGGTGCAGCGCCTGGCCCAGGTGTACCCGGAGGACGTGCTGGAAGGGCTGCTGGCGTCGCTCGATGAGGAGCCGTCGCTGCACTTCCGCGCGCGGCCCCCGGGGACTCGGGACGCGGTGCTGGCGGCGCTGAGGGAGGAGGGCGTCAACGCCGAGCCGGTGGCCGCGGCGCCGGATGCCGTGCGGGTGACGGACTCCAGCCACCGCGTCTTCGAGACCCGGATGATGAAGTCCGGCCGACTCCAGGTGCAGGACGTGGGCAGCCAGCTCATCTCCGAGCTGTGCCGTCCCCGGGAGGGGTCGCTGGAGGGCTTCACCGTGGCGGACGTGTGCGCTGGCGCGGGCGGCAAGACGCTGGCGTTGGCGGACTTCGTCGGGCCCCGGGGCAAGGTGCTGGCCGGGGACCGTTCGCGGCGCCGGCTGGCCGAGGCGCGCGAGCGCGTGCGCCACTTCTCGCTCCGGCAGGTGGCTTTCCCGCATCCGCTTCCGCTGTCCGACGCGGACGTCCTTCTGATTGATGCGCCGTGCAGCGGCACGGGCTCCCTGGCGCGCGAGCCAGATCAGAAGTGGAAGCTCACCGCTCAGGAAATCGCCAAGTACCAGGCCACGCAGTCAGAGTTGCTGGATGAGGTGTCACGCCAGGCGAAGCCGGGTGCACTCATCGTCTATGCGACCTGCTCGGTGATGCCGGAGGAGGACGAGGCGGTGGTGGAGGCATTCCTCGCGAAGCACCCGGACTTCACGCTGGAGCCGGTCGAGGACGTACTCGGCGCGGAGCGGGCGGCGCTCGCCGCGCAGGGGCCCTATTTGAAGGCGTTGCCTCCCAAGGTTCCCGGGGGAGGATTCTTCGCGGCCCGGCTGCGGAGGACAGGGGCGGGGCCGGGTTGACAGGCTCCGAGAGCGCACGCTACGCAATCGTTGATTTCTCAAGGAGTGTGACTGACTTGGCGGCCGACTCGAAGCAGTCCGAGGTGGTGAAGCAGATCAACGAGGCCTTCCAGGCGGCGCAGGACCGGTTGGCGCAGCTTCGCGAGGCCGTGGAGCGCAACACGGACCTGGCCCGGGCGAACGCTCGCACCACCGTGCTGAAGGATCAGAAGGAGAAGGCGCTCAAGGAGCTGGGCGAAGCCGTCTGGCGTCAGGTCCAGAAGGGGCGGCTGGACCTTCCGGCGGGGTTCGGCGTCGCGCTCAAGGCGGTGGAAGCAGCGGAGCAGGCGGTCGAGGCCCACGCGCGTGAGCTCACCGACCTCCTCCGGGAAGGGGAAGAAGTGGCGCAGCGGTTGAATGAACAAAAAAACGCGCCGAGGCCTCAAAGAGTTCTGGTGCCTGGAGCGAAGAAACGGTAGAAGGCACCCACTTCGCCGGTCGGGCCGCTCCCCAAAGCGGCTCAGCAGCAAAAGACGGGGCTATAGCTCAGCTGGGAGAGCGCTTGAATGGCATTCAAGAGGTCATCGGTTCGATCCCGATTAGCTCCACTCTGAAATGAAAAGGCCCGCCAGGGAGACTTGGCGGGCCTTTTGTATTGAAGCGGTAGGTGACACCCAGGAAAAGACGGGGCTATAGCTCAGCTGGGAGAGCGCTTGAATGGCATTCAAGAGGTCATCGGTTCGATCCCGATTAGCTCCACTCTGAAATGAATAAGCCCGCCAGGGAAACCTGGCGGGCTTCTTTGTTTTCCGCCGAGCCGACTACGCCTTGCCGGCGAAGATGGCCATCACGTCCTTGAGGAGCTTGATGGATTCGGCGTGCGGACGCTGGAAGGCGTTGCGGCCCATGATGGAGCCGAAGCCGCCGCCGGCGTTGATCTGCTTGATCTCCTCCAGCAGGGCGTCCGTGCCCTTGGCCTCGCCGCCGGAGAAGATGACGATGCGCTTGCCGTTGAAGGCGGAGCGGACGACCTCGCGGACGCGGTCCGACAGCGTCTTGGTGGGGATGCCGGCCTTCTCGAAGGCCTTCTTCGCCTCGGCCTGCTCGATGTGGTCCTGCGGCGGCTTCACCTTGATGACGTGGGCGCCGAGCTGGGCGCTGATCTGCGCCGCGTAGGCCACCACGTCGATGCCCGTCTCACCCTCCTTGGACAGGTTGCCGCGGGGGTAGGCCCAGAGGACGGTGGGCAGGCCGTAGGACTTGGCCTCGGCGATGATGTCGCGGAGGTCCTCGTACTGCTCGTTGCGCGCCCCGGAGCCCGGGTAGATGGTGTAGCCGACGGCGGTGCAGCCCAGGCGGACGGCGTCCTTCACGGAGCTCGTCACCGCGGACATGGGGTTGGCCACCTTGGCCAGGGTGTCGGAGTTGTTGACCTTGAGGATGAGGGGAATCTCACCCGCGTACCTGCCGGCCACCGCCTCCAGGAAGCCCAGCGGCGCTGCGTAGGCGTTGCAGCCCGACTCGATGGCCAGGTTGATGTGGTAGTCCGGATCATAGCCGGCGGGGTTCGGACCGAAGGAGCGGGCCGGGCCGTGCTCGAAGCCCTGATCCACCGGGAGGATGACGAGCTTGCCCGTGCCGGCCAGCGTGCCGGTGTTCAGCAGCCGGGCCAGGTTGGTCAGGGTGCCGGGGTTGTCGGACGGGTACCACGACAGGATCTGCTTGACGCGATCGGTATGGGGCATGTGTGGGGATCCTCTGTCTCGGGAACAGGCGCAATCTGCTGCATGCGTCACGTCCAACCAACTCCTTTTCGCGCGCGAGTGTCACGGGTTCCACGACAGTGCACATCCCCCGTGTCTTTTGGCGCGGCCGTCCACAATCTCCGGCCGGTGCCGTGGGACGAACAACACCGGTGACGGCCCGCAGCCGAACGGACATGCTGCGCCGCCGTGAGGTTCTCGGCTATGGGGAGCTACACAAGGCGGGTTGATGCGCGGACACCTGGATCATGGCGTGACAGTGGCGCTGATGCTCGCGGCGGGCGTTGCCGGAGCGCAGCTCACCCCCGGCTCGGTCGGGACGGGGAGCAGCCCTTCAACCGGCACCGGGAGCACGCCGGCCCCCTCCACGCCCGGCGCTACGCCAGCGCCGGAGGCGCCGGACCTGGGGACGCCGGGCGCCGACGCACCGACGGCGGTGCCTGGCACTGGGGCGCCGAGCTCCGACGCACCGACGGCGGTGCCTGGCACTGGGGCGCCGGGAGGGATGCGGCCCACGCCGCGCGTGGGGACCGGGGGGCGGGACCTGCCGCCGAGTCCGCCGGGCATCGCGCCCAGCTCGATTGAGGAGACGCCGGGGACCTCGCAGCGGGGGCAGGCCATTTCACCCGCGCCAGCCCTGGAGCCCTCCGCCGAGGCGGAGCAGGTGAAGGAGGGCGTGCCGGGTGCGCCGGACTCGGAGGAGAAGCCCGCGCGGCGGGCGCCGCTGACGCTGACGGAGCTGGTGACGCGGGCTCGCGAAGCGGACTCCCGGGTGGAGGAGGCGACGGCGGAGCTTCGCAAGTTCCAGGCGCTCTACCAACAGGCGCGGTGGGCCTGGTTCCCCAAGTTCGAAATCACCGTGGGGGCGGGAGGCCCCACGCCCGAGGCCCGCAACGACGGCCTGGGGGGACCTCCCACCACGGAGGCCACCTTCAAGGGAGACCTGAACTTCGGCCGCGTTGGCGTGACGATGTTCTCCACCGGCAACGCGGTGTTGCCGCTCTACACTTTCGGCAAGCTGACGGCGCTGGAGAAGGCGGGCGCGCAGGGGCCCGTGCTGGGGGCCGCGCTCCGCGAGCGCACGCGCAACGAGGTCGGCTTCCAGGCCGCGCAGGCATACTTCGGCTACCAGCTGGCGCGGAACGGGCTTCAGCAGATTGAAGAGGTTTCGAAGCGGCTGGAGGACGCTGGCCAGCGCATCGAGCGGCTCCTCAAGGAGGACTCGGCCCAGGTGTCCGCCGTGGACTCGTACAAGGTCCGCTTCTTCCGGCAGATTATCGAAGCGCGCAAGGCAGAGGCCCTGCAGGGGCGTCAGTTCGCGCTCGCCGCCATCGGCCTGCTGGCGAACGTGGGGCCCGAAGACGCCGTGACGGTGGTGGAAGAGGACCTGGAGCTCGATGAGGACGTTCCGGTGCCCAGCCTGGAGCAGGCCCTGGTGCGGGCGGAGCAGTCCCGTCCGGAGTTGACGGCCATCGCCGCCGGCATCGCCGCGCGCGAGCAGGAGGTCTTCATCCGCGAGCGCAGCTACTACCCGGACCTGGGACTGGCCGGCTTCTATGATGTGCGCTTCACCACCAGCGCCACGCGGCAGCGCACGCCCTTCGCGTTTGATCCATACAACGACCGCACCGGGGGCGTGGGCCTGGTGATGCGGGGGACGTTCGACATTCCCATCAAGGACGCCCAGCTCGAGCAGGCCCGCGCGGAGCTGGACAAGCTGCGCGCGCAGGAGAAGCAGATCCGCGCGGGCATCCGCCTGGAGGTCTCCAAGGTGCATGGCGAGCTGGTGGCCGCCTGGAGTCGCGCCCGGGCCTTTGGCGAGGCGGAGCGGAGCGCCCGCCGGTGGGTGACGGCCGCCTTCACCGCGTTCGACCTGGGGACCGGTGACACACGTGACCTGGTGGACGCTTTCACGGCCTATGCCCAGGCTTCAGGTGACAAAGGCAAGAGCTGGCACGACGTTCGGGTAGGTATGGCCGCCCTCGCGCGAGTAACCGGGGCGCCGCTGGCTCCGGGTGAATAACCATGCGCTCACCACAGTCTTTCCTGTCGTCCTTTCATCACTCGGAGCCCATTGAATGATTGCGTCCCTGCTTGCCGCCACCCTGCTTGCCACCGCACCCGGCCCACTGACGGTCGTCCAGTCCGGGAATGCGGACGTGCAGAAGGCCGCCAACGCCCCCGGTGCCACCGCGCAGTCGCTGGCCAGCGTCGTGGAGAAGTTCGTCGACTTCGAGGAGCTGGCGAAGCGTGCGCTGGGTGACAAGACCTGGGCCGGCCTCCAGCCCGCCCAGCGCAAGGAGTTCACCGAGACGATGACGGGCCTCCTGCGCGCGTCCTATGCCCAGAAGGCCTTGGGGCAGGCACAGGCCCAGGTGAAGTACGGCGAGGAGGGCATCGACGGTAACGAGGCCTCGGTGGGCACCACGGTGACGGTGAAGAAGGACGCCATCCCCGTCGAGTACCGCCTGTACCGCACGTCGGCGACCGGGGCGTGGCGCATCTACGACGTCATCACCGACGAAGTGTCCCTGGTGGACACGTACAAGGGGCAGTTCCGCAAGCTGCTCGCCGACAAGGGCTTCGACGGCCTGCTGTCCACGCTGAAGAGCAAGCGGACGCAGTTGGAGAAGGAGAACGCGGCGTCGGCGCAGAAGAGCGCGGGGCAGACCGCGGTCCCCTGACGCCCAGCGCGGTCTGCTTCACGTGTCCAGGCCGAGGTGCCCTCCCGGGTGCCTCGGCCGTCGTCTTTTCAGCGCCCGCCCGCGTCGCGGTATGCGGCCAGGGTGCCGGCCAGGCCCTGGGCCAGGGGGATGGTGGGCAGGAAGCCCAGCTCCCGACTCGCGCGCTCGGTGGAGCATGTCCACGCGGGGCACCGCATCTCCCGCACCTTGTCCCGGTTGAGGATGGGCACCGTGCCGCGCAGGCGGGCCACGGCTTCCGAGCCAAGCCCCACCACGTAGCTGACCGTCTGCGGCACGGGCAGCACGGCGGGCCGGCCCTTGCCGAGCGCCCCGGCCATGGCTGTGCAGACGTCCTCCCAGGAGTGCTCCACGCCGTCAGACACGGCGTACACGCCGCGCGCCGGATCTTCCTTCGACACCGTGGGGCCGCGCTCCGCGGCCGCGAGCAGGGCGGTGCAGAGGTCATCCACGTGGATGAGCGAGTAGCGCTTGGGACCGAAGCCGCTCTTCAGCGCCAGCCCCAGCTTCGCCATGGGCAGCAGCGACGGGAGGAACTCCACGTCACCGGGGCCGTAGACGATGGGCGGCCGGACGATGACGGACGGGACCCGGTCCGCGAGCGCCCGGACCGCCTCCTCGCCGCCCAGCTTGCTGCGGCCGTAGATGGACACGGGCGCGGGCGGGTCCTCCTCGCGGCGCGGGCGCTCCGGCGTGGATGGGCCGGCCGCGGCCAGCGACGAGCAGTACACCAGCCGGGGAGGGTGGGGCAGGGCGGCCATGGCCTCCACCAGGCGGCGGGTCCCCTTCGCGTTGCCCTCGATGTAGCCCTCGGGCTCGCGGGACTTGGTGACACCCGCCAGGTGCAGCACGCAGTCCACGTCGCGCACGGCTTCGGCCAGTCCCGCGCCCGTTGTCAGGTCCGCCACCACGAAGCGGGCGCCCAGCCCCTCCAGGGGGCCACGGCGCGAGCTGGCGCGCACCATGAGGGTCAGCGTGTCACCACGCTCCACGATGCGGCGCGCGAGCCGCTGGCCAATGAACCCGGTGCCGCCAGTGAGCAGGAATCGCAAGGAAGGCTCCTCGGGAGTCGGGCTGTGGTCAGAGCGCGCGCGTGTAGACGCGGTACGTCTTGGAGCGCTGGGCGCCCATGGATTCGATGGCGCGGTTGACCAGGTGGTTGTCCTCGAGCGTCCAGGAGATCTCTCCGCCCACGTAGCCCAGCCGCTTCGCCGTGCGCAGGGTGTCCAGGTACAGGATGGCGTCCAGGCCGCGGCGCCGGTAGCCCTCCTTGATGCCGAGGATGATGAGCCGCAGCCGGTTGATGCGGCGCGAGGCCAGCGCCAGCTTCACCAGGCCGATGGGCAGGCCGAACGTGGTGAGCCGCCCGTTGGCCGCGCGGATGGCCTGGTTGGCGTCCGGCACCGTCAGGGAGAAGGCCACCGGCTCGCCCTGGACCTCCGCCATGAGCGCGAGCTCCGGCCGGACGACCGTCTTGAGCTCCTTGGCCAGGTGGTCGAACTCCGCGTCGGTGAAGGGCACGAAGCCCCAGTTCTTCTCCCACGCCGAGTTGTAGATGTCCCGGATGCGCTTCACCTCGGCGTCCAGGTCCTTCATGTTGACCGGACGCACGACGACGCCGTCGCGCACGCGAATCTTCTCCGCGATGCGCACCACCTTCTCCGGCGGCTGCGCGGACGATGACAGCTCGTAGGCGTACAGGTCCTTGGCCTTCGTCAGGCCGCAGGCCTCCAGCAGCGCCGCGTAGTAGGGCGGGTTGTGCGGCATCATCACCGCGGGAGGCGTATCGAAGCCGTCGATGAGCAGGCCCCAGTCCTGGTTGGAGGACAGGTTGGCCGGCCCCAGCATGGCGTCCATGCCTCGCAGGCGCAGCCACGTCGCGGCGGACTCCAGCAGGGTCCGGGCGACGCCCGCGTCATTCACGCACTCGAAGAGACCGAAGAAGCCCTCCTTCGTGCCGTGAATCTCCATGTGCCGCGGATTGCGGATGGCGGCGATGCGGCCCACGACGTCCGGGCCGCGCCGGGCGAGGAACAGCTCCAGCTCGCCGTACTCGAAGAAGGGGTTCTTCTTCGGGTCCAGGAAGTCCCGGCGCTCCATCTCCAGCGGAGGAACCCAGTGCGGGTCGCTCTTGTAGAGGGCGTAGGGGAGCCGGATGAACTGCATCCGCTCCGCCTCGCCGCGGACAGGGGTCACCTGCACGTCCGAGGGCATGGACGAAGCTGCGTGGGTCGGCTCGGCGTGGAGGGCCATGGGCGGTTCAGTTCCGGTCGGAGTGGGCGCCGTTGCGCATGAAGAAGTGAGCGCCCTTCTCCAGCAACAAGCCCGGCAACTCGCCGCGCTTCTCCCACAGCTTCATCGGCGCGTTGCCCAGCTTCCGCAGGTCCTCCGGCTGGAGGTTGGCCGCGCGCCACGTGAGCTGCTCCACCGCGTCGAACAGGCGTCCGGCCACCTCGCGCGACGACATGCGCGACAACTGGTCCAGGGTGATGCCGCCCTTGTCCGCCAGCAGGCCGTTCGAGCCCGCGGCCCACTTCTCGCTCGCGCGGTTGGACAGGATGCGGGTGCCCGGGCGGGCAATCTGCACTGGCTCGTAGACGGAAGGGCGCGTCTCCGGAATCACGCCCAGCTTCCGGCCAATGGTCTCGAAGGTGTCGAGCACGCGGTCCAGTTGCGCGTCCGTGTGCGTGGCCATGTACGAGGTGCGGATGAGCGCGTGGCCCGGCTCCACCGCCGGCGGAATCACAGGGTTGGCGAAGACGCCGGCCTCATGCAGCGCGCGCCAGAATCGGAAGCACTTCACCTGGTCGCCGATGTGCACGGGCACCACCGGCGTCACCGACACACCCGTGTCGAAGCCCATGGCGCGGAAGCCGTTGTGCATCTTCTCCGCGATGTCCAGCAGGCGGGCGCGGCGCTCCGGCTCCGCTTCGATGATCTCCAGCGCCTTGAGCGCCGCGGCGATGGAGCCCGGCGTCATGGACGCGGAGAAGATGACCGAGCGTGCCTTGTGCCGGATGTAGTTGATGACCTCGAAGGGACCGGCCAGCACGCCGCCCAGCGACGCGAAGCTCTTGGAGAAGGTCCCCATGACGAGGTCCGTCTCCTTCTCCAGGTCGAAGTACTCGGAGGTGCCCCGGCCCAGCGTACCCAGCACGCCCATGGCGTGCGCGTCATCCGTCATCACCCGCGCGTTGTAGTGCTTCGCCAGCTCCACGATGCGGGGCAGGTTGCAGATGTCGCCCTCCATGGAGAAGACGCCGTCGGTGACGATGATCTTGCCCGCGTCCGGATCCGCCTGGGACAGCAGCTGCTCCAGGTGGTCCATGTCGTTGTGGCGGAACTTGCGCTCGGTGGCGAAGGACAGGCGGATGCCGTCCACGAGCGACGCGTGGTTCTGCCGGTCGCTGAAGACGATGTCGTGCCGGCCCAGGATGGACGCCAGCGCCAGGTTCGTCTGGAAGCCCGTGGAGATGACGATGGCGGACTCGCGGTTGAGGAACTTCGCCAGCCGCGCTTCCAGCTCCTCGTGCAGCGCCAGTGTGCCGTTGAGCAGCCGCGAGCCGGAGCTGGTGGTGCCGAACTTCTCCGTCGCCTTGATGGCCGCTTCCTTCACGCGCGGATCGGCGGACAGGCCCAGGTAGTTGTTGGACCCGACCATGATGACGCGCTTGCCTTCGATCTCCACCTCGGTGGCGCCGTGCGACGCTTCGATGGCACGGAAGTACGGATAGAGACCCGTAGCCTTCGCGATACGGTAGTCCTTCCAGTTACGGCACTTGTCGAAGACGTCGCTCATGGGTGATCGGTCTTTCTCTCAGGCTGCGTCGGGAGGCATGGACCGGCCCGGGAGCCTGGGGCTCTCCAGTCGCGACTCCCCCGATTGAAGGAACGTTCCGCTTCGGGGATTTCTGCGTCCGGCGGCCTCCCACGGGGGACGCGGGGCCGTGAATAAAGAGGGAGCGCGGCAGTGTCAAGGCAAGCGCCGCGCCGTCCATCCCGCTGTCGCCACCCGTATCCGGGCTCGCCTTGACAGCACTGAGACTTTGATGGCACCCCGCCGTCTGACACACGGTGTTCTCCAGTCGATACTGGAGCGCAATGTGTGCATCGGGCTGCACACCTGCCGTGGGCGTGACGCGCCTGGAAGCCCTCCGCATCACCCGCTGTTCAAGGACGCCGCTGACTGGCCGGGAATTTGCTCGGTCGCCGGTCCCCGAGGAGTCGACGTTGGCCAGGTCACAACGGTGGTTCGAAGGCTTCATCCAGGCCGCGGTCTCTCGCCCCTGGCAGGTGTTGCTCGTGTTCTCACTGCTCGCGCTGGGCGGTATGTCGCTGGCGTCACGCTTGGAGTTTCGCGGGTCGTTCGTGGAGTTGCTCCCACAGGGATCCCAAGAAGTACGAGATCTGACACGCGTGTCAGAGAAGGCAGGCGGGGACGGCTACCTGGTCCTCGTGGCAAAGGGAGACACTCCGGAACGCCTGGAGGCATATGCGGCCGAATTGCAGACGCAATTGGAAGCGATGCCCGAGGTCCGCTACGTCGAGCACCGCTATGACGTGGACTTCTTCCGCCGAAATGCGCTGCTGCTATTGCCCATCGAGAAGCTCGCCGCGCTGCGCCAGGATCTGACGGCGCGTGTGCGCTACGAGCGGCAACGCGCCAACCCGTTCTTCTTCGATTTGGGGGGCACGCCGGAGCCGCCGGACTTCGAGGCCATCGCGAAGAAGTACGCGCCGGACGCGCCCATGCGCGCGACGTTGGCCAGCGCGGACGGCACCGAAGTCTATTTGATGATCAAGCCGTCCGGGACGGCTGGGGATTTGGGGTTCGCGCGGCGCTTCGTGGAACAGGCCATGGGCACCGGACGCACGCTCGCGGCGCAGCGCTATCCGGACGTGACGCTGCAGGCCACGGGCAACTTCCAGGGGCGCATCGAAGAGGACGCGGTGATGCGCGGCGACCTGTCGCGCGCCGGCACGTTGTCGGCGCTCATCGCGGTGGGGCTCATCCTGCTCGCCACGAGGCGCGTCGCGGCGCTGGCCGTGGTCGGCATCCCCGTCATGGTGGGCGTGGTGTTGACGTTCGCGGCGGCGCAGCTCGCCATTGGCCACCTCAACATCGTGACGGGGTTCCTCGTCGCCATCTTGATTGGCCTGGGAATCGAGTACGGCGTCCACCTGTGCATGCGGTACTGGGAGGAGCGGCGCGCGCGTCCGGCCCGCGAGGCCATCATCACGGCGGTGCGCGGCACCTTCAGCGGCGCGGTGACGTCCGCGGTGACGAACGCGGCGGCGTTCTTCGTGCTGCTGCTGGCCCAGTTCCAGGCCTTCAACCAGTTCGGCCTGCTGGCGGGCCTGGGCGTGCTGTTGGCCGTGCTGGCGACGTATGCGATGGCGCCCTCGCTGCTGGCCATCGCGGAGCGGCTGCGTCCGGCCCGCGTGGACGTGGCGGCCGACGTCACCGCGGCCCAGGTGTCCCAGCCGGAGCGGGCGTGGCGGCGCTGGCCCACGGGCGCCATCGCCGCGCTGGCGCTGTCGGTGGTGGGCTTCGCCGCGTTCTCCGTCTCCGTGGCGCCCCAGTTGGGCTTCGAGACGGACATGCGCAAGCTCAAGGGCGAGTCCCCGGCATCGCGCCTGGATGACCGCGTCACCGAACAGCTGGGTCAGCCCCTCAACCCGGCCATCTTCCTGGTGGATGACGTGGCGCAGGCGGCGCAGGTCGAGGCCGTCATCGCGGAGGTGAAGCAGCGCAACGGCGCGGACTCCGCCATCCTCGACTCCGCGTCCCTCAACGACTTGTTGCCTACCGATGTGGAGCGCCGGGAGGTGGAGCTGGCGGCCTTGCGCGAGGCCTTCCAGGGGCTGGAGGACCTGCCCGCGGAGCTTCGCGAGGACGCGCGGCTCCAGGAGTTCCAGCGGATGCTGGAGGCGAAGCCCTACGGCCTGGAGTCGTTGCCGGTGGAGGTGCGCCGGCGCTTCGAGGCCACGGACGGGAAGGGGACCTTCCTGCTCCTGTTCCCCTCCGTCTCCAACTCCGACACCGAGGAGCTGCGGCGCTGGGCCACGCAGATCGACCAGGTGGTAGAGGGCGTGAAGGCGCGGGGCATCGACATGGCCGTGCTGGACAGCAACCGCATCGCCGCGCGCATCTTCGCGCTGGTGAGCGCGGACGGGCCGCTCATCCTGTGGTCCGCCGCCGCGGTGGTGTTCGTCGTCATCCTGGTGAGCCTGCGCAGCTTCAAGCGCGCGTTGCTCGTCACCGGGCCGTTGTTCCTGGGCATGACGTGCCTGGCGGGCGGCATGTACCTCTTCGACGTCCAGCTCAACTTCATCAACGCGGTGGTCCTGCCGAACCTGCTGGCCATCGCCGTGGACAACTCGGTGCATCTCTTCCACCGGTACGAGGAAGAGGGGCCCGGCTCGCTCGGCAAGGTGGTGCGCCACACGGGGCTGGCGGCCGTGGTGGCCACGCTGTCCAACGCGGCCGGGTATGGCGCGCTGCTGGTCGCCAACCACCAGGGCCTGAGGAGTATCGGTCAGATTGCGCTGCTGGGGGTCATGTGCACCTTCTTGGGGACCACGGTCTTCTTCCCCGCGCTGCTCGCTTTGCTGGAGCGGTGGACGGGGCGTGAGAATGTGGTGGCGGGGAAGGGAGCGGTCGTTCAGAGCCTCGAACTCGGCGGTACTGGCGCGCAAGCCGCGCCGCCGGGGGAGCGTAAGTCGGCGTGAGTTCCTGGGTTTCCCAAAGTGTTCGCGGTGAGCCGGTGCGCGTCCAGCTCACCACCGTGGACCTCATCATCGTCGTGTCGTGCGCGTTGGCTTCGCTGCTCCTGCTGGGGCCGGGCCGGTGGGCGCCGGATGCGCTGCGCTGCGCGGGATTGTTCGCGGCGGTGGGCGTGGGGCCGCTCGTCCTCCGGACGCTGGCCGCGTCGTTCCCGGGGCGCCGGTGGATCCATGTCCTCGCGGACTGGTGGCTGCTGCCCACCGCGGTGATGACGCATGGCTGGCTGGCTCCCGTGGTGGACACGGTGAACCCCTTCCTCAAGGACGCGCAGTTGGTGGCGGCCGACCAGCGGCTCTTCGGCGTGCAGGCGGCGGTGGCGCTTTCGCGCGTCGTCCCGGCCTGGCTCAACGACATCCTGATGGTCTGCTACTACGGCCACTTCGTCTGGGCGCTGGTGCTGGGACTGGTGCTCTACCGCCGCCCGAGTGGCGCGGAGTACGATGAGTACCTCACCGCGTTGGGGCTGCTCTTCTTCCTCAACTACGCGGCCTATGCGCTGGTGCCCGCGGTGGGGCCTCGCTACTTCCTGGTCGATGCGTTCGATGGGCCACTCCAGGGCACGCTGACGCCGTTGCTGGATTCACTCATGCGCAAGCCGCTGTTCGCGCGTGACTGCTTCCCGTCGGGACACACCGGCGCCACGTTGCTGGTGCTGTACTACGCGTGGCGGTTCTCCCGCCGCGTCTTCTGGGTGATGTTGCTGCCGGGCCTGGGGCTCATCGCGGCCACGCTGGTGGGCCGTTTCCACTACGCCACGGACCTGCTCTGCGCGGTGCCCCTGGTCATGGTGGTGACGGGGCTGGCGCTGGGCGTTTCCCGGGCGGCCCGGCAGCGCGAAGTGGCGAAGGACGCGCGTTCCGTGCCGGTGGACGCTATCGTCAGGCCCTGAGCGCCCGGACGTTGGCGGCGCGAGGAGCCGACGTCCATGCCCAGGCCCGTAGCCGCGCAGCGAGTCACCCGGTTCGCCACCACCGTCTTCTCCGAGTTCAGCGCCCTGGCCGCCCGCCACGGCGCGGTGAACCTGGGGCAGGGGTTCCCTGACTTCGACGGACCAGCGGCCATCAAGGAAGCGGCGCAGCGCGCCATCCGCGACGGGGGCAACCAGTACTCCATGGGCGCGGGCGCTCGGGAGCTGCGCGTGGCCATCGCCGAGCACTCGGCGCGCTTCTACGGCCAGGCAGTGGACCCGGACACCATGGTGACGGTGACCAGCGGCGCCACCGAGGCCATCCTCGACACGCTGCTGGGTCTGGTGGACCCGGGCGACGAGGTGGTGGCCTTCGAGCCCTTCTACGACTCCTACGACGCCAACATCACCTTCGTGGGGGCCACCGCGCGCTTCGTGCCGTTGCGCCCGCCGGACGCGGACCACGCGCAGTGGTGGTTCGACCGGGACGAGGTCCGCGCCGCCTTCAACCCGCGCACCCGGTTGCTCATCCTCAACACGCCCCACAACCCGACGGGGAAGGTCTTCACCCGCGACGAGCTGACGTTCCTGGCCGAGCTGTGCGCCGAGTTCGACGTGAAGGTCCTCTCCGACGAGGTGTACGAGCACCTCGTCTTCGAGCCCGCCCGCCACCTGCGTCCGGCCACGCTGCCCGGGCTGGCCGAGCGCACCGTGACGGTGAGCAGCGGCGGGAAGACGTTCAGCCTCACCGGCTGGAAGGTGGGCTGGGTCATCGCGCCGCCGCCGCTGCGAGACGCGGTGCAGCGGGCCCACCAGTTCGTGACCTTCGCCACCGCCGCGCCGCTACAGGCCGCCATGGCGGAGGCGCTGCGGTTGCCGGACGCGTACTTCACGGAGCTGACGGCGTCCTACGCGGCGAAGCGGGAGCGGCTGCTCACCGGGCTGCGTGAGGCCGGGCTGACGGCGTTCGCCCCGGAGGGCAGCTACTTCATCCTCGCGGACATCTCGCGCCAGGGCTTCGCCGATGACGTGGCCTTCTGCCGCCACCTGGTGTCCGAAGTGGGCGTGGCGGCCATTCCGCCCAGCGCCTTCTATGGCCCGGCGCACCGGCACCTGGGGCAGGGACTGGCCCGCTTCGCCTTCTGCAAGACGGAGGCGGTGCTGGACGAAGCCGTGCGCCGTCTGCGCGCGGGCCTGTCGTCGCGATGAGCTTCTTCGGAGAGCTCTACCTTCGCAGCACGCTGCCGTTCCTGTCGGAGGCCGTCACCGCGCGTGAGGTGGACTACCTGGCCCGAGCCTTCGCGGACGTGGCGGGGCCGGCGCCGGTGGTGGACCTGGGGTGCGGCCATGGCCGCCACGCGGCGCGGCTGAACGCGGTGGGTCCTCTGGCGGGGCGCGTCATCGGGCTGGAGCTGGACGCACTGTCGTTGGCCATGCGGCGCCCGGGCTTCCCGGCGATCCAGGGGGACCTGCGGGCCCTGCCGTTTCGCGAGGCGTCCCTGGCGGGGGCCTACGCGTGGTACTCGACGCTGGCCGCCTTCACGGACGGCGAGCACATGCACATCCTCCGCGAGGTCGCGCGCGTGCTGCGGCCAGGAGGACGGTGGGTGTTCCAGACGGTGCCGTTCGAGCGACTGGCGGCGTCCCCCCGGGCGGCCTTCCGCGGGACGCTACCGGATGGAAGCGTCCTGGAGGAGGAGAGCTGCTTCGACGCCTCGACGGGGCGGGACGAGGGCCGTCGGACGCTGACCTCCCCGGAGGGGCGATGCCTGCGCGCATCCTATTCCCTTCGTTACTATCCCCTTGCGGATTGGGTGCGGCTGTTGGAAAGCACGGGATTTTCCGTCGTCTGGGTGCACGGTGGCCTGGCGGGTGGTCCGCTGGACGCGCAGTCAACCGACCTGATCGTGGGAGCGGAGCGGCGCCATGGCTGAGATGCAGGAACACTCCAGGGCGAGGTTGGGCTGGCTGGACCAGTTGCCCAAGCGGGTCGACGTCTACGAAGTCGGTCCCCGGGACGGTTTGCAGAACGAGCTGCGGACGCTGCCCACGCGGGACAAGGCGCGCCTCATCAACGCACTGGTGGCCGCGGGGGAGAAGCGCATCGAGGTGACGTCGTTCGTGTCACCCAAGTGGATTCCCCAGCTCGCGGACGCCGAGGAGCTGCTGCGGCTGGTGGGCCGTCGCGACGGCGTCGTGTTCTCCGCGCTGGTGCCCAACCTCAAGGGCCTGGAGCGCGCGAAGGAGGCGGGCCTGGAGGAGGCCGCTGTCTTCATCTCCGCCTCCGAGGCGCACTCGAAGAAGAACATCAACAAGAGCATCGCCGAGGCCGTGGTGGGCGCGCGCGAGGTGACTGCCTCCGCGCTCCAGGCGGGTATGCGCGTGCGTGGCTACCTGTCCACCGTGTGGGGCTGCCCCTACGAGGGCGACGTCCCGGTGGAGCGCGTGGTGGACATCTGCCGGCGGCTCGTGGACGCGGGCATCTACCAGCTCAGCCTGGGCGACACGATTGGCATCGGCACGCCGCGCCAGACGGAGGGACTGCTGGAGGCGCTGCTGAAGCACATCCCCGTGGAGAAGCTGGCGCTGCACCTGCACGACACGCGCGGCACCGCGCTGGCGAACGCGCTGGTGGGCCTGTCCGCGGGCGTGACGACCTTCGACGCCAGCATTGGCGGCCTGGGCGGGTGCCCCTATGCCCCGGGAGCGGCGGGGAACCTGGCCACCGAGGACGCCGTCTTCATGCTCCACGGCATGGGCGTGGACACCGGCATCAACCTGGACCGGCTGGTGGAGGCCGGGGAGATTGCCCAGGAGCTCATCGGCCGGAAGCTGGCGGGCAAGTACCTCCAGGCCGCGCTGGGCGAGCGTGAGAAGAAGGCCGCCCGCCGGGCCCAGACGTGAGCGGGTCCTCCTCAGTGTCGAAGTCATGAAGCACCCGGCAGCCCTAGAATCCAGGCGTCATTGAAAAATTCTGCTCGGACTTACGTTTCGAGGTGGTGAACGGGTAGGGTTGAGGTCGTTTTGACCCCACCTGCTGCCTCAACGGGAAGTGCCGGATGAACGTCTCGCTCGATGCCGACGTCCTCGCGAGACGTTCGCAATCTCTGTTCGATGCCCACCAGTTGGCGCTGAGTCGTCGCACGGACCGGATGTTCGCCGTGCTGATGGGGCTCCAGTGGGTTGGCGGGCTGGTGGTGGCCCTGGCGCTGTCCCCCCGCACGTGGAGCGGGACGTCCAGTCAGGTCCATCCGCACGTCTGGGCGGCGGCTGGGCTGGGGGGCCTCCTGGCGAGCCTGCCGATGGCCATGGCGTGGGCGTTGCCGGGTCGGGAGGCCACGCGGTTCGTCATCGCCACGGCGCAGGCGTTGGTGTCCGGGCTGCTCATCCATCTGACGGACGGGCGCATCGAGACGCACTTCCATATCTTCGGGACCCTGGCGCTGCTGGCCATGTACCGGGACGCGCGGGTGCTGTTCCTCTACTCGGCGCTGGTGGCGGCGGACCACCTGCTTCGCGGCCACTACTGGCCCTTGTCCATCTTCGGCGTGGAGTCCGCCAGTGCCTGGCGCGCGTGGGAGCACATCGGCTGGGTGGTGTTCGAGAACGTGTTCCTCCTGATTGGCGGGCGAGGCGCGGTGAAGGATGCCCGGGCGCTGGCGGCGCGACAGGCCTGGTTGGAGTTGTCTCAAGGGGAGGTTCGCACGCGCGTGGTGGAGCCGCTGGTGGACTCGGCGCGGGCGCTGACGGAGGCGACCCATTCGCTCGTGTCGAGCACGGATGACCAGCGCGCGATGCTGTCGCGCCAGTCCGCGGCGCTCTCGGATACGCAGGTGGCGACGAATGAGATGCAGCGGGCGTCCTCCACGGCCTCGCGTCAGGCGGATGCCATCCTCGCCTCCACGCTCCAGGCGGGGGACGTGGGGGCTGACGCCGAGGCCATGCTGGGCCAGAGCATGGAGGGCCTGGAGGCCATCCGCGCACAGGTGATGGAGATGGCCGGGCTCCTGCGTGGATTGGACGGCCAGGCGCGGCAGCTCTCGAGCGTCACCCTGGCGGTGAAGGACCTGGCGGACCAGTCCCACATGGTGGCGGTGAACGCGGCCATCGAGGCGGCGCGCGCGGGGGCGCACGGCAAGGGCTTCGCGGTGGTGGCCACGGAGATGCGGCGGCTCGCGCAGCAGTCCGTCCGGGCGGCGGGGCAGGTGAGCGGCATCCTGGACACCGTGCACCGGTCGCTCCAGCACGTCGTGGAGCTCTCGCTGAAGGGGGCGGATCGGATGGCGCGGGACCTCGAGGTGGTGCGCACCTCGGGAGAGCGACTGCGGGGCCTGTCCACCGTGCTGCGCACCAGCACGGAGGGCGTGCAGCAGATTTCAGTGGCGGTGGCGAGCCAGGCCGCGGGTGTGGCGCGGATCTCCAGCGCGGTGGATGAGCTGTCCGCGATGATGAAGCAGACGCTGGGGCGTGTCGAACAGACGACCACCGCCGCCCAGACGCTTCGCGTGGTGACGGGCCGGGTCCATGGCGTCATCGACACCTATCAAGGCACCAGGACGGATGAGCCGCCGCCAGCGAACGAGGCGGGCAGGGTGATTGCGTTCAGGCGGGACGCGTAAGCGGGGCTCCGCCGCGTGTGAGGAGGCCGGCCGGGGCGCGCGGTGTCGCCGCGCCCCGGAGCCCACCCCGTTGCCTCAGCGTCCGCCGAGCATGGACTCCAGCCGGTCCTGAAGTCCGAGGTGGGCGGCTGCGCTCACCAGCATCCGCCGCTCCTTGCGGTCGATGCGGCCGTCCACCAGCGCCATCTCCACGATGTTGCGCAGGAACACCTCCGCTTCGGGGCTGCCCTTCTCCACGAGGCGGTCGAAGAGCTGTGGCCCCATGCTCAGCGCCAGCTCCACGTTGTCCCACACCACGCCCCAGCGCTCCGAGCACAGCTTCAGCAGCTTGCGCTCCGCGGACGTGACCTCGCCGTCGGCGGCGGCGATGGCAGCCATCATGTACAGCAAGCGCTGCCGCTCCTGGACGTCCATCACCGCGTCCTCGGGCCGAGGCGTGTGGCCCTGGTCACCCATGCCCTGTTGCGGCGCGGCCCGGCGTGGGGGGAGGGCCCGGAACCGCGCGTCCTCGTCCGCGTTCCACGCCTCGAACGTGCGCGCCGCCGCGAGCACCCAATCCCGCTCACCGGTGGCCAGCGGCGTGCCGCAGTAGTCGCAGTCCGTGGCGGCGCTGTTCGTCAGCGGCGCGTTGCATTGCGGGCACCGGTTCGTGGACATGCCGTTGGCGGTGTTCGTCTGCGCGCCGTGCTTGCGCGTCAGCGTGAAGATGTAGCGCTGGGGCACGGTGGGCAGGGAGCGGGGCCGCTCGCTGGCGGGCCCCACGCCCATGCGCGCGCTCCAGCGAATCTCCACGTGCGCCACGTCCTGGCCCTGCGGGTCCACCTGGAACGCGCGCACGTCCGCGGAGCCCACGGCGCACTCCAGGAACACGCGGCGGACCCCCTGGCGGCGCAGGCCCTCCAGCTCCGTCTCCAGCCGTTGCACGGTGTCCGTCCGGGCCACCTTGGCCAGGGGCTTCGTGTCGCCGCGGCTCTGCGCGTCAATCCACTTCCAGAACAGCAGCGACGCGCGGTCCTCCAGCATCTCCAGGTTGAGCGCCGGGTCCGACTCGCGTGCCTGCATCAGCCCGTCCACCGTCTTGTGGTACGGCGCGTGCTCGATGCCCTGGGTGATTTCGGACAGCGTCCAGTCGTAGTTACCCGAGTTCACCACCGCGCCGCAGAACTCGCAGCTGTTGGCCGCGCCACCGTTGAACGGCGCGCCGCAGTTGGGGCACTTGCCCTGGAACAGGTCCGCGCCGATGCGCGTCTGCGCCCCCGGCTTGCGCACGAAGGTCCAGACCTCCGTGAAGGCCTCGCTGGGGACCTTGCGCGCGGCCTCGGTGGCCTGCGCGTCGCTGAAGGACACGGGCACGTCGGTGTCCCGCATCCGCGCATGGACACGGACGTGGATGCTGTCGAACCACTGGCTCTGGTCCAGGCCGATGAGCTGGAGGTCCAGCACCTCGAAGTCGGTGATGGCGTCCCGCACGCCCTGCGCGCGCATGAGCTCCAACTGCACGCCGAAGCGCTGGAAGGTGGCGTCCGACAGGAAGGGCCGCACCGGCGTCATGTCCCGGAGGAACCACGCCTGCTGCAGCTCCATGAACAGCCACTTCGTCTTGTCGAGCATCGGCGCCAGCTCGAAGGCGGGGTCCTTCAGCTTCAGGGCGTTCACCCAGCCTTGCACGTCACGCTGGGACACCTGGGTGCGCTGATACGCCTCGCGCTGCTCCAGGGCCTTCCGGGTGGTGGCGTCCGGGTGCAGGTTGCGGCGGTACAGCCAGTACATGATGCCGCCAATGCAGAGCAGCGGCAGCATGACCTTGGGGTAGCGGAAGACCAGGCTGAAGAGCTGATAGACGACCCAGAGCGCGACGCCGTCCCCGTCGCCGCCGCCGCGGCCACCGCCGTTGCCGGACGAGGGGCGGGAGTAGTGCTCGCCGCCCCCCCCGCGTCCCCAGGCTTCGAGCGGGAGCAGGAGCGCCACGTAGGCGATGGCGGGCAGCCAGGGGGCCCACCGGGAGAGTCGGTGCGAGATGGAGCGCAGAGGCGTGGCCATGTCCCCCATGCTAACCGTTTCCGCCTTGCCAGACCCGGCTTATGGCCGCACTCTGCCGCGGCCCAGAGCAGCCCGCCTGCCAGGCCGGGAAAAGGGGAGCGAACATGCCGGAATTCAAGGTCGACGCACGCGGTCCCATCGAAATCTGGACCATCGACGGCGAGAGCCGCCGCAATGCCATCAGCCGCGCCATGTTGAAGGAGCTGGGCGAGCTGGTGACCCGCGTGTCTTCCAGCCGTGACGTGCGCGCCGTCGTCATCACCGGCGCGGGTGACAAGGCCTTCTGCGCAGGCGCCGACCTGAAGGAGCGCGCCACCATGGCCGAGGACGAGGTCCGCGCCTTCCTGGACGGGCTGCGCCGCACCTTCCGCGCGATCGAGAAGAGCGACTGCGTCTTCATCGCCGCCATCAACGGCGCGGCCCTGGGCGGTGGCACGGAGCTGGCGCTCGCGTGCGACTTGCGCGTGGCCGCCCCGGCCGCGGAGCTGGGGCTCACCGAGGTGAAGCTGGGCATCATCCCCGGCGGCGGAGGCACGCAGCGCCTGGCGCGCCTGGTGGGCCCGGGCCGCGCGAAGGACCTCATCCTCACCGCCCGCCGCATCAACGCCGCCGAGGCCTTCAGCGTGGGCCTGGCGAACCGATTGGCGCCGGAGGGCCACCTGCTGGCCGTGGCGTACGGGCTGGCGGAGTCGGTGGTGGAGAACGCGCCCATCGCCGTGGCCACGGCCAAGCACGCCATCGACGAGGGCACGGGCCTGGAGCTGGACGACGCGCTGGCGCTGGAGCTGCGCAAGTACGAGGAGATTCTCAAGACGGAGGACCGCCTGGAGGGCCTGCGCGCCTTCGCGGAGAAGCGCGCGCCCGTCTACAAGGGCCGCTAGCCCGCACGGACGAAATCGGGGACGGAAGGCCCGGTACCCACCGGTGCCCCGTCCCCGAAGTGCGTCACGTCACATGGCGCGAGGGCCGCGCGCGCCGGTCAGGCGTTCGCGGTGCGCTCCTGGCCCAGGTTGACGTTCTGTTTGTTCATGTAGGCCGTGGCCTTGTCCTTCACGGTGGTCCGCAGCTCGGTGCCCGTCTTCGGGGCCAGCAGCAGGGCCGCCACGCCACCCGCGGCCACGCCGAGGAGGAAGATGCCCAGGCCGCCCAGGCCCGCGCGCGCCGGCTTGTAGGTGGTCAATCCGACATGCCGCAGCACGTCATCCGGCTCGAAGTCATCCCAGCGGTTCCGCGCCACCCGCGGCAGGTCATTGATGAGCTTATGGGCCAGCCACTTGCGATACAGCTCGCTCCGGGCGATTCCCTTGGCCATCCACTTGCCTTTCTTCGCTGCGAACATGCGTCCCTCCTGGGCCCAATGGTTGCCGGGTGCGCATCCATCGCGAGCACGCCCCCGTTGAGCACCAAGGTAGGCAGGGGAGCCTGGAGCGGCATCCCCTGCGGGGACCGTTCTGCGCGGTGCGTCGTCTGCCTGTCAGGCCGCGCCGGTTCCCCAGCGAGAAGGCAGCCAGCCGTAGCCCTTTCTGCTATGTGCCACGGGCCATGTCCCAAGACTCGAGACTGCTGGAGAAGATCGCCCAGGTGGAGAAGGGTGGCGCGCAGAAGTACCACGCGAAGAACGCGGAGGCGGGCAAGCTCTTCGCCCGCGAGCGCATCCGCCTGCTGGTGGATGAGGGCTCCTTCGTGGAGGACGCGAAGCTCGCCAACAACCTGGACCCGGACCTGCCCTCGGATGGTGTCGTCATCGGCGTGGGCAAGGTGGCCGGGCGCACCGTGGCCATCATGGCCAACGACTCCACGGTGAAGGCCGGGAGCTGGGGCGCCCGCACGGTGGAGAAGATCCTCCGCATCCAGGAGACGGCCCGCGACCTGCGCTGCCCGCTGTTCTACCTGGTGGACTCCGCCGGTGCCCGCATCACCGACCAGGTGGAGATGTTCCCCGGGCGCCGCGGCGCCGGCCGCATCTTCTACAACGAGGTGCACATGTCCGGCTTCGTGCCGCAGGTGTGCCTGCTCTTCGGCCCGTCCGCCGCCGGTGGCGCGTACATCCCCGCGTTCTGCGACCTGGTCATCATGGTGGAAGGCAATGCCTCCATGTACCTGGGCAGCCCGCGCATGGCGGAGATGGTCATCGGGGAGAAGGTCACCCTGGAGGAGATGGGTGGCGCGAAGATGCACTGCTCCATCTCCGGCGTCGGCGACGTGTTGGTGAAGACGGAGCAGGAGGCCATCGAGGCGGCGAAGAAGTACATCGGCTACTTCCCGGAGAACTTCTCCCAGGCGCCGCCGCGCGCCGAGCCCAAGGCCCCCAAGGCCGGCGGCAAGAAGGTGGAGGAGATCGTCCCCGTCGACCAGAACAAGCCCTTCAACATGCATGAGCTCATCAACGAGCTCATCGACGAGGGCAGCTGGTTCGAGGTGAAGAAGCTCTTCGCCCAGGAGCTCGTCACGGGCCTGGCCCGCATCGACGGCCGCCCGGTGGGCATCGTCGCCAACCAGCCCAAGTACAAGGGCGGCGTGCTGTTCGTGGACAGCGCGGACAAGGCGGCCCGCTTCATCTGGCTGTGTGATGCCTTCAACATCCCGCTGCTCTACCTGGCGGACGTGCCGGGCTTCATGATTGGCACCAAGGTGGAGCGCGCGGGCATCATCCGCGCCGGCGCGAAGATGATCTCCGCCGTGTCCGAGGCCAGCGTGCCGCGCATCTGCGTGGTGGTCCGCAAGGCCTACGGCGCCGGCCTCTACGCCATGAGCGGCCCCGGCTTCGCCCCGGACGCCACCATCGCGCTGCCCGGAGCGATGATCGCCGTCATGGGTCCGGAGGCGGCGGTGAACGCCGTCTACTACAACAAGATCCAGGAGCTGCCGGAGGCCGAGCGGCCCGCCTACGTCCAGAAGCTGCGCGACGAGTACAAGCAGGACGTGGACATCTACAAGCTGGCCAGCGAGCTGGTCATCGACGACATCGTCCCGGGTGACCGGCTGCGTCAAGAGCTCACCCAGCGCTACGGCGTCTACTCCCAGCGGCATCAGCCCCGTGCGGAAAAGAAACACGGTGTCTATCCGGTTTGAGTAGGTAGCGTTACCCCACCTCCAAGGCCCGGGCTGCGCTTGGGCCGTCTGCTATAGATCCTGCTGACACCATGGATTTTGACCTTCCAGAAAGCCATCGCGCCCTCCAGTCCTCCATCCGTGACTTCTGCGAACGGCGGGTGAAGCCGTATGCCCGTGAGTGGGACAAGGACGAGAAGTTCCCCATGGAAGTCGTCCGGGAGCTGGGGCAGCTCGGGGTCATGGGCATGCTCGTCGCCGAGGAGTTCGGCGGAGCGGCCATGGACTCGCTCGCCGTGGCGGTGGCGGTGGAGGAGATCGCCCGCTACGACGGCTCGCTGGCGCTGACGGTGGCCAGCCACAACGGCCTGGGCACCAGCCACCTGCGCGTCTTCGGTTCGGACGCGCAGCGCCAGAAGTACCTGCCCAAGCTGGCCACGGGTGAGTACCTGGGCGCGTGGGGCCTGACGGAGCCGGGGTCCGGCTCGGACGCGTCGAGCATGAAGACCACGGCCGTGCGCAAGGGCGACGGCTGGGTGCTCAACGGCGCCAAGATGTTCATCACCCAGGGCACCGTGGGTGACGTGTTCGTGGTGCTGGCCGTCACCTCGCCGCAGAAGCGGCAGAAGGGCATCACCGCCTTCCTGCTGGAGAAGGGCCTGCCGGGCTTCAGCCAGCGCGCCATCCACGGGAAGCTGGGCATGCGCTCGTCGGACACGGCCGAGCTCGTCCTGGAGAACGTGGAGGTGCCGGACTCGGCGCGCGTGGGGGAGCTGGACCACGGCTTCATCGACACGATGAAGATCCTGGACCGAGGCCGCATCACCATCGGCGCGCTGGCGGTGGGCCTGGGCCGGGGCGCCCTGGAGGAGTCCATTGGCTACTCGCGCGAGCGCACCGCGTTCGGCCAGCCCATCAGCGAGTTCCAGGGACTGCGCTGGATGATGGCGGACATGAAGACGGAGCTGGACGCCGCACGGCTCCTGGTCCACCGCGCCGCGAAGCTGGCCGACGAAGGCAAGCCGTACTCGCGCGAGGCCTCCATGGGGAAGCTGTTCGCCTCCGAGGCCGCCATGCGGGCCTGCAACAAGGCCGTGCAGATCCACGGTGGGTACGGTTACACCCGCGAGTTCCCGGTCGAGCGCTACCTGCGCGACGCCAAGCTGTGTGAGATCGGCGAGGGAACCAGCGAGATCCAGCGTACAATCATCGCCCGGGAAACCTTCAAAGGGGCTTGATGGACACCGCGCGGCTGGAAGGTCTCGGGCTGCAGTTGCGGGAGGACGCGGCCGGCACCGAGGCGGTGCTGGACCTTGAGTCGTCCCCGCTGGTCAATCCCGTCACCCGGGCCTTCATCCCCGAGGTGACCTTCCAGGTGATGGGGGACCGTCTCATCCCCATCGCGCCGCCCGCCGTGGTGGGCCTGGCCCCCATCCTGGTGGGCGCGCTCAGCGACGTCGCCGACATCGAGGCGCTGCTCGCGGACGCATTCAACGAGCACATCTTCCACGTCCAGCGCCGCTCCGCGGAGCTCCAGGTGCTGGGGCTGACGCCGCGCGTGGAGCCGGAGACGCTGGAGCTGTCCACGGAGGTATTGGACGGTGAGCTGGCCGTCACGCTGGTGTCGGACCGGCTGGGCAACTTCCGCGTGGCCCGCGTGGCCCGGGGGAAGGAAGACCTGGCCACCGGCGGCGGCCACACGCTGGAGCTGTCGGAGTTCCGCGAGCGGGCGGCGCTGACGGGCTACCTGGTCGCGCTCTTTGGCGAGCCGGCGGCCCGTCCGCAGGCCGCGCCGGTGGGCGCCGGGCTGGTGCGCTTCTCCGACATCGTGGAGAAGTTCGGCGCGGAGTCGCTGTTGCCTCCCCGCAGCAGCCTGGAGCTGCTGGCGCAGTTGCAGGTGGAGGGCCGCCCGTACCGCTTCGCCGCCGCCAGGGTGGCGGGCCGCACCTTCCGGGGGCTGCTGGCGGGGCCGCAGGGCAAGGAGTGGGCGGGACGGTTCGAGCTGGATGAGTTCCCAGGCATCGTGCGGATGGTGGCGGACCTGTTGAAGGTCCCTCCCGCGGCCGTGAGGCTGGTGGGCCCGGACGCACCTCAGGAGTGATGCGTTTGAGTGGTGCGGACAAGATGAGCCCGTCCGAGCGGGTGCAGTTGCTGGAGTCGCGGTTGGGGTTGAGCTTCTCCCGGATGGAGACGGCGCTGGAGGCCCTGACGCACAAGACGTACGTCAACGAGACGCGGGACAAGGAGCTGAAGGACAACCAGCGCCTGGAGTTCCTGGGCGACTCGGTGGTCAACCTGGCCGTCAGCCACCGGCTGATGGCGCGCTGCCCGGGACTCCCCGAAGGCGACCTGACGAAGATGCGCGCCCGCGTCGTCAACGAGGACGGCCTGGCCCGCGTGGCCCGGACCATCCCGCTGGGCGACCTGCTGCTGCTGGGGCGGGGCGAGCTCCTGTCCGGCGGCCGGGAGAAGAACTCCGTCCTGGCGGACGCGCTGGAGGCCGTCTTCGCCGCGGTGTTCCTCACCAGCGGCCTGGACGCCGCGGTGGCGCTGGTGGACCGGTATTTCGCGGACCTGCTGGACGAGGTCTCCAGCGGCCAGGGGCGGCTCGACTACAAGACGCTGCTCCAGGAGATGGCCCACGAGCGGCTCAAGCTCCAGCCCCGCTATCGCGTCGTCTCCGAGTCGGGTCCGGAACACTCCAAGGTGTTCGAGGTGGAGCTGATGCTGGGGGAGACCGCCTTCGCCCGGGCCACCGGCCGGAGCAAGAAGGAGGCGGAGCAGTCCGCCGCGCAGGCGACGCTGGAGAAGCTGCGGGAAGACGCCGCGTGTCCCACCTCCCCCCCGCCCGGAACGCCGCGACACGACACCCCGGCGTGAAACCCCTTGGATGGGGCAGGGGGCGGCGCGTAAGGTGCCGCGCCGACATGCCCCCCGCCTCCCTCCGAAAGACGCTCGCGCTGGTGACCTGCCTGCTGGCGGGCTCCGTCCTGGCCGCTGACTCCGGCAAGTGGACCCGGAAGGCCGCGGCCGGCAAGGACCTCTACGCCACGCTCCAGACGAGCCAGGGCACCATCGTCGTCCGGCTCTTCGCCAAGGACGCGCCCAAGACGGTGGCCAACTTCGTGGGCCTGGCCGCCGGTGAGAAGGCGTGGCGGGACCCGAAGACGGGGCAGATGTCGAAGAAGCCGCTGTATGACGGCACGGTGTTCCACCGCGTGATTCCGGGCTTCATGATTCAGGGCGGAGACCCCACGGGCACCGGCTTCGGTGACCCGGGCTACCGCTTCGCGGACGAGTTCCAGAGCGGCCGTCAGTTCGACAAGGTGGGCCTGCTGGCCATGGCCAACGCGGGGCCCAACACCAACGGCAGCCAGTTCTTCATCACCACCTCCACGCCTGGGCACCTCGCCGGCAAGCACACCATCTTCGGTGAGGTGCTCGGCGGCTATGACGTGGTGGAGAAGATCAGCAACCTGCCCCGGGACAACCGGGACCGGCCGCGCACCGCGGTGGTGCTCACCCGCGTGGTGCTGGGCGACAAGGCTCCCGCGGGCGTGACGGCCCCCGCGGCGGGCAAGGGAGCGGCGCCCCAGAAGGACGCGGGCGCGAAGACGGTTTCACCAAGGCCGTGACACATGACCGGGTTCGTCCTCGGACGGGCCCCCACACGGGAGGGTAGCATGGGAATGTTGGACGAGGCCCGCGCGGGCAATGACCTTTACGCCACCTTCGACACCACGCAGGGGCAGATCGTGGTGAAGCTGTTCGCGAAGGACGCGCCGAAGACGGTGAGCAGCTTCGTGGGCCTGGCGACGGGCGAGCTGCCCTTCCAGGACCCGAAGACGGGTGAGAAGACGCAGCGCCCGTACTACGACGGCATCATCTTCCACCGCGTGATTCCGGGCTTCATGATTCAGGGCGGTGACCCCACGGGCACCGGCCGCGGCGGCCCGGGCTTCAACGTGGACGACGAGTACCAGAGCGGCCGGACCTTCGACAAAGTGGGTCTGCTGGCCACGGCGAACATCGGCCGCCCCAACACCAACGGCAGCCAGTTCTTCATCACCACGTCCAAGCCGACCTACCTCAACAACAAGCACACCATCTTCGGTGAGGTGCTCAGCGGCTACGACGTGGTGGAGAAGATCGCCGGCGTGCCGCGCGACGGGGATGACCGCCCCCGCCAGCCCGTGGTCATCAACAAGCTGACCATTTCGACGACCCAGCCGTAGCCTGTCCGCTCGCCGCCCGTCCTGGCATGGCCGGGCGGGCGGTAGGGTGTGATAGGCGCTGTCCAGACGTTCCCTTTTCGGGCCTCCGCGGTACGCGGCGTCCCAGATCACCTCCGAAGCAATGGCCCCCCCCAAGACACACCGCAGCGGCTTCGCCGCCCTCATCGGGCGCCCCAACGTGGGCAAGAGCACGCTGCTCAATGCACTGACGGGCGAAAAAATCGCCATCGTCTCCCCCAAGCCGCAGACGACGCGCAACCGCATCCTCGGCGTCGTCACCCGTCCGGAAGGGCAGGTGGCGTTCATCGACACGCCGGGCATCCACCAGGCCAAGGGCGAGCTGAACCGCTACATGGTCGAGGTGGCGCTCCAGGCGGCGGAGGAGGTGGACCTGGTCCTCTTCCTCATCGAGCCGCCGGCGAGCGAGAAGCCCGAGGTGAGCCCGGGCAACCGCGCCATCCTCGACCGGCTGCAGAAGATCGGCAAGCCGACCTTCCTGGTCATCAACAAGATCGACAGCGTCCCCAAGGCGCAGCTCCTGCCGCTCATCGACCTGTACCGCCAGGAGTTCCCCTTCGCGGAGGTGGTCCCCATCTCCGCCCGGGAGAAGGACGGCGTGGAGCGGCTGTTCCACACCGTCCTGGGACACCTGCCGGAAGGCGAGAACGTCTTCGACGAGGACATGCTCACCGACCAGCAGGAGCGCGCGCTGGTGGCCGAGTACATCCGCGAGCAGGTGCTGCGGCACTGCCGCCAGGAGATTCCGTACTCCACGGCCGTGGTGGTGGACATCTTCGACGAATCCGAGCGCGAGCCCCGGCCGGGCACGCCGCCGAACCAACTGGGCGGGCTCATCCGCATCGCCGCGTCCATCTTCGTGGAGCGCGACAGCCAGAAGGCCATCATCATCGGTAAGCAGGGGCAGATGCTGAAGACCATTGGCACCGACGCGCGCAAGTCCGTGCAGCGGTTGCTGGGCGCGCATGTGTACCTGGACCTGCGCGTCCGCGTGGAGCCGCGTTGGAGCGAGCGCCCCGAAGGCCTCAAGAAGCTGGGATACGACTGAAATGAAGCCCCTGGTCGCAATTGTCGGACGCCCCAACGTGGGCAAGAGCACGCTGTTCAATCGGCTCGTGGGCCGGCGCATCGCGCTGGTGCAGGACGAGCCCGGCGTGACGCGGGATCGCCACTACGCGGACGCGGAGTGGGAAGGCCGCCATTTTACCTTCATCGACACCGGCGGCTTCGTGCCCGGTGACGAGGACCAGCTCCTCCAGCAGGTGCGGGAGCAGGCGCAGCTGGCCGTGGACGAGTGTGACGTCATCGTCTTCGTCACCGACGCCCGGGCGGGCCTCACCGCCGCGGACGAGGCCGTGGCCAACTACCTGCGCAAGAGCGGCAAGCCGGTGGTGCTGGCCGCCAACAAGCTGGACAACACGTCCGGGCAGATGCAGGCGCTGGCCGGTGAGTTCTACCGCCTGGGCCTGGGCGACGTGCAGGCCCTGTCCGCCGAGCACGGCCTGGGCATGCAGGAGCTGTTCGACTCGGTCGTCGCCAGGCTGCCGCCCAAGGAAGAGGGCGAGGACGCGGAGGCGCCGCCCGACGACGGCATCATCCGCCTGGCCATCATCGGCCGGCCCAACGTGGGCAAGAGCACCCTGGTCAACGCCATCCTGAAGGAGAAGCGGGTGGTGGCCAGTGACGTGGCGGGGACCACGCGGGACCCGGTGGACTCCGAGCTCACGTACAAGGACCGCAAGCTGCTGCTCACCGACACGGCGGGCATCCGGCGCAAGAAGTCCATTGCCCAGCGCGTGGAGCAGTTCTCCGTCGTGGCCGCGCTCAAGGTGATGGAGCGCAGCGACGTGGCGGTGCTGCTGATGGACGCCACGGAGCCGGCGGTGGACCAGGACGCCAAGCTGGCGGGCCTGGCCGAGGAGCGGGGCCGCGCCCTGGTCATCGTGGTGAACAAGTGGGACCTGGTGGGCGCGGACCAGCGCCGGCAGGAGACCTACCGCGAGTCCCTCAAGCACTCACTCAAGTTCGTGGGCTACGCGCCCATCCTCTTCACCTCCGCGCTGACGGGCTCCAAGGTGGAGAAGGTCGTGGATGTGGCGACGGAGCTCGCCGACCAGTTCCGCTTCCGGGCGCCCACCCCGCAGCTCAACCGGCTGCTGGACCACATGGTGGACAACCACCCGGCGCCCATCGTCCGGGGCAAGCCGCTGCGCATGTACTACATCGCCCAGGTGGCCGCGGCGCCGCCGACCTTCGCCATCACCGTGAACCATCCGGACGGCGTTCCGGACATGTACAAGCGGTACATCACCAACCAGCTGCGCAAGACGTTCGACCTGCGCGTGCCCATCCGGCTCATCTTCAAGGGCCGGCCCGGGCAGGCCAAGCGCGAGGCCCGCAAGCGGCCTCAACGCCAGGGGAAGCGTTGAGGCGTCAGTGCGTTGACACTCGCGGCGCGCGCTCCATACAGTGCGCCGCTCTTTAAAAGAGGTTTCCAGACGTGGCCGGAACCACCAAGACCGAGAAGATTCGCCAGAAAGAGCTCAGCCAGCCGGACTCCTTCCAGAAGGTGGGCACCGAGGCGAGCGACTGGCTTGCGCAGCGCCAGAAGATCATCGGGCTCGCCGCCGGCGTGCTCATCCTGGGCGGCGTGGGCGTGGCCATCGCCAGCGAAGTGTCCAAACGCGGCGAGGCGAAGGCCTCCCAGGCGCTGGGACAGGCGCTGACCGTGCTCGACCGGTCCGTGGAGGGCGTGGAGCCCGCGCAGCCCGGTGACACGGAGCCCCCCTTCAAGTCGGTGAAGGAGCGCGACGAGGCCGTGGTGAAGTCGCTGGGCGAGTTCCGCCAGCAGCACGGTGGCACCGTGGCCGCGGTGACGGCCTCCCTGGCGGAGGGCAAGGCGCAGTTCCGGCTGGGCAACTACGCCGCGGCGCAGACGGCCTTCGGCGAGTTCCTCAAGGGCGCGGCCCAGAACGATCCGCTCCGCGCGGAGGCCTTCGAGGGCCAGGGCTACGCGCTCGAGGCGGACGGCAAGTACGAGGACGCCATCAAGGCCTTCGAGCAGATGGGCGCCGCGGGTGGCCCGTTCCTGGTGGGCATGGGCGACTACCACAAGGCCCGGATGCTCATCCTCCTGGGCAAGAAGGAAGAGGCGGCCCAGGTGCTGTCGAAGCTGACCACGGCGCAGCCGAACACGGCGGCGGCGCGTCAGGCCGGTGAGCGCCTGGCGGTGCTGGCGTCCGAAGGTGTGAAGGTTCCTGCCCCGGAGGCTCCGGCGGCTGCACCCGTTCCGGACGCGGGGTAGAAACACTCTCCATGACGATGCGGCTCGTGAGCTGGAAGCGTTGGCTGGGTGGCGCCGTGGCGGCAGGGCTTCTGGGCGGCTGCAGTGGCGTGCGGTACTACGGCAATCCGGAGTTGCCCCGGCCGCCGTCGAACACGCCGCTGGAGTACTTCTCCGTCAACTGGTGGGCGCCGCTCGCGCCCCCGCAGACGCTGGAGTACGGGCCGCGAGAGACGGCGACGCCGGCCTATGATGCCGTCAGCCGGACGACCATCGCGCTCACGCGGGACGGATTCGCCCGCGGCGTGGGGCCCGGCGGCCAGGTGAAGTGGAAGTACAAGACGGGCAGCCGCTTCAACGCCGGGGCCCGGGTGGTGGACGGCGTGGCCTATGTTCCGGGCGGGGACGGCGTGCTGTACGCGCTGGACGCGGCCTCGGGCGAGGAGAAGTGGAAATACGTCGCGGGCGAGGCCCTGGCCACGGTGCCCGTGGTCGCGAATGGCCTGGTGCTCGTGGCTTCGGAGAGCGACACGCTCTTCGCGGTGAAGATCGCGGATGGGCAGTGGGCCTGGCAGTACCGCCGGGATCCGCCCACCGGCTTCACCGTCCGCGGCGCTTCGCGGCCCCTGGTGCGCGAAGGCGTGGCCTACGTCGGCTTCTCGGACGGCTTCGTGGTGGCGCTCAGCGTCGACGACGGCGGCGTCACCTGGGAGCGCTCGCTGTCCGGCGCCGGCTCCGAGTTCCTGGATGTGGACAGCAGCCCGGTGATGGACGCGAACGGGCAGCTCTACGTCACGTCGTACAAGAGCGGCATCTTCGCGCTCGAGTCCGAGTCCGGCGACCTGGTGTGGAACAACTCCGTGGCTGGCATGACGTCGCTGCTGATCAGCGGACAGGTGCTCTTCGCCGCCGGTGACGGCCGGGTGGATGCCTACCTGGCGGAGACGGGACGGCTCCTCTGGTCGCACTCCCTGGGGGAACGGGCGGCCTTCGCTCCGGTGTTCGCCCAGGGAATGCTGCTCGTGCCCACGTCCAACGCGCTGCTGTTCCTGGAGCCCAAGACGGGGCGCTCGCGCGTGTCGTGGAACCCCGGGAGTGGCATCACCGCGCCGCCTTTCGCGGCGGGCAGGCAGTTGTTCGTGCTGTCGAACAACGGCTACCTGTACTCCCTGGACATGAACGGGATTGACGGGTGACGGCTCCGGCTCGCAGGACGGTCCGCGTGGTGGCGGCGCTGATTCCGCGGCCGGAGGATGGACGCCAGTTCCTGGTTCAGCAGCGGCTCCCCGGTGGAAGCCGCGCCTTGCTGTGGGAGTTCCCCGGCGGCAAGGTGGAGGCCGGGGAGACGGACGAGGCCGCGCTGGCCCGTGAGTGTCGCGAGGAGCTGGACGTGGAGCTCGTCGTGGGCCGGCGGCTCTGGGAGGGCCAGCACACCTATCCGGACCTGACGGTGGAGCTGGTGTTGTTCCTGGCCCGGATCGTCTCGGGCGAGCCCCAGCCCCTGGGCGCCCACGCGCTGGCGTTCCACACGCCGGCGCAGATGCAGTCACTGCCGTTCTGCGAGGCGGACATCCCGCTCCTGGACGACCTGGTGGCGGGAAGGTTGGGCGCGCTCGATTGATGCTGCAGCGGACGTTCCAGCACATCCCAAATGTCGGTCCCTGGCGGGAGAAGGACCTGTGGTCCCGCGGCATCCGCACCTGGGATGACTTTCCGGAAGCTGGCCAGGGGGTTGCGCTCAACCGGAAGTCCGACGACGTGGCCCGGGCGCGCATCGCCGAGGCGAAGGACGCGCTGGCCCGCCGGGACTTGCGCAAGCTCGCGGAGCTGCTTCCGAGCCGGGAGCACTGGCGGCTGTACCCGGAGTTCCAGGACGACGCCGTCTATTTCGATATCGAGACGGATGGCCGGGAGGCCCAGGCGCCCACGGTGGTGAGCCTGTTCGATTCGAAGGGTCTTCATGTCTTCATCCAGGGCCGGAACATGGACGCGCTGCCGGAGGCCATGGCGGCCCGGCGGCTGTGGGTGACGTTCAACGGCTCGTGCTTCGACGTGCCCGTCTTGCGTGACTACTTCGGCCCCGCGCGATTTCCGGTACCGGATGCGCACATTGACTTGCGGTTCGTGACGCGGCGCCTGGGCATGGGCGGCGGCCTGAAGGAAATCGAAGGGAAGATTGGCGCCGAGCGTCCGCCGCACATGAAGGGCGTGAATGGCTACGACGCGGTGCTGCTGTGGCGCGCGTACCAGCGCCGCGGCGATGTAGAGGCCCTCCGGTTCCTCGTCGAGTACAACCTGTACGACGCCTTCCAGCTCCGGACGCTGATGGACGTGGCGTACAACCGCGGCGCCGACGACTTGAACCAGGATGTTCCCCGGCTGCCAGTCTTCGAGCGTGGCGACGTGCTTTACGACGTGAGCCGCATCATCCTGGAGTTGGGGCCCACCGAGCGCGATCTCCAGACCCTTGCTCGCGTCCGGGCCATGGAGCAGGGCGACTGAGCGGGCAGGGTGACTGTGCCCAGTGCACAGTCCTGGCCGCAGCCGTGCATTCGCGACTACCGGACGGTGAACACCTGCGAGTGCGAAGTGTTGCGGTCTGGTGGAATGACCCGGGGAGGCGTTTGTAGGTTGAAGGGTCAACCTACGGAGGAATGAATGAACGACCCGACGAATCCGCCGCCGGCCGAGGTTCCCGAATCCGCTCAGAGCTCCAAGGGCAAGACGCTGGCCGTCGTTTTGGGGCTGGCGGGCCTTGCGTTGGTGGCGTCGTACTTCGGTCTGCGGCGTCAGGAGTCACTGCCCGCGGAGGTGCCCGCAATTCCGATGGAGCCCGCTGGCGAGACGGCTGCGGCGCCCCCGGCGATGCCCGAAACATCGCTGCCGGAGCGGGACGCCGAGGTCCGTAGCCTGGCGAGTCGGCTTTCGCCTGAGCCCGAGCTCGCGCGGTGGATGGGCGAAAAAGACCTGGTTCGTCGCTTCGCAGCCGCGGTGAGCAATATCGCGGAGGGCTCGAGCCCGCGTACGGTGCTCGGGTTCCTGGCGCCCACGGGGGCTTTCCAGGTGACCCAGGTGGACGGCACGACGGTCATCGATCCGGCCAGTTACGCACGCTACGACACCGTGGCCCGCGTGATTGGCTCCGTTGACACGCAGGTCGCGGCCAGCGTGTACCGTGAGCTGAAGCCGCTGATTGACCAGGCCCACGCGGAGATTGCGCCGCCGGGACAGACATTCAGCAGCGCCTTGAGCGCGGCCGTCCAACATCTGCTCAAGGTGCCCGTGCAGGAAGGCCCGGTGGAAGTCGTCTCCGAAGGCGCGCTGTATGCCTATGCGGCGCCGGAGTTCGAGGACCTGAGCCCCGCGCAGAAGCATCTGCTGCGCATGGGGCCTCAGAACATGCAGCTCATTCAGGCCAAGCTGCGGGAGCTGAATAGCTCGCTGGGGCTGCCGCCGGTCGCGGACCGCTGATTCAAAGCCAGTCCCAGGCCGCCCGGTCTCAACGGCGTTTCTTCTTGCCGGCGGGCTTGGGCGGAGGGGCTGGCTTTTCCTTTTCGCCAGCGATTTGAAGGGTTTGGCGGAACTCGTCGACGTCACGGCCCAGGCCGTCGGTGAACGAGGTTCCGGTCTGGGCATCCACGACCAGGGTGTACTTGAAGCCGGACTTGAGCGGCTGCGGCAGCTGGATTCGGTAGATGAGGCCGGTTTCGGATTCCTCGACGTCGTCATCGGACACCATGGCCCGGTCGACTTCGTCGAATAGCCGGACCCGGTAGTTCTTGAGCGGGCTGGACGTCCGGAGCTCCAGGCGTGACGTGGGCTCAATGAGGGTCGCGTCATCAAGAGCCAGGGAGATCTCCGTGAGGCCGGTGGTGGCGATTCCAGCGTCCTCGGCAACGCCCGCGTCGTTGATGGGGGCCGCGGCGGGAGCGCTGGGCGGCGCCTGGTAGCTGAGCGAGAACCGGGTTGGCGGCGGCGTCGCGGGGACCTGGGGGACCTCGGCGACCCCCGAGTCCGGGGTGGCGGCCGGCTTGTCCGGGCAGCCCGAGAGGACGAGAGCGCCACAGCAGGTGGCGGCGACGAGTCCGAATCGAAGAAGACGCATGTGGCGGCCACGGTATGCGCCTGGATGGACGCCGGAAAGCACCGAGTGCCGGGCGGCCAGCCGGGCCGTGGGTTGGCGGCAATGGGCTCGCGGATAACCATCCAGGACGTGACCTCTCCCTCTGAAAGAAGGTCCGATAACATGCGTTATGTAAACTAAGCGGGCGCGGAACCAGGGATCGATTCAGGCCGTTCCCCGCCCTGGTTTCTGGGCTGTCCGGGCCGGTTTCGGGTCCGTCGATTGCAGTCGAATCCGGCAGGAGTTCCACTCCCGACGCCCCGCCATGACCTTCATCGATTCGCTCGCCGCGGATGTTCGCTTCGCGCTCCGCACCTTCCGCCGCTCACCCGGCTTCGTCGCCGCCGCCGTGCTGTGCCTGGCGCTGGGCATTGGCGCCAACGCCGTCATCTTCAGCGTGGTTCACGGGGTCCTCTTCCGGCCGCTGCCGTACGCGGAGCCCGAGCGGCTGGTCAGCCTCGTCGAGCTCCGCCCCCAGGGCTATGGCGGCCCGGTGTCCTGGCCCACGTTCTGGGCCTGGCGCCAACACAGCCCGGCCTTCGAACACATGGCGGCATTCACAGGCGGCGGCGTCACCCTCCAGGCCCAGGATGCGCCTGAGCGCCTCCAGGCTCTTCGCGGAACGGCTGACTTCTTCACGGTTCATGGCGTTCCGCCCTTGCTGGGCCGGACTTTCGCGCCTGACGAGGACCTGCCCGGCCAGGCCCCGGTCGCGGTCCTCAGCGAGCGCCTCTGGCGCGCCCGTCTTGGCGCCGACCCAGGCGTCCTCGGCCGTTCCGTGAGCCTGGATGGCCTGGCCCACACCGTCATTGGCGTGATGCCCGCGTCTTTCGATGCATCCACCGATGTGTGGTTGCCCCTGGTGGCTCCGCCGGACGCCGCCGCTCGGACCCGGTTCACGGTGCTGACCCTCCGGGCCCGGCTGGCGCCAGGCGTTTCGCGGGCCTCCGCCGAGGCCCAGTTGAAGCAAGTCGCCGCGAACTCCGCGGCGGCCCAGGCGGAATCCCACCGGGACCGGAGCGCCCGGGTCATTCCGCTCGAGGAAAGCCAGACGCAGTCCTGGCGGGCGCCGCTCCAGGTCCTGCTGGGGGCCGTCGCCCTGGTGCTCCTCATCGCGTGCATGAACGTCGCGAATCTGCTGCTGGCCCGCGCGGGCACCCGGCGGCGCGAACTGGCCGTTCGTCTGGCCCTGGGCGCTGGCCGGGCCCGGGTCGTCCAGCAGCTCCTGGTCGAAAGCCTCCTGCTGGCGTTCCTGGGCGGCATGCTGGCGGCCTTGCTGGCGCGCTGGGGCCTGGACGCGCTGCTGGCCCTGGCACCGGAGAGCCTGCCCCGGCGTCAGGACATCGCATTGGACGGCACGGCCTTCCTGTTCCTCCTCGGAATCACCAGCGTCAGCGGCCTGGCCTTCGGGCTGCTTCCAGCCCTCCAGGTCTCCCGGCTGGATGTCCGTGGCGGGCTCGCCGCCGCGGGCGATGGCAGCACGGTGCCGGGCTTTGGCCGTCGCCTGGGGGCCTCGCTGGTGGTTGTGGAGATCGCCCTCTCGCTGGTGCTGCTCGTCGGCGCGGGCCTGCTCGGACGCGGCTTCCTGCACCTGCTGGGGACTTCCACCGGACTTGCCCCCGGCCAGGTACTCACGCTGCACCTGTCCATCCCAGACGACCGGTTCTTCAAGGGCGGCGCCCTGGACGCGGAGCTGCCGGGACGGCTCTTGGAGCCGGTGCTGGAGGCGGTTCGCGCGCTCCCGGGCGTCACCGCGGCGGGCATGACATCCGTGCTCCCCATCCAGCGGGCCTGGAACAACGCTCGGTACCAAATCGAAGGAGCTCCTCTGCCAGAGCCCGGCGACGAGCCTCGCGCCGAGCGCCGCGCCACCAGCCCGGGGTACTTCGCCGCCATGGGCATCCCCTTGCGGCAGGGGCGCGATTTCACGGCCCTGGACGCCGCGCCGGACCAGCCCGGCGTGGTCATCGTCAACGAAACCCTGGCCCGCCGGCACTTCCCGGCAGGAGGTGCCCTGGGCCAGCGGCTGCGCATCGGGGCGACGCCGTACACCATCGTCGGCGTCGTGGGCGATGTCCGCCAGGCGGGACTGGAGCGGGAACCGCTCGCCGAGTTCCACCTCCCCCATGGCAGGCCCTGGGGCGATGATGGGCTCGTCCTGGTCGCGCGCACCTCGGTGCAGCCAGAGACGCTGCTGCCGGCCATCCAGGAGGCCATCCGCCGCGTGGATGGCACCGTGCCCGTCTACCGGGCGCTCACCCTGGAGCAGGTCATCTCGCAATCCCTGGCGATGCGCAGGCTCGTCCTGGGGCTGCTCGGCGGTTTTGCCGTCCTTGCCGTCCTGCTCGCCGCCTACGGCCTCTACGGGGTCATCTCGCTCCGGGTCGTGCAGCGCACGCGGGAGCTGGGCGTCCGGATGGCGCTCGGTGCCCGGCCCGCGGACGTGCTTCGGCTCGTCCTGGGCCAGGGCGCGGGCATGACGGCCGTGGGCCTCGGCGTGGGACTTGGGGCGGCGTGGGGCCTGTCCCAGGTGCTCGCAAGCCAGCTTCACGGCGTCAGCGCGCGAGATCCGTGGACGTTCGGGGCCGTGGCCGCGCTGCTGGCAGCCGTGGCGTTGCTCGCCTGCTGGATTCCGGCCCGGCGGGCGATACGGATGGACCCGCTCCAGGCGCTTCGGAAGGAATGAACTCGGGACTTCCGCGTCCCAGAGGCGGGATGCGGAATCCCAGTCATGGAACGCAGCCGGATGACACGTCGCGTTGACGGGAAATCCAGACGCGAATGCGACTTTTTCCTCCGCGTCACGTTGTTCCTTGATGGGCCTGGTTCAAGGTCGGTTTCTCCTCGGAATCCAACCTCTGGCGGCGGGAATCAGAAGCCTGCTTGCATGTTGGGTTCCTCGGGAAATCTTCCCTGTTTTTTACTGGCTTGACCCAGCCAGGAGCTTCCCGCAGAACCGCGACACTCCTGGCCCTGGAAAGGACCGTTTCATGAAGCGTTTGTTCGTGATTGCCACCCTCCTCGGCGCGGCTCCCGCGATGGCCGACGAGGGTATGTGGACCTACAACAACTTTCCCTCCGCGAAGGTGAAGGAGAAGTACGGCTTCGAGCCTTCCCAGCAGTGGCTGGACAACGTGCGCCTGTCCTCGGCGCGTCTGGCGGGTGGATGCTCTGCCAGCTTCGTGTCCGCCAACGGCCTGGTGATGACGAATCACCACTGCGCGCGCGGCTGTATCGACCAGCTCTCCACGGCGAAGAAGGACTACATCGCCAACGGTTTCTACGCGAAGACGCAGGGCGAGGAGACCCAGTGTCCGGCGATGGAGATCAACCAGCTGGTCAAGATCACCGACGTCACGGAGACGCTGAACAAGGCCACGCAGGGCCTGACTGGCAAGAAGTACGCGGACACGCTGAAGGCGAAGATGTCCGAGCTGGAGCAGGCCTGCTCCGCCGGCAACGCCAAGGCGCGCTGTGACGTGGTCACCCTGTACCAGGGCGGCCAGTACAACCTCTACGAGTACAAGCGCTTCCAGGACGTCCGCCTGGTGATGGCGCCCGAGCACGCCATCGCGTTCTTCGGCGGCGACCCGGACAACTTCGAGTTCCCCCGCTACGACCTCGACGTGACGTTCCTGCGCGTCTACGAGGACGGCAAGCCGGCGACGACGAACAACTTCTTCAAGTGGTCCGACAAGGGCGCCCAGGAAGGCGAGCTGACCTTCATCTCCGGCCACCCGGGCCGCACCTCGCGTGGCCTCACCATCGCGGAGCTGGAGTTTCAGCGTGACGTGGTGCTGCCCAAGACGCTGATGACGCTCTCCGAGATGCGCGGCATGCTGACGGAGTTCGGCCGCCGTGGCGCCGAGCAGCGCCGCATCTCCACCAACCTGCTGTTCGGCGTGGAGAACTCGGTGAAGGCGCTCAAGGGCCGTCACGAGGCCCTGCTGGACAAGACGTTCTTCGCGCAGAAGGTCGCCGCGGAGCAGGACCTGCGCAAGAAGGTCGAAGCCAACCCGGAGATGAAGAAGAAGTACGCCGCGGCGTGGGATGAGATCGCCAAGGCCCAGGCGCAGCTGCGCAACATCCGTCAGGACCTGACGTTCATGGAGAACGGCGGCGGCCTGTCCTCCACGCTCTTCCAGGTGGCCCGCACGCTGGTGCGCGGCGCCGAGGAGCTCCCCAAGGCGAACGGCGAGCGCCTGCGTGAGTTCAACCAGGCCAACGTCCCGGCGCTGGAGGCCCAGCTGTTCAGCCCGGCTCCCGTCTACCCGGAGCTGGAGATTGCCCGCCTGACGTTCGGCCTCACCAAGATGCGCGAGGAGCTGGGCTCGGACCACCCCTTCGTGAAGAAGGTGCTGGGCAAGGAGTCCCCGGAGAAGCTGGCCGCCCGGCTGGTGAAGGGCACCAAGCTGCGTGACGTGAAGGTCCGCCAGGCGCTCTACAAGGGCGGCAAGGCGGCCATCGCGGCCTCCAAGGACCCGATGATTCAGCTGGCCGTCGCGGTGGACCCGGACATGCGCGCCATCCGCAAGACGTACGAGGAGAACGTCGAGTCCGTCATCCGCAAGAACAGCGAGCTGGTGGCCAAGTCCAAGTTCGAAATCTACGGCACCAACCAGTACCCGGACGCGACGTTCAGCCTTCGCCTGTCCTACGGCTCGGTGAAGGGCTACTCGGAGAACGGCAAGCAGATCAGCCCCATCACCCAGATGGCGGGCACCTTCGAGCACGCCACGGGTGAGGAGCCCTTCGCGCTGCCGAAGTCCTGGCTGAAGAACGAGAAGTCGCTGGACGGCACCACGCCGATGAACTTCGTCTCCACCAACGACATCATCGGTGGCAACTCCGGCTCGCCGGTCATCAACAAGGACGCGGAGATCGTCGGCATCGTGTTCGACGGCAACATCCAGTCCCTGGGCGGCGAGTACGGCTTCGACGAGAGCGTCAACCGCTCGGTCAGCGTCCACAGCCAGGCCATCATCGAGTCGCTGACGAAGATCTACGGCGCCACGCGGCTGCTCGAGGAGCTGCGTCCCGGCAGCACCAAGCTCCCGTCCGTGAAGGCCAGCCCGGCGAAGTAGAGCCTTCGGGCGAAGATGGGGGCCCCGGCGCGGTCGGCCAGGGCCCCTGAAACACGAAGAGGCTGCCCGGCACATGAACCGGGCAGCCTCTTTCGCGTCAGGGCGTCAAACGCCCTGCCGCCCTACTCCCATTCGATGGTCGCGGGGGGCTTGGACGAGATGTCGTAGGCGACGCGGTTGATGCCGCGCACCTCGTTGGTGATGCGCGTGGAGATGCGCTCCAGCACGGGGAACGGCAGCCGGGCCCAGTCCGCCGTCATGCCGTCCACGCTGGTGACGGCGCGCAGCACGCAGGTGGACTCGTAGGTGCGCTCGTCGCCCATGACGCCCACGCTCTGCACCGGCAGCAGCACCGCGAAGGCCTGCCACACCTCCTTGTAGAGGCCGGCGCTGCGAATCTCCTCCTGGACGATGGCATCCGCGCGCCGCACCAGCTCCAGGCGCTGCTCGGTGACTTCACCCAGGACGCGGATGGCCAGCCCCGGGCCGGGGAATGGCTGGCGGGACACCATCTCATCCGGCAGCCCCAGCTCGCGGCCCAGGGCGCGGACCTCGTCCTTGAAGAGCTCGCGCAGCGGCTCCACCAGCTTGAGCTTCATCGTCTCCGGCAGGCCGCCCACGTTGTGGTGGCTCTTGATGGTGACGGAGGGGCCCTTGTACGACACGGACTCGATGACGTCCGGGTACAGCGTGCCCTGGGCCAGGAACTCCGCGTCCTGCACGTCGCGCGAGGCCTCCTCGAACACGGCGATGAACTCGCGGCCGATGATCTTCCGCTTCTTCTCCGGGTCCGTCACCCCGGCCAGCTTGTCCAGGAAGCGCTGGCGGGCATCCACCGTCTTCAGCGGGACGTGGAAGCGGTCCACGAAGAGCGCCTCCACCTGGGCGCGCTCGTTCTGCCGCAGCACCCCGTTGTCCACGAAGATGCACTGGAGCCGGGGGCCAATGGCCCGGTGCAGCAGCAGCGCGGCCACGGAGCTGTCCACGCCGCCGGACAGCGCGCAGATGACCCGGCCGTGCTCACCCACCTGGCGGCGGATGGTGCCCACGGCCTCGTCGATGAAGCCCTTCATCGTCCACGAGCCGCTGACCTTGCACTCGTTGAAGACGAAGGCGCGCAGCATGGCCTTGCCCTGCGGCGTGTGGACCACCTCCGGGTGGAACTGGACGCCGAACCAGGGCTTCGTCGTGTGGGCGGTGGCGGCGAAGGGCGAATTGCCGCTGCGGCCGATGGCCTCGAAGCCGGGGGGCAGCGCCTCCACCCGGTCGCCGTGGCTCATCCAGACCTGGACCTTGTCCCCAGGGGTGAACTCGGCGAAGGGGCCGCGGCGGGCCAGCACCTCCACCTCCGCGTTGCCGAACTCGCGGTGGGCGCTCCGGTCAATCTTGCCGCCCAGCAGCTTGGCGGTGAGCTGGAGGCCGTAGCAGATGCCCAGCACGGGGACGCCGGCTTCGAAGACGAACGGGTCGCACCGGGGGGAGTCCGGGGCCTCCACGGACGCCGGGCCTCCAGAGAGGATGATGCCGCGGGGAGCGTACTTGCGGATGTCCTCCTCCGGGAGGTCCGGGCGGTGGATTTCGCAGTAGACGCCCAGCTCCCGGACGCGCCGGGCGATGAGCTGGGTGTACTGGCTCCCGAAATCGAGGATCAGGATTTTTTCGGCGTGCAGGTCCACCTGGGGGTCTCCAAGAGGGGCGTCGTTGACGGCTGGGGGCCCTTATCGCTACAAACTTCCGGAATACAACGCCCAAGTACCTTCAATTGTTCGAGGCCTGGATGCTCCGCCGCCTGTCCGCCCCTACCGCTGCTGCGACCCTACTCCTGCTGTCCGCCACCGGATGCGTGAAGGAGATCTCCTCGGATGAGCGGCTGGACCGCGAAACCCAGAATCTCTCCGCGAAGGAGATGCCGGGTGCGGCCGAGCTGGAGAAGCTCACCTGTGAGGACTCCACCGAGGCGCTCATCAAGGCACGCAATGTGAACCGGCCAGAGACGGACCGGCTGGTGGACTACATCGAGCTGTACTCCTCCCTCCGCAAGCGGACCGCCACGTTCGAGGATGCGATGAACCGCAACCCGGACCTGAGCTACCGAGAGGGCACCCAGCACCTGGTCAACGCCAAGGACAACTGCATCCAGCAGACGGCCGACGTCCGGGTGGAGTTCGAGACCTACATGCGGGAGCTGGTGGGCGTGCCCACCGTCCAGGAAATCAAGGGCGGCAACACCGTCACCATCGCCCGGCTCGACTTCAACACCCTGCGCCAGGCCATTGAGACGCTGGAGCCGGATGACAAGGACACGCTGCTCAACCAGGTGAACGCCGCGGAGAAGCGCGTGGCCCCGTCGACCCCCGCGGCCGATGAGTCCGCCCCCGCGTCGGGTGGTGGCCGCAAGCGCGGCCGGTAAGGCCGTTCCTGGCTGGACACCCAGGGCCCCGCCGAGCGGCGCGGGCCCTTTTTCATGACCTCGGGACGCGGCGCGGGAGGACGGGCCCCCGCGCCCCTGGCGCCCTCCGGACTACCCGACGCGGTAGTTCGGCGCCTCCTCGGTGATGATGACGTCGTGCACGTGGCTCTCCTTGAGCCCGGCCGAGGTGATGCGGACGAAGGTGGCCCGGGTGCGCAGCTCGTCGATGGTGCGGCAGCCCACGTAGCCCATGCCGCTGCGGATGCCGCCCAGCATCTGGTGGACGTTCATCGCCAGGGTGCCCTTGTACGGCACGCGGCCCTCGATGCCCTCGGGCACCAGCTTCACGGCCTCCACGTCCGCCTGGAAGTAGCGGTCCTTGGCGCCCTGCTTCATGGCGCCCAGGCTGCCCATGCCGCGGTAGCTCTTGTAGCTGCGGCCCTGGTACAGGATGACGTCGCCCGGGGACTCCTCGGTGCCTGCGAAGAGCGAGCCGACCATCACCGTGTTGGCGCCCGCGGCCAGCGCCTTGACGATGTCGCCCGAGTACTTGATGCCGCCGTCGGAGATGACGGGCACGTCGTGCTTCTGGGCCTCGCGGACGCAGTCATCCACGGCCGTGACCTGGGGCACGCCCACGCCGGCCACCACGCGGGTGGTGCAGATGGAGCCGGGGCCGATGCCCACCTTCACCGCGTCCACGCCGGCCTGGATGAGCGCGCGGGTGGCCTCGGCGGTGGCGACGTTGCCGGCGATGAGCTCGAAGCCCTGGAAGTTCTTCCGGGTGTCACGCACGCCATCCAGCACCGCGGTGGAGTGACCGTGCGCGGTGTCCACGACGATGACGTCCACGCCGGCCTTGATGAGCGCCTCCACGCGGGCCTCGCGGTCCGCGGACACACCCACGGCGGCGGCGCACAGCAGGCGGCCCATGCTGTCCTTGGCCGCGTTGGGGTGCGTGCGGCGCTTCTCGATGTCCTTGATGGTGATGAGGCCCTTGAGCTCGAAGGCGTCGTTGACGACGAGGAGCTTCTCGATGCGGTGCTCGTGCAGCAGCTTCTGCGCATCTTCCTGCGTGATGCCTTCGCGGCCGGTGACGAGCTTGCGCGTCATCATCGACTCCACCTTCTGGGTGAAGTTGGTCTCGAAGCGCACGTCGCGGCTGGTGACGATGCCTACCAGCCGCTGGCCCTTCACCACCGGGATGCCGGACACGCCGTGAATGCGCATCAGCTCCAGCGCGCGGCCCAGGGGGGCCTCCGGTTCGATGGTGACCGGGTCCACCACCATGCCGCTTTCGAACTTCTTGACCTTGAGGACCTCGAGCGCCTGCTGCTCGGGCGTCATGTTCTTGTGGATGACACCAATCCCGCCCTCCTGGGCCATGGCGATGGCGGTCCGGGACTCCGTGACGGTGTCCATGGCCGCCGACAGGAGGGGGATGTTGAGACGGAGATTGCGAGTGAGCCGGGTCGTCAGGTCGACGTCCTTGGGGACGACCGAGCTCTCGCCCGGGACCAGCAGGACGTCGTCGAAAGTGAGGGCGAGCCGGATATCGGGGTTGAGCATGAGCGGCGCTCCCGTGGGCAGGTGCCCGCGGGGCACCACAGCCCGCGGGTGCGGTTCCATACGAGGTACGCTGCCCCGGCGCAACGGGGAAGGGCTCAGATTTTGACGCCCGTTCCCTCGGAGTTCGGGCGATAATCGCAACCCAGTATCCCCTCTCGTCTCAGGAACCGGGCATTGACGGAATCGAATCAGGCGGCGGTCGGGCTCGTCGTGAAGCTGCCCTTCGCGACGCCCGAGGAGTTCCTGGCGAAGTACGGCCCGAATGTGACCCGGGGTGGCATCTACCTGCGCGCACGCGCGGTGAAGCCACCGGGGACGGCCGTCACCCTGGACCTCAAGCTGGCGGGCGGGGAGCGCATCATCCACGCGGCGGCCGTCGTTCACTACGTCACAGGTCAGGGCGGCCAGGGCGTGCTCGGCATGGGCCTGCGCTTCCTGAGCGCGGATCCGCCCACCCGCCGGTTCCTGGATTCGCTGGTCGTCACCCTGCCCCACGCCCAGTCGGATGTCCCCCCGGTCCCCCCCAATGTAGGGCCGCCGGACTACACCGTCACACCCGCGGAGCAGGCGCCCGTCGCCCTCGCCTCCGAGCTTTACGCGTCGGCCCCCGTGCCAGGCAGCGCCTCAGCCGAGGCCGCCGCCGCGCCGCCGCGGATGATCTCCAACGCGGCGTTGAACCTCAGCTCGGAGGAGCCGAAGCGCGCCGGTGTCGTCATCGGCATCGACCTGGGGACGACGAACTCGTGCGCGGCCTACGTCCGCAACGGCAAGCCGGGCGTGCTGCCCAGCCGCGAGGGCCACAACACGGTGCCCTCCATCATCGCCGTCAACACGCGCGGCAAGCTGGTGGTGGGCCACCCCGCCAAGGGGCAGATGCTCACCAATCCGCGCCAGACGGTGTACGGCGCCAAGCGGCTGATGGGCCGGCCCTTCGCGTCCCCGGTGGTGGAGCAGCTCAAGGACCGCTTCCACTATGAGATCGCCGCCAGTGAGAACGGCGACGCGGGCGTGAAGCTGGGCGAGCACGTCTACACGCTCCAACAGATCTCCGCGCTCATCCTCCGGGAGGTCCGGGAGGTGGCGCAGAACCAGCTGGGCCACTCGGTGTCCCGCGCGGTCGTCACCGTCCCCGCCTACTACAACGACAACCAGCGCCAGGCGGTGCGCGAGGCCGGGAAGCTGGCGGGCCTGTACATCGAGCGCATCCTCAATGAGCCCACCTCGGCGGCGCTGGCCTATGGCTACGGCCGCAAGTTGAACCAGCGCGTGCTCGTCTATGACCTGGGCGGTGGCACCTTCGACGCGTCGGTGCTGGAGCTGAACGACAACGTCTACGAGGTCATCTCCACCGGCGGCGACACGTTCCTGGGCGGCATCGACTTCGACTCCTCCCTCGTCACGTACCTCCTGGACGAGTTCCAGAAGACCACGGGCCGCGCCTTCCAGGGGGACCGGGTGGCCCTGCAGCGCATCAACGACGCGGCCGAGCGCGCCAAGTGCGCGCTGTCGGAGCGCTCGGAGGTGCGGGTGCACGTCGCGTTCGTGACGATGATCGACAACAAGCCGTGCGACCTGGACGTCATGCTCTCGCGGCAGAAGCTGGTGGAGCTGACGGAGGGGTTGGTGGATCGCACCCTCCAGGTCTGCGAGGAGGTCCTCCGCGCGAAGAAGGTGACGCCGCAGGACATCGACGAGGTCATCCTCGTCGGCGGACAGAGCCGCTTCCCGCTGGTGCACGAGAAGATCACGAAGTTCTTCGGCAAGCCGCCCAGCAAGGGCGTGCACCCGGACGAGGCCGTGGCGCTGGGCGCGGCGCTGCTGGCGCACAGCCTGGGGCAGTTGGAAGGCGTGGTGCTCATCGACGTGCTGCCCATGGCCATTGGCGTGGGGCTGCCCGGTGGCCGCTTCAAGGCGGTGATGGAGCGCAACACGTCGCTGCCGTCCACCAAGAGCTACACCCTGGCCACGCACCGCGACGGCCAGACGGAGCTGGAGCTCACGGTGTTCCAGGGCGACTCCGACAAGGCCGCTGACAACGAGTACCTGGGCACGCTGAAGCTGGAGGGCCTGCCGAAGCTCCCGCGTGGCGCCGTGCAGGTGAACGTCACTTTCGAGGTCAGCAACGAATCGCTGCTGAAGGTCACCGCGCGCGAGGCCTCGTCAGGCCGCGAGGTGACGAGCACCTTCACCACGCGCGACACCCCGGAGGCCGTGAAGGCGCGGCTGGCACAGCTCGAGTCGGAGATGGCGTCGGGTCCGGCAGCCGCGGCACGGAGCGCGGGCCACGCGGGCGCCACGGCCACGGGGCCATCCGCTCCGGTGAAGGTGCCCATCGCCACGGCGGCCGCCGCGTCGGCCGCGCGGCCCGTGCTCGTTCGGCCCGCTTCGTCGGCGCCTGTGTCTTCGATTTCCGCTGCCAGTGTGGCTGTTGCACCCAAGCAGAGGGGTTTCATGGAGTGGCTCAAGGGGCTGTTCGGAAGAGCCTGAAAGCGTGTGCTACACGCCCTGCTCGCACTCCATGTCATGTGTGGTTTCGAGAATTTTCCGGTGAATCTGGCAAGCTCCTAGATGGTCGGATTTGCCTGCTATGTAGCGCCTCGCTTCCTTCCGGACAGACGAGCGCGCTCCCATGCACGAGACTCCGCGAACCCTCCTCGAAGTCCTGACCCAACGCGCCTTCAGCGAGACGGCGCACCGGAAACAGTACGCCTTTCTCGGCGATTCAGACGGTGAGGAAGCCTCGCTGAGCGCGAGGGAGCTTCACGTGCAGGCGGCGCGCATTGGCGCGCTGTTACAGGCACAGGGCGCGCAGGGCCAGCGTGTGTTGCTGTTGTACCCGCCGGGGCTGGACTATGTGGCGGGCTTCTTCGGCTGCCTCTACGCGGGTGCGGTGGCGGTGCCCGCCTATCCGCCGGACCCGGTGCGGCTGGAGCGCACCCTGCCCCGCCTTCGCGCCATCATCCAGGACGCCGAGGCCACGGTGGTGCTCACCACGTCCGGCATCCTCTCGCTCGCGGACTTCGTCTTCGAACAGGCGCCGGACTTCCGGGCGCTGAAGTGGCTGGCGACGGATGAGCTGCCCGCGGGCGGTGAGTCGTCGTGGATTGAGCCCCAGGTGAGCCCGGACACGCTGGCGTTCCTCCAGTACACGTCTGGCTCCACGGGCACGCCCAAGGGCGTGATGCTCAGCCACGCCAACCTGATTCACAACCTGGGGCTGATTGCCGGCGCCTTCCAGACGGGGCCGCGAAGCTCGGGCGTCATCTGGCTGCCGCCGTACCACGACATGGGCCTCATCGGAGGCATCCTCCAGCCGCTGTTCGCGGGCTTCCCCGTGACGCTCATGTCGCCCATGTCCTTCCTCCAGCGGCCCATGCGCTGGCTGGAGGCCGTGTCCCGGTTTGGCGGCACCATCAGCGGTGGACCCAACTTCGCGTTCGAGCTGTGTGCGCGGCGGGCCACGCCCGAGGACATCCAGGCGCTCGACCTGCGGGCCTGGGACGTGGCCTTCTGCGGCGCGGAGCCGATTCGCGCCGCCACGTTGGATCGCTTCGCGGAGGTGTTCGCGCCCAGTGGGTTCCGCCGCGAAGCCTTCTACCCCTGCTACGGACTGGCCGAAGGCACGCTCATCGTCACGGGTGAGGAGAAGGGCCGCGTGCCGCGGGTGCACGTCCTGCAGGACGCCGCGCTGGGCCGCGGGCAGGCGGTCCGCGTCGAGCCCGGCTCCGAGGGGTCGAGGACCCATATCGGTTGCGGCTCCACGTTGGCCGAGCAGCGGCTGCTGATCGTGGACCCGGAGTCGCGCGTGCCACGCGCGCCGGGCCAGGTAGGCGAAATCTGGGTCTCCGGTGGAAGTGTCGCGCAGGGCTACTGGCGCAAGCCCGAGGACAGCGTGGACATCTTCCAGGCGGTCCCGGTGGGCGCGGAGGCCGGTCCGAAGTACCTGCGCACCGGCGACCTGGGGCTGCTGCTGGAGGACGGGCAGCTCATCGTCACCGGCCGGCGCAAGGACCTCATCATCCTGCGGGGCCGGAACCTGTATCCGCAGGACGTGGAGAGCATCGTGGAGCGGGCACACCGCAAGGTGCGTCCCGGCTGCATCGCGGCGTTCGCCATCGAGACTCCGGAGGGCGAGGCCCTGGCGGTGGTCGCGGAGGTGTCGCGAGACCTGGCGGAGGGCTCGGACCCGGCCGCGCTGGGCGCCGTGGCGGACACGCTGCGGAAGGCCATTGTCGCGGAGCTTCAGGTCCAGCCGCACACGCTGGCGCTGCTGCCGCCTGGCTCGGTGATGAAGACGTCGAGCGGGAAGATCCAGCGCTTCGCCTGCCGTGCCGCCCTGGTGTCCGGCGAGCTGCCCATCGTGTGGCGCAGCGGGACGGGGGGCATCTCAGGGCCCGCGTCCCTGCCCGCGCCGGCTCCGGCCATCCAGCCCGCGCTCTCCCAGGAGGCGCTGGAGACGGCGCTGCGTGAGGAACTGGTGGCGGTGCTCGGCGCCGAGGCCGTTGGACAGGACGCCAGCACGCCGCTGACGTTGCTGGGCCTGGACTCGCTGGGGGCCGCCGACCTCCAGGGCCGCGTGGAGAAGCGGCTGGGGGTGCGCGTCTCCATCGCCGCGCTGTTGCAGGACCTGAGTCTGCGGTCGCTGGCGGAGTCGGTGTCCGCGGAGGGCACGGGGCGCCGGTTGCCCCCGCTCCAGCGCCGTCCCGCTGGTGACGCGCCCACCCCCGCCTCCTTCACACAGGAGCGGCTGTGGTACCTCCTCCAACTGGACCCAACCTGGACGTCGAACCAGATTCCGGTGGCGCTGACGCTGCGCGGGACGCTCGACGTGGCGGCGCTGGAACGGGCCCTGTCGGAGGTGCTGCGCCGGCACGAAGTGCTGCGCACCCGCTTCGCGTCCCGTGATGGCGCGCTGCTTCAGCGCGTGCAGGCGGCGGGCCCCGTCTCCCTGCCGTGCCTGGACTTCACGGGCGTGAGCGGTGACGCGCGGCAGGCGACGCTCGAAGCCCAGGCAGTGCTCGACGCGCAACGCCCCATGGACCTGGAGGCAGGCCCGCTGGTGCGGTGCTCCCTGCTGCGCTTCGGGCCGGAGGACCACGTCCTGCTGGCCGTCCTGCACCACCTGGTGGTGGACGGCACGTCCGTCGCGCTGTTCATGCGCGAGCTGGCGGCCCTCTACGGCGCGTTCGTGGAGGGCCGGCCGTCGCCGTTGGCGGAGCCGGAGTTCCAGTACGGAGACTTCGCCGCGTGGCAGCGCGCGTACTTCACGCCGGATGCGCTCACCACGGAGCTGACGTGGTGGAAGGAGACGCTGTCCGGCGCGCCCCAGTTGTTGGCCCTGCCCACCGACCGAGCCCGGCCGCAGCGTTTGTCCGTCCACGGTGCTCGTCGCCTGCGCCTGCTCCCCGCGTCGCTCATGGCCCGGCTGCATGCGCTGGGACGGCGCCAGGGCGCCACGCCGTTCATGAGCGTGATGTCCGCGCTGGCCACGGTACTGCACCGCTGGAGCGGCCAGTCCGACTTCGTCGTGGGCACCGTCATCTCCGGCCGTGACGTGGCGGGCACTCGCGAGCTGATGGGCGACTGCACCAACTTCATCCCGTTGCGGGTCCGCCTGCCCGAAGCCGCGACGTCCGCGGACATGCTCTCCGAGGTGAAGTCGCGGATGCTGGGGGCGCTCGCGCATGGGTACGTGCCGTTCGAGCAGATTCTCGCGGCCGTGCAACAGCCTGGCGCGGAGCGGCGCGAGCTGTACAACGTGGGGTTCATCCTCGACGACTACGAGCTGCCGCGCGCGTTGTCCGTTCGAGGCGGGCTGACGCTCGACGTGTCCCTGGTGGACAACCACACCGCCGAGCTGGACATGACCTTCGAGGCGACGCACCGCCCTGAAGGCCTGCTGATTGGCTGCAAGTACTCCGCGGACCTGTTCGATGCGGAGACGGCGGACCGGCTCCTGAGCCATCTGGAGCACGTGATTCGCGGAATGGTGGAGGCGCCGGATGCGCCGCTGACCACCCTGCCGTTGATGAGCGAGGCCGAGCGGCAGCACGCGCTCCACGGCTGGAATCCCCGCGTCGAAGCGCCTCCGTCCGACACGCTGACGGAGCTCATCGAAGCGCAAGTCGAGCGCACGCCGGACGCGGTGGCGGTGTCGTTCGAGTCGGAGCGGCTGACGTACCGGGAGCTGGACGCTCGGGCCAACCAGGTGGCGCACCACCTGAGGGGGCTGGGTGTGGCTCCGGAGTCGCTGGTGGGCGTGTGCCTGGAGCGCTCGGTGGACATGGTGGTGGCGCTGCTGGGCGTGCTGAAGGCGGGGGCGGCCTACGTGCCGGTGGACCCGGCGTACCCGAAGGAGCGTCTGGGGTGGATGTTGGAGGACACCG
>NZ_JABFNS010000047.1 GCF_013116825.1 Myxococcus xanthus
CGCCCACACGACACCCGCCCCCGCCTCCTGCTGCGCCCCGCGCACGACTTCCGTCGGATTCCCGCTCAGCGCGTCCGGGAAGACGAGCAGCGCACGGCGGCGTCCCGGCGGCATGGGAGGCAGGCTCTGGATGGCCCGCGCCACCGCGTCACGTCCGGCCGCTCGGGGGTCCTTGCTCACGGGTCCCCCCATCCCCGTCCCGACATGCAAGTCCATCCCGCGGAACAGCGCGACCACCAGCCCCTGGTGCAGCAGCTCGGCTCCCGCGAAAACACCCGCCGCGCAGCATCCGGCCCAGGGAAGGCCCCGGAGCTCCCGCCGGAGCGCCGACGCCAGGTCATCCGCGTCATATTGGTCCGTGCAGAGGACCAGGGCGAAGGTGGGCGCGTCCGCGCCTCGCAGCGCCTCCGCGCCTGCCTCCCGGGCGGCGACTTCGCAGTCGGGCGAGCAGCTCTTTCCAATCTGCATCCGCATCCCACTGGAATCGATATTCACGCGCGTACTGGCGTGCAGGTGGAGCTGGCTTCGTTTGGCCGAAGCAGGCGGCTTTCGGGCTTGCCTCGGTTGACACCTCCCTCGTGCGCTCGGTTGTATCTCCGTGCTCATCGAGTGAGCGCAGCGTGCGCTCGAAAGGGGGACCTTGTGAGACGCGGAACCATTCTCTTCGTCCTGGCCGTCGTGACTTCCGTCGGGTGTGGTGATGCAGCGGACCCGGACCCGGGCGGGTGTCCCGAGACAGGCACGGGGACGTTGGAGTTGGCCATCGAGGGATTGCCTGCCTCCGCCAACCCTCACGTCATCATCCGCCGGGGCAGTGAGTCCCGGGAGGTGCGCGCGGGCGGCCGGCTGGCGGGGCTCGCGGCGGGCATGTGGACGCTCTCCCCCGAGCCGGTGGCGGGGAGCGGCGGCCGGGTTCGCGCCGCCTATGATGCGCCGGCTCGTCAGGTCTGTGTCTTGGATGGCGAAGCGGCTGCGGCGGCCATCCAATACTCGCTCATCCCCAGCAGCCAGCGGCTGTGGCTGTCCACCAGCAACGGGGCGGCCGAGGTGGAGGCCTTCGCCGCCGAGGAGCTGGAGGTCACGGGCGCGCCGCCGGCCACCGTCCGGCTCGGTTCGAGCCCGGGCATTCCCCGGGCTTCAGGGCTCGCGTTCGACAGGCGTGGCAACCTCTGGGTGGCGCTGGGGTCGGGGGAGCTGCGGCGCTACCCCGCAGGCGACCTGGGCGCCTCTGGCGTCAAGAGCCCCGACGTCATCATGAGCGGCGGCGTGTTGAGCGCCGGGAGCCCGGGGCCCATCGCCATCGCGTTCGATGCCGCTGGCGACCTGTGGACCTCCATCGGGTTCAGCAACACCGTCATCCGGTTTGGCGCGGCCCAGCTTGTCTCCGGCACTGCTCCGGCGCCGCGGGTCGTGCTGAGCGGGCTGGGGGACCCCTCCACGCTCGCGTTCGACGCCCTGGGCAACCTCTGGGTGGGAGACGCGACGGCTGGGGCCTCTCGCGTCCACAAGGTGGCTGCATCGAGCCTCCAGGCATCCGGCGCGGTGACGCCCGTCACGAGCATCGAGGTGCTGGAAGCCGCTTCGGGCAGGCGCTTCGCGGGCCCCGCGGGGCTCGCCTTCGATGGGGAGCGAAACCTGTGGGTTTCGTATGGCGCGAGCGGCGCTGTCGTGCGGCTCACGCCCGAAGACCAGGGCGGCTCGGGCGCGGTGAGCGTCGTCCCGGGTATCCAGATTGATGCGGGCGGTCCCAAGGAACTCGCCTTCGACGAAGGCGGGGGGCTCTGGATGGCCTACAACTCCGGGAGCATCTCCCGGCTGAGCCCGAGCCAGCTCAGCGTCTCTGGCGCGCCCACGCCCGACGTCGTCATCTCCAGTCCCGACCTCGGGGCCACGCACGGCGTCGCGGTGTATCCCGCCCCCGCGAACCTGCCGCTGTTCCACCGGCTGCCGTGACACGGGTCGGTTGGAGCGGGGCGCTGGCCGTTCGACACTTCCAGCGCGCAACGAACCGTTGAGTGGCCGGGCGGGGGACTTCCGTCCCCCGTTGCCAGGACGGTAGCGTTGCTCGCATGGCATCGGGCACCGTCTTGCTGCGACTCGGCGTGTTGGGAGGGCTGCTCGCGGGTTCCGCCTCGCTGGCGGCGGACACGGCGGATGCGCCCCGGGCGGAAGCCGCTCCGGTGGTCCCGGAGTCCTCGTCCGTGCAGTGGCAGCTCCTGGCGGGCGGCCTCGCCTCGCTCGATGGCTACGCCTCAACGGGTTACCAGGGATGGTTGCTCGGGGCCGGCTGGGAGTTCCCCCGGCTGCGCTTCCGCTTCCAGTTCCTGGCGGGCCTCCCGTCGAGCATGGTGGAGACCCGCACCGAGGTGAAGCTGGAGCAGTACGTCTTCGGCTTCTGGCTGGACACGCCCGTGCTCCGCTCGGGCGCGTGGCGTTGGAGCGTGGGCGCGGGGGCGGGCTTCCTCCTCTTCGGCCGGACCGCTTTTGCCCGCGTGGGCGGACTGGACACCGCGGGCCCCCGCTTCGTCCCCGCGCTCCTCACGGGGCCGGATACCTCCCTGCGCTGGCGTTTCTCGAAGTACTTCGCCGTGGAGGGCTCGCTGGCGATGGACGTCGTCTTCGGCCGCCCCCTCATCGGCTTCCAGGGCGCGCAGGGGTTCGAACCGCTCTATGAGGGCTGGGCCGTCCGGCCGCGCCTGAGCGTCGCGATGATGGTCTTCCCTTGAAAGGTGGCCGCCCGATGAACCGCACTGTCTTCACATCGCACGCGCCTCGCGGGATGTTCCGGAACCTGCTCGTCCTGGCACTGCTGGCCTGGAGCGGAGGCTGCGCCGTGGAGGACCCCGTCGCGCGGCTGCGTGTCGCGGACGGTGGGACGGGCACCTTCTCCACCGATGACGACGAGGCCCTGCTCCTCGGTGAGGAGGGCCTCGAGCTGGCGCTTCCGGATTGCGCGGAGGTCGAGCCGGATGCCGGTTCGCGCATGGCTTGCGAGGACGCGGGGACTCAGGACGTTCCGTAGTCGCCTGGTGGCGGGTGTGGGTGGACATCCCGCGCGGTGGGACTCGGCGGCGAATCGCACGTCCTGAGGCTCCAGGAACTGGCGCCGCCGGAGTCTCGTGTCCATGTTGCGCGCGTCCATCCGGTGAACAGGAAGGTGCGCGTGTTCCAGCCAGCTCCTCGCGATGCGCGAGCCCATGATGGGAGCTGGCCCGTGTTGCTGTGGGAGCCTGCTGCCACACGGCCGAGCGGTGGAGCGCCCCGGTCATCGGAGAGGGCATCGACGCCCTGCGCCATGGCGCCCGTGGTGCTGGAGGTGCGCCCGCGGTTCCGCACGGCGGACGCCGAGGTGACAGTGGGCAGCGGCGCCGAGTGCGACATCGTCCTCGCCGAGCCCACGGTGTCCCGCCTGCATGCGCGCCTTCGTCGTGAGCCGCACACCGGGCTGTGGTGCGTGACGGACCTGGAGAGCGAGCGGGGGACGTACCAGGATGGGGTGCTCATCCTGCCGGGCCGGCCCGCGCCGCTGCTGTGCCGCTCCCGGCTCACGCTGGGGAACGTGGAGCTCCTGTTCCTCCAGACGTATGCCTTCGAGCAGTCCGTGCGCGTGTCCTCGCTGACGCCCCCGGTGAGCTTGACCCGCCGGAGGTGACCTCCTACAAAGGGCGCGCCCTTGGGTGCCCATGTCGGGCTTTCAAGAGGGAAGCCGGTGAGAGTCCGGCGCGGTCCCGCCACTGTGAACGGGCAGCCCTGAGGTCAGGGCCGGGGGCTTCGGTTTGTCGCCACTCCATCCGCGGCCGAGCGCCGCTCAGGGGGAAGGCGGAAGTCCTCTTCTGGCATGACGCAGCGTGCGCCAGTCGCCAGAGCCCGTCAGCCAGGAGACCTGCCCAGGGGTTCGGCCGAGCCTTTCGCGGGCCCGGGCGGTTGGCCTTCTCTCTTCGTCGGAGGGAGCGGAAGGCGGAGCATGCGGTGGACCTTCCTCGCTGGGCCTGTCGTGTGCCTGGTGTTCAGCCTTCCATGTCCCAGCAGGGCGCAGCCTTCCGAGGCCGAGCCCGCCCCCGCCCCCGCGCGCACCACGGTGGTTCGCGGCAGGACACCCCCGCCGCCTGAGTCTCCGGAGCGGAGGGACCCGACCGGCGCCATCACCGTCATTGATGCGCGAGAGCGAGCGGGCGAGGCGCGCGACACGGCGGAGCTGCTCGTGGGCTCGGTGGGGCTCGCGGTGCAGGACTCCGGCGGCTACGGACAGAGCAAGAGCCTGGTGGTGCGGGGCGCGTCGTCCAACGGCGTGCTCGTGTTCCTGGATGGCATTCCGCTCAACGGCGCGGGCGGCCTGTCGGACCTGTCGCTCATTCCCTCCGCGCTGGTCGAGCGCTTCGAGGTGCTGCGAGGTGGCGCGGGCGCGCGCTATGGCTCCGGCGGTCTGGGCGGCGCCATCAACATCATCACCCGCGCGCCGGGGCCGAACCTGCGCACGAGCGGTGAGGTGACCTACGGGAGCTGGAACACGGCGCTGGGCCACGTCGCCGCCACGGGGCCGCTGCTGGGGGGGCAGGCGCTGCTGCTGGTGCACGCGGGCCGCTCGGACGGTGACTTCGCCTTCGACGTGGACGAACTCCCGGCCGTGGACGGCAATCCCCAGGTCTCCGAACGGCGTGCCCGCAACAACGCGCAGGGCGGTGGCGCGCTCCTGCGCTACCGGCGGCGGCTCGGAGGGGGCTCGCGGCTGGATGCGCTCGCGGAGCTGTCCCTGGAGGACCGCGCCATTCCGGGCACCGTGCAGAATCCCCAGTCCGCTGGAGACCAGGAGCTGGGCCGGCTGGCGCTGGGCCTTCGCTGGTCGGGCGTGCTCGACGGGCTGGGGCAGGGGAGCGCGCGAGGCTTCTTCCGGCGTGATGGCCTGGAGGTGACGGGGCGCATTCCCGGCGCGGGCGGCGCGCAGCGGCACTCGGTGGGCGGCGTGGAGTTGGAGGGCCGCAGGCCGCTGGGAGCGCACCAGTCGCTGACTGTCACGGTGGCGACCTCGGGTGAGACGGTGACGCAGGAGGAGGGCGCACAGGCCTCCTCGTGGTGGCGCGCCAGCGTCATGGCCATGGACGAAGTGAGGCTCTTCGGAGGCACGCTGGACGTGGTGCCTTCGATGCGGCTGGAGCGGGTGGGGCCGTACTGGTTGCTGTCGCCGAAGTTGGGGGCATCCGTTGAACTGGGGCGCGGCTTCGGGCTGCGCGCGAACGCCGGGCAGTCCCACCGCGCGCCGTCCTTCCTGGAGCTGTACATCCGACAGGGGACGCTGTTGCCCAACCCCGGACTCAAGCCCGAGCGAGCCCTGTACGCGGACGCGGCGGTGATGTGGCGCTCCGGTCCGGAAGACTTCCAGGACGCGGCGCCGCGCTGGGGCCTCACGCTGGGCGGCTTCGCGGCGCTGTACGAGAACCTCATCGCCTATGAGCTGTACCCGCCGCTGATGGCGCGCCCGTACAACTTCGACACCGCGCGCGTGTGGGGCGTGGAGCTGGAGGGCGAGGCGCGGCCCTTCTCCTGGCTCCTGGCCAGCACGGGCTACACGTACCTGCGCACGGAGAACCGCTATGGGGACCCGCGCTTCTTCGGCAAGGACCTGCCGTACCGTCCCAGGCACAAGTGGGTGGGGCGGGTGCGCGCGGGGCCGGATTGGCTCAACGCCCGCGCGGAAGTGCTCTACCAGTCCGCGCAGCTCATCAACCGCACCGGCTCGCTCGATTTGCCCTCACGCACGTTGGTGAGCGCGGGCGCGTCCAGCACCTTCCTTCAGGGGCCGGACCTCACCCTGTCCGTCGAGCTGAAGAACCTCCTCGACGTCCGGACCTTCGACTTCACGGGCTTCCCGCTGCCGGGACGCGCCGTCTACGTGACGCTCGCGGTGGCGCTCGAGCCAGGCGCGTCACCGTCATCCTCATCCACTCGGGAGCCCCATGACTCGCCCGCGTCCCCTGTTCCCTGAGCCGTTCCTTCCGACCTTGTTGCTGACGGCCGTGGCGGCGCTGCTGCTCACCGGGTGCCCCGAGGAGGGCGCGGTGTGCACCTCCGGCCTGTCCGTCTGCGGTGACGCCTGCGTGGACCTGAGCGGCGACGTCGCGAACTGCGGCGCCTGTGGCAACGCGTGCGCCGCCGGGCAGGCGTGTCAGGCCGGCGTCTGTGACTGTCGCCCGGGGACGGAGTCCTGCGGTGGCGCGTGCGTGGCCACGGCGAGCGATGTCGCGAACTGCGGCGCCTGTGGCAATGCGTGCGCCGCCGGGCTCGTGTGTGAATCCGGCGTGTGCCGCGAAGGCTGCTCCGAAGGCAGCTTGCGGTGCGGAGACTCGTGCGTGGACGTTCGCGCGGACGTGCTCAACTGCGGCGCCTGCGGCAACGTGTGTCCGGACGTGCAGACGTGCCACGAGGGACGCTGCGGCTACGACGTGGTGGCGGCCTGCTACACCCACGGGCAGCTCGTGGGCATCCAGGCGGGGACGGACCAGCTCGGGCCGCGGCGTCAGTTCGGCTCGGGTGTGCAGACGCTCGCGTCCTGGGACGGTCATGTGCTGGCCGCGGACGCCACGGCTTCGAAGCTGCTCCAGGCGGCGGGCGGCGCGCTGGGGACGGTGGTGGAGGAGGACTCGCTCGGCGGGGTGGCGGGCTCGCCCAACGACATCCTGGTGGACCCGCCTTATGTCTACGTCGTGGACTCGGTGAACAACACCTTGCAGGTGCTCAAGCGGGAGGGCCCTTCCCAGGGGGCGGGGTTGGGCCTGCGCACCGTGACGCAGGTGAACCTGGGGGCCAACACCAGCCCGCAGGCGCTGGCGAAGTGGGGCACCACGCTGTACGTCCCCTTGTTCGGCACGGGCGGCTCCATGTTCCAGTTCGGCAATGCCGTCGCGCGCGTGGACATCTCCAACCCCGAGCAGCCGCGCAAGGTGGACACGATTTCGCTCACCGGGCTGGACCTGAAGCCCTTCGACGGTGGCACGGTGTTGCCGCTGCCCTACTCCGTCGCGGCGACGGAGTCGGGGGTGTACGTGAGCCTCACCAACCTGAATCCCTACAACGGCTACAAACCCAATGGCCCGGGCATGCTCGCGAAGATCGACCCCGCGACCGGCAACGTGAGCGCCATCGACCTGGGCGCGGCGGACTGCCTCAACGCGGGCTACGTGGAGGCCGTGGGTGACCAGCTCGTGGTGGCCTGCCTGGGCGAGGCCGAGTACGACGAGGCCAACGGGCACAGCGCCAGCGCCGTGCGCGCCTCCGGGTTGGTGCTGGTGAAGAACGACGCGCCCGTGGCGGCGTACGCGCTCAAGGCGGGGTGTGAGCCCGGAACGCCGGGCTGCAACCTCTCCGTGGCCAGCCGCTTCGCGGTGGCGGAGGGCGCGGTGTACCTGGCGGATACGAACGCGGGCCGCGTCTTCGTGGTGGCGGTGGAGGACGGGCGGTTGGTGGAGCGCCGCGGCTTCTCTTCACCCCAGGCGCTGGGGCCCGCGCTGGAGGCGTGTCCCACGGACCCGCGCCGGCCCGTGTCCAATGCCATTGACGTCACCGCCCTGCACTGAGGAAGCGCACGCCATGCTGATGAACACGACTTCCACTTCGCGTCTCTGCTCGGGCATGTCCGTCCTGCTCGCCACGGTGCTGTGCCTGCTCGCCGGTCCGGTGAGCGCGGCGGAGACGTCGAGCCTGAGGACGCTGGGACCGCCAGCGCCTTCCAAGGTGCGGCGCGTGGTGACGCTGGCGCCCTCGCTGTCGGAGATGGTGCTGTCCCTGGGCGCGGGGAGCACGCTGGTGGGGGTGTCCCGCTTCGACGAGGCGAAGGAGGTGGCGAAGCTGCCGCGCGTGGGCGGCTTCACTGACCCTTCCGTGGAGGCGGTGATTGCGCTCAAGCCGGACCTGCTCCTGGTGCAGCCCGGGCCGGGCAACCAGCGTCCGGTGGAGAAGATGGCGGAGCTGGGCGTGCCCGTGCTGCTGCTGCCGCTGCACTCCGTGGCGGACGTGCTCGCGGCCATGCGCGCGGTGGGGAAGGCGCTCGGACGGGAGAAGGAGGCGGAGGCGGTGGTGGTGGGCATCGAGGCCACGCGCACGCGCATCCGGGAGGCGGCGAAGAAGCTGCCCGCGCCGCGGGTGCTGTTCGTCTATGGCTTCGAACCGCTCGTGGTGGCGGGGCCGGGCTCCTTCGCGGACGAGCTGCTCCGGGACGCGGGTGGCGTCAACGTGGCGGCGGACGCGAGCTCCGCGTACCCGGTGTATTCGGTGGAGCGCGTGGTGCGTGCCCGGGCCACCGTGGTGGTGGATGCCGCGGACGTGGACGTGGGCAAGGACAAGTTGCGGGCACTGCCCGGCCTGTCCAGCGCGCGCTGGGTGGACCTGCCCTCCATGTCGCTGTTGCAGCCGGGACCTTCGCTGGGGCGGGGACTGGAAGAGCTCTTCCGTTTGCTGCATCCGAAGGGAACAGGTAAGGCCACGCCGTGAGCGAGCCGGCGACATCCCCGCGTGCACATGGCGGAGCGGGAGGCTTTCGCGCCTCGCGCGCGGTGATGTTGTTCGGGGGCTTCCTCGTGTTGGCGGTGGGCTGCCTGGCCGTGGCGGTGCGCTTCGGTGAGCAGTCCATCTCCCTCACCGCCGCGCTGACGGAGCCCACGTCCACGGACGCCGTCATCTTCTGGTCGCTGCGGCTGCCGCGCGCGCTGCTGGGGGCCATCGTGGGCGCGGGGCTGGCGGCCTCGGGCGCCACGCTCCAGGGGCTCTTGCGCAATCCGCTGGCGGACCCGTTCGTGCTCGGCGTGTCCGGCGGGGCGGCGATGGGGGCGACGCTGGCGCTCGCGGTGGGGCTCGCCACCGTGGGCGAAGTGACACCGGGCCTGGGCGGCGCCATGGCGCGTCTGTCCGCGCCCGCGCTCTTCTCCTTCCTGGGCGCGGGGGCCGCCATCCTCTTCGTCCTCTCCGCCAGCCGGGGCTCCGCGTCGCGCGCGCCCTACGCCGCGCTGCTCACCGGCGTGGTGTTCAACGCGTTCGCCTCCGCGGCCATCACCCTGGTGAAGACGCTGTCCGCCCCCGACCGGCTGGGGGAAATCCTCTACTGGCTCGCCGGAGCGCTGGGGTACGAGCGCGGCGGCACGCTGCTGCTCTCCGCGCTGCTTCAGGCCGGCGCGATTGGCGTCATGTGGGTGCTCTCCGCTCGGTTGAACCTGTTGTCGCTGGGGGACGATGACGCGGCGTCCTTGGGGGTTCCGGTGGCGGCGACGCGCCGCTGGTTGTTGCTGGCCGCCAGCGCGAGCGTCGCGGGCGCGGTGGCGCTCACGGGGTTGATTGGCTTCGTGGGCCTCATCGTGCCGCACCTGCTGCGGCTGGCCTTCGGGCCGGACCAGCGGCTGCTGGTGCCACTGTCGGCGCTGGGCGGCGCGGCCTTCCTGGTCCTGTCGGATTTGCTGGCGCGGCTGGCCTTCCCCTTGTTCGGGGCCGAGCCTCCCGTGGGTGTCGTCACCGCGCTGCTGGGAGGCCCGCTGTTCCTCGCGCTGCTGCGGCGGAGGGTGCGTCTGGGGACCAGTCATTGACAATGGCTTGCACCCGCCATATCCCCGCCCGCGTCCTCGGTGTCGCCGTGGAGCCACGGTGACTCAAGGGAACCCGGTGTGAATCCGGGACTGCCCCGCAGCGGTGAGCAGGAACGAACGCCGTCACGTGAAGCACTGGCCCGAAGCGGGCTGGGAAGCGACGGCAAGTAGGTGGGTGCTCCGTGCACCCGCGCCTGCGAGTCCGAAAACCTGCCGAAGACCCGTGCCCCTGGCACGGACATCACCGAGGCCTCCGAGGGGAGGCGGCGGGGGCGGTGCTGTCCGGCGCGAAAGGTCCGCCGGGGCTCTGCCTTCGGCCGTGTCCTCCTGGAAGCCCATTCGCCCGTGGGGGCGGAAGAGGGAGCGAGGACGCCGATGAAGTACGCCGATGTGAAGCGCGCAGGAGCCCGCACGAAGTCCCTGATGTTCGCCACGGCCAGTCTGGTGCTGGCGGTTGCCACCACGGGCTGTGGCTCCGAATGCGTGGATGTCTACGACTGCCGCAACGAGAACGGCCCTGCCCCCGCGGGCCAGGAGTGGACGTGCGCCTCGGAGAAGTGTGAGACGCGGCCCATTCAGCAGCTCCCCGGGGAAGACGCGGGCACGGAGCCGGACGCGGGCACGGAGCCGGACGCGGGCACGGAGCCGGACGCGGGCACGGAGCCGGACGCGGGCACGGAGCCCGACGCGGGGACGGAGCCGGATGCGGGCACGGAGCCGGACGCGGGCACGGAGTACACGTGTGAGACGGCGCCGTACGACCCGGTGCTCGGCACGCTTCAGCTCCAGGCGGGCTTCGAGACCGCGGGCTCCGCGCCCATGCCGGATGACGTGCTGGCGGTGGCCGTCACGCCGGGCCCCACGTACGCGGTCTATGCCGTGCAAGGGGGGACGAGCGCGGACGTCTATTCGCTGGGCGTCTGGCCGGACCTGACGCCTTCCGCGTCGCCGCTGTTCAACGTCCTGGCGCCCGAGGACCGTGGGGCCACGTCGGGCATCTTCCCCAACCACTTCCTCGTGCATGGCGCCGAGCGGCTGCTGGCCGGCTACACGAAGTCGGGTGGCGCGGGCACGGTCTCGCTCTACGACATCGTCACCCCTGACAACTCGAGCTACGTCAACTCGCCGGGCAACATGAGCGTCGCCGCGTTCACGTCGGGCACGACGTCCGCCTTCCTCATCAACAGCATGGGGCTGTCCGCCATCAACGGCTTCGGCATCTATGCGCTGGTGACCTCCGCGGAGCCCATGGCCTCCGTGAAGGTGGCTGACTTCCCGGAGACCGCCGGCGGAAATGGCTTCAGTGCCGTGGCGAACAACGGCGTCGCCGTGCTCGGTTTCGTCGTTCCGCCGGACTACGCCAACGTGGTCTACGCGGTGGCGCCCTCCGTCGTGAGCGCGGCGCTCTCCTCCAACACGCCGTTCGCATTGGATGCGCAGCCCCAGATTGACGTGGGCAGCGACTTCAACGCGGCCTCCGCCTTCGGTGACGGCGTCGTCGTCAAGCGGGGCGCCTACGATGGCACCTGGCAGTTCATCACCACCGACGTGTCCCGCTACGCCCTCTCCGCGGACGCGACCCCGGGTGAGGTCGTCATTGGCGAGCGCACGCCGGTGCTGACGCTCGTGGACCAGTGCACCTCCGTGACGCAGCTGACCCACCTGGGCTCGGACCTGCTGGTGGGTGTCGAGGACGTGAACGGCGAGCGGCTGGTCCGCATCCGGGCCGTGCCATGAGCCATCACCGCCTCCACCGCTTTGTCTGGGGCACGGCGCTCGCCGTGCTCCTGGGCACCGCCGCATGCGGTGACGATTCTTCCAGCGTCGGCGAAGACGCGGGAACGGACCCGGTGCGGGACGACGCAGGACAGCCGGATGGCTCCACACCGCTGGAGCCCGATGCCGGACTTCCGCCCGAGAATCCATACGCGGACGAGGTCGTCCTCTTCGAGCCCGGCGACTTCGCGGGCTTCGGGCAGGACCGCTTCCCGGATGTCGTGCTGGGGCCCCCGTCGGGGCTGGGGCCGGACAACGGCTCGCTGGACGTGCTCTCGCTGGGCCGGGGCGGCAGAATCGAGCTGCGTTTCACCGACATCGCCGTGGTGGATGGGCCGGGCGTGGACCTGCTCGTGTTCGAGAACGCCTTCCTCGTCGCGGGCGGAGCGGCCACGCACTCCGAGCGGGGCATCGTCTCCGTCAGCGACGACGGCGTCACCTGGCACGAATTCCCCTGTGCCACCACGGACGCCGCGGGCGGCTACCCGGGGTGCGCGGGCGTCGCCACCGTCCAGGCCAATCCGGCCAACGGCGTCAGCGCCACGGACCCCGCGGTTGCGGGCGGTGACGGGTTCGACCTGGCGACGGTGGGCCTGAGCCGCGCGCGGTATGTGCGCATCGTCGACGCAGGCAACAACCGCTACGGCGGCACCTCCGGGGGCTTCGACCTGGACGCCGTCGCGGTGGTGAACGGTGTGTCGCTTCGGAGCGGCACCCCGTGACGCGGCTCCCGCCACGGCCATGTCCCCTGTCCATGACGGGGGAGGTGGACCGCCGCGCCGCGCTCGGCACGCTGCTCAAGGGCACCTGTGCCCTGGCGGCGTTCGGGGCGGGGTGTGGTGACGGGTGGCGGGAAGCCGTGGTGCTCGACCCTCCCGATGCGGGAGGGCCGGGCCCGTCTTGTGCGCCGCCGGTGCCGTCGGGCCCGCCCGGCGAGGGCTGGGTGGAGGTCTCCCTGGTGGATTACCCCGCGCTGGAGGTCCCCGGCGGCGCCGCGGAGGTCCGCATTCCCCAGGCGCTGCTGGACGTGGTGGTGGTCCACACCTCACCTGGTTGCTACGCGGCGCTCTGGCGCATCTGCACGCACGGTGATTGCGCCGTGGACTGGGTGCCGGCCGACGGCGTCATGGAGTGCCCCTGTCATGGCTCCCGCTTCACCCAGGAGGGGCAGGTGCTCAATGGCCCGGCGACTCGACCGCTCGCGGCCTTCCCCGTGGTGAGACAGGGCGCGTCCCTGTTCATCCACCGGCCCCGCTGAGCAATCGTTCGGACATTCGCACCGCAGGTGAAATGACGCGGTGCGGAGAGACGTGTCGTGGCGCTGGGTTGCGGGATACCCGCACTGAGTCCGTGTCTCCTTCTCTCAACAGGCGGGAGAGTCGTGTAATGTCGGGCATTCGATGTGGCAGATCATCATCAACGGGCCCGGCTACTTCGACACGTCGTACGATCTGCCTGAGGGCGTGACGAGCCTCGGCCGCGCGGACGAGAACGATATCGTCCTGGGCGGCGATCTCGTCTCACGCCGGCATGCGCGGCTGTTCGTCGACGGTGACGTGCTGCGAATCGAAGATCTGGGCAGTCGCAACGGCAGCCGCATCAACGGCACGCCCTTGCAGGGCTCTCGGCAACTCGTCGCCGGAGACTCGGTGGCGCTGGGCGAGAACGTCCTCACCGTGCGCCAGCCCAACACCGTGGAGAACGCGGCCACGGAGATGGTGGACCTGGGCGCGGGCGGCGTCGTGCGCTTCGGCCACGGCCAGGACGTGGGCCCCTCCGTCCTGCTGGCGAAGAACGTTCGCGACGCGGAGGTGCTGCGGCTCCTGGACAACGTGGGCCCGGTCTCCTTCGACGACAGCTTCTCCGCGTCCGCGCCGCTGCCCGCCGCGAGCCCGCGCGTGGGGCAGGAGACGCTGGTGTTGTTGTTCCGCACCGCGGAGGCGCTCTCGTCGGCCGACACGCTGTCGTCGTTCCTGGACGCCACCATGGACCGGCTGCTGGAGGTCACGGACGCGACCACGGCGGTGGTGCTGCTCAAGCACGCCACGGGCGCCCTGGTGCCCGCCGCCGTGCGCCACCGCGGCCGGCTGGCCAAGGGCGAGGTGCCCGTCTCGGATGCCATCGTCGAGGAGGCCCTGCGCCAGGGCCGCGCGCTCGCCGTGGGCGACGTGCGCGATGATCGCCGCTTCGCGGGCCGGGAGAGCGTCATCCTCTACGGCGTGGACCGGGTGCTGTGCATCCCCATCGGCACCGAGCCGCCCTACGCGGGGGTGCTCTACGTCAACCTGTCGGCCAAGGGCGACGCCAGCGTGGAGTCGATGCTGGATACCTGCACCGCGGTGGCGCATCTGGTGGCCACGGGCGTGCAGAAGTTCTCCCCGCGCGAGGGCAGTCCCGCGGCGGACAGGCTGCGGCGCGACCTGGAGCGCTTCCACCCGCCGGAAGTGGCCGAGCGCCGCGCCGCCGAGGCCCAGAAGCAGGGCGGCAAGCTGCCCGGCCTGGAGGAGCGCAACCTCACCATCCTGCACGCGGAGCTCGTGGGCTTCTCCGTGTTGTGCATGCGCATCGGCGCCGCGCGCGCCACGCAGATGCTCAACGACTTTCACGCGCGGATGAGCGGCATCGTCTTCAGCTTCGAGGCCACCGTGGAGGGCTTCCGGGGCGAATCCCTGCGCGCCCTCTTCGGCGTTCCCTACGCGAAGGGCGAGGACTCGATCCGAGCCGTCCGGGCCGCCTTGGCGCTGCGCTCCGAGTGGGAGCGGTCCATGGCGCGCCGGCCCCTGGACGAGCGCTGCGAGCTGCGAATCGCCCTGCACAGCACCCGCGCCCTGGTGGGGATGATCGGCACCGAGGTGCGCCCGGACTACACCGTGGTGGGGGACGGCGTCGGGATTGCGGGGTGGCTTGCCGGTACCGCCAGCCCGGGCCAGGTGCTCATTACCGGCAAGGTCCTGGCCACCGTGGGGGCACGCTTCGACGTGCAGCCGCTGGGCGAGCGCCTCATCCGCCCCCCGAAGGACAAGGTAGCGGCCTTCGAGGTGCTGGAAGAGGATGTAGGCCAGTTGACCAATCCCGGCTTCCGCTGAGGGGGGCGCGTCCGGTTGACGGGTTGCTGGGACGTACCGGGAAAGGGTTCAATACGGACCCCGTCGTGGTGAACCCCCGCACCGCATGAACTCGTCAACCCAACCCGCCCGGTTGAGACCCTTCCGGCCCCAGCCCTTTGGCCGGTACACGCTCCTGTCCCAACTGGCGACGGGGGGCATGGGAGAGATCTACCTCGCGCGGTTGGAGGGGGCGCAGGGGTTCGAGAAGCTCTGCGTCATCAAGAAAATCCTCCCGCAGCTGGCCGCGGACACGGACTTCGTCGAGCGCTTCGTGGGCGAGGCCCGCACCCTGGTCCGCCTGAGCCACGGCTCCATTGCCCAGGTGCTGGACATGGGCCTCCACGAGGACGAGGCCTACATGGCGCTCGAGCACGTGGACGGCAAGGACCTGCGCAAGGTGGCCGCGCGCGTGCGGGACCGGCAGATGCCGCTGCCGGTCACGTTCATCCTCTACACCATGGGCCGGGTGCTGGACGCGCTGGCCTATGCGCACCGCAAGAAGGACGACGACGGGGAGGACCTGAAGCTCGTCCACCGGGACATCTCGCCGCAGAACATCCTCATCTCCTACGAAGGGGAGGTGAAGGTCATCGACTTCGGGCTCGCCAAGAGCCGGCTGTCCGCCGCGAAGACGAACCCCAGCATCATCCTGGGCAAGTTCCTCTACATGTCGCCGGAGCAGGCGCGGCACCAGCCGGTGGACCGCCGCAGCGACCTGTACGCGGTGGGGCTCTGCCTCTACGAGCTCATCTGCGGGAAGAACCCGTTCGACGGGGTCCACCCGGGCGAGCTCATGTCCCTGGTGGCGAACCCGCGAATCGCGCCGCTGGACCAGGTGGAGCCGCTCACGCCGCCCGCGGTGACGGCGCTGGTGGCCAAGGCGCTGGCGGTGGACCCGTCGCAGCGCTTCCAGACGGCGGAGGAGTTCCGCGGGCGGCTCCAGGCCTGCCTGATGGAGATTGACGCGAGCGCGGGCCCGGAGAGCGTCAGCCGCTTCATGCGCGAGCTGTTCTCGGCGGACTTCCAGTCCGAGCGGCGCCTCCTGGCGAGCCTCAAGGAGGTGCCGCGCCTGTCCACGGCGGAGGTCCGTGCGCTGGCCTCGATGCCGGATGATCCGCTGGCGCCGAAGACGGCGCACGCGATGCTGCCGGCGAAGACCATCCGCCTGGATGGCCCGGTGGAGCCGCTGTCGTTCTTCCCCACGCCCCGCAGCCGCGAGGGCGGTGGGCCCGTGACGGACGGTGAGACGCGCCCGGGTGTCCCGATGGACGAGTCCACCCGGCCCGGGTTCCCCATCGAGGCGCTGGAGGAAGAGGCTCGGGCGCGGGGCGTGCGCCAGGACACGGCGCCCTCGGTGGAGGTGGGGCCCGAGGCCTTCGTTCGCGGCGGCGGGGTGAGTCCTTCGTCTGCGCCGATTCCTCGCGCGCCCGCGCTGACGCGCGAGGTCCAGATGACGGCGATGCCGCCCGAGGCGGTGCCGCCGGGGGTGGCCGCCGCGCGTGCGCTGCTCCCGTCGCACATGCGGCCGACCGAGCTGGCGATGCCGAGCCTGGGTGGGCCGTCTTCTCCCGGGGACGCGTCCGTTCAGGTGGAGTCGACGGCCGCGAAGGCCGAGTCGCTTCGGGGCAGGGCGTTCGAGGCGAGCCCGAGCGTGATTGCCTCGGTGGGCGCGCCCACGCCCGCGGTGCCGCCGCGTGGGGTGCAGGGCTCGGTGAACTCGCGACCTCCTCCGCCAGGGGCCGAGCCGCGCGCGCCCGGAGCGGTGCTGCCGCGCAGCGGCGTGGTGGTGATGCCCGCGGTCAACGTGCCTGCTCCCGCGCCGTTGCCTCGCACGTCGGCGCTGGAGTCGATGCCGGCCGTTGAGGTCTCGGAGGGAGCTGCCGGAGACGAGTCCTCCGCCTCGGAGCGTGAGGGCGCGTTTGGGAGTGCGCCGCCGGACGCGGCGGCATTCAGTGAGCCGCATTCTTCTGGCCCCATGCCTCGAACGGCTTCGATGGTGATGGAGGCCGTCCAGCCGCCTCCGCCGGGCCCGACGCCGTCTCGCGCGACGTCCGCGGTGGGCTCGCCGGATGAGGTCGCGGCTTCACGCTCCACGTCGTCGGCGGGCATGCCCGCTGTGGGCGCGCAGGTGGGGGGGGCGACTCGCGCCATCTCCTCCGTGGAAGTCGCTGCGTTGGATGCGCGGGACGAGGCCTCTTCGGAGCCGGTGCCTTCCGTGGACACGTCCTCGGAGGGCGGGACGCCACCGCGCAGGGTGTCCTCGGCGGGGATGGCCGCGGTGTCGCCAGCCCAGGCTGACATGACGCCCTCGCGGGGCATGTCTTCGCTGGGGGCACCTCCACCTCCGAAGGGGGCAACGCCCTCGCGAGCCATCCCCAGCGCACCTGCATCGGGAGCGACGGCTTCCCGCTCCGCGCCCGTGGTGGACGCCACACCCGCCGATGGCGGGCAGGCCCTCTCTCCGGAGGACGAAGCCGAGGCCGCGCACGCGTCCGAGGCGGGCGTGTCCGAGGACGAAGCCGGCCTTTCTTCGACTGACGCGCAGTCACATGAAGGCGCCTCGCCGGAGCTGCCCGTGCTCTCCACCGAGGATGTGGGGCACGAGGAATCCGCGCCGAGCATCGCCGACGTCGACACGCATCCGCGCATCCACCGCCCGTCGCGAACCGAGCGCCACGACGACACCCAGCCCCGCGTCGCACATCACGCGGACACGGACCCTCGCGTCCCCCGTCCTGACGACACGCATCCGCGCGTGGTGCTGGACGCGGGCCTCTTCAAGGATGTGGATGGCTCCGAGGACGAGGAGCGGTCCGGCGTCTCCCGGCCCAGGCCTCGGCGGACCCGGCCATCTTCGCCGGGGATGGCACCGGCCAGCACCGCGCGCAGGACGGGTTCCGTCTCCGCCGTGCGTCCCACCGCGCCGGCCCCCGTCGTGACCGACGAAGAGGAGGACGAGAGCGACGATGATGTCCGCGTCTCCCTCACGCCCAACGAGGAGACGCGGCGCACGACGATGCCCGTCCGCCCGGAGACGCGCTCGGCCGAGCGAATCGCGAAGGAGGACACCCGCCGCACGACGATGCCCGAGCGCCCCGAGCGTCGCCGCAAGGGCCCGCTGGTGCTCGTGCTGGTGTTGCTGTTCGTCATCCTGACCGTGGTCGGAGCCTTCTTCCTGGGCCCCCCGGCGCTCCGCGCCCAGGTGCTGAGCCAGTTCATGCCGGAGGGCCCCGAAGGGCCGCCGCCCGCGCAGCCCCTGCGTCCCTCCGCTCCCGCCGAAGCGCAGGCGGGCAAGGTCGCCAACGAAAACGGCCCGCCTCCCGAGGGGAACGCGGCGCAGGCTCCGGGAACCCCCGCGCCCGACGTCGCGCCGCCCACCGGCGCCACGGAGCGCCGAGGCTCGCTCGACGACTCCTTCCTCGCGCCGCTGGACGCGCAGCAGAAGAGCACCGAGGTTTCCGAGACGCGCGCGGCGCCGGTCCGTAAGATTCGCGCCGCGCGCTCCCGTCAGCTCACCGTGCTGGAGAGGGAGTGGCGCGAGACGAACGCGCTCTTCAACCAGCTCAACGCGGAGCACTCGTGCGTGGTGCTCGGCCTCTGGTGCACGCGGTACGCCGAGGTGAAGAGCGAGGTGGAGGCCGCGGGCAGCGGCGACAACCCGGAAACGCTGCGCAAGGTCCGGGCGATGAAGCGCTACCTGCTGCAGAAGCAGAAGGAGCTGTACTAGTCCCGTGGAGCCTCTGCTCGTCACCCGGGCGCTGGTCGCGGGCTACGGTCCTCGCCCCATCTTGCATGGTGTGGCGTGCGAGGTCCGGCCCGGTGAGCTGTGGGCGGTGCTCGGCCCCAACGGGACGGGCAAGAGCACGCTGCTGCGCGCGGTGCTGGGCCTGGGGCCCTGGACGCGCGGAGAGGTCCGCCTGCTGGGCCGCGAGCGCGCCGCCTGGGAGCCCCGGGCGCTCGCCCGCAAGGTGGCGTGGGTGCCGCAGACCATCGAATCCACGGAGGGCTTCAGCGGCCTGGAGCTGGTGTTGATGGGCCGCAGTCCGCACCTGGGCCTCTGGGGCCTGCCGTCCGAGCAAGACGTGGCGCTCGCGCGGGAGGTGATGACGGAGCTCGGCATCGCGCACCTGGCCGAGCGGCCCGCGGAGGCTCTCTCTGGAGGCGAGCGCCGGATGTTGATGCTGGCGCGAGGACTGGTGCAGCAGCCCGAGTTGTTGCTGCTGGATGAGCCCACCGCCTTCCTGGACGTGGCCCATCAAGTGGGCTCGCTCGACCGCGTGCGCGCGCGCGTGGACGCGGGGCTGGGCGCGGTGGCGGTGCTGCATGACGTGAACCTCGCCGCCGCCTTCGCCACCCATGTGCTGCTCCTCCGGGACGGCCAGGTGCTCGCGCAGGGGCCGGCGGACGAGGTGCTGGAGCGTGGCTCCCTGGAAACGCTCTACGGGCTGCCCATGGAAACCGCGCTGGCGCCGTCCGGCGCCCGGCTCTTCGCGCCCCGAGCACCCTCGCGCTGAACCTTCTTCACCGCTCGGACGCCGGACAGTTGACCGGACGTGCCGGGCGGGAAAGCCTGCACCGCCAACATGTCCCGCTACGCCATCGCCATCTTCGCCAGCGCGTTCCTCCTGTTCGGCGTGCAACCCCTGGTGGGGCGCTATTCGCTGCCGTGGTACGGCGGAACGCCCGGCGTGTGGACGGCGTGCATGTTGTTCTTCCAGGTGGTGCTGCTGGGGGGCTACGCGTACGCGCACGGACTCGCCTCGCGGCGGGCGCCTCGCACGCAAGCCCGCGTCCACCTGGGACTGCTGGCGGTGGCGGTGCTGCTGCTGGGCGCTCGCGCGTTGCTGGCGGGCTCGCCGGTGGCGCCCGGGCCTGAATGGCGTCCGGAGGGCACCGCGCTGGCCGTGCCCCGGCTGTTGGCGATGCTGGCGGTCACCATCGGCCTGCCTTTCTTCGTGCTGAGCACCACCGGTCCGCTGCTCCAGTCGTGGTTCGCTCGCGCGCGGCCGGGCCGCTCGCCCTATCCGCTGTATGCGCTGTCCAACGCGGGCTCGCTGCTGGCGCTGCTCGGCTATCCCTTCCTGGTGGAGCCGTGGGTGGGGCGCGGCGCCCAGGCGTGGGGCTGGGGCGTGGGCTTCGTCTTCTTCGCCGCGGCCTGCGCGGTGTGCGCGCTGGACGTGATGAAGCAGCCGGACACGGCGCCCGCCGCCACGGCCGCGCCCGTGACAGCCACGCCGCTGACGGAGGGCGCCCGCGGGGAGGCCGGCGCCGAGGTGGCTCGCCCCACCGTGCGCGCCACGATGACGTGGCTGGGGCTGAGCACCTGCGCGTCGGTGCTGCTGCTGGCGACGACGAACCAGCTCTCCCAGGACGTGGCGGCCGGCCCCTTCCTCTGGGTGCTGCCCCTGGCCGTCTACCTGCTGACCTTCATCCTCGCCTTCTCCCGCGAGTCCTTCTACTCGCGGACCGTCTACGCGGTGCTGCTCATCGCCGCGGGCGCGGGCGTGGCGCACGCGCAGACGCAGGGGCCGCAGTCGTCGCTCGCGCTCCAACTGGCCGCGTACTCAGTGGCCCTCTTCGCGGGTAGCATGGTGTGTCACGGCGAGCTGTACCGGCTGCGCCCACCGCCGCGTCACCTCAGCGCCTTCTACCTGTGGGTGTCCGCGGGCGGCGTGCTGGGCGGGCTGCTCATCAGCGTGCTGGCCCCGGCCGTCTTCAGCGCCTACTGGGAGTACCCCCTGTCGCTGGGCGCGTGCTGCGTCATCGCGCTGGTGGGCATGGCGAAACAGGCGGGCGAAGCGACGCGGACGCAGCGGATGCAGCGCGTCCTGCGCGGCGCCATGCTGCTCCTGGTGGCCGGACACCTGACGTACACCATGGCCCGCGAGCAGGGCCGCGCGCGCTTCGCCTCGCGCAACTTCTTCGGCGTGGTGCGGGTGATGGAGCAGGGCGTGGGCTCGCCGGAGGACCACCGCTTCACTCTGCTGCACGGCGCCATCACCCACGGGCTCCAGTACGTGACGCCCGAGCGCAGGGGCGTGCCCACGACGTATTACACGCCGGAGGCGGGCCTGGGACTGGCCATCGCCGAGCAGCGCCGGCTGCGCGAAGCCGTGGGGCTGCCCGCGGGGCTGCGCGTGGGCGTGCTGGGGCTGGGCGTGGGCACCAGCGCCGCGTTGCTCGAGGCGGAGGACACCGGGCGCTTCTACGAAATCGACCCCGCGGTCATCGCGCTGGCGCAGGGCGAGGGCGGCTACTTCTCCTTCCTGGGAGACACGCCGGCGAAGGTGGAGCTGGTGGAGGGGGACGCGCGCATCTCCCTGGAGCGGGAGCTGGAGGCGGGCGGCGCGCAGGGCTTCGACGTGCTCGCGCTGGACACCTTCTCCTCGGACGCGGTGCCGGTGCACCTGCTCACCCAGGAGGCGGTGGCGCTCTACCGCGCGCACCTGGCGCCCCATGGCGTGCTGGCGCTGCACATCAGCAACGTCCACCTGGACCTGGTGCCGTTGACGCTGGCGCACGCGCGGGCCCTGGGGCTGCACGCGGCGCTGGTGGTCAACGAGACGCAAGGGGACGCGCTGCGCAGCAACTGGATGGTGCTGAGCCCGGACCGCGAGTTCTCCTGGGGACCCACCTTCACCCGGGCCTCCGCGCGCGTGCGCCGGCTGGGCCTGCGGGAGGACCCCGACTTCACGTGGACGGACGAGAAGAGCAGCGTGCTGCACGTGCTCCGCCGCGGCAGGCCCTCGGCGAGCGTCAAGGACGTGGAGGCGTCCTCCGGCCCGCCCGGCCCCGCGTCCGCCCAGCCCGGGACGGAGTGACTCAGGCGCGCGGCATCGCCTGGGGGCCGGAGGCGGCGACGGCGCTCAGGTCGAGCGCGACCAGCATCACCAGCACGCCGCAGGGAATCGCCAGGGTGGCCGCGCCGAGCCGGGCGAAGAGCAGCGGCCCCAGCGTGCAGCCGCCCAGGAAGGCGGAGCCGAGCCCCAGGTGCAGCCGGGTCCGCTCGAATTCAACAGCGGTGGGCAGCGCCCAGAGACGGCGTCGCAGGCCCGGCAAGCCCTGGCCCCGCGCTCCCTCGCGCAGCCAGGAGCCCAGCCGCACCACCTGGATGCCAATGTCGGTGAGGATGCCGGTGATGTGCGTGGTCCGGACCACGGCGCCGGAGACGCGGGTGACGAGCGCGTTCTGGAGCCCCATGGCATAGGCCAGGCCCCACATGAGCGTCGGCTCGTGTGTACTGGGGTGGTACGACAGCCAGGCGCCGATGCCGCCCAGCGTGAGCGCCTCCAGCAGCAGCGCGGCGGAGTGGCGGCCCCGGGGGCGCTGTTGTGAGAGCTCCAGCAGCACCGACGCGGACACGGCGCCCACCACGAAGGCCAGCAGGAGCTGCGCGGCCAGCCAGGCCAGGGCCACGTTGCCCGAGGCCAGGGACTCTCCCAGCGTGGCCATGGTTCCGGACATGTGCGACGTGTGCAGGCCCAGCGCCACGAAGCCCGTGGTATTCACCAGGCCCGCCACGCCCGCGAGCAGCAGTGACAGCAGTGTGTAGGCTCGCCGGTTCCCGGGAGACGATTCCGATGAAAAGGGCATCGCAGTGCCCAAGGCTAACACCGGCCTCGGGCAGGGGCGCGCGGAACTAGCCCGGCGGCCAGCCCAGCGGGCGCCCGGCCAGCAGGTGCAGGTGGATGTGGAAGACCGTCTGGCCGGCGTGCGCATGGGTGTTCATCACCACCCGGTAGCCGACGTTCGGGTCCGCGTGCCCGCGCTCCTGGGCCACCTTGGCGGCCGCGGTGAAGAGGTGGCCCACCAGCTCGCGGTCCTCCGTCGTGATGTCGTTCACGGTGGGGATGTGCTTGCGGGGGATGAAGAGCACGTGGGTGGGGGCCTGGGGATTGATGTCCTCGAAGGCCACGCACACGTCGTCGCGGTAGACCACCTTGGCGGGGATGAGCCCGTCGCGAATCTTGCAGAAGAGACAGTCGGACATGTTTTCCGGCTTACCAGCGGCGGGAGCCCCACGGAATGGCTTCCGTGGCCTTCCGTTGCCTGCCGGAACCCGCATTTGGCCTCCCGGTGGGGCGGACGGGCCCCGGGTCTTCTACCCGGGCCCCTCTCGTTGAGGGCCCAAGGAAGGCTGTCCCCCTCAAAGGGCCTCACCGGTGATATCCACGCCCTGACGATGAAATCCATCCGCATCTCCCAGCTCCTCGAGGACCGCGACTACGACATGCGGCTCAGTCTCGTCGCCGGCGGCGGCGGGCTGTCGCGCATCGTGGTGTCCTCGCGCATCCAGAAGCCGGGGCTGGCGCTTGCGGGCTTCACCGAGCACATGCATCCGCACCGCGTCCAGGTGTTCGGCAACACGGAGATTTCGTACCTGGCCACGCTGCCAGAAGAGCGGCAGCGCGCGTCGCTGGCGCAGCTCTTCGGCGAGGAGGAGCTGGCGTGCGTGGTGGTGACCAAGGACCTGGACATTCCCCAGGCCCTCGTCTCCGCGTGTGAAGGCGCGGGGCTGGCGCTGATGAAGACGCCGCTGCTCTCCAGTGAGTTCATCATGCGGGTGCAGACCTTCCTGGAAGAGGCCCTCACCGAGTCCAGCAGCCTGCACGGCGTGTTGATGGACGTGTTCGGCGTGGGCATCCTGCTGCTGGGCAAGAGCGGCATCGGAAAGAGCGAGATTGCCCTGGACCTGGTGATGCGGGCCCACCGCCTGGTGGCGGACGACATCGTGGACGTCACCCGCCGCAAGGGGGCCGTCTACGGCGCTGGCAACCCGGTCATCAAGCACCACATGGAGATTCGCGGCCTGGGCATCATCAACATCAAGGACCTGTTCGGCGTGGCCGCCATCCGCGAACAGAAGAAAATCGAGCTGGTCATCGAGCTCCAGGAGTGGGACCCCCACCAGGAGTATGATCGGCTGGGCGTGGAGGACAGGCACCTGCAGATTGTGGGGGTGGACATCCCCCTGTCGGTGGTGCCTGTTCGTCCGGGCCGCAACATGGCGACCATCATCGAGGTCGCCGCGCGTAATCAGTTGCTAAAGCTACAGGGCCACCACTCGGCGAGAGAGTTCGCCGAGCGACTCAACCGGGCCATCGCCGAAGGGGCGATGCGCCGCACCCTGGGAGAAGAGGTCGAGTGACCGCCCCCGCGAAACAAATCGTCATCATCACCGGCATGTCCGGGTCCGGTAAGTCCACCGCCATCCGCGCGTTGGAGGATTCGGGCTTCTTCTGTATCGACAACCTGCCGGTGTTGCTCTTGCCCAAGCTCACGGAGCTGGCGGGCGGCGGCCACTTCGAGCGCATGGCGCTGGTGGTGGACGTCCGCGAAGGCGTCTTCCTCAAGGACGCGCCCCGCATCCTCGCGGAGGTCCGCCGCGCCGGGCACCAGGTGGAAGTGCTCTTCCTGGACGCCAGCGACGACAGCCTCATCCGCCGCTTCAGCGAGACACGCCGCCGCCACCCGCTGGCGCCCAACGGCACCGTCGCGGAGGGCATCAAGGCGGAGCGCCAGGCGCTGCGTGACTTGCGCGAGCTGGCCGACCAGGTCATCGACTCGTCCACGCTGAACGTGCATGACCTGAAGCGCATGGTGCAGGCGCGCTTCAGCCCGGAGCCCGCCGCGGGCCCCAGCCTGTCCATCATGTCGTTCGGCTACCGCTACGGCGTGCCGCCTCAGGCGGACCTCGTCCTGGACGTGCGCTTCCTGCCCAATCCGTACTTCGTCCCGGAGCTGAAGGGGCTCACGGGCAAGGTGCCGAAGGTGGCGGCCTACGTGCTGGAGCGTGAGGAGACGCAGCAGTTCCTCGAGAAGGTCGTGGACCTCTGCCGCTTCCTCTTCCCTCGCTACCAGAAGGAGGGGAAGGCGTACCTCACCGTGGCCCTGGGCTGCACCGGTGGCAAGCACCGCTCCGTCGCCATCGCCGCCGAGCTCACCCGGCGCCTGACGGACGAAGACACCCGCGTCCAGCTCTGGGACCGGGACATCGAGAAGGAATAACGCCGCCAAATTGCAATGTAACTGTGTTGCAGTTTGCTCCAGTTGAATGCGGGACAAGGACTCTGTCAGCTTTTGGAGAGGTGGGGATGCGTCCCCATCCTCTCCGTCCTGGAGTCCCGACATGCGAGTCTTCAATTCCGCCGTCTGGTGTTGTGCCGCCGTGTCCCTGTCCGCGTGTGGCGCCCCCGAAGAGGCTCCCGCGCAGGAGGCGCTGGCGCAGCAGGAGGCCGCGCTGGTGAGCGGCACCACGCAGGGCTGCACGTACACCATCTCCTCCGTGCCGGTGCCTGGCTCCATGCCTCCGAGCCTGGACATCGTCGTGACGCGCGCGGCGTCCGGCACGTGCGCCCATGGCGCGGGCAGCGTGACGCTGGGACGCTCCTACAACACCCCGTACCTCGCGCTCCTGGCCAACAGCTACGGCGTGGCCACGGCCTTCTCGTACAAGCCCACGCCCAGTGGCAGCTCGATGAATCGCTGTCAGGTGAACCACATCGATCCGGCGACGCTCGACATGGTCCGCTCGCATGACATCGTCGTCATGTATGGGACGAACCATGTGAGCTCCTGCGCGCTGGACCAGACGGACGGCGGCGCGACGCTGGTCGTCTACGGGAAGAAGGGGGGCCCGCTGCCGGGTGAGGTGGGCAACCACCCCAACTACGTGGCCACGTATTACGACTTCTTCACCAGCACCACGCCGCCTGTCTATTACACCTACTGAGACAGGTTCCGGGCGCGCGCCTCAGCTCGACTCGCCCAGGCTGAGGCGCTTGCTGCCCACGCCGTTCTTGTCCGCGACGGACGCGGTGCGCTCGCGGTTGAGGTGGGCCAGGGCGTCACGTTCCCGCGGTCCGCCCACGTCCGTGCGGTGCTCCAGCGCGAAGATGCCGCCGCTGCCGTGGTGCTCCTTGCCGGCCTGGATGGCGTTCTTCATGTCACGCGCGGACACCCAGTACTCACCATTGACGGGGTCCTTCACTCGGAACAAGTCGTCCGACGTGTCGGCCGTCCCGTTGCTGTTGACGCCGTCGATGGTGACCCAGTGGAGTTGGCCCGGCCCGTTGCGCCGCTGCTCGGGCGCGAGCGCGCCGTTGAGGATGGCATTGGAGTCCACGAGCGCCAGGCCGAACTGACCGGCCTTCATCACCTTGCTCGTCGCCGCCGCGTCGAAGTCGGCGAAGCCATCCGTGACTTCGATGCCCAGGCCCCCCAGCGCGGTCGCCATCTCCGTGGGCGTGGCGCCATCATCCAGGTTGATGTCCACCGGGGCGTGGACGGACCGGGCGCCGCTGACCTGCGACGCGCGCTCTCGGACCGTCTCTCGCTCCTGCTTCTCGCACTGGCTGCCCTTCGTCACGCTGCGGCTCGCCCGGCTCAGGAAGGCCAGCGTCGCCTCGCCGCAGCCCGTGTCCGAGTCCTGCGCGATGACCGACGCGGTGGGCGCCCAGCCCTTGTCGGCCTGCGCCTGCGCCGCTTCATTCTCCGGGGCCAGGTCTCGCAGGAAGGGAAGCTCGCTGGTCCCCGTGGCGTCCGGCACCGACAGCCGGGGCACGCCCTTGGCCGCGGGCTTCGTGTCCTGGAAGGTGTCCCGCTCCGGACGAGGCGTCGCCAGGGCGGGGCCGCTCACCGGCCTGGCGAGCGAAGTCTCCGTGGGCGTCCTGGCGTCCTTCAACACGGCCGGCTGGATGGGCTTGGACAGGGCCAGAGGCGCTGAGTTGAACACGGTGGTGACAATCCTGGTCACGGCGGACCCTCCCGGACTTCCTTCGCCTGTTCGCATTATCGGCGGCGTGTGTGTGTTGTTGCGTGTGAATCCTTCATGGGCGCAGGGAGTCGCTCGCTTCCCGCTACACTTGCGCCATGGCCAACACCGATGACCGGGGCTCGGGTGCTGATGATTCGCCAGAGCTGTCCACGCAGGTCGTGTCAGCGGATGTGCGGGGGACGCCGCACGCGGCGGAGCCTTCCTCCGCGCGCGACGCGCTTGGGGATTGGCGTTCGCGGAGCCCGCTGGGCCAGCGGGTGGGGCGCTTCATCCCGTTGAAGCTGCTGGGGCAGGGCGGCATGGGCGCGGTGTTCGCGGCCTATGACCCGGACCTGGACCGCAAGGTGGCGCTCAAGTTGTTGAGCGTGGAGGCCCGCTCCGCAGACGAGGAGGGCGGACGTGCCCGGCTGCTCCGCGAGGCGCAGGCCATGGCGCGTGTCTCCCATCCCAATGTCATTCCCATCTACGAGGTGGGCACCTGGGACACGCAGGTCTTCTTCACCATGGAGTGGGTGGCGGGTGGCACGCTGGCGGATTGGCGGCGCGAGAAGCCCCGTTCTTGGCGCGAGGTGCTGGAGAAGTACCTGCAAGCGGGGCGCGGGTTGGAGGCCGCGCACGCGGCGGGGCTGGTGCACCGCGATTTCAAGCCCGCCAACGTGCTGGTGGGGCGTGACGGGCGCGTCTATGTCACCGACTTCGGCCTGGCGCGTCCCGTGGACAACCTGCCTCTGGACGAGCAGCCCACGCTGGCGCGCGTGCGCGACGCCTCGGAGACGTCGCGCACGCTGCATGACCCGCTCACCCAAACGGGCGTCGTCCTGGGCACGCCGCCGTTCATGTCCCCTGAACAGTTCCGCGGCGAGTCCCTGGACGCGCGCTCGGACCAGTTCAGCTTCTGCGCGGCGCTGTACCGGGCGCTCTACAACCAGCGTCCCTTCGACCCCGACGAGCTCTCTCGGGCCGCGAAGGCGCTGCGGTCCGCATCCGCGAAGGTGACGGCGCCGCTGGAGCGAGCCGGGCGGGAGTCCTCGCCCATCCACGACCCGCCGAGCGACGCCCGCGTCCCCGCCTGGGTGCGGCGCGCCGTGATGCGGGGGTTGTCGCTGGAGCCGGAGGCGCGTTTCGCCTCCATGGGGGCGCTGCTGGAGGCGCTGTCGCAAGAGCAGCAGCGCGCACGGGCCCGCAAGGCGGGAGGCATGGCCGCGGCCGCGGTGGCGCTGGTGGGCGTGGTGGGAGGCGGGCTGTGGTTTCAGTCCAGCGTCTGCGCGGGCGCGGAGGGGCTGCTGGCGGACAGCTGGGGGGCCGAGGCGAAGCAGCGATTGACTTCGGCCTTCGCGGCCACGGGCAGCCCCCTGGCGGGAGACATGGCGGGCCGGGTGGGGCAGGTGTTGGATGCCTATGCCAGCAGTTGGGCGCGGCAGCGCACCGACGCGTGCGAGGCCACGCGCCTGCACGAGGTGCAGCCGGAGGCGCTGTTCACCCAGCGCGTGGTGTGTCTGGAGCGGCGGCACAAGGATTTGCGCGCGCTGGTGGGCGCCCTGTCCCAGGTGGACAAGGCGGGCGTGGAGAAGGCGCTGGACGCGGCGTACGCACTGCCTTCGCCCGAGGATTGCGCGGACGTGGAGGTCCTGGCGAGCCAGCAGCCCCGGCCCGCCGACCCGGCCATGCGCGCGGAGCTGGAGTCATTGGAGGGCGCGCTGTCGGAGGTGAAGGCGCTGGTGGACACCAGCCGCTATCCCCAGGCGCTGGCGGCGGCGAACGCGATGGAGTCGCGGGTGCTGGCCACGCGGTACGCGCCGCTGACGGCGGAGCTGCGCTTCCACCAGGGATGGCTCCAGGCCGTGCTGGGAGAGAAGGAGAAGGGCGCGGGGCTGCTGGAGCAGGCCGTCTATGACGCCACGTCGGGCCGGGCGGACCGGTTGCAGGTCTCCATTCTCAACAAGTTGCTCTACGTGGAAGGGGAGCGCGAGCGCTTCGAGCACGCCTCTCAATGGGCACGCCTGGGCAAGGCGACCCTCCAGCGGCTGGGCGGAGACGCGGTGCTGCGGGGCGACCTGCTGGTGAACGAGGCCAACCTCGCGTTGATGCGCGGTCAGGCGGAAGACGCCCGGGCGTTGCTGGAGGACGCCAACACCGTGCTGGCGGACGCCCTGGTGCCGGGCCATCCGAAGCGCGCGCGGGCGATGTTCTCACTGGGGCGGGTGCTGCTGGAGGTGGGGGCCTTCCCGGAGGCCGTGCGGGTGATGGAGGAGGCGCTGCGCCAGACGGAGGCGGCGGTGGGGCCTCGGCACCTGGACGTGGCTCGGCGCCACCAGGGCCTGTCCATGGCGCTGCGCGAGCAGCGGGAGTTCACGCGGGCCTTGGCGCATGCCACGGCCTCCGTGGCGCTGCACCGCGAACTGCTGGGCGACAGTCACCTGAAGCTGGCGGAGGCGCTCGACGAGGAGGGCATGAGCCTGCTCGCGCTGGGGCGCCACGAAGAGGCGCTGAAAGTCTATGAGGCGGCGCTGGCGGTGAAGCGCGCCCAACTGGGGCCCGACGACGAGGACCTCCAGTACTCCTATGACGGCGTGGGGCAGGCCCTGCTGGGACTGGGGCGCACGCGCGAGGCGCTGGCGCCGCTGCGCAAGGCGGTGGCCTTCACGGGCGCGCAGGAGGACTCGCTGGGGGAGTCGGGCTTCGCGCTCGCGCGGGCGCTGTGGAAGGAAGGGCAGGGTGTGGAGGCGCGGACCGAGGCGGCGAAGGCGCGTGAGCGCTTCACGGCCTCGGGCCGGGCGCTCCAGGCCGAGGCGGTGCGGGCGTGGTTGGACGCGCTGCCTTCGGAGACGAAGGCGAAGCCCGCCCGTCCCCAGCAGCGGAGGCGCCGCTAGGGACGGGAGGTGTCGTGGCTCACGGTGTGGTGAAGAAGGAGCTGATGGTGTCCGCCGTGTGGAGGGGCAGCTTCTCGAAGATGGTGAAGGGCTCTCGCGTCACCTCCTGATGCGGGCTGTCCAGGGCCGTGACCCTCATCGAATAGATGGCGTTGGGCGCCAGCGTTCCCACGGGCAGCCGCACCTCGGTGGCCGTACCCGGCAGGAGGAGGGTCGTCTGGGACGCCGGGCTGATGTTGTCGTAGCGAGTCAGGCTCACCCGATAGGCGGTAGGTGCGCCGTTCGCGGGTGGCTTCCAGGTGATGATGGGGCTGGTGTTGCCCACCACGCGCTGGGACGTCGCCGGAATGCCGTCGATGGACAGCGCGCGCGGAGGCGTCAGCGCGGGCGTGATGGGGCTCGCCACCAGGTTCTCCACATAGTCCGACGTCCTGAGCGAGCCCGTCAGACTTCGCGTGCTGGAGGTGTTGCCCGGCAGGGGCTCCAGGATGCGGTACTGATAGGTGGCGGTGCCCACGGGGCGCCACGACGAAGGGTAGGGGTTTCCATACGGAAACCGGTCCGCGAGCGTGTGTGAGGTGCCAGGCGGGAGCTGGAGGCTGAAGAGCTCCCCCGAGTAGCCGACCCAGCCCTCCTGGGGGCCGTGGGCCGAGGGCTCGATGGAGAAGTACGGCGTGCGCGCCGTCGCTGCGGGGTGGATTTCGGTGGCGACGGAGGCGTAGTTGCCCAGACGCCACTCAAAGGAAACGTCCGTCATGGGGACGTCCTGCATGGCGCCGATGATGACGAGCGGCGTCACCCCATCCGAGGTGAAGTTGAAGGCAGGCAGTTGCGCGCTGCGGACGAGGGCCGAGGCGACCAGGGGTTCACCGTTCGGAAGCGGTTTTCCGAAGACGTTCGTGAGTTGATTCACGTACAGCCGGTCCCCCTTCGCCGCCTCGAAGACGGGGAAGTTGCCCGACAGGCCGTAGGCCTGCGCGTCCTGCGCGTCCAGTTGCGTCTGGCCCGCGGCGACGTAGTCGTTGGTGTACACCTCCGCCGAGAGGTCGACCTGCCCGGAGACAATCTGCAGCCGGCTGCCACCGCTGTACCCGGCGGGATCCTGCCAGGGGGCGAGGTTCGTGAGGTTCAGGTACGCGGGCGTCATGTAGTGAGACGTCGCGACGGCGTCCTGACGTCCCAGATAATGACGGCCAATCTCCACACGCCGCTCGTCGGTGACGACATAGGCGCTCCCCGTCTTCAGGTAGTACTCCCCCTGGGGCACGCTGGGAAAGCGGTAGCCCTCCGACGAGGGCGCGCCGGTGTAGCGCGTGAAACCGGTTCGGGTGCGGAAGAGCAGTTCGGGAGGATTGGAGGACAGGTCCTTGCTCCGGACCGCGACGCCCACGGAGGTGTAGAAGCGCTCGGTGTGGGTGATGATGACGTCGCCCGAGTCGACATCATCCATTTCGCCGGGAGCAGGGTCTTCGCCAGTCGGCTGACCCGTCCAGGTTCCGTCCTCCCCTGGGATTCCGTTGGGTGACGCTGGTGGTAGATTGTCTTTGGGTTCGTTGGTGACATCCGGTCCATTGTCGGCACAGCCCGACAAGACAAGGCACATCGAGACACACGCCAATCCTAGGCGATACATGCGCATGAGTTCCCACGCTGAGAGGTGATGAGGGACAACTGGCGCGGGAGTCTCGGGGAAGTCACGCGATGTCTGCAACTCGACGCAAGGAAGGTCCATCTTTCCACCGGGGCTTTAATTCGAAGCCCTGGCGGAAAGTGAAGGTGCTCCTCATGATGAGTCGTAGCCGTGGTTGCCCTTGAAGATGAGCACCTTGCCGCTGTCTGGATAGAACAGCGCCGTCCAGGCATCGTTGTCGTGGCAGTTCTGGCAGGGCACTTTTTACGTTGAAATTCAGGCCTGCACTCCGCCGCCGCCGGCAAAGGCAGCCACCGCGGCCAGCAGTGGGTCTTCGTTCCGCCAGGGATTGAAGAACAGCACCTGCGACAAGCCGCTTCGGTGTTGAACTCCTGCCGCTCGTTCCCCCAGCCGTGTCCCCCCACGTCGTGAACTCACCGCTCGGGTGAGGGCGGCGTCCTCTCCGGTCCATCGAACGCGTCCTGCCACACCAGCTCCCAGTCCGTGCTGGGCTGCGGATGGGCGAGGGCCGCGGGGTGCCAGGGCGGTTCATCCGGTTGGCGGCCGGGTCACAGACGCGGTAAGGCCACGGGGAGGAGGCGCTGGAGCGTCACGCAGGTTTGCCGATGTATTGGAGGGGGAAGAGGGTTCGGTCACGCAGCGCTGCCTGGAGCACCAGGGTGGCCGCGCCCACGGCGATGGCGCGGTCTCCCAGCGCTGAGGTGACGATGCGCGTCTCCGCCATGGAGGTGGACAGCGCCCGCTTGCGCACCGACGCGCGGAGCGGGTCCAGCAGCAGGTCTCCCACCGACGAGATTTCGCCGCCGAGTACGACGATGGCGGGGTTGAGCAGGTTCAGCAGACCGGACACGGCGATGCCCAGGTAGTGTCCGAGCCCGTCGATGACCTGCCGCGCGGCCGGCTCACCCGCCCGCGCGTCTTCCACCAGCTCGCGCACCGTGAGGGCGCGCTTGTTCTTGCGGCCCATGAGCTCCCGCGCCCGTTCCAGCAGGGCCGCGGACCCGATGAGCGTGACGAGGCAGCCGCGCAGGCCATACACGCACTGCGGCCCGGAGGCGTCCACCGCCATGTGGCTGATGTCGCCCGCGGTGCCGCCCGCGCCACGGTAGACGTCGCCGTGGATGATGTGGCCGGAGCCGATGCCCGTGGCCAGCTTGATGTACGCCAGGTCCTCGCCGTTGATGCCCGCGCCCCAGTAGCACTCCGACAGCGCGCCCAGGTTCGCGTCGTTATCCACGAACACCGGCAGGCCGAACGCGCTCCGCAGGGACTCCTGCATGTCGTAGTCGCGCCAGGCCGGCACCAGCAGCGGGGACCGCTTTCCGGGCGCGGACGGGTGGACGGGGCTGGGCACGGCGACGCCCATGCCCGCCACGGAGCGGCGCGGTACGCGTTCGGCGTCCAGGACCTCCTGGACCAACTCGCGCACCTTCTGGAGCGTGCCCTTGGGGGCCTCGCGGACTGCGTGGTTGGGGGGCCGGTACGCGCGCACCCGTCCTCGGAGGTCGGTGAGCGCTGCTGTCACGTGGGTGGCGCGCATCTCCACGCCGATGAGGCTGAATGCGTCATCGCAGAAGCCAATGAGGGTGGGGCGACGGCCGCCCTGGGACACCCCGGCGGGCAATGCTGCGCACCAGGCCGGAGCGCTCCAGGTCCGCCACGATGGCGGAGACGGTCGACGGACTGAGCTCCGTCCGCCGGGCGAGCTCCGCCCGGGAAAGCTGACGCTCGCGCCAGATCATGTTGAGCAGCAGGCTGCTGTTCTGCGCGCGCATGCCCGCCGCATCGACCGTCGTCACCGTCGTTCCCACTCGCATCATCCTCTTGCTCCGTTCCGCCGCGAGGATGGGGTGGGCGTCAGTGCCAGTGAAGGTCGTCGATGAAGAAGACGAGCGGAGCCGTCCTTCCATCGGCGGTCCATCCGAAGCCACCCACCACCTGTCCATGCCGGATGCTGCAAAGGCAGACGGCCCACGCTCTCAAGGAAAGGTGGGTCGTGGTGGACGTCAGGCTTGGACGTGCTGCTATTCGTCGCTGACAGGGTCCAGCAGGTAGCTGATGCGCACCATGAACTCGCGGGAGAAGACAGGCATGGGCGCGTGGCCGCCGTTGTAGGGCTGGGCGATGCGGAAGTTCGTGCCGGTCAGGTTGTAGACGCCCGCGCCAACCTCCAGCCCGCGCGTGCCCACGTCCTGCGCGCGCACGAAGAAGTTGAGCAGCAACTGCGTGGGGAGCTCCTCCACCGCAGCGTTGCCCTCGTCATCCGGAACGTCCACGGCGTAGCGCTTGCCCACCAGGATGGCGGTGGGGCTGACGGTGAGCCAGGGCAGCACCTTGATGCTGCCGGTGAGCGCGGCCTTGTGAGTGGGCATGCCCGTGAAGGCGTTGGGCTGTCCGGGGATCTGGTAGTCCTCCACGTCATTGCGGCCTGACGGCGTGTAGAACGAATAGTTGAGGGCGGCGCGGCCCCAGCTTCCGCGCACGTGGTAGTCCAGCTCGACGCCGCGGCTGCCCAGGCGTCCGAGGTTCCGGTAGGCCTCCGTGTTCGTCACCGCGTCATATGAATAGATGATGGGGTCCGCCACGCCCATGTCGAAGGCGTTGGCGCTCAGCGCGTGGCCTTCTCCTATGCGCAGCGTGCCCTCCAGTTCGAGCACGGTGGTGCGCTCGGGCCGGACGTCGGCGCCCAGGCTGATGTTCTCGATGCTCGGCGCGCGGAAGGCGCGGCTGAACAAGGCCTTGCCGCTGAACGGCCCGAAGCTGCGCAGCAGCACCAGCCGCGGCACGAAGGACTCACCGAAGGCGCTGTGGTTCTCCACGCGCGCGCCAGCCACCACGTTGACGAACGGATTGACGGAGAAGGCCTCCACGAAGCCCGCCAGATTCACGTAGGAGACGCTGTCGGCCTCCTCGGGGCCGAAGCCTGTCTGGAGTCCCACGCCCACCGGGCCGTTGACCCACCCCTGGTCGGACGTCACCTCCACGCCGCCGGTGAGCTGGAGCCAGTCCAGCGCCGCCCAGCGCGCCAGCGTCCGCCCTCGCAGGCGCAGCACCTCCTTGTCGTAGAAGAAGGGCGAACCCTGGTCCGAGTCGCTGAAGGGCTTGGAGAAGGTGAGGTTGAGGCGGGGGATGATTTCCACCCGCTCGTCCGGGCGGAACCTGTCGCTCAGCTCCGCGTGGAGGGACTCGAAGTCGGTGGGCGCGGGCGCTTCCAACACCTCGTCGAAGGCGACGATGGCGGAGGTGCCATAGCGCTGGTACAGCACGCTGAGCTGCAGGTCCTTGTAGCCCACGCCCGCCTGCACCATCGTCGGGTCCAGCCGCGAGTTGCCACCCAGTTGCGCGGTGTTGCCGAAGAAGTCCTGGAAGACGCCGCTGCTGCGCTGGGCCTGCGACAGTCCGGCGGACGCGAAGAGGCTCAGGCCCGGCGCGGACTCGAAGACCTTGCGGCCGGAGACGGTGAGCCCCCGCCGGCCGTTCACGCTGCCCATCTGTCCGTACATGCCGGACACCATCAGGTCCGTGCTGCCCTGGACGCCGCGCGTGACGACGTTGATGACGGCGAGCTCCGCGTTGCCGCCGTAGATGACGGAGCCGGGGCCGCGCACCACCTCGATGCGTTCGATGAGCTCGATGGGGAACTCGTTGCCCAACTGCATCGTGGAGTAGAGCTGCTCGTTCATCTCCTTGCCGTCCACGACGAGCAGCACCTTGCCCTCGTAGCCCCAAAGGCCGCGGAAGCCGGGGCCGACCGCGCCCTGGGTGTCCACGCCGAAGAAGAAGCCCGGAATCTGCAGCAGCAGGTCCATCAGGTCGCGGGCGCCGGAGTTGCGAATCTCCTCCGCGTTCATCGCCGTGACGACGGCGGGGGACTCCTGGAGCCGGGTGACGGCGAAGGAGGCCACCTGGCTGTGAACCTCCGGCTCCTCGTCACCCAGGTTCCCCGCGTCGGTGTCCTGGGCGAGCGCGGGACTGGCGCACAGGAGGAGCAGGGCTCCGATTGACGGTTCGGACCACCTACGACAGCGGCGCATATCGACCTCGATGCGGAATGGGAGCGCGGCTCGCCGCGCGAACGACCTTCAGGTCAGCGGATGCGGACGGCGGTGCTCTGGTCCGCCACGACGTCGACGGTCAGCTTCCGCTTCACCACGCCATTGACGCGGACCTCCAGTCGCGCGGGCCCCGCGGGAAGTCCCTGGGCGACGAGCGGCGGGAAGCCATACGGCCGGTTGTTGATCCACACCTCGCCGTAGAGGCCGGGAGACGTCACGTCCAGGCGGCCCTTGCCCGTCGCCGTGGGAGCGGCGGTGGCCACGGACGGCTCGGCGGTGGGAGGCGAATCGGCGCGCGCCGCGGTGGCCGCGGGGCTGGTGGCCGCGGGCGCGGCGGCGGGAGGCGGCGCCTCCACGGAGGCCGGTGCGTTCGCCGTGGGCCTTGGCGCGGGAGCGAGCTCGGCGGTGAGGTCGCGGTTGAGGGAGCGCACGTCGTCCTCGCCCAACGCCACCGTCTCCTCGGCCAGCGTGCGCTCACCCTGCGCGAGCGCCACGCGGTACGTCCCCGCGCGCAGCGGCAGCCGCGCCGGCGTGAGGTCCATGGGCTTGCCGTCCACCCGCACCATCAGCCCGGGGGGCGTGGACGTCACCAGCAGCAACCCGCCGCGTGCCTCGTCCGCGGAAGTGGACTCCTGGCGAGGCTGAGCCCGGGCTGTACCGCGCGCCGGCCGCGTGCGCTGGACGGAGCGTGCGGGAGCCGGCGTGGGCTCGCGTTGGGCGCGGGCCTGCTCGCCTTGCTGACGCGCCTGCTCTCGCGTTCGCAATTCGGCCGCGATGCGCAGCAGCTCCACGAGGTCGCCCTGGTCGTCCTTGCGCAGCCGCAGCGCCTCCGTGAAGTCGGAGACGGCCGCGTCGTAGTCGCGGTCCTCCAGCGCGGCCAGTCCCGCGGCGCGGCGGGCCCGGGCGAGGCCTTCGTTCGGGTCCTCTTTCGGAGGTTCCTCGGGCACGGTGGGCGGCGGGGTGGGCGGCGTATGGGTGATGGCGCCCGGCGTGGCTTCGGGGGCGCTGTCACGTCGGCTTCGCACCACGCGGTAGGCCACCGCGTTGGCGGCGAGCGTGCCCAGGATGATGATGGCAATCCACGTCTTCTGTTTCATCAGGGTCTCGTTGCCGCGCCGTCAGCGCCGGGCGGCAGCCGCTCAGGGGGCCAGTAACCAGAACAGCGCCGTGCCCAGGACCGCGCAGCCAGCGGCCAGGGCGATTCCCCACGGAAATCCCTGGGCGCTCGTGTCGAGCGGCACCTCCACCGCGCCATGCGCCCGCGTCGCGGCGGAGGTGCTGCTCAGCTCTCGCTTGGGCTCGGCGCTGGGGGCGGGTGTCCGGCCCGTGGCGGAGTTGCTGCCATGGGAGGTGCTGGAGGCGGGCAGCGCGGTGGGCGGCTGGCCCGTGGTGCCGGGGGGAAACAGCTCGGCGACGAGCGCCGCCATCTCATGCGTCCCCGACGCCCACTGCTGGGCGGCGCGGAAGCGCTCCAGGTCGTCGCGCAGCTCCCGAGCGCTCTGGTATCGCGCGGAGGGGGCCTTCTGCAGCAGCCGGAGGATGATGCGCTCCAGCTCCTCGGGGAAGTCGGGCGTCCCCTCCGATGGCGGCGGCACGTTCGCCTGGGACGCGGCCATGATGGTGGCCTCCAGCGTGTCGCGCTTGAACAGGCGGCGGCCGGTGGCGGCCTCGTAGAGGACGATGCCCAGCGAATACAGGTCGGAGCGGTGGTCCAGCTCCTGGCTGGTGATCTGCTCCGGGGACATGTACGGGTACTTGCCCTTCACCACCCCGGCGACGGTGCGCTCCGCGTTGACGGCGCTCTTCACGATGCCGAAGTCCGCCAGCTTGATGATGCCGTCGCGCGACACCAGCACGTTGCCCGGCGTGACGTCGCGGTGCACCAGCATCAGGGGCGTTCCATCCGGCAGCGTCTTCGCGTGCGCGTACGCGAGCGCGTCCGCCACCGCGAGCCCCACGTCCACCGCCACGCGAGTCCCCACCACCCGCCCGCTGCGGAGGGCCTGCCGCAGCAGCCGGTCCAACGAGTGGCCCTGAATCCACTCCATGGCCAGGTAGTACTGGCCGTCCACCCGCCCGAAGTCGAAGACCTGCACGATGTTCGGGTGCGTCAGCAGCGCGGCGACCTTCGCCTCGTCCGCGAACATGCGGCTGAACGACTCCAGGCTGGCGTACTCCGGCAGGACGCGCTTGATGACGCAGGACTTGGTGAACCCGTCGGGGCCGTCGATGGAGGCCAGATAGAGCTGGGCCATCCCGCCGGTCGCCAACTGCTGGACAAGCCGGTACTTGCCGAAAGAGCTGTCCTCGTTGTCCAACGTCGTCCCCAGGTATTTGCTGGAAAACGAGGAAGATATTGTTGGTGCCCCTACCCCACAAGTTTCCAGTCAGGTGGCAACTCTGTCGCTCCCGCGGGACTGGAGGGGCGTGGGCTCAGCGGCGCTTGGTCCGGGACTTCTTGGAGGCTGTCTTCTTCCGGCGGGGCTTGCGCGGGGGCTTCGTCACCTCGGCGAAGCGCGCGCCGACGATGCCGGCATGCTCCAGGGCCTCCTTGATGCCCTCGGACACGATGAGGCTCACCGGCCAGCCCCAGGTGCGGAACACCCGGGCGCCGTTCGTCTTCGTGGGGTCGACCCGGAGTCCGCGGACGTTGCGGTAGTGCCCCACGCGCTCGGGGGGGCCGTCCTCGGCGGTGTAGTGGATGACCTCCTCGCAGGCCCGGTCGTCGATGCAGCGCACCAGCCGGGTGGCGACGAGGATGAAGTGGGGCTCGTCGCGGTCCTCCACCTCCACGGGCAGCAGCTGCACGTCATCGGGGGCCAGCTCCCGGAAGACAGAGGCCACCCGCGCGGAGACGACGGGGGTGAGCCCCGCGCCCGCGAGCGAGAAGTCCAGCGGCAGTCCGGGCGGCGTCACCGCCAGGCGCAGCTTGCCCACGTTCCGCACCCGGGCGCCGGAGGTGAAGAGCCAGACGGAGTCCAGCTTCCGGCGGACATCCACCGCCACCGGGTCGCTCAGCTCGGGCCGGCCGGGGATGTGGAAGTCGTCGTGGAGGTCGAAGTAGCGCGCCAGCCGGGTGGTGCGTGGCGATGAGCGGCGCGCGGCAGGCTTCTTCGTCCGGGGCCGCCCGTCAGCGGCCACGTCTGAGAGGAGCATCTGCCGAGGGGCACCCGGCGTGGGGCCGGGGCTTCTTGTCGGGGAGCGTCGCGTCAGGACGCGGAGCGCCTCGGTGAGCCGCCTGAACATTCGCCAATGTTACTTCCCCTGCCAGCGGTATGGGGGAGGAAGAAGCGGTGGACCGGGCTCCCTGCCGCCTTCCTGCCCGCCCGCGGTCCTACGGCTACCAGGTGGTGTGCAGCGAGTAGCTCGCGGCCCGGGTGTCCAGGCTGAGGAAGGAGAACTGCCCCTCCGAGCACGTGCCGCTGTTGAGGAACAGCTTGCTGCCGTGCTCCACCCGCAGGCCCAGGTGGGTGTGGCCGGTGACGACGACGTCCGCGTGATGCGCGTTGGCCCGCGCCATGGCCCAGCGCTGGAAGGTGCACCGCGCCGGGTCCGGCAGCGCGTTGGTGATTTTCAAGTCCAGCGCCTGGAACCAGCGGAACATCGCCCGCATCCGCATCCGCCGCAGCCACGCCCCGGCCCACACCGCCGCCTCCGACAGCAGGCGCGCCTTGCGAATCATCCAGTCGTGGTGGTGTCCGTGGGTGAACAGCATCCGCACGCCGTCCGCCTCCAGAATCATCTGGTCGGGCGCCCCCAGCACGGTGCCCGCCACCAGGTCGTGGTTGCCGTGGATGTAGTGGTAGCGCGGCAGCTCGAAGCGCCGGACGATTTCCGGGTGCGCCGCGCGGGCCGCCAGCAGCTCGGCCACCTTCCGCCCCGGCGTGCGCGGGGTGAGCGTTTCGAAGATGTCCCCGAGCAGCACGATGTGCTCGAAGTTGCCTTCCAAGAAACGGAGGAACCGCAGGAACCCGGAGTCGTCGTGCCCGAAGTGGTCGGCGGCATCACGCCGCCCGAGATGTAGGTCCGAAATCACCGCGATCCGCATGCGCTCTCCCAAAGTGCCCTGGAAAGGTAGGGACTGCATGCGGCGGCGGAATGGTCGGCGCGCGAAAATCTCGCTGCAACCGGATGCCATTCGTGTGTCGCCACGATGCACCTTTCCTCTTGGCCCGGCATCACCGGCGCCAGCTCCGGGGCTCCCGCCACCCTGCGCATGACCGGCGCATTCGTCCATGAGACCTGTGTGCTTTGTGTCGCGACGCGGATGAATCGTGTTTCGGCACCGGACATCCGTGGGACCGCACCTCGCGCTTCCGCACATTGACTTGAAATCGTGTCTATTTGACACTAACTATGTGTCTTGAGGACACGAAGAGGGGCGGAGGGCCCATGGTCATCGGCTACATGAAGGCGGCACCGACGACGTACGTGATGCAGTTCGAGAGGGGGAAGGTCGTCCGGGAAGGGGCGGGGCTCTCGTTCTTCTACTGGAAGCCGTCGGCGACGCTGGTGTCGGTGCCGCTGTCCAGCGCGGACGTGCCCTTCGTGTTCAACGAGGTGACGCGGGACTTCCAGGCGGTGACGCTGCAAGGGCAGCTCACGTGGCGCGTCACCGACCCGCGCCGGCTTGCATCGTTGCTGGACTACTCCTTGGGCCCCACGGGGCGTTACCACTCGGACGACCCGGAGAAGCTCGAGGAGCGGCTGGTGCAGGTGGCGCAGGTGCGGGCGCGCTCGGTGGTGCAGGGGCTGACGCTGCGCGAGGTGCTGGTGCGCTCGGACGCCATCGAGCAGCAGGTGCTCGCGGCCCTGGCCGTGGCGGAGCCGGTGAAGGCGCTGGGCGTGGAGGTCATGGCCTTCTCGCTGCTGTCGGTGAAGCCGGCGCCGGAGATGGCGCGGGCGCTGGAGGCCGAGGCGCGCGAGGCGCTGCAGCGCAACGCGGATGAAGCCATCTACGCGCGCCGCAACGCCGCGGTGGAGCAGGAGCGGCGCATCAAGGAGAGCGAGCTGGCCACGGAGCTGGCGGTGGAGGCGCGGCAGCGGCAGATTCGCGAGGCGAAGATGGCCGCGGACATCGCCGTGGAGGAGCAGCGCGCCGCGCTGATGACGCGCTGGAGCGACAACGAGCGGCAGGCCGCGGATGCCCGCGCGTACGCGCTGGAGAAGACGCTGGCCCCCGTGCGCGGGGTGGATTGGAAGACGCTGATGGCCACGTCGGCCAGTGGTGGGGACCCGGCGCTCAACATCGCCCTGGCCTTCCGGGAGATGGCGGAGAACGCGCAGCGCATCGGCGAGCTGAACGTGTCGCCGGACCTCCTGCACTCGCTGGTGGGCGCGGCGGGCCGCGAGCGCTGAAGCGAAGGAGGGGGCCATGTACGAGAAAATCGTGCTCGTCACCCGCCGCACGCGGATGGCGGGCCTGGTGGAGCGCTTCAACACCAGGAAGCAGGCGAAGTTCTACGTGGAGCACGCGGGGCAGGACTTCGACGAGTTCACCCGCGAGGACGAAACCTACCGGTGCAACGTGGACTCGCTGCGGGAGTCGCTGTCCTTCGGGCTGCCGGTGCAGCAGGTGGACCGGAGCCTGGTGCCCACCTTCCTCTTCACCGGCAAGGAGGTGGTGGTCGTCGCGGGGCAGGACGGGCTGGTGGCGAACGTGGCGAAGTACGTGGGGGAGCAGCCGCTGGTGGGCGTGAATCCGGACCCGGAGCGCTTCGACGGCGTGCTGTTGCCCCATCCGGTTTCGGGGGCGCGCGGGGCGGTGCGGCGCGTGCTGGAGGGCAAGGCGGCCTTCAAGCGCGTGACGTTGGCGGAGGCGCGGCTGGATGACGGTCAGCGGCTGCTGGCCTTCAACGACTTGTTCATCGGGGCGCGCTCCCACGTGTCCGCGCGCTACCGGCTGCGCACCGGGGACCAGGAGGAGTCCCAGTCCTCCAGCGGCGTGGTGGTGTCCACGGGCGCGGGCGCCACCGGGTGGCTGTCCTCCATCTTCAACCTGGCGCGAGGCGTGACGGCCCACGCGGGTGGCGTGCCGTGCGCGCCGGTGCGCCTGGGCTGGGAGGACCCGCAGCTGATTTTCGTGGTGCGCGAACCCTTCGCCAGCCGTCACTCGGGCGCCAGTCTGGTGATGGGCGACGTGACGGAGGCGCGCGAGCTGGTGCTGGAGTCGCGAATGGCGTCGGAGGGCGTCATCTTCAGCGACGGCGTGGAGGAGGACTTCCTCCGCTTCGGCGCGGGTGCCACCGCTCGCATCCGCCCCGCGCGGCAGCGCGCCATGTTGGTGGCGGGCTGACGGCGCGTCACCTCGCGCGGAAGCGCCGTCCGCGCGAGGCGCGTGTCCTGGCCGTCAGGGCGTGACGGTGACCTCCACCACGGGGCATGGCACTTCCGCCGGACGGAATCCGCCATTCGGAGCGGGCACCGGTTCGCCTTCCCGGGCGACGTCCATCAGCGGGCCTCGGAACGCGATGCGGTACGTTCCCGGTGCCTGCAAGTCATAGAAGCGAGCGATGTCCACCTTGCCTGCCACCGACGTCCCGGGGGAGAGGGTGACGTAGCTGTCGGCCGTGGGCGGCGCGCGCTTCGCCATGGGCCCCCGGTATTCGAGCGAGCCCCCGTCTCGGGACACGTCGAAGATGTTGTTGAGTACGCCCTCCAGCGGCGTGTGCCAGCCGAGCACGCGCAGGGATTGCGCCGTGGAGTTGCTGAGCTCGAACACCAACTCCACGGGTTCGCCCGCGCGCACCCGCGCCGGGCCGCTCAGCGTGCACGTCAAGGTCGTTGCCATGGCCGGGGTCTCCTGCGTCGCTTCAGCGGATGGCACGACGTCCTGCCGCGCCGCGCACGCGCTGCCTAGCATTCCCAGGGACAGCGCCGCGACGCCCCACCGCCTACCGGAAGAGTTGAACATGGGCCCACGATAACGCGCCCGCACCGCGCGCAGCCCGGTGTTCTGCGTGACGAGGCCGTGGCCGTCCTCCGCGGCGCAATCCCTGCGCACGGAAGCGGTGTGCCACCACGTCACGACGGGTGGGCATAGGTGACGAGCAGCATCACCACGCCCGCCACCTTCAGGGCCATCAACAGGCCCATGTTGAGCACCACGTCGTCGAACCAGTTCTCATCGGGGAACATCATGACGGAGCTCCTTCTGCCTCGCGTGCATCGCGAGACAGAGAGGCTTTGAGCAAGGTCTGGGCCAACGCGCGTCCTCGCAACGCGGAGACGCGCTGGCTGCGTCCAGCTCTCAGGGAACGTCGGTGCTTTCGCCCAAGTGACATGACGTGGTGAGACACGCGGTCAGCCGCGTCCGTCCGCGCATGGGATTCGCGCGTGCGGTGCTGGCACCCGTACGAAGCGTATCGGGGCGCCGCGCGGGCCTTCATAGGACGCGGGCCATGCGAACGCTCATCTCCTCCCTTGTCTGCTTGCTGATGTCGGCGTGTGCCCATGCGCCGGCCTCCACTCCCCAATCCTCGCCGCCCACCGAGGCCCCCGTGACCTCCACGCCCGGCGCGGGGCTGCCCCACATGGAGCCGCCCGCCGCGCCGATGCCCGGCTGGATGCAGGTGCGCAAGGCGGACGCGTTGTCTCGAGAAGAGAAGCTCGCGGAGGCGCTGGCGCTCTATGAAGAGGCCCTGGACGCGGGGAATCGGGACCCGAACGCCGCGTACTCCGCGGCGTGTTCGGCGGCCCGGCTCGGCCGGAAGGACGTCGCGCTGCGCAGGTTGTCCCAGGCTGTGGAGCTGGGCTTCCGGGACGCGGGGTGGTTGATGCAGGACTCCGTCTTGCGGCGCTAGCCGCGGCGGTGCTCCGGGGCGCTGGGGCCCGGAGTCACCTGGCGTGCCCCTCCGCTCGTTACTTCGCGGAGGAGGCCGGTGCGCCACCTTCCTGCGCGAGCGCGCGCACCAGCTCGAGCGCGCGCCGTACGTGCTCGCTGACGCGAATCTGCGACTCGAAGCTGTCGCGGACGATGCCCGACCGGTCCACCACGAAGGTCACCCGCCCGGGCAAGAGGCCCAGGAACGACGATGACACGCCGAAGGCCTCACGCGCCTCGCCGCGCGCGTCGCTGAGCAGCTTGAAGGGCAGCCGGTGCTTCGCCGCGAAGCCCTCATGCGAGCCCACCGAATCACCGCTGATGCCCACCACCTCCGCGCCCGCGGCGACGAAGTCCTCGTACTGGTCCCTCAGTCCACAGGCCTGGGCCGTGCAACCGGGCGAGTCGTCCTTCGGATAGAAGTAGGCGACCAATACCTTCTGACCCACCAGGTCACGCAGCCGCACCGACTGCCCACCCGCGCCGGTGAGGGTGATGTCCGGTACCGCATCGCCTTGCTTCAGCAGCTTCGTCTTGGCCATGACGTCCTCGCGTCGCCCCGGAGTCTGGCCGGTGCGTTCAACGCCGGGCGCATCCCATCTGGCCCGCCGCATCCCCACAAGTAATCCGCCGTGCCGAAAACGGGCGCCAAAGACGACCTCTGGATGCCTGCTTGCCTTTCGGGCGGTTGATACGGCGCCTAATGATGGGCGACCTTCTCGACGCACCCTGGAAGTCTCCAGCGCATCTCATAGAGTGTGGGGAAGCGGTGTCGCTCCCCCGTCCGGCAGGCGACAGCCCTGTGCGCGGCCGGACCCGTAATTTCGGGCACCATCGCTGTGGTCGTCTTAGCTTTCGAGGCGGGAAGAGGCAGCTTAGGTCAGAGGTCAGGGCGGAAACTTTCGCCGGAGTTGCGCGCCGTAGCGTTCAGGCGTAGGACGCAGCTTCGGGGGGTTGGTCAGGAGCGGACATGGTCGGCCTCGTCGTCGCAGCGCACGGACGTCTGGCGGAGGAGCTGGTCTCCACCGCGGAGCAGATCGTGGGAGAGCTTCCCGCGGTGGCAGCCTGTAACATCGAGCCTGGAACTCCTGTCGAGGACATCCGGGCGAAGATGAAGCAGGCGATCGCCCGAGTGGATGAGGGCGCGGGTGTCATCATCCTGGCCGACCTCTTCGGAGGTACGCCCTGTAAGGAGTCGCTGATGATGTGTCAGCGAATGAATGTGGAGGTCCTTGCTGGCGTCAACCTGCCCATGCTGCTGAAGGCGAACTCGCTCCGTTCGGAGCAGTTGTCGCTACCGGAGATGGCCAACCAGCTGGCTTCCCATGGCCAGCGCAACATCACCTGCGCATCCGCCCTGCTTCGCGAGGCACAGCAGCCGCGAACTTGACGGACCCGCGCGGGTCGGCGATTCGAGACTGCCGTGATCACCCTGGTCCGCGTCGACAACCGCCTCATCCATGGTCAGGTCGTCGAGGCCTGGCTCCCGTTCCTCAAAGTCTCCCGGGTGGTCGTGGCGGATGACGAGGCGGCCTCCAGTCCTCTCATCCGCGCCGCCATGGCCCTGGCCGTCCAGAGCGCCATCGAGGTGCAGATTCTGCCCCTGTCCCAGGTGGACTTCGCCGCCCTGTCCAAGGACGGTGTGCGCACCCTGGTGTTGCTGAGGGATGTCGCCTCGGTGCCCTTCGCGCATGCGCACGGGCTGGCCATGGATGAGCTGAATCTGGGCAACGTGCACTTCGGCACCGGCCGCAGGCAGGTCTCCCCGTCCGTCTTCCTGGCGGAGGCCGAGCTGACGACGCTCCAGCAACTGGCAGACCAGGGCATCCGGGTGGCGGCCCGCGCGGTGCCCGCCGAGAAGCCCGTGGACCTGCCGGACCTCCGCGAGCGGTGGGCGAAGGCCGGGTGAGCGCGTGAGCGTCGTCTGGACCCAGGTGGCGCTTGCGGGACTGTGGGGCGGACTGGTGGCATTGGAACGCAAGGCGTTCCTCCAGGCCATGATGTCCCGGCCCCTGGTCGCGGCCACGGTCATGGGCGCACTGCTCGATGACGTGGCATCGGGTCTGGCCATCGGCATGCTCCTGGAGCTGTTCTTCCTGGGCACCGCCAACCTGGGCGCCGCGCTGCCGGAGAACGACACCCTGGCGGCCACCGGCACCAGCGCCGCCGCGGCCACGTTGTCCGCGGCCACGGGCGCGGGCTCCACGCCGGCCATCTGGTCGATCGCCGTGCTGCTCTTCATCGGCCTGGGACGCGTGGGCCGCAAGGGGGACCGGCTGCTGGAGGGCTACACGGCGCGGCTGGCCCGGGTGGCGCTGGCCTCCGCGGAGGCGGGGAACATCACCCGCGCCATGCGGCAGAACCTGTGGGGGATGTGGCCCCACTTCGCCGTGTACGGCACGCTCACCGCGCTCTGCGCGCTGCTGGGCTTCTTCATCGAACCGTTGCTCCAGGCGTTGCCCCCCGTGGTGGTGCGCGGGCTGGCGTGGGCCTGGCCGGCCATGGCGTCCGTGGCGGCGGCCATCGCGGCGCAGGGCAGCCACGCGCGGCGCGCGCCGCTCTTCGCGGGGCTGGGCGCGGCGGTGGTGACGGCGTCCGTCGTGTGCGTCCTCCTCCTGGAGGACCGATGAGCGCGCCCCCGGCCGCGCTGCCCTTCGGCGTGCTGCTGCGCGTCTTCCTGCGCTCGCTCTTCCTCCAGGCGTCGTGGAACCCCAAGGGCATGCAGAACCTGGGGCTGGCCTACGCCGTCTATCCCGCGCTGGCGGCGCTGTACCCGCAGGGGCCCGCGCGCGAGGAGGCGGTGCGCCGGCATCTCGTCTTCTTCAACACGCACCCCTACGTCGCGGCGGCGATTGTCGGCGGCGTCATCAACCACGAGGAGCGCATTGCCCGGGGGGAGGAGACGCCGGACAAGGTGGTGGCCTTCAAGGCCGCGCTCATGGGGCCCTTGGCCGCGCTGGGGGACGGCTTCTTCTGGCTGTCCCTCAAGCCCGCGACGGGGGCGGTGAGCGCCGCGCTGGTGCCGCTGCTGGGCGTGTGGGCGGTGCCGCTGTTCCTGGTGCTCTACAATCTGGTGCACCTGCTGCTGCGGGTGCGCCTGTACTGGCTGGGCCTGACGCTGGGCGACAGGCTGGTGGAAGCAGTGGCTCGCGCCAACCTCCCCGCGCGGGGGGCCCGGCTGCGGGCGGTGGCGGCGGCGAGCGCGGGCGGTGTGGCCGCCTGGCTCGCGGTGTCATTCGGGGCCAACGCGGGTGGGCTGTATGCGCCCCTGCTGGCGGCCGGATGCCTGGCCCTGGGGGTGGCGTCCTACGTGCTGGTCAGCCGTCGGGTGCCGAACTACGTGGTGCTCTATGTCGCGGCGGGCCTGGCCTGCGTGGCGGGAGCATTCCTCTAAGGAGAGTGGGAGTCGCGATGGCAAGCGTGGTCGAAGGGACATACGAGATCATCAACGCGCTGGGGCTGCACGCCCGGGCCGCGGCGCAGATGGTCAAGGTGGCCAACAGGTTCAAGAGCGAGGTCACCATCGAAGCCCAGGGACAGCGGGCCAATGCCAAATCCATCATGGGCGTGCTGATGCTCGCCGCCGCCCAGGGCACCCAGGTGAAGCTCACCTGCAAGGGCGACGACGCGGATGCCTGTCTCCAGGAGCTGGCGAAGCTCATTGGTGACCGTTTCGGCGAGGCGCAGTGAAGGGTTGGTCGGAAAACGCGGTAGACGGACAGGATTGGAAGGAACCGTGAGCAGCCAGGCCACCCCCACTCTGAGGTTGTTGGGCATTGGCGCCTCTCCTGGCGTGGCGGTGGGGCACGCCTTCATCCTGGACCGCAAACGCATCCGCACGCCCAAGCTGCGGCTGGCGGAGGCGGAGGTCGAGCCCGAGCGGATGCGGATGAAGACAGCCATTGACCTGTCCGACCGCCAGCTCGCCGAGCTGAAGGAACAGATTACGCGCACCGAGGGCAGCGACCACGCCCTCATCCTCGAGGCGCACCGGTTGATGCTCCACGACCCCATGCTCGTGGACGAGGTGAACCGGCTCATCATCGAGGACCGCATCAACGCCGAGTGGGCCGTCCGGCGCGTGGCGCGCAAAATCAAGCACCTGTTCGACAACATCCCCGACGAGTACTTCCGCGAGCGCCGCTCGGACGTGGACTACGTCGCCGACCGAATCATCCGCAACCTGATGGGGCAGGTGGTGGATGAGGAAGTGGAAGTCCCCGCGGAGGCCATCGTCGTCGCGCACGACTTGTCTCCGGCGGACGCGGCGCTGATGGCGCGCAGCGGCCGGGTGGGGGGCTTCGTGACGGACCTGGGCGGCCAGACGAGCCACACCGCCATCGTCGCCCGCGCGCGGGAGACGCCCGCGGTGGTGGGCGCCGGCCGGGCCAGCGAACAGATTTCGCCGGGCGACCTGGTGGCCATGGATGGCATCCGGGGCGTGGTGCTGGTGAACCCCTCGGACGAGCAGCTCGCCGTCTTCCGCCAGGAGCAGCGCCGCTACCAGGAGAGCGAGCGGCTGGCCCTGGCGACCAAGGACCTGCCCGCCGTCAGCACCGACGGCTTCCAGATCCGCCTCAACGGCAACATCGAATTCCTGGAGGAAATCCCCTCGCTGCTGGCGCACGGCGCGGAGGGCATTGGCCTGTACCGCACCGAGTTCATGTTCCTGGACCGGAAGACGGCGCCCACCGAGGAGGAGCACTATCGCGCCTACCGCCAGGTGTTGGAGGCCATGGGCGGGCGCCCCGTCACCATCCGCACGTTGGATTTGGGCGGCGATAAGGTGCCGGGCAAGACGAAGCATGAGAAGGAACCCAATCCGGCCATGGGCCTGCGGGCCATCCGGTACTGCCTGTCCAACCGGGAGCTGTTCCGCACCCAGCTGCGCGCCCTGCTGCGCGCCAGCGTGCACGGCAACCTGCGGCTGATGTTCCCCCTCATCTGCGGGGTGAGCGAGCTGCGTGAGGCCCGCAGCGAGCTGGAGGCCTGCCGCACGGAGCTGGGCCGCGCGGGTGTCCCCGTGGGCAAGCGCTTCCCCGTGGGCATCATGGTGGAGACGCCCAGCGCGGCCACCATCGCCGACCGGCTGGCCCAGGAGGCGGACTTCTTCTCGGTGGGGACCAACGACCTCATCCAGTACTCGCTGGCCATCGACCGCCAGAATCGCGAGGTCGCCTACCTCTACCGGCCCCTCCACCTGTCCGTGCTCCGGCAGCTGCGCGGCATCATCGACGCGGGCCGGGCGGCCAACATCCCCGTGTCCATGTGTGGGGAAATGGCGGGAGATCCGCTCTACACCCTGGTGCTGCTGGCGCTGGGCTTCGACGAGCTGTCCATGACGTCGGGGCAGATTCCGGTGGTGAAGCGCTTCCTGCGCCGGGTGAGCCGCGTGGACGCCATGGACCTGCTCCAGAACGCCATGGAGCTGACCACGGCGGAGGAAATCGAGCGCTACGTGCGCACGGAGATGGACCGCCGCTTCAGTGAGACGATGGAGCCGGGCGCGCCGGGCGTCGGGAACGCGGAGCCCGCGGACCACGAGCCCTCCGAGCATGGGGCTTCGCCCTCGGGACGGAACACGGCCTGACCCCGCGCCCGTGAGGGCGGGGCGGACGGCGGTGGCTTGCCAACATGGCTACCGGACCTGAAGGGGATTCCGGATGCGAGCCGTCGTGTGCAACTTGCCGGGACGAGCACACGGGCTCGCCCCAGGAGCAAGCATGTTCAATCCCGCCAACATCCAGATGGGTATGACCGCGAGAGACCGGGACGGTGAGGAGGTGGGCACCATCATCGCCGCGGACGCGGCGGGTTTCTTCATCGGCAGAGGGCGCCTCTTCACGCGCGATTGCCGGCTGTCCTTCTCGGATGTGGCGGACATCGACGGGGAGGACGTCTACCTGCGTGAGGAGTTGTCGCACCTGCCGGACCTCAAGCCGGAGGCCCTGGCCCCCGCGCGGCGGACCTCCACCACGGCGGGCCTGCCGCTCCAGCACGATTTGACGGGCGGGCTGGGCTGGGCGGACGACGACACCGACGAAGAGTCCCAGGAAGCGTCTCCGGCGCGGGAGCCCTCCGGCATGCAGCAGTGGGCCGGCGGGGAGGGCGAAGCGGCGCCTCGTCGCGAGGCGCCTTCCGGGGATGCGCGGCGGTACACGCGCCACTGAGCGCCCCCGCCGCGGCGTTGCTCACCAGCTCGACTTGATGACGCCGGGAATCTCTCCCCGGAGCGCCTTCTCACGGAACGCGATGCGAGACAGGCCGAAGCGCCTCAGGTTGCCCCGAGGCCTTCCCGTCAGCGCGCAGCGGTTCGTCACGCGGTTGGGGTTCGAGTCGCGGGGCAGTGACGCCAGCGCGTCCTGCGCCGCGCGCCTTTCTTCATAGGGCAGGGTGAGGTCGCGGATGCGCGCCTTCAGCGCCGCGCGGCGCTTCGCGTACTTCGCGACCAGGGCCTTGCGCTGCGCGTTGCGCGCGACCTTGCTCTTCTTCGCCATGGCTGTGTCTTTCTCGCTCAGGGGGGCGGGGGAGGGACGACGTTCAGGTGGGACGGCGGCGCCGGGGATTCGTCCGCGTCGTCCGCCCCGACGTCGACGAGCAGCGGGGGCGCGAACTCACGGCCATGAAGCCGGTGCCGCGCGGCGGCCCGGAGGCGGGGTGGCCGGGTGGGGCGTCCATCGCGCCGGCGCATCAGAGCTGCACTCCCTCCGCGAGCAGCTCCCGCACCACGCGGTCGATGCCGCGCTGGTTGATGATGCGGATGCCGTGCGTGCTCACCCGCAGCTTCACGAAGCGGTTCATGCTGGGCACCCAGAAGCGGTGCCACTGGAGGTTCGGCAGCGAGCGCCGCTTGTGCCGGTTGTTGGCGTGGGAGACGGTGTTGCCGACGAGCGGCCGCTTCCCGGTGACCTGACAGACCTTCGACATGGTGGGGTCCTCTAGAGTGCTTCGATGGAGAGAATGAGCCGCCGCCGGCCACTGCTGGCGATGGCGGGGGAGCGGTGCACGGCGCCGTTGCCCTGATTGCCGGGCCAGGACTCGCCCTTGAGGAGCGCCACGTCGAATCGCTCCAGCGCGTGGACGGGCGCGGGCAGCCCATCCAACCGGCGCCACAAATCCGGCGCGTCGCCCCGTACGCGGGCGATGACGTCCAACTCGCGAGTGGCCGCCACGTCGCTGAGCCAGTGCGCCAGCGGCGTGTCCAGGCCCCGGCGGCACACGCAGAGGTTGAGGTCCTCGCGGTAGACGCCCGCGAGCTCCTCGGGCGTCCACACGAAGGCATGGGCGGGCGGAGCGAGGAGGCGGAGGGCAGGCTGCATCAGGCGGGCTCCTCGTCCTCGTCGGGCGCGTCCGTCCGCTGCACCTGCCATTCGGGGAACGGGTCTTCCAGCCGCGCCCAGTGTTGGGGTCCGCGCGCCAGCTCCTCCGGCGTGAGCAGACAGGCCTCCAGCAGCCGGGCCATCTCCTCGTGGTCCGCGTCCTGGGTGATGAAGACGATTTCCTGCCGCCGGTCGCCGTGTGGGGCCACGCACTCGCGCTCGATGTCGGCGCGCGCCTGCGCATCCTCCGGCCACTCGGCGCGGGGCATCGCGTCCCACCACACGCCGCCAGGCTCGAAGCTGCAGGCGCCGCCCGCCTGTGCCCAGACACCGGCGATGTCCATCCGCGTGGCGAGCCAGAAGAAGCCCTTGGAGCGCAGCACGCCCTTCCAGCTCTCGTGGATGAAGTCCCACAGTCGCACGGGGTGAAAGGGAACGCGGCCGCGGAAGACGAAGCTGCGGATGCCGTAGGTCTCCGTCTCCGGCGTGTGTTCGCCCCGCAGCTCCTTGAGCCAGCCCGGGGCGCGCCGCGCGCGTTCGAAGTCGAAGCGGCCGGTGTTGAGCACGGCGGAGGGTGGCACGCGGCCCCGCTCGGAGGTGACGAGGTGCGCGTCCGGGTTGAGCTTGCGCAGGATGTCCTTCAGCCGGGCCAGCTCCTCCGCCGGGACGAGGTCCGTCTTGTTGAGGACGAGCACGTCCGCGAACTCCACCTGCTCCACCAGCAGGTCCACCACGGTGCGCTCGTCCTCGTCCGCCGCTGCCAGTCCGCGCGCGGCGAGGTCATCCGCGGCGCTCCAGTCCCGCAGGAAGTTGAGGGCGTCCACCACCGTGACGAGCGTGTCCAGCCGCGCGACGTCCGACAGGCCCTGGCCCTGCTCGTCCGTGAAGGTGAACGTCTCCGCGACGGGCAGCGGTTCGGAGATGCCGGTGGATTCGATGAGCAGGTAGTCGAAGCGGCCCTCCCGGGCGAGCCGGGAGACCTCCTGCAGCAGGTCCTCGCGCAGCGTGCAGCAGATGCAGCCGTTGGACAGCTCCACCAGCTTCTCGTCCACGCGGCTCAGCGCGCCGCCGCCCGTCTTCACCAGCCGGCCATCGATGTTCACCTCGCTCATGTCGTTGACGATGACCGCCACCCGCAGGCCCTCCCGGTTCTGGAGGACGTGGTTGAGCAGCGTCGTCTTGCCCGCGCCCAGGAAGCCGGAGAGCACCGTCACCGGCAGCCGGGCCGTGGCCGCGGGCGCCGTCATGGCTTGCCCTCCACGAACAGCACATGCTTGCGCACGCGCGGGTCGTACTTCTTGAGCTGGAGCTTCTCCTGCGACTTCCGCTTGTTCTTCGTCGTTGTGTAGACGTAGCCAGTCCCCGCCGACGACACGAGATGGATGATGGTGCGGTTTCCCTTGGGCATGGTGGGCTCCAGCCGCGCGGACATGACAGGGCATGCCGCGACGATGCGCTGTCGCGGAGTCACGTCGGGATGGCGGTGTTGATGTACTGGGTGTTGTTGTATCTGAGTTGCGTTTATGGCGCAAGCAACTGCGCGGGCCCGACGTCCGGGGAGCGCGCGCCGCTAGGCGTCGGCGTCTTCGTCCACGTCCGGGGTGCGAGTCGCGCCTTGCCGCTTCCGGTAGCGCCTGATGGCGCGCTCCAGGGGGCGCAGGCCCGCCAGGCACAGCAGGGCGATGGTCATGGTGGTGACGGCGGCGAAGTAGAAGCCCAGGCCGGCGGCCAGGCCCACGGACGCGGTGAGCCAGAGGTTGGCCGCCGTCGTCAGGCCCTTCACCTGTCCGTTGTGGCGCAGGATGACGCCCGCGCCGAGGAAGCCGATGCCCACCACCACCTGGCTGGCGATGCGGCTGATGTCGCCCCGGGTCCCTTCGGGGGTGTCAGGGCCCAAGGCCACTTCGATGAAGACGCTGGCCAGCGTGAAGCAGCACGCGCCCAGGGAGACGAGGATGTGGGTGCGCAGCCCGGCCGCCTGGCCGCGCACCTCACGCTCCAGGCCCAGCACGCCCCCCAGCAGGGCGGCCAGGGCCAGTCTCAGCGCGACAATCTGCTCATCCACGAGCGGGGAGCCTACTCACCCAGCTCGATTTTCTCGTCCTTGTCCGCTTCGCTCAGTTCGGGATTGGGCAAGGTGGCCAGCGTGGCCGTCAGCAGCTTGCTGGACGGCACCACGTAGGGCGCCACTTCTTCACCCAGCTCCTGGACGTACTGGCCCACGCGCTGCTCGTAGTCCTCGTCCTTGGAGTTCCAGCTCCCGGCGGCGTCGGCGGACCAGACCTCTTCGCCGTCGCGGCAGCGCACCAGCTTCGCGCTCACCGCGGCCTCCGCGCCGCTGCCCCGGAGCTGAATCTGGGGGGACAGCCACAGCACGCCCTCCAGCCCCTCCACGCACAGCGTCTTGAACGTGGCGTCCGTGGGCACGTCGGGCAGCGCCGCGCTCTCCTTCACCAGGAAGTCGCGGTTCTGGTTCACCCACTGGCGGGCGATGAGGCTCCACAGCTCGCCCACGGCGACCTTGCCGTCGGGCAGCGGCTGCGTCACCACCACCAAGCGCTTCACCTGGTGCTTGTCCACCGTGTCGTAGTCACTGCGCAGCCGCTGATTCTTCACCGCGGAGCATCCGGACAGCAGGCCCAGCCCGAGCACGGGCAACAGTCGCTTCATCATGATGTCCCTCTCCCGGCCCCCTTCCGCGGGAAGGGGGCCTCCTTCAGGTGCACGCCCGGGCCAGACGGCTCAGGCCGCCTTCGGCTCGGTGTCCTTGCCACCGCCCGTCGAGCCGCCCTCACCGGAGGACGCGCCCGACTCGCGCTGACGCCGGTCGTACATGAGCTGCATCACCGCGGCCAGCACGGTGAAGGACACCACCAGCGTGGTGATGAGGCCAATGCACGCTACCAGACCCATGGAGCGCAGGCCGTTGTGGGCCGCGGCCAGCAGCGCCGCGAAGGCCACCACCGCCGTGAGCGTGGAGGACGCGACGGCCGCGCCCACGCTGCGCAAGGCCACCAGGGGTGAGGTGCCCTCCAGGAAGCGGTGGAGCAGGTAGAGGCCGTGACTCACCCCGAAGCCTAGGAGGATGGGCAGGATGATGATGTTCATGAAGTTCAGGCGCAGCCCCGTCAGCGCCATGATGCCCAGCATCATCGCCACGCCCACGCCGAGCGGAATCACGGACGCCAGCGCCAGCTTCACGTTGCGGAAGTCCAGGAAGTGCATGGCCAGGATCCAGAGCGCGGTGAGCACCACGGTGACCTTGCCGTCCCACAGGACGATGCGCGCCAGCCGCGCATAGAGCTGCGTGGCGCCCGCGGCGCGGAACTCCTTCTCCACCGTGGGGGGCTTGGGGTCCCACGCGTCCTGGTCGAACTTGCCCGGCGCGTACGCGGCCTTGATGACCCTCGTCTCGTCGGAGAACTTCAGCATCTTCTGGCCGTCCATCAGGTCGACGCTCGCGTAGATGTACGTGAGGTAGCCGTGGTTCTCCGGCTTCGCGGAGGGCAGGTTGCGGAACTGCGCGGTGTAGTTGGCCGGGACGCCGTGGACGTCGAAGGGCTTGGCGTCCAGCACCTTCTTGAAGAAGTCCGCGTTGGCCTGCATCTCCGGCGGCAGCGCGGCGACGGAGAAGCCCTCGTCCTCCAACTGCTGCATCTCCGCCTTCCACTCCTCCAGCACCTTGGCGTTGGCCGCGGCCGTCTCCGCCGGGGGCACGAAGGTGAAGATGCTCACCACCTGGTCGATGGAGGGGTACTTGTGCGCGTTCTGCGTCAGCTCCCGGTACACACCTTCGGCCTCGTCCAGGTCCTTGGTGTAGATGGCCATCGGGTCGCTGGAGATGTTGAAGCGCTCGTTGATTTCGTCCTGGAGCAGCACGGACGACATGCCGTCGGGGATGAGCGCGCGGGTGTTGTAGTTGAAGCTCACGCCGTACTTGAGGCGCTCGAAGAAGCCCAGCTCCACGCCCTTGGGCGGCTCCTCCGAACCGGCCCAGGGCACCGCGGCGGCGCAGATGAGCGCGACGATGGCCGTGCTGATGCCCAGCACCATCTTCGGCTTGGGGATGCGCAGCTCCTTGCCGGTGGTGGCGGAGTTGGTGGGCGGCGGCTTCATCACGCCGATGAGCTTCTGGGGCAGCTCCGGGTTGATGCGGCCGGCCAGCGCCAGGACGGCCGCGCTCCAGCAGAACAGCGTCAGGCCCAGGATGAGCGTGCCCATGCCGGCCAGGAAGCCGAACTGGCTGAAGCCGCGGAACTCGCTGACCATCAGCACGAAGAAGGAGCCCGCCGTCACCACCGCGGCCACCGCGGCCGGACGGCCCGCGTTCATCACCGCGTCCCGGATGGCCACGTCGTACGGCTTGCCCGCGCCCAGCTCCAGCCGCGTGCGGAAGACGAAGTGGATGCCGTAGTCGATGCCGAAGCCGAGCAGGATGCCGCCCAGGATGGACGTAATCATGTTCAGCTCGCCCACCGTCGCGTAGGTGAGGCCGAGCGTATAGATGGTGCCCACCACCGTGCCGATGACGACCAGGAAGGTCGGCGCCAGCTTGCGGAAGAAGATGATGGTGATGAGGAAGATGGAGCCCAGGGCGATGAGCGTCACCGGCTCCATCGACTCTTCAATCGCGTAGGAGTCATCCACCGTCGTCTTGTAGGAACCGGTGAAGCCGTAGGCGATGGTCTTTCCATCCCCCATCAGCTGGTAGTCCTCCACCAGCTTCACCTTGCCCGGCTGCGCGGAGTACGCGTCAATCTGGCCCTTGAGCCGCTCGAGGTAGGCCTTCGTCTTGCCGATTTCGGTGTTGTCCCACATCGGCTTGACGAGCAGCATCAACATCTTCTTGTCGTTGGAGATGTTGTAGTCGTCGCGGATGCTCTTCTTGCCAATGGAGGAGTACTTGTCGACCAGGTCCTGCATGTCGAGCTCGACGGGCTTGGAGCCGCCCAGGTCGATGAAGAACGGGTTGCTGCGCTTCAGCTTGTCGCGCAGGAACGCCATGATGCGGCGCTTGCCCTCGACCAGGTCCTCCGTCTTCACGAAGAGGACCATGTTCTGCTGGATGAACTCGACGGGCAGCTTGTAGGAGACGTTTCGGACGTTCTCCTTGTCCTCCTGCATGATTTTCGCGAGGTCGTCGGCGGTGCGCTTGAGCGCGGCCTCGTCCTCCGAGCGCAGGGCGACCATGAGGAAGCCGCTGCCGCCCACCATGTCGATGACCTGCTTGACGTCCTTCACCTCTTCCAGGTCCTGGGAGATGAGGTCGAGCTGGTTGGAGTTGATGTGCAGCTTCGACGTCCCCCACAGCGACACGGCCAGCAGGGCCAGCATCACCAGGAGGACCGCCCCGGGCCTGTGGACCAGCAGTCCGGCGAAGGCTTGGGCGAAACGGGAGTGGGAGTTCGGGTTTCTATCGCCGCTCATGCGGCGGCGACCCTACCGGCAAACGCCCTGGCCCGAAAGGCAAAGCCCGGCCGCCCGGCCGCTACCCTGCCACGGACGTCCGCGTCATGGCGGCGCGCGCCAGGGCCCTCCCTCAAGGGGTGGGCGGCGCGGAGACCCGCAGCACGTCGTTTTCCGGCTCCTTGGGAGGCAAGAGGAACGAGCGCGGGTGCTTCACCAGGTGCCCGAGCACGGCGCGAACGAAGGGCAGGGCCTCCCGGGTCGGGACGTCGCGGGCGCGGACAGCCACCCCCAGCGCCAGCGAGAAGGACACCCCGAAGTTGATGAGGCCGGTGAGGGCCATGCCCGCCAGCGCGGCCAGGAACTCCGGCTGGAGCACCGCGCCGGGTCCCATCGCCGTGCCCGCCAGGGAGAGTGAGCCGAGCACGAAGGTGACGTGGCGCACGTCCAGCGTCAGGCCGAAGAAGCCGCCCACCAACGGCCCCAGGGCCAGCAGGAAGCCCAGCGTCACGTTGGCCCCCAGGCCGGAGGCCGCGTGCTGGAAGGTGTCCGCCAGCCGCCGGGCGCGCGCATCCCCCAGGAGCCGCCGCAGCACGCGGTGGTGGGCCAGCGCCTCGGGCAGCCGCCGGTACACCACGAAGTTCTCCAGCCAACCGCCCGCCACGCTGCTCATCCACAGCATGACGCCCGTCATGGCGGCGAATATCAGCGTGCCGCTCTTCCACGGATGCAGCGAGGCCACCGTGGCCTGGGCCTTGGCCGGGCTCATGAAGGTGTGGCCGGTGATGAGCTGGTACCCCAGCGCGAACAGGACGGCCGCCGGGGCCACGACGCCCAGGTTGCCCATGAAGGCCGCCAACTGGGAGCGGGTGATTCGCGGGATGAGCTCCACCAGGCTGGCCAGCCGCTCCCCCCGGGCGCCTTCCCCCACCGCGCCCGCCAGCGTGGCCGCCGTCACGGACGGCTGCTTGGTGGCCAGGGTGAAGCCCAGCGCTTGGATGAGGAGGAAGGCCAGGGCGTAGTTGAGGCCCACGGCCAGGAAGGAGAAGAAGGGCGCCAGCATCAGGCCCGACAGGAACATCTTGTTGGCCACCGCCGCCGCCGTCACCAGCCCGCCGCCCGCCGCGGAGTGCACCATGGCGTGGAAGCCCTCGCGGGTGCTGGTGATGTAGTGCTCGCCGGAGTGCCCCGCGCGTTCGATGATTTTGCGCGCCAGCATCCGCATGTTGCGCTTCACCAGCTCCACCACGGAGCGGTCCGCGTGCGCGCGCCGCAGCAGGTCCGACACCAGCGTCATGGCCTCGCGCCAGCGCGCTTCGCCCCGAGGGGCCCCCAGCACGCGGGCAATGGCCTCCATGCGCTCCAGGACCCGGCGGATGCGCTCCAGCCGGTACACCAGGTCCACGCTGACGCCCGAGTCCTCCAGGTGGCGCGACACGTTGCCCACCACCTGGCGGCAGTCGGCCACGCATTGCGACAAATCCCGCAGCGTGTCCGCCGCCGCGTCGCGCGCCAGGACCGCGTCACAGACCAGCCGCATCCGCAGGAAGGGCGAGGCGCGGAAGGACGTCTCCGGGCTGCGGTCGCGTATGTCCTCGGCCATGCCCAGGGCCGCCACCTGCACCGCCAGCATCAGCAGCGCGTCCATCAAATCCGCTCGCACGCGGGCGGCGGGCATGGGCCCTGGCGACGCGGGTTCCCCGACCAGCGCCGCGAGCTGCGCGAGCCGCGCGGGGGCCAGCCGCGCCAGCCAGTCCGCGTCGTCCGGGTTCGGGCACAGGCGCAGCAGCAGCTCCGACAGCTTGCCGGGCTCCGGAGGGGCGGGCAGCAGCGAACGGGCGAGCCGGTCCGACGCCTCCGCGAAGAAGCCCTGTCCGGCGGGCAGGCCCACCTGGGCGAAGAGCTTGAGGCCCCGGCTGCCCTCGAACACGGTGGCCACCAGCCGCGTGAGGGCGGCGCGCATGGCGGGCTCGCCTTCGAGCACGCGCACCATCAGGGCCAGCCGGCTGTCGGCGGCGGAGACCTCGGGTTCGGAGGCGTCCACCAGCGCGTGGGCGGGGATGCGCTCGCGCAGCCACTGCATCCAGCGCTCCACCCACTGGAGCCGGTCCTCCAGGCCGCCCTCGGGCACGTCGCACAGCAGCCGGTACAAATCCCGCACGGCGGAGTGGCCCGGCGCCCGGGGCGCGTACTGCATGCAGAACGCGTCTACTTCGCGCGCGGAGGGCTGCTGCCTGGGGGCGGGGGACGGCACGGGGG
>NZ_JABFNS010000048.1 GCF_013116825.1 Myxococcus xanthus
GCACCACCGGCCCCCGCGCCCCAGACGGAGGCCCCCGCGCCTGTCGCCGCCGCCCCCGCCGCGGAGCCGGCCGCCGAACCCGCTGCCGCCGCGAATGCGGGCAAGGTCCGCTTCAAGCTGATGAGCCAGCCCTCCGGCGCCCGCGTCTTCTACCGGGGCAAGGAGCGAGGCGTCACGCCCTTCACCCTGGAGATTCCGTCGGGACAGGATGGCTCCGTCACGGTGGAGCTGACCTTCGCGATGGAGGGCTACCAGATGGAGACCGTCGTCACGGGCGGTACCGGCGAGGTGGTGCTGTCGCAGAAGCTGCAGAAGCGCCGGGGCGGCGCGGGCGGCAGCCGGCACGTCGAGGTGGCCTCCGTGAGCGCGGATGAGACGGCGGAGGAAGTCGAGCCGGTGGCCACGCCGGGCGGCATGTCCGCGCCGGTGATGCTCGCCCCCACGGCCTCGCCCGCCACGGAGCTCCCTGTCGCGGCGGCCGTCGGTGGCGCCACGGCCGCGGCAGCCGACGCGGCTCCGGCCAAGGGCTCGGCGACCGGGCTCGCGCTGCCGGTCCTCCCCACCGCGGCGGTGGCCTCCGCGCGTGGCGACGTGCTCCCCTACAACGAGGACATGCCTCGCCCGGAGATGGTCGACCAGGGCAAGGACATCATCTACACGCGCGAAGCGATGGCCGCGAAGTCGAGCGGCGTGATGATTGTCCGCTGCACCATCACCCAGCAGGGCCGCGTGGAGAAGTGCCGGACCATCAAGTCCGTGGCCCACATGGAGCGCGCGGTGCTCGATGCCCTCACGTCCCGGACCTACAAGCCCATTGTCTACAAGGGCTACCCGGTGAACGTGGACTACACCTTCAGCATGCGCCTGGTGGCACCGCGCCGCTGAGGATGCATCCCTGACCGCCCCCGCCGGCCCCAGCGCGCATCAGGGTCCGGTGGAGGGCACCACGGGAGGCGCGGGAGGAACGGACGGCACATCGCCGCCGGGCGGCACGCCCCAGTCCACCACCGGCCAGCCCCGCTTCCGGGCGTGGCGCCGCAGCCGGTGGTCCGGGTGGACGGCCACCGGCCGCCCCACCACCTCCATCACCGACAGGTCCGAATACGAATCGGTGTAGAAGGCGCATGCCGACAGTGCCACGCCCGCCTCGCGCACATAGGCCTCGGCACAGACGCGCTTGCCCTCTCCGAAGCAGATGGTGCCCAGGGCGCGTCCGGTGTGGAGGCCCGCGCCATCGACCTCGAAGCGGTTGCACAGCACCGCGTCCAGTCCCAGCTCCCGCGCCACCAGCTCCGACAGATAGCCCGTGGACGACGTCAGCAGGACGAGCCGCTCACCGGCGCGCCGGTGAGCGTCCAGCACGGCCCAGGCCCCGGGCCGATAGAGCGGCCGCACCTGCTCCTCGTAGAACACGGCGGTGCGCTCCTGGAGCGGCTTCGCGGGCGTACCGGCGAGCTGGGAAATCGCGCGCGCGACGGCGTCCTGCATGGACACGAAGCCCAGGTGGTAGCGCGCAATCCAGAGGCTGGCGCGCAGCGCCTGGAAGCGGGAGATGTGCCCCAGCTCGAGCTCGCGGCGAATCCACAGCGAGCCCGAGTTGGCGGCGATGAGCGTCTTGTCCAGGTCAAAGAATGCGACAGCCACGCCAGAACCTTAACCCCGCCGGTGGGGCGCCGCAGCGCGGACCGCACGCCGCCGCACACGCGTCAGGACGAGCGCGGCCAGCCCCAGCGCCACCGGTCCCGGCGCCGCAGCGCAGCCGCTGCCCCGGCCGTCCGCCTTCAACGCAAACCCCGCCCCCTCCCGCACGAAGCACTGGGTGGGCGGCAGGTGACGCGGGTAGATGTCACAGAACCCGGCGGCCGACCCCGGGTCGATGACACGCTTGCGCGTTTCCCCCGGCGGCGCGGTGGCCTCCATGGTGGCGCCCGGGACGAAGACATGGTCCAGCCCCACCACGTGGCCAATCTCGTGCGTCATGGTGTTCTGGATGTCCGTGGCCACGCAGTCCACCGAGTGCTCGCCTTCACACACCGGAGAATCCACCGTGGTGAAGAGGAAGCCGTAGCCCTGTGCCGGCTGGGACGCGTTCAGCTCGATGTCCGAGTCCAACACCCGCCCGTCGCGATAGGAGAACGTGGACGTGGTGAGGCCGATGGTCCCAGGCGGGTGCTCCCAGCACTGGTAGACGTTGCCGCACGTCTCTTCGGTCCAGCACGCATCATCCGCCGGGGCCACCTCGTGGCACGACGTCTCCCGGAACGTGATGATGTTGTAGTTCTCCCGAGGACGCGTCTCGTCGTAGCCCACGGCGATGGGCGCTCGCCGGTCCTCGCCCCGGGTGAACCGGTAGTCGCTGCACCCGTCGGAGACGTCCCGCCACGAGTCGAAGGACGCCTCGATGGCCGCCACCTCGGAGTCTCCAGGCGTGCGCGCGCTGCCCGCCGCATCCAGGTGGTAGACATACTCACGCACCGGCCACACCAGGCACAGCGGGTGCCTGGGCACCACGGTGCGACGGTAGGACGGCTCCTCCTCCATCTGCGCCTGAGCGGAGGTGGCCAGGCACGCGGCCGCGAGCGCCAGCGCCTTCCTCACTGGACCGCCTCCTCGCGACGGCGGCGGCGCGCCAGCCACAGCGACCAGACGGCCACCAGCGACAGCGCCCCACCCGGCCCCGCCGCGGCGCAGCCGCCAGCCTTGGGCCCCAGTTCGATGGACGTCACCGGGTGGAGGCACGACTGGCTGGCCTGCCCCTGGGGGTAGGCGTCACAGACGAAGCCGCGCGAGCCCGAGTCCACCACGCGCTTGGACACCTCTCCCGGCGGCGCGCTGGGGTTCATGGTGGAGCCGGTGGCACGCGTGTGGTCCAGACCGATGAGGTGGCCGACCTCGTGCGTGGCGGTGTTCTGCACGTCGGTGGCCACGCAGTGGGTCGTCACCGGCGGGACGCACATGCCGCCGTTCGCCGTCGTGAAGGAGAAGCGCGCCGCGTTGAAGGAGATGTCCGAGTCGTAGATGATGCCCGAGCGCTCGTCGTACGTGGTGAGGGTGATGGCGATGGTGTTGTCGTCGTCATCCCAGCAGTCATGCGTGTTGGCACACGTGTCGTCTGCCCAGCACGCATCGCTCGCGGGCACCACGGCGTTGCAGTCCCGGGTCCGGAACAGCACCAGGTTGGTATTGGCTCCCTGGCGCCGGTAGCCCACCTGGCGTTCGTCCACGCGCGGGCCTTCCACCAACGTGAGGTTGCCGCACTCGGCGAAGATGTCCTGCCAGCTCTGGAAGGAGGCGCGAATCGCGTCGAACTCGGAGTCACCCGCCGTGTCCGGGTTGCCGTAGGTGCTCTGGTTCCAGACGACGCGATTGGACGTCCAGTAGAGGCACTGCGTGCCCGTGTCACCCACATCGACACGGCTGCGGACGTAGGGGTCCACCTGGCCCAGGGCCAGGGCCAACATCAGGGGCGTGAGCGGCATCACGGCCTCTGCTCCCCAAGGGCTTCACGGATGGCGGCCTTCAGCTCCGCCAGCGTCATGGGCTGGAGCGCGGACGCGGCCGGCTTTCGGGTGACAGGGTCCAACAGCTGCGACTCGGTGGGCTCCGGGACGGCCAGCGCCGCCTTTCCCTCACGCTTCACCTGGAACTTCCCCTGCGCCATGTCGGAGACGCGGAACGCACGGGGGCCGCGCTTCTGCAGGAAGACCACCACCTCCTCGCCCGGCGTGAAGGACGCCAGGCCGTGCACCACCTGGCCAATGTCCCCCATGCGCCCCCCGGGCTGGGTGACGAGCACCGTGCTCCCAGGCTGGCCCTTGAGCGACTCCGTCACCTGGATTTCAACGTCGGTGAGGATGCGCATCTTGTCGCCGCTCCAGCGGCTCTCCACGCGCCGGACGACACCGTGGACCACGGTGTCCGCGCCTACCGCGAGCCCGGACAGGTCCACGCGGAGCTGGGTGGTGGCGGTCGCGGGCACGCCCACCAGGAGGACAGCCAGGAGCAACGTGCGAACTACCTGACGAATCGACATACGAGTTCTCCCTGGCCATCCAACTTACTCCAGGAATGCCCCTCCGCGTTGACCCTCCATCCTCGCCCTGCTAATCCGCGCGCCCGTATGCCTCCTGCCCTTCGCGTCCGCTTCGCTCCCTCGCCTACCGGCTACCTTCACATTGGCGGTGCCCGTACGGCGCTGATGAACTTTCTCCAGGCGCGGCGCCATGGCGGCACCTTCGTCCTTCGCATGGAGGACACGGACCAGGGCCGCTCCACCCCGGAGTCGGTGCAGGCCATCCTGGACGGGCTGAACTGGCTGGGCATCGACTGGGACGAGGGCCCCGGGAAGGAAGGCCCCTACGCCCCCTACTTCCAGATGCAGCGGCTGGACACCTACCGCAAGCACGCCGACCAGCTCATCGCCGAGGGCAAGGCCTACCGGTGCTACTGCACGAAGGAGGACCTCGACGCGCAGCGGCAGGTGGCGGAGAAGGCGGGCGGCGCGTTCAAGTACCCGGGCACCTGCCGTGAGCGGACCGAGCCCCCCGCCGGCCGCAACGCCGCGGACGCCGTCATCCGCTTCAAGATGCCCGCGGGTGACGGCTCCGTGTCCTTCACCGACAAGGCGCTGGGCACCATCACCAAGACGCACAGCGACCTGGATGACTGGGTCATGATGCGGGCGGACGGCATCCCCGTGTACAACTTCGGGTGTGTCATTGATGACCACCTGATGGACATCACCCTGGTCGCGCGCGGCCAGGAGCACGTCAACTCCACCTTCCCGCAGCTCATGCTGTACCAGGCGCTGGGCTGGACGCCTCCCGACTTCGCCCACCTGCCGCTCATCCTGGGCCCGGACCGAGAGAAGCTGTCCAAGCGCAAGCACCCGGAAGCGGACGTGATGGTGCACAAGCGCAACGGCGTCATGCCGGAGGCGCTGCTCAACTTCGTCATCCGCCTGGGCTGGAGCCACGGCAACGACGAGGTCATCAGCCGCGAGCAGATGCTCGAGTGGTTCGACTTCAGCGACGTGGGCACCACCTCCGGCGTGTGGAACCCGGAGAAGCTGCTGTGGCTCAACCAGCAGTGGATGAAGCAACTGCCGGTGGAGACCGTGGTGGAGCGGCTGCTCCCCTTCCTGGAGGCGAAGGGCATCCAGGCGAAGGGCGACCCGCGGCTGGAGACGCTGGTGCGCACGCTGCGCGAGCGCTCCAACACCTTGGAAGACATCGCCACCACCGCGGCCAACGTCTACTTCCGCTCCGGCATCACCCTGGACGAGAAGGCCGCCACCAAGCACCTCTCCGGAGAGTCCCTCAACCTGCTGCGCAAGGTGCGCGAGACGCTCGCCGCTTTGCCGGAGTGGTCGGTGGAGGCGCTGGACGGCGTGGTGAAGCAGGTGAGCGAGGCCTCCAGCGTCGGCATGGGCAAGGTGGCGCAGCCCATCCGCGTGGCACTCACCGGCAACACCACCAGCCCGGGCATCGGTGAGACGCTGGTGCTGGTAGGCCGCGACGAATCCCTGCTGCGCATCGACGCGGCGCTGACGCGCGGTTGAGCCCCCAGGCGCAGGTAGCGGTGGACGTCGGCAGCGCAGGCCCCTATCTTTCGGACCCATGATGCGTGCCCTTGACAGCCTGAAACGCGGTTTCTATAAGGCGCGCCCGCTCGGAGCGGCGCTGGTGGCGCTCTGGGCGGTTTCAGCGGGCGCCGAAGTCATCAATGGCGCGCAGCTGCCGGATGGGTCCAAGCGGGTCGGTGAGAATCGCTACCGGTCGCCCAGGGATTTCGATGGCACGCTGGAGTATTACCGCGCGGTCTACTCGACGAGCGGTTACCCTCGCCGGCAGATCGTGAACCAGCCGGGCGTCAAGGCGGTTCACATCAGCAACCCCTCGGGGAAGAACTTCGCGGGGCTGAATATTTACGAGGCGAACGACGAAGTTCGCATCTACATCGTCCCGACCCAGCAGGCAGCCAAGCCCGCCAAGAAGCCGGAGACGACGAAGAGCAGGAAGAAGTAAACGCCGCACCGAAGTTGTTGCAGTCCCGAAGTGGTGTTGGTAGAGAAGCGCCGCGGTCGAGCAGGTCCTTGGGGAATCGTCTAACGGCAGGACAGCAGACTCTGACTCTGCTTATCTAGGTTCGAATCCTAGTTCCCCAGCTCGTAGTCTCGCAGTTGCAGTGCTCGTTGGTCCGAAGCAACCTGAGCAGGACGAAACAAAAGGGTTGACGAGGGCAGACGAAAAAAGGTAGAAATCGCGGGCAGTTAGCAGCGGTTGAAACAAGTATCGGCCCTGTCGTCTAGCGGTTAGGACGGAGCCCTCTCACGGCTCAAACTCGGGTTCGAATCCCGGCAGGGTCACACTGAGACGCCCACCTTCTGAAAAGAAGGTGGGCGTTTCGCTTTGCGGGCTAGAGCCTGGTGGCGCGAGACGACCCTCCGTGGGGCCCGGCGCCTCTTTCAAGGCGCGGCCCCGCGCGTTCCTACTCACGGTTCAACGGGGACTTCAGGGCAACGGCGCGGCGATGCTCTGCCGGAAGGCGGCGAGCGCCGCGGCGAGCCGATCTTGCGCCCGCTGTACGCCCCGGCGCAGCAGCAACATGCGCACCTTCTCCGGCAGCGCGACGGCGCCCTGGCTGGTGCCGAAGCCCACCAGGTCCATTCGCAGCGTAATCGCCTCCAACAAATCCCCCAGGTCTGCCTGGGGACTGGCGAGCAGCAGCACGTCGGGCTGTCTGTGCTGAAGGCGCTCGGCCAGCGTGCGCCACTGGGGGTCGCCCGTCTCCACGATGACGACGTCCACGCGCTCCAGTTCGGGGGCATAGGGCGGCAACTCCACCGTCTCGAAGCCAGCGTCCTGAAGAACGGTGACGGTGTTCGCGCTGCCCACGACGGCCACGCGGCCATTGAGGCCCAGGCGCACCGCTTCCTCGTAGGCTCGTAGCTCAGCCTCCAGGGCCTCGTAGGCGAGCTCCGGCGCGTCCTGTCCGGAGGCCAGGAGGGCCGCGGCCTCGCGAGCCACCTCCCGGGCCTGCTCACGCACGAGCAGGCCCGCCGTCCGGCGCTCCAGGGCGGCGCGCACCTTGGCGCGCAACACCCGCAAGTCGTCAAAAGGCTTGAGGATGTAGTCACTGGCGCCCGCGGCGAAGGCGGCGACGACGCTTTCGGAGCTGGCGTAGCCGGTAATCATCACCGCTTCCAGGGACGGCTGGAGACGGCGCGCCTCGGCGATGAGCTCCACGCCGCCCCTGCCGGGCAAATTCTTGTCCGTCACCAGGACGTCGAAGCGCTGCTCGGCCAGCAACGGGAGGGCTTCCTCCGCGCTCGCGGCCAGCGTCACCACCAGGTCGGCATCTCGCTCCAGAAGGCGGGCACAGATGTCCAGCACGACGGGCTCGTCATCCACCACCAGCACCGTCGAGGCGAGCGTCCCCCCTTCCCCTCCTTCACCCTCACCGGTTTCGAACGGGAACTCCATGGCCGCGGAGATTCGCACAGCTCACTTCCAACTACGAAGCCCGCATTTGAGGCCCGCTATGCTCAAGGTGTGACGAGCTTTCAAGACGCATTGCAGGACAACCGGGTACCCGGGCGGCTGGGCGACGTGCGGCTGCGTTATGACGGCGGCCGGCTGGTGGGCGAATCCCTACCGCCACCCTGGGAGCGGCGCGCCCTGCCTGGATTGCTCGTCGGCGTAGGACTGGGGTGCGCGGTGGGCGCCGCCGTCCTGGTGGGAGTCCGGGAAGGAACGACGGCGGCCTTCGGCCTGGGCCTGCTCGCGGCGGCCCTGGTGGGGCTGTCCCTCAAGATGGAGTCCCGGCTGGGCCGCCGGCGCTTCGTCCTGCACTTCCGCACCGAGTCCTTGCGGTTGGAGCAACTGGCCTGGTCACCGGGCGCGACCCGCGCGGCGGTGGTGCCCTTCGACGCGGTGCGGGCCGTCCACATGGTGGAGCGCCCCGGTCCCCGTTACGCGCTGGTGGTGGAGTACGCGCCAGAGAATGCGGAGGGCCCGCTGCGCCGCGCGGTGCTGGTGGAGGCCATCCGCGCCTCGGAGACGCAGGCGCTGCACCGCGTGTGGCGCATGCTCAGCAACGCGTTTGGACTCAGGGGAGCGGGGCTCGCCGGAGGGTGATTTCGATTTCGGTGCCCTCCCCTGGCGTGGAGGACAACCGGAGGCTGCCGCCGAACTGCGTGACGAGCTCCCGGCAGATGGACAGACCCAGTCCGGTTCCCACGCCCACGGGCTTGGTGGTGAACATGGGTTGGAAGACGCGCTCCTGCAGCTCCATGGAAATGCCGCAGCCGTTGTCCGCCACCGTGAGCACCACGTCGTCGGGAGTCGTTGTCCACCGGACTTCGATGCGCCCGGGACGTCCCGTGGTCCCCATGGCCTGCGCCGCGTTGACGATGAGGTTGAGCAGCACCTGGCACAGCTTCACCGGGCCGAAGGTGACGCGCACGGGCTCGCCGTTGCTCGTCAGCCGCGCCCGCTCCCGCACCTCGGCGCGCGCCAGCTTCACCGCGAAGGACACCACTTCCGCGACGTCCGCCGTGGCCTCCAGGTCCTCACCGCGGGCCTGGGCTCGCAGCCCCAGCGCCACCTGCCGCAGGTGCTCGGCGCCGTCCGCCAGGTCCTTGATGAGGGCGGGCAGGTCCTCCACCGTCTCCGCCACGGCGGAGTCCGGGTCCGTCTGCAGGTGCCGCGACACGTACTGGATGACGCTGCCCAGGTCTCGCTGCAGCGACGCCACGTTCTGCGACAGGTAGCCCACCGGCCCCATCAGCTCGTGCGCGATGCCCGCCGTCACCTGCCCCAGGGTGGCCAGGCGCTCGGACTTCATCATGCGCCCTTCCACCTCGCGGATGCGCAGCTCCAGTCGGGCAATCTTGAGCGCGTCATCGAGTGCGGCCTGGAGCTCCGTCCGGTCCCACGGCTTGACGAAGTAGCGCGTCACCTGGCCGCGGTTGACGGCGTCGATGACGGCCTGCATGTCAGCGTAGGCCGTGACGAGCATGCGCTTGGCGTCCGGAGCAATCGTGCGCGCCCGCTCCAGCAGTTCCACGCCCGTCATGCCCGGCATCCGCTGGTCGGAGAGGATGACGCCAATCTCGCCTCGGCGCTGCTCCAGGAGCGCCAACGCCTCGCTGGGCGAGGAGCTGCGGAAGATGCGGAAGCGCTGCCCGAAGTTCGCGTCGAAGACCCGGAGGTTCAGCGCGTCATCGTCGACGTAGAGGACCGCGGGGAGTTCAGACGGGTTCATGACGCTCCTCCTGGCCAGCGTCCCATGAAGGGGGCCAGGCTGGTAAGGCCTAGGATAGCGCCTCACCCCCTTCGCGATCTGCTGGGTACCGCGCGCACCACCAGGATAGGGCAAACGCCTGACGCGCCGCGCCTTCCGGAGAGCCCCTCTCCGTCCAGGGGTCGTGTCAGCGCGTAGAAGCCGACTGTTGCGGAACCGTGGCCTCCAGGTCGCCTTCCAGCGCCCGGGCCACCGCGTCCACGGAGCCGAAGCTGGCCCGGGGAAGCGAACCCAGGAGCGAGAGCACCAGGGCCGGGGCCTCGTTCTCACGGGCTACCCAGGTCAACTGCCGCGCGGACAGCGGAAAGACGGCGCCGTCGAGCGCCTTGTGCAGCGATTCCGCCAGCGGCAGCGGCGGGCCTCCGCGCGACTCCAACTCCGACACACCCTGGGCAAGCCGTTCGCGTGTCATGTCGTCGTTCATTGAACGCAAGTTAAGCAGCGAACGCCCACGGCCGCCGACGTTTTTTCGCGCTCGAGGAGCAGGCAGGGGGACGGGCCGTGCAACCCGCTCGTGGGTGGTCAGCACGCGGTACACGTCCCACCGTTACCGCCACGAAGTGTGCCGCACGGCACCTGCTTGGGAGGACACAGCATGGCGGACAACAAGGGTAAATCCGAGGAGACGAAGCACAACGCAGCCGGAGACAACGGCTATGCGGAGCGCATCGAGCATGTGGAGGGCACGCACCCAGAGCCCTGGCCCGGCATCCGCGGTCGCTCGGATGATGAGGAGAACGAGCTGCCGACCGGGACGTCACGCGAGCGCCAGGCAAGCGTGACGCAGACGCAGCGCAAGCTGGAGCAGGAGGCGCACGGCCGCAAGGAGCCGACGCGCAAGTAACAAGGGACCATCCGGGCCCTGCCCCGCCCTCGCGCGCCCCAGGACGGGCGCGCGGAGCGGGGCAACCGGACGGCCTAGAACAGCAGCCGCGTGGGGTGCTCGAGCAGCCCGCGCAGCTCGCGCAGGAACTCGGCGCCAATGGCACCGTCGATGACGCGGTGATCGCACGACAGCGTCGCCGTCATCATCTTCCGGACCGTCAGCTGACCATCGCGCACCACCGCCTTCTCGGAGACGGCACCCACCGCGAGGATGGAGGCCTGCGGCGGGTTGATGACGGCGACGAACTGGTCGATGCCGAACATGCCCAGGTTGCTGACGGTGATGGAGCCGCCGGTGTACTCCTCCGGCTTGAGGGCGCGCTTGCGAGCGCGCTCCGCCAGCTCACGCACGCCCGACGCGATGGCCTGCAGGCCCTTCTGGTCCGCATCCCGGAGGATGGGCGTGATGAGGCCTTCCTCCAGCGCCACCGCGATGCCCACGTCCACACTGTGGAACTGGACGACCTTGTCGCCCTGCAGCGAGACGTTGATCTTCGGGTAGCGGCGCACCGCCATGGCCACGGCCTTCACGATGAGGTCGTTGACGGAGACCTTGAGGTCCATCGCCTTCGCCTCTTCGCGCACCTTCGACGCCGCCTCCATGTCCACCTCGATGGTGAGGTAGAAGTGAGGCACGCCGGGCTTCACCTCCGTCATCCGCTGCGCGATGACCTTGCGCATGGACGTGAGGGGGAGCACGGTCGGCTCGGGACGCACGCCCGGAGCGGGCTGCGCGGCCGGGGCCTTCTTCGCGGCAGGAGCCACCGCCGGTCCACGGGCGAGCGCCTCCTCGATGTCGCGCTTCACCACGCGGCCAGACGGACCGGAGCCACTCACCTGGGTGAGGTCCAGCCCCTTCTCGCGCGCGATTCGCTTCGCCACGGGGCTGGCGCGGAGCCGCCGGCCCCCCACCTGGGCCGGAGCCGCCGCAGGCTTCGCCGCCGCCGGCTTCTCGGGAGCCGGGGCAGGTGCCTTGGGCTGCGCCGCCGGAGCAGCCGGGGCCGCCTTGGCACCCTTCGCGGTGAGGTACGCGATGGGCGCCCCCACCTTGGCCATCTGGTTCTCCCCGACGACGATCTCCGCCAGGGTGCCGTTGTCGTAGGCCTCGATTTCGAGGTTGGACTTGTCCGTCTCCACCTCGGCCACGGCCTCGCCGGAGGACACCTTGTCCCCCTGCTTCTTGAGCCACTTGACGATCTTCCCCTCCGTCATCGTCGGGGACAGGCTCGGCATCTGGATGGCGATGCGGTTGTCACCGCCGCCCGACGACGCGGGCTTCGCGGCGGCCTGCGGCGCGGGGGCCACGGGCGCCGGCTGGGGCTTCTGCGCAGGAGGCGCGGCGACGGGCGCGGCCTGCTTGCCGGCGCCCACCTTCTCACCCTTCGCACCGATATAGGCGATGGGCGCGCCCACCTTGGCCATCTCGCCCTCGCCGACGAGCACCTGCAGCAGGTACCCGTCGTCGTAGGCCTCGATTTCGAGGTTGGACTTGTCCGTCTCCACCTCGGCCACGGCATCGCCGGAGGACACCTTGTCCCCTTGCTTCTTGAGCCACTTGACGATCTTCCCCTCCGTCATCGTCGGGGACAGGCTCGGCATCTGGATGGGAATGGCCATACGCGTTCAAGCTCCCTCGCGGTACAGCACCTTCTTCACCGCGGCGATGATCTTCGGTGCGTCCGGCTGGGTCGCGTTCTCCAGGTTCGCTGCATAGGACATGTTGACGTCCAGGCCCGTGACGCGCTCCACCGGCGCGTCCAGGTCGTCGAACGCCTTCGACTGGATGATGTCCACCACGGACGCGCCCACGCCGGCGAGCGCCCAGCCCTCCTCCACGATGACGGCGCGGTTCGTCTTGCGCACGCTCGCCAGGATGGCCTCCTCATCCAGGGGCCGCAGCGTGCGCAGGTCCAGGACCTCCGCGCTGATGCCCTCCTTCGCCAACTCCTCGGCCGCCTGCATACAGAAGTAGTACATGCGGCTCCAGGTGATGATGGTGACGTCGGAGCCCTCGCGCTTCACGTCCGCCTTGCCGAGCGGCACGACGTGCTCGCCTTCCGGCACCTCACCCTTGATGGCGTAGAGCCGCTCGCCCTCGAACATGATCACCGGGTTCTCGTCCCGGATGGCGGCCTTGAGCATTCCCTTCGCATCCGCGGGCGTGGCGGGCGCAATCACCTTCAGGCCCGGGAAGTGCGCGTAGTTGGCCTCCAGCGCCTGGCTGTGCTGGCTGGACAACCGGCCGCCAGCGCCGCCCGGACCGCGGAAGACGATGGGGCAGCGCAGCTGGCCACCGGACATGTGCCGCAGCTTGGCCGCGTTGTTGACGATCTGGTCCATCGCGAGAATCGCGAAGTTCCAGGTCATCATCTCCACCACGGGGCGCAAGCCCACCATGGCCGCGCCCACGCTCAGGCCGGTGAAGCCCAGCTCGGCGATGGGCGCGTCGATGATGCGCGCGCTCCCGAACTTGTCCAGCAGTCCCTGCGACACCTTGAAGGCGCCGTTGTAGCGGCCCACTTCCTCGCCAATCAGATAGACGTTGGCGTCGCGTTCCATTTCCTCGGCGAGCGCCTGGTTCAGCGCCTCGCGGTACATCAACTCGGGCATCGTCGGCTCCGACTCGAACTCGAAAAAGGGTTGGTAGACAGGTCAGCGCGCGCCTAGCGGACGAGGCCCGCCTTCTTGTCGGCCGCCTCGGCCTGCTCGCGCGGCTCCAGGTCCCACGTCACCTTCAGCTCCTTGCCACTGGGGTACGTCGGCCAGTTCACCTTCTGCCCCAGCACGCGCTCGCGGGGGCGCACGTCCTCCTCGCCCTCCTCCACGATGGTGTCGCGCCACAGCTCGTCCAGGCTGGGCTCGGGCGACTCGTCGGCGAACTTCACCGCCTGGTCCACCTGCGCATTGACCTCCTCTTCGATGGTCTCGAAGACGTCGTCCTGGGCCAGCCCCTGCTTCTGGATGTAGGCGCGCAGCTTCGGAATCGGGTCGCCCTTGCGCTCATCCTCCACCTCCTGCTTGGTGCGGTAGGTGGCGGGGTCGGCCATGGAGTGGCCGCGGAAGCGGTACGTATTGGCCTCGAGCAGCACGGGGCCCTTGCCGGCGCGGCAGTACTCGGCGGCGTCCTTGACGGCCTCGTACATGGCCAGCACGTCCATGCCGTCCACCGGCTCGCCGCGCATGTCGTAGGCGCTGGCGCGCTTGTAGATCTCCGGCACCGCCGCGACGCGGGAAATGGCCGTGCCCATCCCGTAGCGGTTGTTCTCGCAGATGTAGATGACCGGGAGCTTCCACTTGGACGCCATGTTGAACGTCTCGTGGAGGGCGCCCTGGCTGGCCGCCGCGTCGCCGAAGTAGCAGACGGTGACGCGGTCCTCGTTGCGATAGCGGCTGGCGAAGGCCATGCCCGCCGCCAGGGGAATCTGGCCGCCGACAATGCCGTAGCCGCCGTAGAAGTGATGCTCGATGTCGAAGATGTGCATCGAGCCGCCCTTGCCCTTGCTGTAGCCGGTGTCCCGGCCCATCAGCTCGGCCATGACCATGCCCGCGTCGCTGCCACGGGCCAGCGGCTGGCCGTGGTCACGATACGCACTGAGCATGTAGTCATCCGGTCGCAGGGCCTCCACCGGTCCCACCGCCACGGCCTCCTGGCCGATGTAGAGGTGGCAGAAACCGGCAATCTTCCCCAGCGTGTACTGCTGACCCGCGCGCTCCTCGAAGCGACGGATGAGGTACATCTTCCGGTACATGTCCAACAGCAGTTCTTTCGAGTACGGGCTGGCCACTGCGGAATGCCTCCATGCTGGCCGCCCACGGAACTCCCGGGGCGGCAAACGCCGAGCGACTCAATAGCCGCGCGGCAGTGGGACTTCAAAGCCTTTCAAGCCCCGTCCACGCCAGGTCTATTTCAGGCGCGGTGCGTCAGGAACCCAGCGCGAAGTGCGGGACGGAAATGACGCCATCCAGCAACTCCACCGGTCGGCCCGAATGGTCCGTGGCCAGGTGAATGACGGTGGCCTCTGGAAACTTCCGCCGGTAGTCGTTCGCGTGCGTGGGCTCATTGTCAAACGCAGCCACCACGCTCCCCAGGCGGCCCAGTTGCACGTGCGCATCCCGCTTGAAGGCGTCGTCGTCCTCGGCCAGCGTGGGCTTCATCACGAGGAGCACGCGGTCGTCATCCGGCAGCACCAGGCCGTGACGGCGCATGCAGGAGACGGAGCCTTCCCGCATGGCCTCATGGCGGCCCGTGACGTAGACGAGCCTCGCTCCGGTGGCCACCACCTCGTGGGTGAAGCTGGCCGCGCCGTCGATGGCCTCGTCGTCCACGCAGTAGTCGCTGGTGAAGAAGCGCTCGGCCCAGAAGCGGCGGGCTTCGGCGAAGTGGGACTCCACCAGGGCGTCCTCCAGGCCGCAGGCGCGCATGGCCTCCTTCATGTCCCAGCCCGTCACCCAGTGGCGCGGCTCGCAAGCGGCCAGCACGGCCAGCGAGCGGGCGACACCATACTCCCGGAGGATGCGGGCCTGCCGGGGCCGGTTGTCGAACAGGGTGGAGTCCAGGTCGAACGCCAGCACGGCGGAGGAGCCCAGGGAGCGGGCACGCCCCAGGATGGAACGCAGGGTGTCACGCCAGTCGTCGCGGATACGCTTCTTGAAGTCGTCGTAAGCCATGTGCGCCGGGGAGATTACCCCCGCGCGCGCCAGGGCGCCGCCGAAACCTCCACCCGGGGCGTCATGCGCCCCCTCCCTGCCTGGAGCGTCGGGCCCGCCTCAGGCCGCGGACTTCCACCCCGAACGGCTGGGCGGCATTCCGGGGCCGGGGTCCGTGAAGCGTTGCATGCGCTGGATGCCGTTGCGGTCCAGCACCAGCCGCACGAACTGGACGGAGTCCTGGCTGCGGTCCGTCTCCTCCTCCACCACCGTGAAGCGGAACACCATGTCCACCGGGTAGCGCTTGGTGCCGCGGATGTGGCCCACGGACAGGTCCGCCAGGTCCACGTACTCCAACGCCAGCTCCGGCTCATCCATGTCGCGCAGGAAGCGCTCCACGTTGAGGCGGAGGATGTCCGTCACGCCTGTCAGACCGCGCTGCGTGCGCGGCAGGTGCCGCGCATCCAGGACAATCTGCTTCTGGTAGCGGATGACCGTCTCCGACAGCTCGCCCTGCGTCGCGGTGAGGAAGTCATCCCGCTGGCGCAGCGCCGCCACCGTGTCCGGGACCTTCAGCGAAGGCCCGTAGTCCACCCGCTCCTCACACGCGCCAATGACGCGCCCGGTGACGGGGTCCACCAGGTCCGTGGTCCGGTCCGCCAGGTGCATGGCCGCCACCCGGCTGAGCATCCGGCGCAGGCCCTCCTTGATGCGGTCCTTCACCATGTACCCCACCACGAGGATGAGGAAGAAGTTGAGGCTGGCCTGCGCGTAGCGCTCCTGCGCCCAGAAGGCCACCGCGGTGGCGACCGTCATGGCGATGCCCGCGGCCAGCGCGAAGAGCATCTCCTCCCAGCCCTGCCGCTTCTGCCGCCGCTTCGACGACAGGAACAGCACGTTCATGCAGAACTTCTTCAGGAAGCCCAGCCGGAGGATGTACTCCTCGTTGTCCCCCGTGGGACTGAGCACGCTGCGCAGCCGGTGCTCCTTGCGGTACGCCTCCTCCCGCAGCACCGCCTCCATCAGCCCCTTGCGCAGCCCATGCCACGGCTCGCCGCGGGGCAGCGACTTCATGTCCGCCACCGAGCGCCGGAAGCCGCCCTCCACCAGCAGGCTGACGTACTCGTCCACCAGCCGCAGCGACGCCCGCGAGCGCTCCTGCAGGTGCAGCTCCCCCACCGCGCGCAGCCACACGCGGAAGCGCGCCAGCACCTGCGTCACACCGGCCTGCATGGCCAGGACCTCGGACTCCAGCACCGCGCACGCGTCCGTGGTCAGCGCCGCGGGGCCTTCGCACCGCGACTCCACCCCGGTGGCGAAGCGGCGCAGCGCGCCGCGCAGCACGCAGGACAGGAGCTTGGCCTGGTACACGACGTCCTTCTCGGACCCCATCCCCGTGCGCAACCACGCCTCCAGGCGCACCAGCGGCGAGGTGTCCGAGCTGAGCAGCTCGTTCACCGCCATCACCGGCGTCTTGAAGCGCACGTAGTTGTGGATGTCCGCGTAGAAGTCCGCCCGCGGGTACGTCTCCGCGTCGATGTTCAGGCTCCCCGGCAGGAAGAGATACGCCTCCACGAGGTAGCGCGTCTCATCCGCCCCGGAGGGCTGGTACTCGAGCTTGATCTCAAACTGCTTCCGGTCGTGGACCTCGAAGCGGCTCTGCAGGGGTGCGGGTAACTGGGACACACCGGGAGTCTACGCTACATCCCTGTCACGGGGGAGTGACCCCAACGTCACACATCGTTGGGGCCACACGGATATTACCCGCCCGTACCGGTCCGATTCGCTGGCGCCGCCGGGGGCACCGGCAGCGTGGCCGGCACGGGCGTGGACTTCGGCTGCGGCCGGGCGTTCCACACCTGCGTGGCCAGCAGCAGTCCGAGGAAGGACAGCGGCAGCATGGCGTAGGGCCAGTTGCTCCAGTTGGCGGCGGTCTTCGCCACATCCCCCATCGGCAGGATGGAACCCAGCAGGATGGACTGCAACGCGGTGCCCGCGTACACGGCGCCGTCGATGATGCCAACCGCGAGGCCGGCGTTCTTCTTCCCGCCGAAGTCCATGCTGGCCGTGCCGGACAGCATGCCGTGCACGCCGATGACACACAGGGACATGAAGATGACCGTCCAGCCCAGGGCCACGCTCTCCAGGACGAACACGGAGATGACGGCGCCCACCGACATGCCGGCATAGAGCACGGCGGACACGGGGCCGCGGCGCGAGTCGAAGACGCGGTCGCTGATGACGCCGGCGAACATGCCGCCGGTGATGCCCGCCACGCACAGCAGCATGCCCCAGTTGGCGGCGACGAACGTCTCGGCAATTCCCGTCGCCTTCGCGAACTTGGGGTACCACTGCATGATGGCGTTGCGCATGAAGCCGCTGCAGAACTCGATGCAGAGGATGATGATGATGGCGCGGTTGGTCAGCATGCGCTTCAGCACGCCCGCCACCCCCAACGCAGGCCCCGTCTCGCCGGAGGACGCGTCCGCGGTGTCGAAGTCCGGATGGCCCGCGTGGCTGGGCGTGTCGCGGATGACGAAGTAGTCCACCACCAGGAACACAGCGAGGATGGCCGCGGGAACGAAGAACGCCCAGTACGTGGGCGCCGCCTTCACGATGAGCCGGCTCCAGTCGTAGGCGAAGTAGATGCCCAGCGAGATGAGGATGCCGAACACGCCGCCCAGCAGGCCGCGCTCGCGCACGTGGAACCAGGCCGCGTTCACCTTGACGATGGAGACCGCGCCGAAGCTCTGGAAGTACATGTTGACGGCGTAGAGGAACGACAGCGTCGCCACCAGGCCGCCCGGCGGCGCCCAGTTGTGCGTCAGCACCGCGTACACCACGCCGCCCATGGCCACGTTCGCCACCGCCGAACCCGCGGCCGCCATCAGGATGGTCTTCCGGCCCCCCAGCTTGTCCGTCAGCGGGCCATTGAGGAGGAAGGCCACGCCGTAGACGGCGGTGCCCCACGCGAAGATGGTGCCGAAGTCCGCGTTGGAGGTGCGGTCCCCCATGGCGCTGGTGGCCACGTTGAGGTTGTAGCGCCCCATGTAGAGGAACGCGTACGTCATGCCCAACGGGAACCAGTTGAAGAACCGGCGGCGCTTGAATGCCTCCGAGTGTCCCAGCTCCACCTTGGGCAGGCGCGCGAGAACGAGGCCGATGGCCCCCAGGAGGATGAGGATGGGCAGGAACTGGGCCAGCCAGGGGGGCAGCGACGACATGCAGCAACCTCTGCGGTGGATTGCGGAACGCCGCGCACCCTACCCCGGCACGCGGCCGTGCGAAAACAATGCACGCCCTTCAGGGCTGCAGGGCGAGCAGCCGCGTCAACGCGACTTCCGTCTTCGCATCCGGGATGTCACCGCGCCGGCACGCGTCCAACACGTCCTGGATGGGGCGCCAGTGCAGCTGCGTGCCTTCTTCTAGAGGCGAACCATCCCCTTCGGGCTCCTCGGGTGACAGCTCGGTGACGTCCACCGCGGCGGGAAACACCTTTTCGGACAGGATGCCCGGCGCCAGGAAGAAGCCGCCGCCCAACAGCCGGATGTCCTCCGGCCTCACGTTGAACCCGGCCTCCTCATGCACCTCTGCCGCGGCGCGGCGACGGAGGCCTTCCTCGCCCTTGTCCTCCGGCTCCAGCAGTCCCGCGACGATTTCTTCCACGCGCAAGTAGCCAGACGCAGGGTCTGGAACGGTCATCGCGTCCCGGCTGTCCTTCCGGAAATACGCCGCGGGCCGGAGGTTCATCCGCGTCAGGACCTCCAGGCCTGACGCGCCGCGGCGGTAGACGAGCACCGCCACCGCGTCCAACCGGGGCCGGTCCACCACGTCCACCCGGTATACGGGAGAGGAAGAGCCATCCGCGCGCCGGTTGCGGCAGCGCAGCCGCCGAACCCTGAGAAAGCCCTCGTCACACCTCGCAGAAGACGAGAAATCCTCGATGATCTCGATGTCAGTCACACTGGAATGACGCTGCCGCATGTCCGCCTGCTCTCCTGTGGAGTAGGAACGCCGATGGCAGGAACCTGGCCCATCATGGTGGCGTTGCTTGCCCGACAAAGCTTGATCCCGTACCTTGCGCCCGCTTTACCGCTGTCTCCCTCCCGAAACACGGAATTCTCTTGATGCGTCGCCTCCTGCTCGGCCTCTGCTGCGCCCTGGCATCTGCTTCGTGCATGCCGGTGCTGGAAGGCCAGGACTACAACCTCGAGGGGCAGGAGGTGCGTCTGACGCTCCTTCATACCTCGGACATCCATTCGCGCCTCATCCCCTATGACTTCACGCCGTTGAAGACGGACGTGGACCTGGGGACCATCCCGGAAGCGGGTCCCTTCGGCGGCGCCACGCGCATGGGGGCGCTGCTCAAGCGCGAGCGCTCCCAGGGCGAACGTGTGCTGCACGTGGACTCGGGCGACTGCTTCCAGGGCGCGCCCATCTTCAACCTCAACACCGGCGAGGTGGAGTTCAAGTTCCTCTCCGAAGCGCGGCTCGACGCGGCCGTCGTGGGCAACCACGAGTTCGACGCGGGCCTCCTCAACTTCACCCAGATGGCGCAGCAGCACGCGACGTTCCCGCTGCTGGCGGCCAACTACTTCTGGGACGACTGGCGGGCGAACGGCAACCACCAGACGGCCCTGGAAGTGGAGCCGTACACCATCCGCAACGTGAAGGGCCTCCGGGTGGCCATCATCGGCATGGCCAACATCTCCTCGCTCAACTCCATCGTCGAAGGTGGCAACAGCCTCCAGGTGACGCCGCTGGAGCAGAACGAGGTGGCGCGCGCCTACGTGGACCTGCTGCGCCCCGTCACCGACCTCATCGTGCTGGTCAGCCACCTGGGCCTCCATGAGGACCAGGACGTCATCCAGGGCTACGAGGCCTATTACGAGTACTCCCGCGCCAAGGCCTACGTGCAGCGCCAGAAGGAGCCCTGGCAGGTGCTGGAGTGGTTCGGCCCCGAAGGGGACGACAAGTCCGTGGTGCGCGTGCGCATCCCCGGCGTGGTGGGCGTGGACGCGGTGATGGGCGGCCACCTGCACGTCGTGCTCAACCCGCCGCAGCTGCTCACCGACCCCGCGGGCCGCAAGGTGGTGCTCTCGCACTCTGGCGCGTTCGCCAAGTACGTGGGCCGGCTGGAGCTGGTGGTGAAGATGCCCGAGGTGCTCGGCAGCGGTGAAGGCGGCGAAATCATCAGCCAGGACTACCGCGCGTTCCCCATGGACGCCCTGTGGTGCGACGACGCCATGCGCCGCTTCCGCCACGACAGCAGCGTGTTCTGGGAGGAGGGCCAGTTCCTCCGCGACGAGCGCGTCCGTCAGGCCATCCAGGCGTGCAAGAACCAGGAGGACCGGATGACCACGCATCTGCTCCAGCCGTACATCCTGGGCATGGACTTCAACTTCCAGCTGACGTCCATCTTCTCCTACGCGCCGCGCGACGTGCAGCGCCGCAACAACTCCACGGGTGGTGACTCGCCGCTGGGCAACATCGCCGCGGACTCCATGCGCAAGCGCCGCCGCGTCGAGGCGGAGATGGCGCTCACCAACTCGCTGGGCATCCGCGACAACCTCTACGCGGGCGTGGTGAGCCAGGAGTCGATGTTCAACGTGTTCCCGTTCGAGAACACCATCAACATCATGTATCTCTCCGGCAAGGAGATGCAGGAGTTGTTCGACTTCGTCACCGAGCGCTCCGCGGAGCGCGGCTGCGTCAGCCAGGCGCAGATCTCCGGCGCCCGCTTCACCATGGACTGCGCCCAGGTGCAGGTGAACGACCTGCAGATCGCCTGCAACCCGGCGCTCAACGGCGCGGACTGCCCCAACCAGGACCGCCAGGGTCATGCGCCGTGGCAGTGCCTGGTGGACCAGAGCAACGACGCCAGCGTGGGCCGTTGCTACGCGCACCCGGGCACCAACATCCAGATCAACGGCAAGCCGCTGGACGCCACTGGCACGTACAAGGTCGCGGTCAACGACTACATCGCCAAGGGAGGCTCGGGCTTCAACGTCCTCAAGCGCAACACCACCCGCATCGAGACGGGCATCTCGCTGCGCGACTCGCTCATCGGCTACATGCAGGGCTTCTGCACCTGCGAGGACATCCTCGCGGGCCGCGAGACGTCGAAGTCGGGCCACTACTGCGGCAACCTCATCAACGGCCGCTGGACGGTGAACGAACAGGTGGTGGGCGCCTGCCGCGCCGCCGCCGACTTCAAGGCCGCGCTGGACAAGCAGGTGGGCAGTTGCGAGTGCAAGGATCTGCTGTCGCTCCCCTCGGACGCGGCGGAGCGCTGCGGCGTGCCGGGCCTGACGGCCGAGGACATCCAGAGCCAGTGCGACGTACCGGAGGGTCCGTACACAGGCCGCTGCAACTGCCGGGATGTGCTGGCGGGCAACAACCCCATCTGCGGCACGGTGACGAACCAGCTGCGGAACTTCTGTGAGAACCCCACCTCCGTGTCCATCGCGGACGCGGTTGAGGATTCCCGTATCGGCCGGAGGGTGAAGTAAATGAAGCGCCTTCTCTTCCTGTCGGCCCTGGCGACGGCCGGCTGTTACACCCAGGAAACGCCTCAGCCTGATGGCGTCGCCTCGTTCCGGGTCAACCTCACGGGCATCTACATCGGCGGCACGCGTACCCCGCTGCCGGTGGTGAATGAGTGCGCCACCGCGCACGGCGGCCAGAACCAGGTGCCGCTGGAGGTTCGCGGCACGGCGGACTGCCGGCTGGCCCTGCCCCGAACGCCGGTGGACTTCGACGTGGAGATTCTCGCCCTGGACGCGAAGGGGCAGCCCATGGAGTCGTTCAATGGGCCGGTGTCCTTTCGCACGGTGCCGGGCAACCTGATGGGCGAGTACCGCTATCGCTGGACCCAGCTCACCAACGGCCGGGGCACCGGCACGGTGCGCTCCGGCCAGCTCTACGGCGACAGCCACGTCTGGGTGCAGGACGAGCCGCCCCAGGTGGATTACGCCGACGGGCAGGTCATCCCCGGCGAGCTGCCCCAGGAGCCGGCGACGCGCACCAACGCCACCGGCCTGTCTCGGCTGATGAAGTTCGAGGAGCCGACCATCTCCACGGTCCAGGTTCCGCAGAACAGCGATCAGCTCACCGCGTACGCCGGGACGTACATGCGCATCGGGCGCAACCCGGAGGCTGGCCCGCCGCTGCTTCAGAACTGCCCCGAGGGCGACCCGAACGACAAGCAGCCGGTGACGCTGCTGGTGACGGGCACGGACCCGGGCGGCTTCTTCGTCACGGACATGACGGCCTGCCGTGTGGGCGAGACCAGCGTCCCGGGCGCCAACATCCAGACGGGTGAGCCGGACGGCTACTACCCCGGCCGCTTCAACTCGCTCTACATCTACAACTACTCCTTCCCGGAGGGGCTCGACCCGGGCGACCTGCTGTGGTCGGTGTCCGGCTCCGTGCAGGAGTTCACCGCCACCACGCAGCTCACCTTCCCCGCCTGGACGACGCGCGAGCGCGTCCGGCTGCTGCCCCAGTCGGAGTGGGACAAGTACCTGAAGCTGAACCCGCCGGTGGAGATCAACGGCCGACTGTGCGGCTACAGCGGTTCGCTCTACATGACGGACCCGCTGTGCGGTTACAGCTACGGCAACTACAAGATGGAGAGCCTGGAGTCGTCACTGGTGAAGCTCAGCCGGGTGAAGTTCCCGCGCGTCTTCCACAACTGTGACGCCAACGGCAACGGCACCGTCCCCTTCTTCTGTCCCAACACCCGCGCGGGGACGTGGGGAAGCTGCGGCACGGACAACCCGAACGATCCGGACATCGCCGAGCGGCAGTGCAACATCGACTGCACCATGGGCATTGGCCAGTTCGCGGGTGTCCACTGCGCCGAGCGCAACACGTACAACGGCTTCGGCCAGTTCGTCGTGGAGATGAACCCCACCGGCGCCGCCGCGGCGGGCCTGGACGAGTCCGTCCCCGGGCGCATCCAGACGTTCACCACCACCGTCAACGCCGACCCCACCGTCGTCAACTGGGCCCAGTCGGACACGTTCAGCAGGGATCAGCGCGTCAACGTGTCCTGTGACAAGGCGGCCAACGTGCGCTTCGGCGCCAACGGCACGCCGGTGGCGCTGGCGGCCCAGACTCCGCTGCAGCACACCATGGCCGCGGGTGAGGGCATCGTGTACGCCTCCGTCCAGAACCGCGAGGACGGCACCCTCACCTGCAAGGTGGCGGCGGACGCGCGCACGCGCATCAACCTGGTCACCAAGGACGCGATTCCGGATTTGGTTCCCGACTGCCGCGAGGATGACCCGAACGCCGAGGCGGCCCAGCAGTGCCGCAATCTGCATGCGGCCACCTTCGACGTCGTGGGCCACCTGCGGCAAGTGAGCGCCGCCCGCCCCCGGTGGAACGTGCTGCCTCGCGACGTGGACGACATCTGCTGCTACCCCGGCCCGGGCATGGAGTGCCCGAAGCCGATCCGGCCTTGCGTCAATCCGTAGTCTTCTGATGATTCTCGCGACCCGGTGACGGGAAGCAGGGAGGAGCGGTCCATGGGGCCGCTCCGTGGAGAGGGACATTGAAAACGCTGCAGAAGCTGGCCCTGACCGGCCTGATTTCCCTGAGTGCGCCCGCGTGGGCCAGTGACTTCGTGGACACCCGTCTGTCGTTCGTCTTCGCGGACGACAACGTGCTCGCGGGCTCTGGTGAGACGACGCCGAACAGCCCCGATGCACGGTTCGGCGCCGGCAACCAGAACACGCAGTTCTACGACAACTTCAACACCCGGTTCTCCGGCTTCGAGTCCCTGTCGAACGTGGTGCTCTACAAGCGGGCACCGGCCTTCTTCGAGGGCTTGACGACCGAAGCGGCGCTGACGCTGCTGGTGCTCGAGCGGCCGTCGGGCGGCGTCGACATCCGCGACAACTCCAGCTACATCCGCCTCAACTACCAGCCGCCGGGCTGGAGCGAGAAGGAAGGCATCTCGCTCGTCGGCTTCCCGGTGTCGGCGGACCGTTTCCGTCTGGGCTATGCGTACCGCATCTCCTGGGGTGGCAGCGGCGTGTTCACCACCCGCGCCGCCACCAACGGCGTGCCCGGTGGCAAGCTGCAGATCACCCGCGACAACTGGTACGCGTACGTCGGCGGCAAGACGGCGCTCATGCAGAACGAGCTCATCCGCGAGGAAGAGACCAAGTACGGCCTCATGGCCGGCGCGGGCTGGGACATCCTGGAGACGCTGCGCGTCGAGGCGGGCGGCGGCTACTTCCAGAAGGGCCTGGTGCCCGGCCTGGCGACGCTCGGCGTGGAAGCTCCGGTGAACGCCGCGGGCGTGTCCGGACAAATCGTCTACCACGTGGGTGTGCCCGTCGGCACCAGCGTGGACTTCCGGCTCTACAAGAACGACCCGGACATCTATCAGCGCTTCTTCGCGCCGGAGCGGTACCCGGGCGGCCTGTCGTACACCGTGTCGCTGGAAGGCAGCTACCTGTCGCAGACGCTGGAGAAGCCCAACGACTTCGGCGCCACCAAGCCGCAGGGCGCCACCGCCGTGGCCCTCCAGGCGCGCGCGAAGTACGACCTGCTCCGCGTCAGCCTCCTCGGCCTGTACCGCAGCCTGTCCTTCATCCAGTTCGAGGTGCCGGGCTTCCCGCCGTTCCAGGACTTCCCGGAGGGCACGGAGCTGAAGCCGGAGATGTTCCTCGCGGTGGGCGCGGACTACCACCTGCCGAAGCTGCACTTCACGCCGGGCTTCATCATCGGTGTGCAGCAGCCAGCCTCGTTCCGCAGCCCCACGCCGGTGCTGGGCGGCAACAACCCGCCGGAGAACCTCATCGGCACGCGCACCGTCGTGGTGCGTGACGTGAACCAGCTCAGCATCCTTCCGGAGACGTGCGGCCGCGGCGGCGCGGCGTGCAAGGCGGAGCCCATCTACTCCGCGAAGGCCACGTTCCGCTGGGACCTGTCCGACTCCGTCGCGGCCGTCGGCGAGGTCTACTACACGTACGACACCAACCGGACCACGTTCCGGGACGACGTGACGGGTGTGGCGCAGCCGAGCTTCGAGCGTCCGCACGCGCTGGGCTTCAACACGATGCTCCAGGCGCGCTTCTAGTCCACCGCCCTGCCCCACCGGGGCAGCCGAAGGGCTCCGCGGCCCGGTCTCTCCTCGTGGGAGGCCGGGCCGTCGTGCGTCAGACGGTCGTCATCCGCACCACCTCGTCGAAGGCGGTGAAGCCCTGGGCCAGCTTGCGCACGGCGGCCTCGCGCAGCGTCCGCATGCCGGAGCGCCGGGCCGCCTCCACCATCTGCGAATAGGGGGCCTCGCGGGCGATGAGGTCTCTCAGCTCGCCCGCGCTGGTGACAATTTCGAAGACGCCCGTGCGGCCCACGAAGCCGGTGCCACGGCAACGCACGCACCCGGCCCCCTTGAGCAGGCGCACCCCGCCGGGCAGCAGCGGCAGGGGCGCCTGGAGCGCGAGCAGTTCGTCCGGCGTCAGCGTCGTCTCCTGCGCGCAATGGCTGCACACCCGGCGCAGCAGGCGCTGGGCCATGACGCCCAGGAGGCTCTGCGCCAGGAGGAAGGACGGCACGCCCAAGTCCCGCATGCGCGCCACCGCGCCCAGCGCGTCGTTGGTGTGCAGCGTGGACAGCACCAGGTGGCCGGTGAGCGCGGATTGAATCGCGTTCTCCGCCGTCTCCGGGTCGCGAATCTCGCCCACCATGATGACGTCCGGGTCCTGGCGGAGGATGTGGCGCAGCGCCCCGGCGAAGTCGAGCCCCACCTTGGGCTGCACCTGCACCTGGTTGAAGGCGTCCCACACCATTTCGATGGGGTCTTCAATGGTGGTGACGTTGACGTCCGGGCCCGCCAGCGCCTTGAGCGCGGAGTAGAGCGTCGTCGTCTTCCCGCTGCCCGTGGGGCCCGTGACGAGGATGAGCCCGTGTGGCTGGTCAATCCAGGACTCGAAGGCGCTCTTCTCGTCAGGCTCGAAGCCGAGCTGGGCGATGTCCTGCACCAGCGTCTCCGGGTCGAAGATACGGATGACCACCTTTTCGCCGAACGCGGTGGGCAGCGTGGACACGCGGAGCTCGACCTCGCGGCCGTCGCGCTCCGTCTTGATGCGGCCGTCCTGCGGCTTGCGGCGCTCGGAGATGTCGATGCGTGCCAGCATCTTCACGCGCGAGACGATGGGCGGATGCACCGGCGCCGGCAGCGTGTGCACCGGGTGCAGCACGCCGTCGATGCGCAGACGCACCACGCTGGTGGTGCGCTTGGGTTCGATGTGGATGTCCGAGGCGCGATTGTCGAACGCGTAGCGCAGCAGGTAGTCCACCGCCTGCACCACGGGCCGGTCCGACGCCTCCAACTCCTGGGTGCCACTGAGCGAGACGAGCTGCTCGAAGTTGGCGACCTGCGCTCCGGCGGCGGCGCTGAAGTCGTCGGCGGCGCGCGCCAGCGTCTTCTTGAAGCCGTAGATGTCGCTGATGGACTTGAGGATGTCCGCCTTCGCGCTGAGGACGGGCTCCACCGGCAGCCCCGTCAGGCGGTGGAAGCTCTCGAAGAGTTCCCGGTCGAAGGGGTTGGCCACCGCCACCAGCAGCCGGCCCTGCGGGGTGCGCTCCAGGGGAAGCAGCACGTGCTTCTGCGCATAGGGCCTGGACACGATGCGCGTGGCCAGCGCCATGTCGAGCTTGAGCGGGTCAATCTTCCGGTAGGTCATGCCGGCGGCGCGCGCGGCAGCCTCCGTGACGCGGTCCTCGTCCAGCACGCCTCGGCCGTTGGACAGCGGCACCTGGAACGCCGCCACGATTTCCACCGGAGATACGTCGTACCGCGCGGCCTCCTTGCCGCCACCCGTGGCCCCCTGGTGCGCCTTGAGCACCCGGGCGCGCGCGGCCCCCTCGCGGGCCAGCACCTCCTGGGCCTGCTGGGGTTGCAACAGCCCCTGGGCAACGAGCGCCTCCAACACGAACAGCGTGGTGAAGTCATCCCGGCTCTTCGGAGCAGTGCCACCCACGCCGCTCACTGGCTGTACCAAGCGCGTCTCCTTTCACCCCGGGCCGCCCGCCGGAGCGCGACCCCGAAGCGTACCAGACGGACTCCGGCACGCAGCGGTGCGCCGAGCGGAAAACACCCCTGGCGCCCTCCGCTCGGCCAGCCAGGCATGGAGCCGCTGTCAGGCACGTCGCGCGGCCGTGCGGGCACGGCGCCGCGCGACCGTCAGTGCACGGTGCTGGTCACCGCGAGCACGGCGGCATCCACCAGGGACTCTGGCGTCGGCCGCTCCGCGACGGCCGCCGCGGGCACGCCCAGCCGCTCCAGGGCGGACGCCGTCGTCGGGCCGATCGCCACCACCCGCGCGGTGGCCAGGCGCTCGCGTCCGGCCTCTTCCACGAAGGCCTCGGCCGTGCGCGGCGAAGCGAAGAGCACGACGTCCGGCGGGGAGGCATCCAGCAAGGCCAACGACTCCGGTGACAGGGGCGCGGGCGTGGCGCGATACGCCGTCACCCGCGTCACCAGGAGGCCGTACTCTCGCAGCCCGTCTTCCAGCTCACGCCGGCCTTCCTCGGCGGCGGGAAGCAGGACTTCGTCCCCCGGCTGCAGCGCATCCTTGATGAGGTTGAGCAGGGCCGCGCCCGTGCCCTCGGAAGGTTCGGCCACCACGTTCAGGCCGTAGCCCTCCGCGGCGCGCGTCGTGCGCGGCCCCACGGTGGCCACCTTCACCCGTTGAATCCGGTCCTGGGTGCCCGCCTCGCGCAGGGCCTCCATCAGCGCATCCACGCCAGTCGGGCTCGCGAACACCACCCAGGTGTAGCGCTGGATGTGCTCGGCCGCTGACGCCAGCGGACGTGGGTCCTCCGGAGGATGCAGTTCCAGAAGGGGCACGCTCAGCACTTCGGCGCCCTCATCCTCCAGGAGGAAGCACAACTCCTCGGCCCGCTCACGCGGGCGCGTCACCAAGACTCTCTTGCCTTCAAGTCGCCGTTCCACGCGAGCAGCAGTCTAAGACTCCCGCGCCTCGGAGCGGCGCGCGAAATCACGCAAGATGTCCGCCGCCCCACGCGACAGCAGGTCATCCGCCAGGGATTCACCCAGTGCATGGGCCTGCGACACGGGGCCGCGCACCTCGCCCCGCACCACGTGTGTGCCATCCGGACGGCCCACGAGTCCGCGTAGGAAGACGATGTCACCCGAAACGGTGGCATGCCCGGCCAGGGGCACGGTGCAGCCCCCCTCCAGCTTCGCCAGCAGCGCGCGCTCGGCGGTGACGGCGATGCGCGTGGTCTCGTGCTCCAGCGGCGCCAGCAGCGCGCGCACGCGCGCATCGTCCGTGCGGCACTGGATGGCCAGCACGCCCTGTCCCACCGCGGGCAGGCTCACCTCGGGCGGCAGCACCTGGGTGATGACGTCCTCCAGCCCCAGGCGCTTGAGTCCGGCGTAGGCCAACAGCGCCCCCGCGAGCCCCTGCTCCCGCGTCCTCGCCAGGCGCGTCTGCACGTTGCCGCGCACGCTGACGATGTCCACGTCCGGCCGGCGCGAGCGCAGGATGCAGCTCCGGCGCAGCGACGACGTGCCCACGCGCGCGCCCTGCGGAAGCGTGTCCAACGTCAGCCCGCCCAGGCCACAGAAGACGTCCCGCGGGTCCTCCCGCTCCGGCACCGCCGCGAGCATCAGCCCTTCCGGGAACACGGACGTCATGTCCTTGAGGCTATGCACGGCGATGTCCGCGCGGCCGTCGAGCAACGCCTGTTCGATTTCCTTCACGAACAAGCCCTTGCCGCCCACCGCGGACAACGGCGCGGACAGGAAGCGGTCTCCCTCGGTGGTCATCTCCACCAGGGTCACTTCCAAGCCGGGATGCCGCGAGGTCAGCAGCGCGCCCACGTGACGCGCCTGCCAGAGCGCCAGGGGACTCTGCCGGGTGGCGATGCGCACGTGCGTCATCACTTGCCCCCCGTGGCGACCTGGACTGGCGTGGCCATGCCAGAGGGCGCGGCGGCGGCGGTGCCGACCTCCTCCTCCAACAGACCGAACAGCTCGGCGGCGGCACCCGCCAGGCGGTTGCCCTCCCCTTCCGGCCCCACGGCGCGCAGCCGCGCGGTGGGCTCATGCAGCAGCTTGTTGACGATGGCTCGGCCCATGGCCTCGATGCTCTTGCGTTGCTTGTCGTTGAGTCCGTCGCCCAGGGCGCCCAGCGTGCGCTCCACCTCGGAGCGGGCAATGGCTTCCGCGCGCTGACGCAGTCGCGCCAGCACCGGCGTGCCCTCACGCAGCGCACGCTCCTTGACGAAACGCGCTACTTCCTGCGCGACGAGCACGCCCGCCTTCTGCGCCTCTTCCGCGCGCGCCGCGGCGTTGTCCGCGACGAACTTCTGGATGTCGTCCACGTCGTATGCATGCACCCAGTCCAGCGTGCCCACGGCCGGGTCGATGTCGCGAGGCACCGCCAGGTCCACCATGAACAGCGGCCGCCCCCGGCGCCCGCGCCCCAGGGCGCCCACGTTGTCCCGCGTGAAGAGCGGCACCTGCGACGCCGTGCTGCACACCACCACGTCCGCCGCGGCCACCAGACCGAGCAGATCCTCGAAGGGCCGCGCCTGTCCGCCCACCTCCGCCGCCAGCGCCTCCGCGCGCGACAGGGTGCGGTTGGTGACGTAGAGCTTCGACGCACCGGCCTGCTTCAGGTGGCGCGCCGCCAGTTCACCCATCTCCCCCGCGCCCACCACCAGCACCGTCTTGCCCGCGAGCCCGTCGAACACCTTGCTGGCCAGTTGCACCGCCGCCGCCGCCATGGACGTGGCCGCGCGGCCAATGGCCGTCTCCGTGCGCACGCGCTTGGCGCAGCTGAAGGCCGCCGCGCACGCGCGCATCAACTCACCGCGCACCGCGCCCGCCCCCTGGCCCCGCTCGAAGGCTTCCTTCACCTGGCCCAGAATCTGAGCCTCGCCCAGCACCATGGAGTCCAGGCTGCACGCCACCCGGAACAGGTGCACCAGCGCCGCCTCGCCCTGATGCTCGTAGAGGTGCTCCAGGGCTTCCACGCCGCCCAGCACCTGGAGCTCCGTCAACGCGCGCTGCCGCGCCATCGCCGCGTCCGGCGCGAACAGGTACACCTCCACGCGGTTGCAGGTAGACACCCAGAGGGCCTCCACGGGCGCCTGGGCCAGCCGCTGGAGCACGTCCACCTGACGCGACTCCGGCAAGGCCAGTCGCTCGCGGACGTTGAGGGGCGCCGTCCGGTGGGACAGGCCAATGCAAATGAGCTCCATACTCAGGGCATCCCCAGGGTCGCCGCCGAGGGCGACGACACATCATACGAGGACAGGAAGGACACCATGACCAGGCAGAACCCCGCCATGGTGAGGAAGGCCACCCGGCGCCCCCGCCAGCCCGCGACGGAGCGCGCCACCAGCAGCGCCGCGAAGACAGCCCACGCCACGAGGGTGGCCAGCGTCTTCCCATCCACGGTCCAGGGGCCCGGCGCGGTGCCCACGAAGAAGGCCCCCGTGGCCAGCGTGATGGACAGCGCCATGAAGCCCCACACCACCAGGCGCCGGTTCAGCGTGTCCAGGAACTCCAGGGAGGGCAGGCGGGAGAACAGCAACCCGAAGCGCTTCGCCTTCACCTGCCGCTCCATGAGCACGTACATGACGCCCACGCCCGCGGCGACCGCGAACGCGGCCAGCCCCACCAGCGCCAGGGTGATGTGCAGCGGCAACAGCGGCTGACGCACCCCGGGAGGCAGCGGCGCCTGCCCGCCCTGCAACAGCAGTCCGGGCAGCAGCGCGGCCAGCGCCAGCGGCGTGAGAAAGGCGCCGATGACGGGCCGGCGGTAGCGCACGTCCAGGAACAGGAAGATGGCGAGCAGCAGGAAGGCCAGCGCGGAGAAGCCTTGCGCCAGGCCCACCGGACGTCCGCTCTGCACCCCGAGCAACTCGAAGAGCGCCACGCCATGCAGCGCCAATCCACCGCCCACCAGCACGCGCCCTGCCGTGGCCAGGGCCTCGGACTGGCGGACCAGGTAGGCCAGGTAGACGACAGCGGCGATGCCATACGCGTGGCAGGCGAGCGAGACGAGCGTGTGGCTCATAGGGGCAGGCTCATAACCACGAAAGACGGACGAATCAGCCCATCTTGTTGAGGATGAAGGCAGCCAGAAGGTCTTCTTCAGAGTCCGGCTTCTTGTCCGCGCCCTCTGGCCTGGGCGCGCCGGCGGCGACCTCCGCTACATACCCTGGAACGACCTCATAGGCGTTGTCCCCCACCAGCACCGAGTCGGCCATCTGCTCGGCACCCAGTCGGGCAAGTTGCTCCTCGGTCTTCACCCGGGCCACCAACCCCTGGGTGTCTTCGCCCGACACGAGTTGGACGAAGTGGACCGCGGGCGTGAGGGGGAAGGCCACGCCGCCTTCCGCCATCACCACCAGCCGGCCTTCGCGCAGGTCTGCTTTGTCCGCCAGCGCCCACTCCTCGAGCTGGGTCTGGGGCAGGAAGAGCTTCGTCACGCCTTCCAGCTTACACCAGCCACCCTTCCCCCGGGAGGACGCTTGAGGGAAATGGTTGAAACAGGCGCCATCCATCCGCATCTGAGCCGCCAGATTGGCTGATGGCCGGCCGATCCTTGCAGGCCCACCGGACGCGTACTACACGCGCCGGTGGTGCCCGGACAGGCACGAGGAGACACCATGGCAGGCGCGGACGTGACGAACATCGGGGATGGCGACTTCAAGCAGCAGGTCCTGGACTCCCAGGAGCCCGTGCTGGTGGATTTCTGGGCGACGTGGTGCGCGCCGTGCCGCGCCATCGCGCCCTCCATCGAAGCGCTGGCCTCGCAGTACAAGGGGCAGGTGAAGTTCGCCAAGCTCAACATCGACGAGAACCAGGACACGCCGCAGGAGTACGGCATCCGCTCCATCCCCACCCTGCTCCTGTTCAAGGGCGGCCGCGTGGTGGAGCAGATTGTCGGCGCGGTGCCCAAGGCCCGCATCGAAGAGGCGGTGAAGAAGGCCCTGACGTAGACTCGCCAGGCTGCGGGAGCGGACGCGCGAAAGAGCCCCTGCTGCTCTTCCGCGCACCTCCCGTGGCCGCCTCCTGTCTCACCCCAGCAACTCCACGCAGCGGCGGAGCACCTCCAACCGCGAGTAGCGCTTGTCGTTCCCTGGCACCACGTGCCACGGCGCGTCGGGGCGGTGTGTGCGGTCCAGCATCTCCTGGATGGCCACTTCGTACTTCTTCCACTTCGCCCGGTTCCGCCAGTCCTCGGGCCCCAGCTTGTAGCGCTTGGCCGGGTCCGCCTCGCGCTCGCGAAACCGCTGCAACTGCGTCTTCTTGTCGATGTGGATGAAGAACTTCACCATCCGCACACCGTCCGCGGCGAGCATGTGTTCAAAAGCATTGATTTCATCGTAGGCGCGCCGCCACTCCGCCGGCTTCGCGATGCCCTCTACCCGCTCCACCAGCACCCGGCCGTACCAGCTCCGGTCGAACATGCAGACCTCGCCCGAGCCCGGCGTCTTGCGCCAGAAGCGCCACAGGTAATGGTGTCTGCGCTCTTCCTCTGACGGAGAGGAGATGGGCCAGACCTTGTAACCACGTGGGTCCATCAGCGTGGTGAGCCTGCGAATGGCGCCGCCCTTGCCGGAGGCGTCCCAGCCCTCGAAGACGATGATGGCCTTCCGCCCCGCCAGGTAGTTCTGGATCTGCAGCTCGAAGACGCGCTCCTGGAGCGTTTTGAGCGTCTTCTCATATTTCGCGTGTTCACCCGCCGAGACAGACGGGTCGACCGCTGCGAGTGTCACAGTGCCATGAGGACATACGGGAAACACGTATCCATTTGCAGTCTTGTCATCAATTTTTTGAGATCGTTTACGAGTCAAGACAGACCCTCCAAGGTTGTATTGACAGCGATGACTTCAACCGCCAAATAGGCACATAGCAGTGTCTGTGTTGGCTGACTGTTTTCACTTGGAGTACTCATGGCACGTCCACGCAAAGAATTGTCCACCGTCCCGCTGACGCCGGCCATGGTGAACTGGGCCGAAGCATTGGGAGACGCCATTGGGCGCGGCATGCTGCGCGCGCTCAACGACGGGATGCCCAGGCTGGGCAGCACCTCGCCCAGCTCTACCGCGCTCACCGCGGGCCGGCGCCGCGGCCGTCCGCCGAAGGTGATGGCGGGCGCCAGCCTGGTTTCACTGGATCGCCGTTGCACCATGGAGGGCTGTGCCCGCGAGCAGCGCTCGAAGGGGTTGTGCTCCGCGCACTACCAGGCCGAACGCCGCCGCCAGATTTCGGGCAGCAAGTCGGCCTGAGTGCCTGCCCACCGGACACCCGCCCACGGCCCTGGGCGATGACCGGTCCAACGCATCAGCCCTGCCAAGGGTCGGAAACGGACGACGTCGCCTTGAGCAGTTCCCAGGCCGCCAGCACGTCCACCACGCGCTCCACCTCGTTGGGCAGGGAGCGAGCCCGCTGGGACTTGAGGTAGTCCTCCGCGAAGGCCCTCAGCCGCATCCCCACGAAGAGCCGCGCCAGTGCCACCTCCGTCTGTCCGCTGAAGTCGAGGAAGCGCACGCCAAAGCCGCTGCGGCCCTCCGGCCCGTTCCCCCGCTCCTCCCGCACGATTTCCGCGCGCGCCTCCACGGGCGCGGCGCCCGGCTCCAGCGCGAAGCGCACGCCCAGCACGGTGCCCAACGGCAAGTAGAAGGTGCTCTCCAGGAACGCCCCGCTGACGCTGACGTTGACGGACACGAGGCTCGCCTCGAAGCGACGCTCGCCCGCCTCGTCATCCACCCACACCTCGAAGCGCGTGGCGAGCTGGGCGCGGGGAAAGTGACGGTGCTCCGCCTCGCCCTGATTCATCTCAATCAACGGCGAGAAGGCCGGCCTCGGTTCGGGGCTCACCGCCGCCACGTTGCCACCAGGACGCGCCGGAACCACCGCGGGGCGGACCTCCTTCGCCAGCGCCGCGACCTGCGCTGGCGCTCGCGCGGGCACGCGCACCGGCGCCTCCACCCGCGTGCTCCCGACTGCCTTCTGGCCACCCTTCCTCTGCTGCATGACGCGTCCTCATCTGCCCGGGAGGACTCGCCCTCCACGTGCGTTGGTGGGGTGATTCATACACCACCCCTTGCCGCGCGCCGAGAAACGCTTGCGCCCGTCTCGCGAGGATAAATCCGGAATTTCTCAGAACATGTGACGGCGCATGCTGATGTTCACCAGCAAGCCGATGCTGAGCATCACGGAAAGCAGGGATGAGCCGCCATAACTCATCAACGGCAGGGTGATTCCCGTCACCGGCAGCAGGCCAATCACCATGCCGATGTTCTCGAACACCTGCCAGAAGAGCATCGCCACGACGCCCACCGCGACGAAGGCGCCGAACCTGTCACGCGCGTTGAACCCCACGCCCAGGCCGAAGATGAAGATGGCGCCATAGAGCACCAGCAGGACGATGCACATGACGAAGCCATGCTCCTCCGCCCACACGGAGAAGATGAAGTCGGTGTGCTGCTCGGGCAGGAAGCGCAGGCCCGTCTGGGTGCCCTCGCGCCAGCCCTTGCCGGACACGCCGCCGCTGCCCACCGCGATTTTCGACTGCGCCGCGTGATAGCCGCTGCCGCGCAGGTCCGCCTCGGGGTCCAGCCAGCCGGAGATGCGCTGGCTCTGGTGCTTCTTCAGGTGGTGCCGGACGATGGTGGGCCGAGGCTCCGGCACGTCGCGGATGTAGTCGTTCCAGATGACGATGCCCGCGGCGAACACGCCCGCCACCAGCGTGGCCACCAGATACCAGCGCACCTTCCCGAAGAGGATGATGGTGAGCGACGACAGGCCAATCATCAGCGCGGTGCCCAGGTCCGGCTGCACCAGCACCAGCGCGAAGGGCACGAAGACGACGAGCACCGGCTTCCACAGCCGCGTCAGGCTGTAGGAGGGCGCATTGGGCTGGAAGTCGTCGTGATAGACCTTGGCCAGCATCAGCACGACGCCAATCTTCATGAACTCCGCGGGCTGCATGCGGAACGGGCCGATGACGAACCAGCTCTCCGCGCCCTTCGCCGTGTGGCCGAAGAAGCGCAGCGCGATGAGCAGCAGGATGTTGCCCGCGTAGATGGGCAGCGCCATGCGCTGAATCCACCGGTAGTCCACCAGGCACACCACCAGCACGGCGACCATGCTGATGCCCAGGTAGCCCATCTGCGAGCCCCAGACGGGCGAGTGCGGCGGCCGCGACGCCGAGGCGAGGTTCCAGATGCCCAGCCCGCACACCGCCAGCACGGAGATGATGAGGCCCCAGGGGATGTGGGGCACCATCCGGCGCTCAATCCGCAGTTGCACGCGTGCGGTCCTCTTCATCGCCCGGAAGCCGGGCCGGTGGCCGTACCCTCCGCGTCAGCGCCGCCTCGTCGGCTGAGGGCGCGCGCGTCACGGAGGACGGCGTGTAGGGCTGGTTGGGACGCGGCGGCGGAGCCGTGGCGTCCAGCTTCTTCAAATCGAAGTACTTCTGGAACACCGCCATCGCGGTGGGCGCCGCGTCCGAACCGCCGTGGCCGCCGTGCTCGTTGAGCACGACGATGGCCAGCTCCGGCTTGTCCGCCGGCGCGAAGCCCGCGTACCAGGCGTGGTCCCGCTCGAAGTAGCTCATCTGGTGCGTCTTCAAGCGAATCGCGCCCAGACGGGTCACCTGCGCGGTGCCCGTCTTGGACGCCACCAGGATGTCCTTGTCCCGCATGTGATTCATGCGCGCGCGGTAGGCGGTGCCGCCCGGCTCGTGCGCCACCACCACCAGGCTGTCCACCACCGCCTTGAGGTGCGCGGGCGACAGGTCCACCTTGCGCACCACCTCCGGCTGGAACGACTCGATGGTCTGCCCGTCCAGGTCCTCCAGGCGGTTCACCATCTGCGGCTTGTAGAGCGTGCCTCCGTTGGCGATGGCCGCGTACAGCAGCGCCAACTGGAGCGGCGTGACGTTGGTGTCGCCCTGGCCAATGGAGCTGTTGAGCGCCATGCCCTTGGTGTAGCCGCCGGGCGACGCCTTGTCGTGGTACGCGCTGGTCGGCATGATGCCTGGCACCTCCGCCACCACGTTGACGCCCGTGGGGCTGCCCAGGCCCAGGGCCTTGCCCATCTCTCCAATGGGGTCCAGGCCGATGGTGTCCGCCACCTTGTAATACCAGGTGTCGCAGGACGACTTCATGGCGGTGAATCCATCCATGAGCCCGTGTCCGGCGTCCTTGTGGCAACGCCAGGTGCGCGCGCCCAGACGGTAGCCTCCGGGGCAGTTCACCACCGTCTCCGGGCGGAAGGCGCCGGACTTGAACGCGGCCAGCGCGGTGACGACCTTGAAGGTGGAGCCCGGGCTGTAGTGCTCGGCGGCCACGCGGTTGATCATCGGGTCCAGCGGATCTCTCGACAGAAGCGCCATCTGCGCGGGCGTCACGCGGCCGGTGAGCAGGTTGGGGTCGAAGCCCGGGCGCGACACCAGCGCGCGGATGAAGCCCGTGTTGACATCGATGGCGACCACCGCGCCCGTCACGCCGGGGAAGGCCCGCTCCGCCTCCTCTTGCAACCGCATGTCGATGGACAGCACCAGGTTGCTGCCCGGACGCGGCGACACCACGGCGTTGTCGCCCAGCTTGTCGTTCAGCTCTTCAATGGTCTGCCCGCGCGCGTTCACCACTTCCTTGCGCACGCCGTCGGTGCCGCGCAGGCGCTGCTCGAAGTAGCGCTCCAGCCCGCGCCGGCCAATGTAGTCCCCCAGGGCGTAGCGGGCGCCGTCGCCATTGAGGCGCTCCAGCTCCTCCTGGGTGATTTCATTCATGTAGCCCAGCACATGCGACAGCACGGAGTTGGTGCGGTAGTGCCGGTGCGGCACGGGCGCCACCTCCACGCCGTCCAGGATGTCGCGGCGCGCGGCCAGCCGGTCGTACTCGTCACGCGACAGGTCCACGCGCACCGGCACCGGCTGGAAGGGGGCGTTGCGCCGCCCCATGCGCACCATGTCCTCCACCTTCTTGCGCTGGTCCGGGTCCCACTGGAGCAGCTCCGCCAGGCGGGGGATGACCTGCTCGTAGCAGTCGGTGCAGAAGGCCGGGGTGATGAAGGCGTCGAAGGACGGACGGCTGTCCACCAGGATGGTGCCGCGCGCGTCCTTGATGACGCCGCGGTCGGCGCGCAGCCGCACTTCCTTGACGAAGTTGGCCACGCTCTTGGCGGCGTACTCCTCGCCCCGGGTGATTTGCAGGCGGTAGAGCTGGATGGAAATCAGCCCCAGGCCCGCCATCATGGCCAGACCCAGCCACAGGAAGCGCCGCTTGAGCTCGCGCCCCGGCGTCGTGTTGCCCAAGGTGGGTGGGGTCACCTCAGCAACCCCGCGGGCCGCTCCTGGGACGCCTCGAAGCGCCGCAGCAACGGGTAGAGCGCCAGCGCCGCTAGGCCCGTGAGCGCCACCTGCAGCGGCATCTCCGCCAGCTGCGAGGCCGGACCGTCCTCCTTCACCGTCAGCCAGGTGAAGAAGGTGGCCAGCAGTGAATGGCCCACGTCCGCGCCCATGGCGAACAAGGCGAAGGCCAGCGGCCCGCGGACCTCCACGAAGGTCGGCACCAGCCTTCCCACCAGGAAGATGAACACGGCCAGGAAGGTGTAGAGCCAGGTGGGCTGCCCGCTCATCAGGTCGAGCAGATACCCCACGGAGAAGGCGGAGAAGGTCCCTTCGAGCAGCGAGGCCCGCAGGGCCAGGAACGCCACCAACACCACGGTGACGTCAATCCGGCCGAGCTCCAGCCCCGCCTGCTTCACTAGAACCGACTCCAGCGTAAGCAACGCCAGCGCCAGTGCGACGGACACCAGGAACTTCATTTCGACGCGCCCTCCGCGGCGCTGCCCGGCGCCATGGCGCTGTAGGGGCTGCCCACCACCAACACTTCCTCCAGCTTGCTCGTATCCACCGCCGGAACGATGTCCGCGCCCTGGAACATGCCGTGCTCCTTCTTCTCCAGGTTCGTCACGCGCCCCACCACCACGCCGGGCGGATAGATGCCGTCCGTGCCCGCGGTGATGATGAGGTCACCGTCCTCCACATCCTCGGTGCGCAGCATGTTCTCCAACTTCAGGGGCCCGCCTCCCGTTCCCGCCGCCGTGCCGCGGGCCCGCGAGCGCTGCACACGCACTGCCACCCGGCTCTGCGGGTCCGTCACCAGCGCCACATCCGCATACCCGCCCGTCGCCCGGATGACCTGTCCCACGATTCCATCCGGCGTCACCACGGACATGCCGCGGAACACACCCTGCTGCTCACCGCTGCTGATGCGGACCGACAGCAGCTTCGCCACCGGATTGACGCCCACCACCCGCGCGGGGATTTCCGGCCCGGGCTCGGCCTCCGCGTAGTTGAGCAGCTTGCGCAGCCGCTCGTTCTCCATCCGCGACTCCCCCAGGGACTGCACCGCCGCGCGCAGTTGGAGGTTCTCCAAGCGCAATGCGTCATTCTCCTGCCGCACGCCTCGGAGGTCCAGGTAGTTCTGGACCCCGGCCACCCCACCCTCAATGAGGGACGTCAGCCCCTGTTGCACGGGGGACGCCACGGCGATGATCGCCCGGTCGACGAAGTTGGGTTCCCTGCCCTTCCGGCCACCGAGCAGGAAGGCCACCAGCGGCGAAAGGAGCAGGAAGCCCACGATGAGGGGGCGGTAGTACCGCTTCAGGAGCGACCACACAGGCAGGAGTTTCCGGGGGTGTAATGGGGGAGCAGGGGCTGGCTAAGGGCTCTAAATCGCTTGCATTTTCCGGTGCGTTATCCTAGGCAGTCAAGGCCTGCATGGGGGCGGTTCCTGGTCCACCACCCACCGGCCGGGCTACCAACAACACCGCGTCGCGAGTCCTTCCGCACGGCTTTTCTCGGCGCGTTTGCCCCAGAAGTGACGACAATGGACGGTCTGAATCCCCGGAAGGTTGCCTCGCTCCTGTTCATCATCGGCATCGCGGTGGTGTTCACGCTCCAGTTCGGCCCGGGCAGCTCTGGCTTCGGCGCCACGGGTGGGGCGACGGCGCCCGGTTCGGTGGCCTCGGTGAACGGCAAGGAAATCCCGCTGCGTGACTTCGCGGCGGCCTGGGCCCAGCAGATGAGCTTCCTGCGCTCGCAGGGCAGCCCGGTGCCCGAATCGCTCGCCCGCCAGTTCGGCATGCACAACCAGGTGCTCGACCGGTTGGTGAACACGGAGCTGCTGGCCCAGGCTGCGGAGCGCCACGGCATCGCCGCGTCCGACGATGAGCTGCGCAAGCTCATCCACCAGAACACGGACTTCCAGAAGGAGGGCCAGTTCGACTTCGAGCGCTACCAGCAGGTGCTGCGCGACTTCTACCGGAAGTCCCCGCAGGACTTCGAGGCGGAGCTGCGCCGGCAGCTGGCGGCCCAAAAGATGATGGACGTGGTGCGCGGCAACGCGGTGGTGTCGGACGACGAGGTCCGCGCCCGCTTCGAGAAGGAAGGCAACCAGGCGAAGGTCGTCTTCGCGCGCTTCCTGCCGGCCATGTACGCCGACAAGGTCCCCAACCCCACCGCGGCGCAGCTGGCCGAGTGGAAGAAGGCGCACGAGAAGGACATCCAGGAGTACTTCGAGGCCAACCGCTTCGTGTACCAGCAGCCGGAGCGCATCCGTGCGCGGCAGGTGCTGGTGAAGCTGCCCCCGGAGGCCACCGCCGACCAGAAGAAGGCGGCCCTGGAGAAGGCGCAGGCACTGCGCAAGGAAATCGAGGGCGGCAAGGACTTCGCCCAGGTGGCGCGTGACAGCAGCGAGGACCCGGGCAGCAAGGCGCGCGGTGGCGACCTGGGTTGGGTGGAGCGCGGCAGCTGGGAGCCGGCGCTGGCGGACGCGGCCTTCGCGCTGAAGCAGGGCGAGGTGACGCAGCCGGTGGAGACGAAGTTCGGCGTGCACCTGGTGAAGGTGGATGAGAAGCAGGCCGCCCAGGACAAGAAGCTCGAGGACGTCCAGGACGAGATTGCCACCACGCTCTACAAGCAGGACCGCGCCAAGCAGATGGCCCGCGCCGAGGCGGAGAAGGCGCTGGCCTCCGCCAAGGCGGGCCAGGACTTGAAGACGCTCTTCCCGCCGGAGAAGGAGCAGCCCGCGCTGCTGCGCTTCGAGACGGAGACGCGCCCGGAGGCCGTGGAGACGGACAGCTTCACCGCCGAGGGTGAGGCGGTGCCGCACCTGGGCCCCGCGCCCGAACTGGTGAAGGCGGCCTTCGCCGTCAGCGCCCCGCAGCCGCTCGACAGCGTGTTCCCCCTGGGTGAGGGCTTCGTGGTGGCGCAGGTGGTGGAGCGCCAGAAGCCGGACGCCGAGGGCTTCGAGAAGCGCAAGGAGGAGCTGCGCACCCAGGCCCGTCAGGCCAAGCAGATTGAGCTGACGGAGTCCTTCCTCAAGGCGCTGCGTGAGCAGGGTTCGGTGGTGACGAACACCGCCGCCATCGACTCCGTGGTGGGCACCGGGTGAGTCCCGGCGTCCAACCGTGACGCCCCCGAGGGCCGGGCCGAGGGTACTCCCCTCCCCGGCCCTCTCTCATTGCGGGCTTCGCGGCCAACAAGCCGAAGCGCCGGCTACCGCTCCGGAAACTCGTGGGAGCCTGTGCCGCCGTTGGGCGCAATGGGCTCGGCGATGCAGAGCGCGTCCCGGCCCCGGGCCTTGGCCGCGTACATGGCGAAGTCCGCCGCGCGGATGAGGTCCAGCGCGGACGAGGCATGGTCCGGGTAGGTGGCCACGCCCACGCTGGCGGTGAGGCGCACGTCCAGGCCCTGCTCCAGCAGGAAGCCCCGCCCCCGAAAGGCCTCGCAGACGCGCTGGCCGATGACGGCCGCACCCGCCTGGTCCGTCTCCACCAGCAACATGGCGAACTCGTCGCCGCCGTAGCGGAAGACGGCGTCCAGGTTCTGCCGGCCCAGGGCAATCAGCAGGTCCCCCACTTCCTTCAAGGTGGCGCTGCCCACCAGGTGCCCGTGGGTGTCGTTGATGCTCTTGAAGTGGTCCAGGTCCAGGAAGACGAGCGACACCGGGTGGCGGAAGCGCTCCGAGCGCTTCACCTCCTGGTCCAGCAAGGCGCGCAGGTGCCGGGCGTTGTAGCAGCCGGTGTGCTCGTCCGTAATCGTCAACTCCTGCACCCGCCGGAAGTTTCGCGCGTTCTCAATCGCGATGGCCGCGTAGTCCGCGATGGCGGTGAGGATGGTGAGGTCCTCGTTGGTGAAGGGTGGGTCCATGGGCCCGTTCACCAGTTCGATGATGCCCAGGACGCGGCCCCGGGCCAGCAGCGGCACCGCGAGGATGGAGCGGGTGTGGAACGCGGAGGCTTCATCGAAGCGTGGCGAGAAGCTGGGGTCCCCGCCCACGTCATGGACGAGCCGCGCCGCGCCGGACGTGAAGACGGCGCCGGCAATGCCCTCGCCCGGGTTGAGCTGGAGGCCCTTGAGCACGTCCGCGCCGTCACCCACCGCGATTTCGAAGTAGAGCTTTCCGGTGCGCTCGTCCTGGAGGATGAGCGACCAGTTGCGAGGCAGCAGCAGGCTGCTGACCTTCTGCATCACCAGCGCCAGCACCTCGCGGAGCTCGAGCGTGGACGTCAGGGCCTTCGCCATCTCATTGAAGGCAGCCAACTGCTCCACTGTCCGCTTCATGGCCGACAGGAGGTCCGCGGGATTCATCCGTAGAGTCCACTCCGGGGCACAAGTCTGGTAAGGCCGGACCGAGCCGTAACATGCACATGAACGCAGATCAAACGTTGCTCGTCCTGGCCTCGGCGTCGCCGCGACGCAGGGAACTTCTGGCACAGCTGGACATCCGTTTCACCGTTTCCGCGGCGGACATCGACGAAACGCCCCACGCCGGTGAGGCGGCGGAGGCCTATGTCGGTCGGCTCGCCCGGGAGAAGGCCCACGTGGTGGCCTCCCGCCACCCGGGCGCCTGGGTGCTGGCCGCCGACACCACCGTCGCCCTGGGCGCCGAGCTGCTGGGCAAGCCCCGGGACGCCGAGGAAGCGCAGACCATGCTCACGCGCCTGTCCGGGCGGACGCATGACGTCTACACGGGCGTGGCCCTGGCCGGCCGGCATGAGGAGACGCTGGTGGTCCGCACTCGCGTCACCTTCCGGTCGCTGAGCCCCGGGGAGATGTCCTGGTACGCGAACAGCGGCGAGCCCCTGGACAAGGCGGGGGCCTACGCCATCCAGGGCAAGGGCGGTTTCCTGGTGGCGGGAGTGGAAGGCAGCACGTCCAACGTCGTGGGCCTGCCGCTGGGCGAGACAGTGGCCCTGCTGGAGCGGGCCGGCCTCCCCTTGCCCTGGAGGGCCTCATGAGCGGCAGCGTCGCGGAGCGGCTGGCGTCGGTGCGGGAGCGGGTCGCGGCGGCCTGTGCCCGGGCGGGGCGGCCGGTGGAGTCGGTGACGCTGGTGGCGGTGTCCAAACTGAAGCCCGCGGACCTCATCCGCGAGGCCTATGCCGCCGGCCAGCGCGACTTCGGGGAGAACTACGCGCAGGAGCTGCGGGACAAGGCCGCGGAGCTGGCGGACCTGGAGGGTGTGCGCTGGCATGCCATTGGAGCGCTCCAGACGAACAAGGTGAAGTACGTGGCGCGGGCGGCTGGGGCCTTCCACGCCCTGGACCGGCTGGAGGTCGCCCGCGAGCTGTCGAAGCGCCGCGAGGGCGCCCCGCCCCTGCCCGTCTACGTCGAGGTCAACGTGGGCGGCGAGGCCACCAAGAGCGGCCTGGCGCCCGACGCGCTCGGCGTCTTCCTGGATGAGGTCCGCGCCCTGCCTGGGCTCCAGCCGGTGGGGCTGATGGCGCTGCCGCCCCCCACGGAGGAAGAGGCCCGGGCCCGCGCGGACTTCCAGGCCCTGCGCGAGCTGGCCCGTGTGCACGGGCTGCCGGGCCTGTCCATGGGCACCACCCATGACTTCGAGTGGGCCATTGAAGAAGGCGCCACCGTCGTGCGGGTGGGCACCGCCATCTTCGGTGAGCGCGCGCTCAAATCTCCTTGAACTTCACCCGCCCCTCCGAGTTCACGCTGACCTTGAACTCGGAGCCGCAGTAGTTGCAGCGCACCTCGTCCCCTTGGGCGAGCGCTTCATCCACGGGGTTGTTGGCGTTGCACGAAGGACAGTCGAAGTCCTTGTGCGCCTTGCCACCTCCGCGCGCGGATTCCTTCTCGTCATCGTCGAAGTCGAACGAACCGCCACCACCAGACATGTGCCCCTCCTGCGGGATGGCGCCCGACACCGCGGGCTGCCCCGCGCGGAGGCTACCAGCGGTGTCGTGGAGTGGACACGCCGCTGCGCGGCGCACCCGCCTGCCGGGCGAACAGGCCCCGGCCGGGAAGAAGCGTGCGGGAGCGTGACGTGGGAAAGTGTGCCTCCCCGTGAAGTGAGCGGCCCCATTTGAATGGCTGGTCAACAACCGCGTCAGTGGAAATGGGCGGTGGCGGGAATGGTTCCAAGCCGGGTCTGGCGCGGTGCGGCCCGGCTACCTAATTTCCAAGCGAGGGAGCTCACCCGATGCAAACGCAGTCCAAGTGGGGGTTCGCGGCGGCGCTCGCGGGGCTGGTCTGGTCGGCGACGGCCATGGCCCAGGAGTCTGCGAACCCGGCGTTCGGCCCTGGGGAGCAGAGCTCCTACCGCGTCAGGTACCTGGGCATCACCGCGGGAACCGCGCAGGTGACGGTGGGTGCCCACATGAAGCAGTGGGGCCAGGACGTGTGGCCCATCGTCGCGGTGGCACGCTCCAACGACATGCTGGGCGTGTGGCCCATCAAGGACAAGTTCGTGTCCTACTGGCAACCGGAGAGCCAGCGCGTGGTGGGCAGTGACTTGCACGCGGATGAGAACGGCTCACGCCGTCGGCAGCGCATCAAGATGGAGCCGGACGGCAAGACGGCCTTCGTGGTGAAGCAGAAGGAAGGCGAGTCCCCGCGCGAGTCCACCCGAGAGGTGACGGAGGGCACGCTGGACGTGACCGGCGCGACGTTCGCATTGCGCAACCGGGAGCTGGTCGTGGGGCAGGAGTATGCCTATCCCGTGTTCACCGGCAGCAAGCAGTTCACCCTCCGCGCGAAGGTGGAAGGGCGTGAAGTCCTGGGCACGGCGCTGGGCGACAAAGAGGTCTTCAAGCTCAGCGTGAAGACGGAGTTCGGCGGCAACCTCGCCTCGAAGCGGGACATGTTCGTCTACTTCACCACGGACTCCAGCCACGTGCCGGTGCGGGTGGAGGCGGAGTTCGCGCTGGGCACCATCGTCGCGGAGATAACCGACTACAAGCCGGGCCGGAGCATGACGGTGGCCCGCGCGGAGAATGGCGGGTAGCACCCGCCGGAGAGTGAAGGGGGCGGATGGGCGCAGGATGGGCGTGGGCGGTGGTGGCGGCGGCGATGTCCGCCACGCAGGAGCCTCAGGTGGTGTCGCCCCTGGTCAAGGTCCGGCCGGGCGAAGCAGTGAAGGGACGCAAGGAGGCGCGCCTCAGCCTCGCGCGCGGTGAGTGCGAGGCCGTGCAGGTGGCGCTTCCCGGCCGGGTGGTGCGCCCCACCGTGGCGCCGCTGACGTTGAAGGGCCCGGGCGCGGCGCTGAAGGCCAGCATCTGGCGCGAGGCCTTCATCGACGTGAAGACGCCGTCCAACGGCCAGGGCCACAAGGGCCCCTGGCCCGACGCCCTGGTTCCGGTGGATGCGCCGGGACATGACTCGAAGCTGCCCACCGTCTTCTACGTGGAGGTGTGCGCCCCGGAGAAGCAGGAGCCGGGGACGTACCGGGGACAGCTGCTGGTGAAGGCGGGTGACGCGAAGGTCCGGCCGGTGCCGTTCACCGCCGAGGTGCAGCCCTTCGCCCTGCCCGCCACGTCCTCGCTGCCCAACAGCTTCGGAGTGTCGATGTACAGCATCGCCCGGGGCCACGGCGTGGCGCCGGAGTCGGCGGAGGCGCGCAAGCTGTTGCGTGACTACGGACGCGCGCTCCTGGAGCACCGGGTGAGCGCCCACGGCATGAGCATGACGCCGCCTCCCGTGCGCTTCGAGAAGGGCCGCGCGGTGCTGGACTGGCGCGAGTACGACGCGGAGATGGCGCCCTTCCTGGACGGCAGCCTGCTGCCCTCCGGCGCCCGCTTCACCAGCACCGACGTGCGTGACAGCAAGCAGGCGAAGACGGACGCGGAGAAGACGGCGTACTACCGCGCCTTCGCCGAGCACTTCCGCGAGAAGGGCTGGCCCGCGCAGCTCTTCTTCTACGCCAAGGACGAACCCAAGCCCGAGGACGTGCCGCTGGTGAAGGCCCAGTCCTCCCGGGTGCGCGCGGCGGGCGCGATTCCCGTGCTCGTCACCAGCCCGCTGGATGACGCGCTGAATGGCGCGGCGGACATCCTCACGCCCACGCTCAACTGCTTCTACCCGCGACCCGGGCCGCAGACGTGCCGCAGCGTGGTGGAGGCACGCGCGCTGCGCAAACGGCTGCCAGGTGACACCCGGGTGTGGTGGTACCAGAGCTGCAATTCGCACGGCTGCAACGGCGGCCCCCCGGCGGACAAGGCGGTGGACGCGGCCTACAGCGGCTGGGCTTCGTACATGGTGGACCACCCCGCCCCGCTCAACCGGGCCATGGGCGTGCTCGCCTTCTCCTCCGGCGTGGACGGCGAGCTCTATTTCGACACCGTCTTCGCCTACAACACGAAGAAGGACCCCTGGAAGGACGTCTTCGAGTTCGGCGGCAACGGCGACGGCACCCTCTTCTATCCGGGGACACCCGCCAGGGTGGGTCCTTCTGGCCACCAGCCCATCCTCACGCTGCGGCTGAAGCACATTCGGGACGGACTGGAGGACTACGAGTACCTCCGGTTGCTCGCTGAGCTGGGTGACGCCGCCTTCGCCCGAACGGCCGCGCGCAAGTTGGCGCGCACCGGTTGGGACATCAACGCGGATGCGGGAGAATGGGAGGCGGTCCGCGAGGAAGTCACCACCCGGCTCCGGAAGCGCTGGGCGGAGTCCGAATATGCGAAGCGCCCGGACCGTCAGACGCCGCAGAGCACCCCGTAGTCTCTGGAAGGAAAAGGATGAGCCCCCTGCGCACCCTCTTCGCGGCCCTGTTGTCACTGTCCAGCGTCAGCGCCTGGGCCCAGTTGCCGGACGCGGAGGCGGACGCGTCGGAGGCTGAGGGCGCCAAGGCCGAGGCGCCCCTCACCGTGGCGCCTTGCACTTCCGCGCTGCCGGCACTGCGTACGCCCATGGCGTTCATGCCGGGTGAAGTGCTCGAGTTCGACCTCGACGCCATGGGTGCGCAGGCGGGCACCATGACGATGCGCGTCCACAAGCAGAAGGATGGGCATCTCCCCATCCAGGTGGAGGCGCAGACCAACACCTTCTTCTCCAAGGTGCGGCGCGTGCGCGGCAGCGCCACCGCGTACCTCCACCCTCGCACGCTGCGTCCCAATCGATACGTCGAAGACACCATGGAGAACGAACAGCGCCGCAAGGTGAACGTCGCGTTCGGCCAGAAGGAGCGCACCGTCAAGGTCGACTACCAGTTCGGCCAGCGCCCCAAGGGGCAGTTCAACTACACCTTCGACAAGGACGGCCTGGATGTGGCCGGAGCCATCTATCTGCTGCGCCAACTGCCGCTCAAGGACGACCTCCAGGTGTGTTTCGACGTCTACGGCGTGCGCCGCATGTGGCGAATGCAGGGCGCGGTGGTGAAGCGCGAACAGGTGACGACGCCGCTGGGCCAATTCAATGCATGGCACGTGACGGGCACCGCCGTGCGGCTGGACCGGCCCAAGCAGAAGCGTGAGGTCCACGTCTGGATTTCGGACGACGCGCGCCGCCTGCCGCTGGCCGCCGTGGGCACCATCGACCTGGGCGCCGTGCGCGCCACCCTCACCTCCGTGTCGCGTCCAGGTGAGAAACCGCAGAAGAGCGAAGGTCAGGAAACGATGAAGTGGTGAACGCCTGACGCACCACTTCGTCGCGGCGCCACGACCTGGGCGTTGGGCTGGCGGATGGGCGTCCGGACAGAGCAGCGACGGACACCGAGTGGCGCACCCCACCGCTGTGGGGCCTGGGGCTGACGCAGGAGGTGCCGCCGGATGCGAGCCATCTGAATGACGGGCGTGCCCGGGCCTTGGAGGAAGCCCTCCTCTGGCGCGGTGGCGAAGCGAAGCCCACGCGTGGGCTGGGGGCCTCGGACCGTGCAGTGATGGCGAAGCGCCTGGATTCGCGCTGGGGGCCGGGGCCCCTCGGCGCGCTGGGCTTCGGCCCTGACTGGAAAATTGACGGAGTGCTACCTGCCTGTAGCGTCGAGGCCATGCCCCCTCCGGCCCTGAGCCTCGTCGCCCCTACGCCGTCGCGCAGTGCAGACCCGGTCCGGTTGGCGGTGGAACAGCTCGCCCGCTCACTGCCTGCGCGCACCGACGCGGCTGTGCTCGTGGACCTGCTGGAGGATGACCTCCGTGAGGGGCTGGATGCGCTCGGCGAGGTGGAGGCCCATTTCACGGACCTGCTCGACACGCTTCGCACGGAAGCGGTGACACCGGCCGCGCTGGTGGAATCGGGTGATGACCTGCGCGTCCTTCAGCAGTTGGATTCACTCCACGACGCCGTCGTGCGGCTGCGCAAGCGCCTGTCCCAGGCCGCGAGCATGAATCGGCTGGCGCATGCGCCGGTGCGCAGCCGCTGACACGCTGCCGTGAAGCCTCGTTCCTACGCCCGCCCCAGCCGCAGGCACTGTTGAGGCAGCGCACGGCCGCGAACGCCGATGCACTGCCTCGACAGTGCCGTCGCGGGCCGAGAGCAGGCGACGGCCCACGCCCATGCGCTCCCCCCCATCATCCAGGTAGCCTTGTCGTTACGAACATCCACTCAAGGCCCCGCCGCAGCAGGCGCGGCGGGAGCAGGAGCGGTCGTCGCGGGCCCCAGCACGGGAGAAGGCGTCGTGGGCAGCGGGAGCGCAGGCGCGGCGTTGAGCGGCGCGGGCGTCCCCAGCAACGGCGCCGGAGTCCCGGCATTCAGCGGCGCCGGCGTGCTCAGCAACCCCGGCGGCGGCGTGGCGGGATTCGAGTTGAGCGGAGGCTCGGTGGCGATGATTCCCGCGCTGGACTGCCCCGTGCCGACAAACGCGTCGAACGAGCCCGGCGCCAGCGGCTGCACCGTGAACGAACCGAAGGTGGATGCAGTGGGCGGCGTCGCGAACGCCCCCGTCGTGCCTCTCCCGGGCGTCCCCGCCACCACGGCGGTTCCATCTAACGGCGTCACTGGAAGCTGCCCCGAGTATGTCACGGGCGTGTTCGTCACCATCGGCACGGGGAAGCCCCCACTGATGACCTCAGGCGTCACCGGCCCCCCTGGCACCGTCGTGGTTTGCACCGGCGCAGTCGCCAGGCGCCCTGGAGCCGTCGCCGGCACCGTCACCCGCGTCACGGCCCCCGTCTCCTGAAGCGCCTTAGCCGCCCCACTGCCTCCGATGGCCGAAGGCGCGGGAGGAGGCGACGCCCTCACTGGCGCCCCTAGCACGGCGGAGGGCGGTACCGGCGTCAGTGAGCGCCAGCTCAGCGGCGGATTGCCCGTGTTCTCCACGAAGGGCCGCGAACTCACCGCAGTGCCGCCCACGTCGATGGCTACGTCCTCGAACACGAACTGGATGAAGCCCCGCGGCTCGAGCCGCGGCGGGAGGTTCCACACCAGCACCACGAGCTCCGTGTCGTCGTAGCGAGCCTGCCGCAGCAGCCGGTGGGTGTCGTCATCCGCGTACGCGCCAGCGGCCAGCGCCGCCGCATGCACGAAGGCCGTGTCCGTCAGAAGCTGTCCGTTGCGCCAGACGCTGCCCACACCCCAGACAGCCACCGCGGCATGGGTACGCGTCATCGCCGTCCAGCCCAGGCCACTGTCCCCATAGAGCGGGACGTCCAACAACACGCCGCCGCCAATGGCATGTCGAGGCGGGCGAGGAGGCGGGCCTGAGCCCCCCTGCCCCTGCTCCGGCGGGAAACCAGGCCGCAGCAGCGCTACCCGGTACTCCGTGGCGCCCAGGCGGAAGGACGCTTCCAGCGTCCCTTCATCCCCAAAGGTGGCGCCCGGAAGGGACACGCGGTCCTCCACCGTCAGCGACGCGCTCCCCGTGCCGCTTTCAGCGAGGTCCGTGAAGGGAAGTGAGCCTTGGATGAAGAAGCCGTCTGGCTGCTCGGTCCTCGCGCTGGCCTCGCGGCCCTCGAACGTGAACCCGCCTGGCGCCGTGGCCAGCAAACCGGACAGAACGAACGTGGTGAAGGGTCCCGCCATCGACGCTGCCTCCTTGGTCTACAAGGTAGGCAGCGGAGCGGGGAACGGCATGCCCCACCCCTGCGAACTAGATGAGGCCGCGCGCCCTGCGGATCTGCTCGACCGTCTTGTTGTACTCGATGTCGAAGGCGCTGGTGCCCTCCTGCAGGTGCTTCAGGCGGGAGCGGGCTTCCTTGTCGATTTCGTCGTCCACGTCGAGGTGACGCTTCATGACGGCGAAGATCTTCTGACGCAGCCCGTTATCCGCCGAGTACACTTCTTCGACGTTCCGGCTGATGAGCAGGAATTCAATCATCTGGTTGATGACGTACTCGATGCCCTCGTCGCCCATCTTGAAGCCGCGGACGTCCGCCATCTCGCGCTTCACCTGGTTGAACTTGGAATAGTCGTAGCCGCGACGCTCCAGCGCTTCACGCGTCGCCTGGTTCACACGCTCCTCGTTCGCAAGGTACTCACGCATGATGGCTGACAGGTCCATCTCGGCGTCGGCCACGCGCATCGGCTCCACCTCGATGTCCCCGTCCTGCATGAGCTGCTGAATGGCCTCGCGCGAGATGATCGGGATCACCTTCGGATACAGCCTCATGTCGGTCCCTCGCCCTCTGTGAAACGTGCTCGGAATCGTCAACCGCTATAGTTCAGCGCCGAGCCCAGTCGCAATGAAAAACCCCAGGAACGTCGCGCTTCCAGCGCACTTCCCATCAGGTCTGCAGCGGAAATTAATCACGCTGCCCCGGGTGGCGACCCTCCCTGCGTTTTTTCGTCGACGGGTTCGTGCGCGTCGTCAAGGGAAGCCTCCCGTACGGGATCTTCCGCATCCTCTTCTGGATGTCCGTGGAGGCCCGCATGGACGCGTTCCGCCATGGCCGGTCCGACGACTTCCGCGAGCTCTTCGATGGAGGCGTCCCCCACCCGCTTGAGCGAGCCGAAGTGCCGAAGTAGTTGCTTGCGCCGCGTCTCCCCCACGCCAGGGATGTCCTCCAGTGCCGAACGCACCCGGCTCTTGCGCAGCACCTGCTTCTGGAAGGTGATGGCGAAGCGGTGGGCCTCGTCCCGCATTCGCGTGAGCATGAACATCTCCGCCGAGTTCTGGGATAGGACGATGGGGTCCTTGCGCCCCACCACGAAGATGCGCTCGGGGCTCCGGGCGCTCTCCGCGTCGCGGTCGAACACCTCCAGGTCGCGGCTCTTGGCCAGACCCACCACGTCCACCGACTCCACGCCCACGTCCTTCATCGCCGCGTGCGCGCTGGCCAGTTGCCCCTTGCCTCCGTCGATGACGAGCAGGTCCGGCAGGTCATTGTCCTCCAGGCCCTTCTTCAGGCGGCGGGAGATGACCTCGTACATGCTGGCGAAGTCGTCCTGCTTCTCCAGCGTCTTGATCTTGTACTTCCGGTAGCGCGACTTGTCCGCGTCCCCATCCGTCACCGCCACCTGCGACGCGACGATGGCCGAACCCTGGAAGTGCGAGATGTCGAAGCACTCCATGCGGCGCGGGAAGTTGCGCAGGCCCAGCCGCTGCTGGAGCCGGGACAGCACGGTGTCCGTTTCGTCCTTCGTGCGACGGCGCTCCACGAAGGCCTGTTCGGCGTTCTTCGCCGCCATCTTCACCAGGTCCAGCTTCTCCCCGCGCTTGGGCACCAGGACGCGCACGCGCTCGCCCTTGCGCTCCGTGAGGAGCGCCTCGAGCCCCCCGGTGCCGTCCTCCAACTCCAGCGGCAGCAGCACCTCCTCCGGCACGAAGCTGCCCTGGTCGTAGTAGAGGTTGACGAACGAGGCGATCAGCTCCTCGTCGGGGAACTCCTGGCTGCCGAAGGGGAAGGCCTGCCCGCCGTTGAGCCGGCCCTGCCGCACCCACAAGACGTAGAACAGGATGCGGTCCCCTTCCCGGTGGAAGGCGAAGACGTCCTGGTCCTTGAAGTCGGTGGTGGCGACCTTCTGCCGCTCCAGGCTCCGCTCGATGGCGCTGAGCTGGTCTCGTATCCGCGCGGCCTCTTCGAACTTCAGCTCCTGCGCGGCGCGCTTCATGCGCAGGCGCAGGCCCTCCACCAGCTCCCCCGCCTTGCCCTCCAGGAACATCACCACCTCGTCCACGCTGCGGTGGTAGTCCTCCTGGGGCACCGGGTACACGCACGGGGCCGGGCAACGGCCAATCTGGTGCAACAAGCAGGGCCGCTTGCGGTTGGCCAGCACGTGGTCGGTGCACGTGCGCAGGCGGAAGAAGCGGTTGACCACCCGCAGCGTCTCGCGGATGGCCCCCGCGCTGGAGTACGGCCCGAAGTAGCGCGCGCCGTCGCGCTCGTATTTGCGCACCACTTCCAGGCGAGGATAGTGCTGGGTGCGGTCCAGGCGCAGGGAGATGAACTGCTTGTCGTCCTTGAGCAGGACGTTGAAGCGCGGCCGGTGCTTCTTGATGAGCTCGTTTTCGAGCAGCAGCGCTTCCTTCTCGTTGCTGACGAGCACCGTCTCCAAATCGCCCAGCAACTGGTCCAACAAGGACACGAAGACGCGCGTGTCGCCGGTGCGATTGAAGTACGAGCGCACCCTGCTGCGCAGGTTGATGGCCTTGCCCACGTAGATGACCTGACCCCGGCGGTCCTTCATCAGGTACACGCCGGGCTCGGTGGGCAGTGCGTCCAGCTTCTCCAGGAGCTTCGCGTCCATGCCAGCCCCCGCCTACTTGCGGCTCCGAGCCCGCGCGGAGCGTCCTCCGCCCCCGCGCCCCTTGCCCTTCTTCGGGGCTTCGGCTTCCGCCGCCTTCGCCGGGGCCCGCAGCAGCGAGCGCGACGCCGGCTTGAGCCCCAGGTCCATGTCCTTCAAGAGCTGCACGCGGTCCCGGTACTCGGCCGCCTTCTCGAACTGCATCTCGTCCGCGGCGGCGAGCATGTCCTTGGTGAATTCCTCGATGAGCCGCTTGATTTCCTTCGGCTGAAGGACGTCGTCCTCGCCTTCGGCCGCCAGCGGCAGGGCGCCCGCGTCACCCGCCTCATAGGCCGCGTGCTCGGACAGGTCGGTGATGTTGCTCTTCACCGAACGCGGGGTGATGCCGTGCGCCTGGTTGTACGCGCGCTGGATTTCGCGGCGGCGCGTCGTCTCGTCCAGGGCCTTCTTCATGGAGTCGGTGACGTTGTCCGCGTACATGATGACGCGGCCGTTCACGTTACGGGCCGCGCGGCCAATCGTCTGGATGAGGGAGACGTGGCTGCGCAGGAAGCCCTCCTTGTCCGCGTCCAGGATGGCCACCAGGGACACCTCGGGGATGTCCAGGCCCTCGCGCAGCAGGTTGATGCCCACCAGGACGTCGAACTCGCCCTTGCGCAAGTCGCGGATGATGGCCATGCGCTCAATCGCGTCGATGTCCGAGTGCAGGTAGCGCACGCGCACGCCTACGTCGGAGAAGTACTCCGTGAGGTCTTCCGCCATGCGCTTGGTGAGCGTCGTCACCAGGACGCGCTCGCTGCGGGCCACGCGCTGACGCACCTCCTCCAGCAGGTCGTCCACCTGATTGCCCACGGGGCGAATCTCCACCTCTGGGTCGGTCAGGCCCGTGGGGCGGATGATCTGCTCCACCACGACGCCCTGTGACTTCTGCAGTTCGTACTCCGCCGGCGTCGCGGAGACGAAGATGGCCTGGGGCACCAGCTCCTCGAACTCACCGAACTTGAGCGGGCGGTTGTCCAGCGCGCTGGGCAGGCGGAAGCCGAAGCCCACCAGCGTCTCCTTGCGCGCGCGGTCACCACGGTACATGGCGCCAATCTGCGGCACCGTCTGGTGGCTCTCATCGAGCATCACCAGCAGGTTGCGTGGGAAGTAGTCGATGAGGCACGGCGGCGGCTCTCCCGCCGCGCGGCCGGAGAAGTGCCGGGAGTAGTTCTCGATGCCGCTGCAGTAGCCGACCTGCTCAATCATCTCCAGGTCGAACATGGCGCGCTGCTCCAGCCGCTGCGCCTCCAACAGCTTGCCCTCGCGCTTGAACGTCTGCAGCTGTTCGGACAGCTCGTCGCGAATGGTCTGAATCGCGCGCCGGCGCACGTCCTCCTCGGCCACGTAGTGGCTGGCGGGGAAGATGACGATTTTCTCCAGCGCGCCCAGCGTCACGCCGCGCAGCGGGTCGAACTCGGTGACGCGCTCCACCTCGTCGCCGAAGAAGCTGACGCGAACGGCCCGCTCCTCCTCGTACGCGGGGAATACCTCGACGGTGTCGCCGCGCGCGCGGAAGGTGCCTCGGTGGAAGTCCAGGTCGTTGCGCTTGTACTGGGCTTCCACCAGCTTGCGCATGAAGGTGTCGCGCCCCATCTCCTCGCCCACCGCCGCGCGCACCGCCAGGTCCACGTAGCTGCGGGCCGCGCCCAGGCCGTAGATGCAGGACACGCTGGCGACGATGATGACGTCGTCCCGCGTGCGCAGCGAATGGGTGGCCGAGTGGCGCATCCGTTCGATGTTGTCGTTGATGGACGAGTCCTTCTCGATGAAGGTGTCCGTCGACGGGACGTAGGCCTCGGGCTGGTAGTAGTCGTAGTACGAGACGAAGTACTCGACGGCGTTGTGCGGGAAGAGCGCCTTGAATTCGCCGTAGAGCTGCGCGGCCAGCGTCTTGTTATGGGCCATCACCAGCGTGGGCCGCTGTACGTTGGCGATGACGTTCGCCATCGTGAACGTCTTGCCCGACCCGGTGACGCCCAGGAGCGTTTGGTAGCGGTCACCCCGCAGGACGCCCTGCGTGAGTTCGCCAATGGCCCTCGGCTGGTCGCCTCCGGGACGGTGTTCGCTGACGAGCTGAAAGTCCGACATACCCGCGAGACTTAACACCGCGCGGGTGGGAAGGCCGGATGTTCGTGACCGCGCTACTTCAAAGTGTCCTGCCGCTTCAACGCTTCCAGGGATTGCAGCCGGGCAGCCTCGAACTCATCCCCCTTGTTCCAGCGCGGAAGCTCGGGTTGCCGGGCAACGTGGGCCCCCAGCAGGAAGAACAGGCGGATGTCCTCCACCGCGCCGGAAAAGTCCCAATCCGGACGCAGCTCGTCCGACGGCTGGTGGTAGTGCTTCGACTCCCAGACCTCCCGCTGCTGCTTGCCCCAGCCCTCCGGCTTGCCGATGAAGTCCATCCCGCTGCCGAAGTACGCGGCGGGAATGCCCCGCTTGGCGAAATTGAACTGGTCCGAACGGTAGAAGAAGCCCCGGTCCGACAACTGGTCCGCCTTCACCACCCGGCCCTGCGTCTTCGCCAGGGCGACCAGCGTGGCGTCCAGGTTGGACTTGCCCAGACCGATGACGGTGAGGTCGCGGGTGCGGCCACGAATGTTGGCGCCGTCGATGTTGATGTTGGCGGCGACCCGGCCGTGGGGCACGGGCGGATGCTCGGCCAGGTACTGCGAGCCCAGCAGCCCCTGCTCCTCGGCGGCCACGGCGGCGAAGAGGATGGAGCGGCGCGGCGCCTTGGGGAGGGCCTTGAACGCCTTGGCGATGTTGAGCATCGCCGACACACCGGACGCGTTGTCGAGCGCGCCGTTGTAGATGGTGTCTTCGCCCGGCTTGCCACCTTCCTTGCGGCCCAGGTGGTCATGGTGCGCGGTGTAGAGCACCACCTCCTGGGACAGCTTCGAGTCACTTCCGGGCAACAGCGCCAGCACGTTGGCGGTGGGACTGCGGCGCACCGTGTTGGTGAGGCGCGATGACACCGTCACCCCGAGTGGCACGGGCTGGAAGTCGCGTTTCTGCGCGGCGGCCCACAGCGCCCCCAGGTCCTTGCCCGCCAGTTGCAACACCCGGCGCGTGGCCTGCTCGGTCGTCCAGGCCTTCACCTGGAGACGGGGCACCTCCGCCGCGGGCAGCTCGAACTGCTCGCCCGTCCACGACGTCTGCACCACCTGCCACGGGTAGCCCGCGCTCGGCGTGGTGTGGATGATGATGGCGCCCGCCGCGCCCATCTTCGCCGCCTGCTCGTACTTGTAATCCCAGCGGCCGTACCAGAGCCGCGTCTTCCCCGCGAAGAGCCGCGGGTCATCCTCCGGGTCGCTGTTGAGGATGAGCAGCGTCTTGCCGCGCAGGTCCATCCCCTTGAAATCGTCCCACTGGTACTCGGGGGCCTGGATGCCGTAGCCCACGAAGACGAGCTCGGACGCCGCCAGCTTCGACTCGGGGGCCTGCACGCCGGAAACGGCGATGAAGTCGTCGTGGAACTTCAAGTGCACCGCGCCCTGATGCGACTGGAACGACAACTCCCTGGGGCTGCTGGTGACGCCCACCAGGTCAAAAGGCTGCAGGTACGAGCCGTCCGTGCCCAACGGCCGCAACCCGAGCGCCTCGAACTGCGAAGCGATGTACGCCTGCGCGAGCGCGTCCCCCCGTGTGCCGGGACCGCGGCCCTCCAGCAGGTCACTCGCGAGGAAGCGCACGTGCGCGCGCAGCACCTCCGGAGCGATGACACCGGACGCGGACTTCTCCGCGGGCGTCGTCAACTGCACGCGCTGCGCGAGCGCAGGAGCGGAGCAGAGGGCGAGAAGCAGAGGCAGCGAGCGCATCATGGTGTCCCGAGCCCTAACACGAAGCCCGGGACACCCGAAGCACTGCATCAGCCCTGGAGCGGCGCCACCTTCCACGTCGTGCCAGCGGGCGTGTCCATGATTTCCACGCCCTTCTGCTTCAGCTCGCCTCGCACCCGGTCCGCGGCGGCGAAGTCCTTCGCCGCGCGGGCAGCGGTGCGCTCGCCCAGCAGGCGCTCCACCTCCGCCACGTCGATGCCCCGCTCGCGCACGGCGCGCTCGCGGCGGCGCAGCAGCCACGCATCGGGCGCGTCCTCGAAGAGGCCCAGGACGCCGGACACCCTGCGCACGTCCTCACGCAGCGCCTGAAGCGTGCGGCCCACCAGGGCCTTGTCCTTGACGGGCGGCTTGTCGGTCAGCTCGTTCATCATCCCGAAGAGCCCCGACAGCGCGCCCAGGCCGCCCGCGGTATTGAAGTCGTCGTCCATGGCGGACTCGAACTCGGTGAAGAAGCGCTGCGGGTCGCCGTGCAGGGGCCCCTTGCCGAAGTCCTTCCCCGAGATTCGCTCGTCCACCTTGCGAAGCGTCTCGTAGAAGTACTCCATGCGCGTCTCCGCATCCGCCAGCGCCTTGTCGGAGAACGACAGCGGGTGGCGGTAGTGCGTGGCGAGGAAGAAGAATCGCAGCGCTTCCGGGTCCACCTTGGTCAGCGCGTCGCGCAGGCGCACCACGTTGCCCAGCGACTTGGACATCTTCGCGCCTTCCAGGTCCAGGAAGCCGCAGTGCATCCAATACCGGGCGAACGTCACCCCGTTGGCGGACTCGCTCTGCGCGATTTCGTTCTCGTGGTGGGGGAAGATGAGGTCCAGCGCGCCGCCGTGGATGTCGAACGTCTCACCCAGGTACTTCGCGCTCATCGCGGAGCACTCGATGTGCCAGCCCGGACGGCCGGGCCCCCAGGGGCTCTCCCACGCGGGCTCCCCCGGCTTGGCCGCCTTCCACAGGGCGAAGTCGAGCGGCTCGCGCTTCTGCTCACCCGGCTGCACGCGCTCGCCCACGCACAGTTCGTCCAGGTTGCGCTTGGACAGCTTCGCGTAGTCCGCGTCGCTGCTCACGGAGAAGTACACGTCGCCCTGCGAGGCGTACGCGTGGCCCTTGTCCACGAGCTTCTGGATGATGGCGATGATTTCGGGGAGGTGGTCGCTCACCCGCGGCGAGAAGTCAGGCTCCAGCAGGTGGAGCGCCCGGGTGTCCTCCCGGAAGATCTCCACGTAGCGTGCCGCCAGCTCCACGGGGGCCTCGCCCGTCTCCGCGGCTGCCTTGATGATCTTGTCGTCCACGTCCGTGAAGTTGCGGACGTACCGGACCTTCAGGCCCCGGTGACGGAGGTAGCGGACCACCACGTCGAAGGAGGTGAAGGTGCGAGCATTCCCGATATGAATATAGCTGTAGACGGTAGGACCACAGACGTAGACCCCCACCTCGCCGGGAATGGCGGGCTGCAGCAGCTCCTTCTGCATGGTCATCGTGTTGAAGAGCCGGATGGCGGGCGGGGTCACGTGCGGCAATCCTCTTGGGTCCATAGGCGTGGGTGAGTCCCGCACTCTAGAGTCTCGGGTCGCGAACAGGCCAGTATTCGCAAGGGGTTCGTCGCCGCCCCCAATCTGGGAGAATGGGCATCATGGCTCCACCGAACCCAAAGC